>DASXSF010000001.1:0-11133 GCA_036506155.1 Jatrophihabitantaceae bacterium
TGCTCTCAGGCCTCACACTTGCTCTATTCGTCGCGAGCTAGTACAAACGCCGCGAGCCATCCGGCCGGGACGCTGGTTCCCGGTCGCTGGCGGCCCACCCAGTACTGAGTTGTCGGCACCCACAAGGTGTCCGGTAAGAACGCCAACCAGGGCAGTCACCAGGGCATGAACACGTCCACGCCGTCGCCCACCCGCGACTACACCTACGCGTGGACCAACCAGTGGCAGACGTCCGGCTGCGACCCGAATGCGTTCACCTCGCCGACGCGGAACGACATCGACGCGGCGGACGCCAACCTGTTCGCCATGCACAACCGGATGCACGACTTCGCCTACAAGCTCGGCTTCACCGAGACTGCGTTCAACGCGCAGGTGAGCGACTTCGGCAACGGCGGAACCGGCAACGACCCCGAGCACGGGAACGCACAAAAGGGCGGCATCGTCGGAGGTCCGCCGCTATTCCAGTCCCGCGACGACGCGAACCAGAACTCGCCGCCGGACGGCACGTCGCCGACCTCGAATATGTTCCTCTGGCAGCCGATCGCGGGCAGCTTCTACGCGCCGTGCGTCGACGGCGACTTCGACATGAGCGTGATCGGGCACGAGTACACGCACTTGATCTCCAACCGCATGGTGGCCGGCCCCAACCAAGGGATAAGCGGATTCCAGGGCGGCTCGATGGGAGAGAGCTGGTCCGACCTCGACGCGCTCGAGTATCTGAGCGAGAACGGGTACATCCCGGTCGACGGCGAGAACCCAACCGCGGTGGGCGCGTACGTCACGGGCGACAAGGGGGCGGGAATCCGCAACTACCCGCTGAACGCCAACCCGCTCAACTACTCCGACCTCGGCTATGACGTCACCGGGCCCGAGGTGCACGCGGACGGCGAGATCTGGAACGCCGTGAACTGGCAGATCCGCCAGGCGTTCATCGACCGATACGGGGCGGGCACGCCGGCACTGCAGCGCAGCTGCGCCGACGGGCTTACGCCGGTCACCCAGTGCCCGGGCAACCGGCGCTGGATACAGCTCGTATACGACGCGTGGCTCCTGCTCGCCAACGGCAACATGAGCATGCTGGATGCGCGCAACGCACTACTCGCGGCGGACCAGATCCGGTTCGGCGGCGCCAACCAGGACATCCTCTGGAACACGTTCGCATCCCGCGGGTTCGGTACGAATGCGACCTCGAACGGCGGCGCCGACACCGATGCGGTGATCTGCTTCTTGGTCGCGCGTTCCTTCTTGCTGAACAGGTCGTATCGAGTAGCAGTGAAAATGTCGATGATCCGCAGTCGAGCCAGCCGCAGTCCCACCTCGAACTCGGCGGTGAACCTTCCCGACGAGTCTTACCGTCGACCGGGCTGTCGAGCCAGGCCGTGACCCCGACGTCGCCGGCTCGCTTCATGCCGCCCTCGATCTGGCGGATGGTGTAAGCCGCGGTCTGGTTGAGGTTCGAGGACCGCATGTTGTCCTTGTTGTTCCAGTCCCGGGTGGCAACGAAGGTCGCCATGCCCGGTGCGACCTGGTCGATGAGCGTCATGGCGCTTCTGAGATCCGGGTCCTGATCGGTGTAGAACCAGTTGCCGAGATTCCCCGCGTACGCCCGGTCGTCATTGTCGAGCAAGAGGTCGACTGCGGTCATCTGGCCGAGCACCCGGCAGTGACCCGGCGCCTCGAGCACCGCGCGCAGCTGGGTGTCACCGGCCGTCCCGCCGCGCGCTTGGGCCGCCCAGTCCTCGGCCTTCATACCGCTGGCGAGCGTCATGGCCATGACGTTGACGGGCATTGCTTTGCAGTTGGCTCACCGCGTCGTCTTCGGCGATCTGCGCGAACTCGGCAGCGGTTGCGGCGTTTCCGTTGCTCAGGTCGTTCATTTCACGGCCGCGCGCGACCCAGCTCGGCTCTTGCACGGCCGTCGACTCCTCGATCAGCGCTTGCAGCTGACCGCGATCTGATGGGCCCAACTTGCGTTGCTCGACCGACTTGATGTTCGTGATCTTCTTCTGCAGCGGAGCCGACAATGTCACCGAGCCCGATCGGCTGGTTCTCGATCTTGACGACGATCTCGTCGTTCGCATCGTCCTTGATGAACCAGACGTTGCGTGATTTCAGCGTGCGTGTGCTGTGGCCCTTGTGCCATGGCACGCTGGTCGCCTTGAGATTCCAGAGCCGGTGGACGCGCGGGACCCCGGCCTGCTGCTGAATGTGCGCAAGTTCGTGGGCGAGCGTCCGCTCGCCCCGCGGGGTGTCGGGCGCGTACTCGCCGACGGCGAAGAAGATGTCGCTTCCCCTCGTGAACGCGACCGCGGCCATGGTGTTGCTCAGTGCCGCGGCCTGCGGGTCGGCGTGCACCCGCACCTGACTCAGGTCGGTGTTGAAAGCTGCTTCCATGCGTGTGCGCACGTCGGGTGGCAGCGGCTCGCCGCGTCCGCGCATGCTCTCGATCTGCTCTGCGACCGCCGGAGGCAGCGGGCCGCCTTCCGCGCCGATAACCGGGCCTCACCCCGCGCACGCTACCAGCGGAGACCCGTCGAGTTCGAGAAGAAAGCTGGCCCAAAACTGCGACTATCTTTTGACTTTTGGCCGTGATCAGCGGAAGTGTGTCGTCTGCGTTACACGGTTCCGGCGCGCTTCACGTTACCGAGCTAGTGGCGAAGCGTCGGCCGCAGGGACCGTACGGCTGGGGACGACGGCAGCGTCGGACGCTGCGGCGCGTGGTCTCCGTGGTGGGTGCATCGGCTGTGGCCACGCCGAGCAGCCGCCGTGCTCAAGTACCGGAGATATGCGAGAGCGGTGGCTGGCGGTGCATCCACGATTCCGTAGTGAGCATTCAGATCGACATCGAACTCGGGCGCCCGGCGATAGCCGAACTTCTCGTACAAGGCGATCGCCCCGGTCATGAAGCTGCCGGCATGGAATGCGAACACGGGCGCCCCGTCTTTGCGTGCAATGTGCTCGCAAGTGGTGAGTAACGCCCTCGCGACGCCCGCACCGCGAGCGGCTGGGTGCACCGCGAGGGCGCGGCCGCCGGCCCAGCCGATTGGCCAGCCGAGGCCGTGGACGGAGCTGTCCGGATAGAAGGCACCGGATCCGATGACTCGCCCGCGCACCTCCGCGACAAACAGATGCCCGTGGTAAGCGTGCCGGTCCAGGTCGAGCAGGTCGGCGACGTAGCGCGAATAGGTCTCGGCCGCGAGCTCGCGCCTGTACTGCCGGTAGGCCGCGGCGACCACGTGGCGGATCGCCGGGTGGTCTGCGGGCCCGGCGCTTCGGACGGTGAGCGAGGCGTCCCGCTCGGACGGGACAACGATGCCGACGGACACGATGCGGGCCCTTAGTCGTAGTAGCGGCGCACACTAGAGCCGACGCGGGAAAGGTCGGCGCCGTAAACGTGCAGGGAGACGGCGGTCGTCTCGCCGACGTTGCGAACCCGATGGATGTCTCCTGGCGGTGCGAAGCCGCTAACGTCGCCGGGATAGTTGTCATTCGTGCCCAGAGGATTGAGGTTCTGGTCGAACAGTTCCTCGTGTTCGATGCCTTGGATGACACCGAAGACGCACCAGCTGATGTGGTCGTGGATCCGAGTGCGCTGGCCGGGACGCCAGACCAGCGCTACGACGGAGAACGATCCGTCGGGCTCGACGTGCAGGGTGTGGGCGAGGTAGTGACGCGGGTCGCCCATCCGCTGTTCAGCGGTGAGGATCTCCGGGCCGGGCAGGTGGCGCCGCAGCTGGTTCGCGACGGCACGCACGATCAGCTCTGGGCCATTGCCGGTGCGGATCGTGCTACGTATGCCCGCGATGAGATCGGCCAGCCCCGGCTCGGCGGATGTGATGGTTACCGTCATTGTGGATCCCTCGTAATCGATCTCGGGCTAC
The DNA here is from genome assembly GCA_036506155.1 of Jatrophihabitantaceae bacterium. GTDB lineage: Bacteria > Actinomycetota > Actinomycetes > Mycobacteriales > Jatrophihabitantaceae > DASXRA01. The sequence goes on from DASXSF010000001.1 coordinate 3,882, forward strand.
GAACGGCTGATCGGGTAGCCGCGCAGGGTCGGGCTGGCCGGCGCGATCGCCGGATCCCGCCAGCCGTCACGCACGTCGGACATGAAGCTGCGCAGGCCGCGCGCGACGGTCCGGATGGGTGAGATGAGGCTGTACGACTGTCGCGCGCGTCGACGGGAACGAACTTCAGACATGGGAATTCCTCGTGTGCATAGGTTGCGAGAAAGGGGTCAGGCGGCAAGATCGGGACCGAAGAGCTCGTACTGGATCCGCGTGGCGGGCACGCCACGATCGATCAGCTGCTGTCGGATCGACTCGATGAACGGCACCGGGCCGCATACGTAGGCTGAAAGGTCGTCAGATGCGGCCGCGACTTCAGGCGTGACCGCAGGGCCGAGGACATCGGCGATGGCGGCGAACAGGTAGCTGTGGACGATCTCGTACTGGCCGGGGGTTATGCCGAGCGAGGCGTGCTTGTGTGCAACGCGCGCGAGCAGCGGTCCGGGATCTTGCCCGGGGTTGTTCACGACCATGGTTGCGAATCTCGCGATCGAACCGGCAAGTGCCTGCTGCTGCGTCCCGTTGGCCTGGTTACCGCGGTTGAACAGGTCGGACAGCAGGTCGGGATGATCGGCGAACAGCTTGCCGTAGAAGACGGTGGTGATTTCCGGGACCGCGGCGCCTACCGCGGGCAGAGTCTCGCGCACGATCGCCAACGACGCCGGTGACAGCATGGGTGGGCTCCTACCAGGAACGTATGTCGGGATTTGGCGCGGCGGCGCCGCGTCTACATCAGATTGGCTGTGCAGGGGCCCGCGGCACACCGTCACAGGCACCACTTTCAGCGGAGGTGGCGCCATCCACGGCATGGTGGTGTGGGCACCACAGCCGTCTACCCCAGCGGGATCCGCGCGCGAACGCGCGTGCCCCCTCCTTCGGGACTGACGACGTCGAATGCGCCGTCCAGGAACGCCACCCGATCGGCCAAGCCCTGCAGGCCGGTTCCATTCGTCACCGACGCGCCGCCGGCGCCGTCGTCGGCGACCACGACCTCGAGTGCGGGTTCGCCCGTAACAAGATCCGTGATCGTCAGCGTGACTCGGGCCCGGTTGGTGCCGGCGTGCCGGGCGACGTTCGTGAGCGCTTCGCTGACCACGAAGTAGGCCGTGGCTTCGACTGATGCGGGGAAACGGCTGGTCGGCAGCGTGCCCATACTCAGCTCGACCGGTGACCGGCGTGCGATGTCGGCAAGCGCGGCGGCGAGCCCGTGCCGGGTCAGGCTGCTGGGATGAATACCGCGGGCGAGGTTGCGCAGTTCGATGGCGGCTTCGTCCAATGAGGCGAGAGCGCCGTCCAGGATCTCCGCCGCTCGCGCCGGCTCGTTCGGGAGGGCCGTGCGCGCGCGGTTGAGCGCCGCACCGAGCGCGATCAGACGCTGCTGCGCGCCGTCGTGCAGGTCGTGTTCGAGTCGCTGACGTTCGGCCATCGCAGCCTCCGCGAGGCGGTGCCGCGATGCACGCAATTCCTCCTGTGCGCGATGCCTCTCGGACAGGTCGCGCACGTAGCCGGCGAACACCGGGCTGCCTGCGACCGCAATCCGGGTGATGGTCAGTTCGACCGGAAACACCGACCCATCGGCACGCATGCCGCTGATCTCGATCCGGCGATCGAGCATGCTGGGCTTCTCGGTGTGCAGGTAGTGAGCGAGTCCTTGCCGGTGCCGCTCGCGCAGGTCTGGCGGGATGATCAGCTCCGCCAGTTGGCGGCCCACCGCCTGGTCGCGCGGGTAGCCGAAAGTTGCGCAGGCGGCCGGGTTGAATTCGAGCACGACTCCGCCCGCGTCGGCGATGACGACTGCGTCGAGGGCCGCGGCGAGAACGGCACGCAGCCGAGCCTCACTCAGCCGCACCGCGTGCTCGACACGTCGCCGCCGCAGGGCATCGCCGATCCGCGAGCCGAGGCTTGCCATCGTCGCCAGCAGTTCGCGCGACGGATCCATCCGGTGCGGCGAGTAGAACTCCGCCAGGCCTTCGACGCCGTCGCCGCTGCGCAGCGGGAAACAGAACGCAGCGTGCAGTCCGGCACGGGCCGCGGCGGCTGCCCGAGGAAAGTTCTCGTCGTCGGCAACATCGGCAATCCAGGCGGGTTGGCCCGTACGCCAGACTCGCCCCGGCAGTCCCACCCCGGAGGCCAGGACGGCGGAGCGACTCTCCGCAACGAACGGGGCGCCGTCGAACTCCGGCGCGCTCCAACTGGCGGCGCAATGCAGTTCCGACGACGCGCGTGCCTGCCAGACCGCACCGACCGGCCAGCGCAGCGCGGTGCCGATGCCCTGGAGCAGTTCGACGAATATGACGTCCTCAGCTTCTTGACCGGCCAGGATGTCGGCGACCTGGTGCTCGAGCCGGAGCAGCAGCCCGGGGTCGATCACCCGGACCGAATCTGCTGCCCCACGCGGTGGCAGGTGATGCGCTTGACCGTTCACGTCCTCGCCGATCGTCAACCGCCCTCCCGCGTATGGTACGAATTCGTGAGCCTCCGAGCGGTGATCGCGGACGACAATTTGCTTGTCCGTGAGGGCGTTCGGGCACTTCTCAACGACCAAAGCGACATCACGGTCGTCGCTCTGGCGGCCGATCACGACGAGTTGCTGGCGGCGGTCGCGGACCTGGCTCCGGACGTCGTGGTCACCGATATCTGCATGCCGCCGACAAATACCGACGAAGGCATCCGCGCCGCGATCCACATTCGGCGCAGCCATCCGACGACCGGGGTGGTGGTGCTGAGCCAGTACGACGAGCCGAGTCATGCCGTCGCGTTGCTGCAGGACGGCGTCGCGGGACGGGCGTACCTGCTCAAGGAGCGGGTCGCGCAACCTGGTCAGCTGGCTGATGCAGTCCGTGCGGTTGCTTCGGGTGGATCGGTGGTCGATCCGCAGATCGTCGAGGCGATGCTGGCGGCGCGCAGCCGTCCGGACAGCAGCCCGTTGCGCCACCTGACCGGCCGCGAACGGGAAGTACTCGCCGAGATGGCCACCGGCGCGAACAACGCCACGATCGCGAGTCGGCTCCAGGTGACCGTCCGCGCTGTGGAGCGACATATCAACTCGATCTTCGCCAAGCTGGGATTGACCGAGGAACCCGAAGTCCACCGTCGAGTCCGAGCCGTGCTGCTCTACCTCGCGGGATAGCCCGGTCACAGCCAAGGTCGGTACGACGTCTCGCGGTCAGGGCGCCGCCGTTCCCCGAGAGATTGATCGTGTCGCGCAATTGGTCGGGGTGGCGGAATTTTGAACTATCGATTTTTTTCCGTCCGAAATCAGCGCGTCGGTGATCGTTCGTTTCCTGGCTGCCGCGGCTATTTCGAATCATTCGATCCGATTGGTCCGTCGGACAGAAACTCGGCGAACGGGCTCGTTCTGAACCAGGTGCCGAATCGTTTCGCAAGTTCGATCGGTCCGCGAAGTTCGAGATCGGCGGAGCGCATCGCCTGTGCGTACGTGATTCGGCGTAGATGCGATCGACGAGGGTCGCGGCTGATGCCGCGCAGACCAGGTCCTCGAGGAAGCCGTTGCTGCGGGTGCACAACTCGGACTGAGGTCTGCGCAGCAGCATCCAGTAGTGGCTGCTCGCACCCGTGATGTCGAATCGAACCGTCGTCGTTCCGTCCGGGATTCGGCGACGTAACGATGCGTGTCCTTGCCGTCGACGAGGAGCCCAGCGATTCGTTCACGCTGGCGGAATTCTCCGGCGGGGCCGGCGCTTGGACAGTGCCGCACCTGCACCGCTCGTTCGAGGAATCCTTCTTCATCCTCGACGGGTCGTTCACGTTGACTGTTGCCGACGAAGCGATCGCGGCGACCCCCGGCACCTACGTGCTGGTACCCCGCAATACCGCACACACGATCTGCGCGGGGGAGGGCGGCGGACGCCTCCTGACGCTGATGGTTCCCGGCGGCTCGAGGGCATGTTCTTCGAACTCGGTGCGTTGTCGCCGGACGCCATCACCGACGTCGCGATCCGCCGCGAAATATCCTCCCGCCACGACTCCGTCCCCGTCCTGACTCAATCCTGACCGCCGGGACAGCGACCAGGGCGAGCGCCGTCATTCGCGTTTGTCAGCCACAGGTGCCGTCGGCGTTGTAAAAGCCCGGCCCGTCGAGACCGGGGCCGGTCAGCTGCGGCCGGTTCGCGCCGCCGCCGGGCGGGTAGGCGGTGTCGAACCACTGGGTGAAGAACTCGTCGAGCCGGGCGCTGCACGCGGCGCTGTGGTTCGGCATGAACGCGTGGAACTCGGTCTCGAGTTGATTCTCGGTGATGCTCGAGAAGCGGTAGTCGCGCTGGATCTGCTGCAGCGCCCTGGTGAAGCTCGACTTGCCGAGGATCTGCCGCAGCGCGATGTACGCCGTCCCGGGCCGGGTGTAGGTGAAGCGGCCCGAGAACAGCGTGGCCGGCGTCGGGTCGGACGGCGCACCCGTCCAGAGCTGCTTGTTCGCGTAATTGGCGTTGAACTGATTGACCAGGCTGGCGTCGAACGCCGCATCACCGGCCGGAGTGTCGAGGCCGCCGGCTGCGGTCGCCGCGTTGCGGGCGGCGAACAGGTACTCGCCGAAGGTGGCCATACCTTCCTTGAAGAAGGTCAGGTTGTAGTTGGCTTCGGTGACACTGTCGCCCCACCACTGGTGCATGTTCTCGTGGTTGAACGTGTCGAGGTCGATCCGGCCGCCCTGGAAGGTGATCATCGTTTGCATCTCTTCCTCGAACCCGGCTACGGGGATGCCGACGAGGACGCCGTCCGAGGTGAACGGGAACGCTCCGTTGAAGCGGGCTTGGAAGTCGGTGATGTCCTGCTGCTGGTTCATGATCGCGAGGTTGGCCTGTTTCTGCGCCGGATCGATAGCGCTGGCCTGCGCCTCGTAGTAGCGGATGCCGTCGCCGGCGTCGCGGAAGGTCAGGTCGTACGCGCCGACGCTGTTCTCGACGAGATAAGACGCGACCGGAGCGGGCGAGTGCCAGTGGAAGGTCGTCGACCCGCCCGGGAACTGCACGCTCGCCGGGTTGTCCACAGTTGACACCAAGATTCCGTTGGCGACGGCCGTCCGGCCCGCGTTGACCGTGTCGTAGAAGTCGTAGGTCGGCTTCGCCGTCGGATGGTCGTTGAGCGGCATCCAATCCTCGGTGGCCACCGGCTCGGTGGTCACGAACCCACCGTCACCGGGCGGGGTGTCGTTGCGGAACCAACCCTCGGTGGTGCCGTCGCCGTCGGTATGCACGCCGGGGCGTCCGGTGTAGAAGACGGTGACGGTGAACGTCGTGCCGGCGGCGATATGCGACGAGGGCGTGATCACGAGCTTGTTCGCCGGGCACGGGTCGCCGTTCCGCGCGTTCACACCGCCGGTGACCTCCGGCGTGCACGCCGGCGGGAACGGGTTCTTGTGTGGACCGCCGACCGGGTTGACCTGGGATGCCGCGTGCGCAAGCGGGTTCGGGTCGTCTTGCCCGTTCGGGTCGCCGGGGTAGGTAGGCTGCACGAACCTCGTCGTCGCCGAGCGGCCGTTGACGCTGACGTCGCCGAGCGTCATGTCCGGGCCGTTCACCGGGTCGACGCTGGTCCGTTCGAAGTCGAGACTGAAATCAGTCAGGCACTGTGTCGCGCGCATCATCAACACGACGTGGTTGCCGGGCAGGAACCGGTTGCTCGGCGCGTCGTAGATCATGTAGATGTCGGTGTGCAGGCTGGTGTACCCCCCGTTCCCGGTCTCGGGATACACGTGGTCGCCGTAGCTTGAGAGCGTGTGCGCGCCTGAGGAGCAGTTCGGCGGTGCGGCGGGACCTGCAACGGCGGTAGCCGGGACGACTGCGAGTGCACCCAGCGTCACACCCGAGACCGCAGCGGCCCGGACTCGGCAACCATTCATGATCGACCTCCTCAGACGCCTACCAGTCGGGAATCCTCCCACCGAGGGCATCGTTTCGTCGCGTCGTTCAGGTGACGGCGTGCGCGCCAGCTGACACGAGTCCTCGTGTAGCGATTAGCCGTATGTCAAGGTCCGTTGGTAGGGCAGACGTCAGCTCGTCACAGTGAAGACTGCGGCGCATGGACTTCTTCTGCTATCACCGCGATCGGCGCGGCTCCGCGGTGCTGCGCAATGAACTGCTCGAACAGCACTGGTCCTACATGGACCGGTACGCCGCGGCGATGATCGCCCGCGGCCCGACCCTCGCCGACGACGGCGACACACCTACCGGCAGTGTGCACATTGTGGACCTCCCCAACGCTGCCGCCGCTCGCGCGTTCGCCTTCGACGAGCCGAACTACCAGGCCGGCGTCTACCGCGACGTGCTGCTGCGCCGGTGGCGCAACACCCTTGGCCGGACCATGTGGGAGTTTCCCGGTGGCCGCACCGGTGGGAGCCGGTTTCTCGTGCTGGGCCTCAGCTCCGGACCGGCCGCCGACGTCACCATGCCGCCCGACCGCGACGGACTGATTGCATACGGGCCGCTGTTGTCCGACAACGGAACCACATGGCTGGGGACGGCTGTCCTGGTCCGAGCGGCCGGTCCGGACACGGCACGCGCTCTGCTGACCTCGGACCGGTATGCCGACATCGAGGTCCACAACTGGCAGTTCGGTGGGCGGCCTGGCTGATTGAGCGTTGCACGCTCGCGCTGGCCCGGACGCAGAACCTCGATTGACGCGATGGACTCACGCCGGCTGTAAGGCCTGCCGTGCGCCGCCGCGGACTGACACAGCGGCGCACGGACAACCAGCTGAAGACGTGTCAGGCCGCGCGCTCTTCCACTGCGCGGCGGGCGAAGGCGCCGGCGGCGAGGACACGGTCCGGGTCATAACGCTCGGCCACCTCGGCAAGCCGGGCGAGCGTTGCCCCGTCGTACGCACGCTGGGCCGTCGCCTCGTCGTGCGGCGGCCCGAAGTTCGGCCAGATGCCACCCGTCTCCCAGTCGGCCAGTGCCGTAAACAGCTCGTGCACGTGCGGTACGACCTGCGGATCCGGCGCCATGCCGACGACGAGCACGCTGTATCCGGCCGCCCGGTGGGCGAAGGCGCTGGGGTGCTGCCCCTCGCGGGCGTACGCACCACCGAGCTGACGCACCTCGACCATCACCTGCACCCCCGTAGGCCCGCCACGCCCGCGCGACCGTTGTGGCGTCCACGCCCAGCCGCTTCCCCAGCAGCCGGCTCGACCAGTGCGTCACCCCCAGCCTCTTCGGCGGCGGCTGCAACGTCTCGGTAATGATCGCTTCATGGTCGA
>DASXSF010000002.1:0-35411 GCA_036506155.1 Jatrophihabitantaceae bacterium
TCCAGTCGCGTGAAGTTCCGGCTGTCGACGTCCTCGCCCATGACCGGCCACCTTCCCGCGTCGCGATACGACCAGAGCCTGGCAGACCCAGCGGCATCGCGTTAGTGCTGTGGCGGATCCGGTTGTAGGCGACATCGGGCAATGCGACCTCTGGCCAGCGCGCCTGACAGTGCTCCCCGATTGGCTCCCAGGGCGATCCTCCCGGGCTCGACGTGGCAACCGGCAGAGCCTGAGCAGGACATCCGACTGTCCACTGTGGACACTCTGCCCACGAAGCTGTCCACGAACGCCGGTGGTCCGCTGACAGGCCAGACAGCAGTGACAGGCACAAGGTCAGCATTTCCGGCCACCACGGCTCGATCAGCAGCCGAACTCGCCCGATCAGCTTTATCGAGTCGTAGCCATCTTCTCCGACTCGGCGAACGCGGCCGTGGCGCACCCCCGGGGTGTCTTCGGTGACGGGCTCCCCGTGGACGAGGATCGTCACGTCGGCGTTCGACGATCGGCTCGGAGGCGTCCCGCGGGGTGGGCCAGTGCAGTCGCGCGTTGAGTGTCGACCGCGGTCAGGTTTCGTTGCTTGGCTGGTCGGCAACTAGCTCCTCGGCCGCGTTGCGTCCGGCCTCGGCAGTGCGGCGGAGAAAGTCGGCGAGCAGTTCGAGTTCGGTGTCGTCATACTCAGCGCAGATCTGGTCCATTGAGCTGTTCATCCCCGAATACAGGCGCAGCAGTTCCGCGTTCCGGTCGCGCAGGGACCGCAGGACGACGGCACGGCGATCGGACGGGTCACGCTCGCGGGCCACCCAACCGGCGCGTTCGAGCCGGTCGAGGATGCCGGTCAAGGTGGCCGGGTGCAGCCCGGCACGCCGGGCTAGGGCGCTCGGGCTGAGCGGGCCGTGACGCGTGATGAGCTCGAGGCAATCTAGGTCGACGTCTTTGAGATCAAGACGGGCGCCGACGTGATGGTTGAGCAGGGATAGCTGGATGCTCAGCTCGCGCAGTGACTCCTTGATCGCAACGCTCGTCTGCCTGCGACGCCGACGTCGCGTTGAGTCCACTTTCACAGGTGGTACGGAAGTCATATGATACGATCTCCATATCGTCTGGTCGACGTAGAAAATGTATCACCAGACGCTTCCCGCGGACACGCCGCGGACCGGGGCAACCCGAGAAAGGGAGACCACAACATGAAGTTGACAGTTTTCGGAGCGACGGGCGGTGTCGGCGGGCACATCGTGCGACAGGCGCTAGACGCCGGGCACACCGTGACGGCAGTGGTCCGGAATCCGGCCCAATTCGACCTGAGTCATCCCGCGCGCGAGGTGGCCACGGTGCCCGGCCTGTCCGACCCCGAGCTGCTGCGCCCCGCGCTGGAAGCCAGTGACGCCGTGATCTCAGGCGTCGGCCCGCATGGGCGCAAAGACGGCCCTGTCGCGACGATCAGCACGCGGGCAATTCTGCGCGCCATGGAGGGGAGCGGCGTACGACGCTTCGTGGCGATCAGCGCGGTACCGGTGGGCCCGGTCCCGGAGGGCGAGAGCTTCCTCAACCGCCGGATTGTGCTGCCACTGATCGGTGCCATCGCGCGCGACGTCTACGTCGATCTGGCCGCGATGGAGGAGGAGATCCGGCAAAGCACCAGCGAGTGGACGGTCGTGCGGCCGCCCAAGCTCAACAACAAGGCGCTCACCGGCAAGTACCGCACAATCGTGGGCGCGAATGTGCCGCGGGGCTACGCGATCTCCCGCGCCGACACCGCCCACGCGATGCTCGCCGTCCTCGACGATCCGGCAACTATCAGGCAGGCGGTCGGCGTCGCATACTGATCCTTCGCGCGTCCACCAACCACCCCACACGAGTCTTCACCGCAATGGCAACGCAGATGCGCTAGCGAGGACGCGACGTGGAGCAGCGATAAACAAGCGGGCAGGTCGGGGAAACCTGTCGAACGCGAGCGAACGTTCCGCGGGCCTCGGCCGGCACCCACACGCGGAACCAGCGCCGAATGACCTTCAGCGTCTCGTCTGACGCACCCTTCGTGGCGGGTGCCCGCAAGAAACCCCAACGGACACTGGGCGCGCAGGCTGCCCAGCCTCGGCCGAATCGGACCTGTGCCACGGCGCCGCGCCAGATCCGAGCGATCATCAGGTGCTCTTCCTCACCGTGCCGTTCCCCTACTGGGTGCGGCTACGAGCGTCCACACGTCTCCATATACGTGGCTTGATCGTGCTCGAGAACCGCACTCGAGCCGTCCATATCGGCGGATCCGGAGCTGCCGAGCGCCGTGCAATGGCACGCTCTGTGACCGAGTTGGCCGTGGCTGGGCAGCCGGCCTATCTCGAAGGCAGGCGAGGTGACATCAGTTCTGACAGCAACGCGGCCGGGCTGTAGCAGACGCCCGGCAACGAGAGCAGACACAAAACGGGACTAGAGATGCGCGCAGGAACGGTTACGGACGCGAGTCGAGGGCTTGAAAACCGCTAGGGCGCGGAAGCGTCCTCGTGGGTTCGAATCCCACGCCCTCCGCACCACCACGCCCTCCGCGCTGTGATGAGTCGCGTCATAGGCGACGGCTGAGTCGTGACATGGGTTACTCAGCGGAGCGTGGGCCATCGGCCGGGGCTGCGTTGTTGGTTGCGCCAGCAGGTTTGTTGGGCTCGATCGCGTGGCTGGAGAGGATCGCGCCGGTGTCGAGTTCGATGACGGTGACGGTGGTGTCGTCGGTGATAGCCAAGACGTGTTTGCCGGTGTGGGTGGCGCCGATGCCGAGGTGGTGCATGTGGCAGGCGCGGCGCAGGCTGATCTAGCCGGGGTGACAGGGGTGCCCGGCATGCCGGCTGAAGTTCGGGGGCAAGGCTGTGGCGGGCCCGCATCCGACCGATCCTGCCTGGCACGGCATCAAACACACGCGGGTTGTCGGCCTCACCTGGCTCGGTCGGTCCGCCGCTGACGTCTACCACGTAACGGTGACCGCGACTGTGGCCGCGACGGCTACGGCGGGACCGCGCGACTGCACATTGCAGCCGGGCGAGAACAGGACCGGCTTCCTCAACTCGGCGACCGCGACCGTCGGCTCCCAGCACAGCACCGACACGGCCTGCGCGGCGCCGGATCGCCGACCGCACCGCCAGCGCCGCCGGTCATCCGCGCGCCGCCTGGGCCGCCACGCAGTCGCCGCTGCCTCTCACCGGAGTGCCGGTAGCACAGCTGCTGGCCGCGGCGATCCTGCTCGTCGGAAGCGGTGCACTGCTGCTGGTGCGCACGGGCTGGCAGCGGCGGGAACGCAGGCCCGGTTCGCAACGACGATGACGCTGACTAGATGGTGTTCGCGCTCTGTTGGGCAAGCCCGTACCTCGCGGCGATCGGGTTCCACTCGTCGGCGAAGCGTTGTTTTGCGGCTGTAGCCATGATGTCGGCCTGTTGCGCGGCGACGAATTCGGCGTTGTGGGGTGCTTGCGCGCGGCAGCCGGCAATGGTTTGGCCCCAGGCCGCGTAATGCCGGTCAGCGTCGGCAGAGGCCTGCATCGCCCGGCTCAGATCAGCCACGGCGGCGGCGCCGTTGGGCAGCGCGCTGACGTCGGCGCTCGCAAGCCCCGCAAGAATGCGGGTGCGGACGTCGGCGGCATTCTCCAGCGTGGTCACTGCCGAGGGGATGTTAGTGCAGCGGCTGATCGCGCTGATCGCGGCGCCGATCCCTTGCCGCGCCTGCCCGCTCTGTGTCAGGTAGCCGGCGATCACCGACGCCTGCGCCACCCCAGGCTGGCGGCCGGCCGGCCGCGTCGATCCGGATCCCGATGCGGATGCAGATGCGGATGCAGATGCGGACGCTGAGTTTGACGTGCTGATGCCGCCGGTCGGGGCGAGCACGGCTGGTGTAACTGGCGCCTGGTCGCCCGTGGCGCGATGACCGATACGGGTGGCGGCGAGAACGCCGATGACCACGAGCACCGCGACTCCGGCCAGGGCGGCCGCCCCGACGCCCCACCAATAGCGTCCCGGCTTGTTCGAAAGCCCGGTCATCGTGCCCCGGGGCGGTCCCTCGGTTAGCCCCGGGATCAGGCTGGCGCCCTCGTCCTGCGCGGGCGGTGTCCACACTGTCGGGTCCCACGGCGTGCCCGCCGTAGGCCCGCCAACGGGTGGCGGCCGAGTCGCCGGCTGCTCGTCGGCGACCTGGTTGCCTGCTGCTTGTCCGGCGGGCAGCTCGGCGGCGCGAAGGTCATATCCGCACGTCGGGCATCGCGCGGCCCCGGGCGGGAGGGGCCGAACACAGCGCGGACAGGACGTCACTCCGAACACCATAGGTTGTGGCAGCCGATCGTGAGCTCCTGACAGTCGGCGATCGCCGCGTGGCGTCACGTCGACCTCAGACGCTCAGCGGCTGCTGGAATGCCGAGCTCCTCACGCCGATCTAATGACCGGGCTCGCGTGCGGGGCACGCCCGCGAGGCCTCCGATCAGATGTGTTGACGCACTGACAGGCGGCGGTTACACACCGCCTGCGGTCCAGTCGGCGCGGCACCGGCCGCGCCAGCTTATGGAACGGCTCGGCGTGTCCGAGCGAGCCGATTACCTACCCGACCGGCACTCGGCGGAAAGCGTCAGCGCTCGGCACCATTCACCAGCCAGGCTGTATTTTAGACGTGGCGCAGCGAAGCCAGCCCCAAGCGCCGCTGCGCCACCTGCCGGGTGACGCGCGGTCGGCTGGCCATCGCGTGACGACCGTCGACTCACCCACGGAAGGTGAGACCGGCTCAAGTGCCGCGCGATTAGGGTCGCTGCGTTGGTGCTCGGCGCCCAAGCCACACCTGCCCACGCCGCGGCCTGAGGAGGAACGGCATGTCCGGACTACTGGGCGTGGCTGAACGGGGCTCGGGCGGTCCACCGTCAACCGTTCGACCGTGAGCGTGTCGTCCGAGCATCTCGCGCCGACGGTGCCCGTGCGGCGGCCGCCGACCCGTCGTGGGTGGTTGCTGGCCGGGCAGGCCGACCAGCCGCGCGCGCGGCGTGCGACCGATGTGATCTTGCTGCTGTGCTCGCTGGCCGGATTGGCGTTCCTCGGCGCCGTTGCCAATCCACAGCCAGGCGCCGAACGATCGTTCACGTCCTTTGTCGGCAGCCTGCCGAGTGGCCTGGACGGGCTGTGGCGCCTGATGATCGCAGTGCTGGCGGCATGGTCGGTTGTCGTCCTGGTTGCAACCGTGATCCGGCGTCGCTGGCGGCTGCTGTGCGACGTATTGCTGGCGGCAGCGGTCGCTACGTGCGGGTCGCTGCTGTTCGGACGGGTGGTCGTCGGATCATGGCCGGCCGTCTGGGACTCGCTGCGATCGGCGCCCGGTGCCGAGTACTTTCCGCCGTTGGGGATCGCCGTTCCTGCGGCAGTTGCCATTACCGCCCAGCCGCACCTGACTCGCCCGGTGCGCTGGATCGGTCGTTGGTGTGTCGTGGTGGCCTTCTTGGGCGAGGTGCTGCACGGAACTGCCAGACCGACCGGCGCGGCGGCAGGTGTGCTGATAGCAGCTGCCAGCGCGGCAGTCGTGCACCTGCTCTTCGGCTCGTCGGTGGGACGGCCGAACCTGGACGATGTTGCATCCGCCCTGACCCGACTGGGCATTCCCGCGCACTCGTTGCGCGCTGCGGAGCGGCAAGCTGCGGGAGTCTTCACTGTTGAGGCGGCGGATGATCGGGGCAACCCACTATTCGTGCGGGTCTACGGCCGCGACGCTCACGACACTCAACTGCTCACCACTGCGTGGCGCAAGCTGTGGTATCGGGAAGCCGGATCCCCTGGACCGCTGGGCCGCCTGCCGCAGGCGGAGCATGAAGCACTGCTTACAGTGATGGCCGGCCAGGCCTCAATCCTCACTGATCGCGCCGTGATGGTGTGCGCGACGGAGCAGAACGACGTTCTGCTGGTGCTGCGACGCATCGGAGAGCCTCTCGGTGAAGCCCCAGACCGCTGGGACGAGTTTGTCGTGGCCGAGGCGTGGCGGACGCTGCGGCGGTTGCACAGCCTCCACATCTCCCACGGCCAGGTCGACAGCGCTCACCTGATCGTGGACGGCCAGCGGGTCGGATTCGTCGACTTCCGCGGAGGGCTGATGGCGCCGAGCTCTCAACGGGTGCGCACTGATCAGGCGCAACTTCTCGTGACCTCGGCCGTTGCGGTAGGTGTCGGCGCCGCAGTTACCGCAGCGAATGACGCGCTCGAGCCGGACGAACTCGCCGCCACATTGCCGTACGTGCAGGCGCCGGTACTCACCGCTGATCAGCGGCGCGTGGTCAGCGGGGCGGGCCTGGACCTCGACAACCTGCGCCAACGTGCGGCACATGAGGCTGGCGTCGCGACGCCCGAGTTGGAGCGCTTGCGACGCGTCACCGTCTGGTCGGCTTTGCAGATGGCGCTGCTCGTCCTGGCCTTCCTGGCGCTGGCATCCGGACTCGGCAGCCTCGACTTCGAGGAGCTGGCCGACCAGGTCAAGAACGCCACCTGGTGGTTCATCGTGGCCGGCGCGCTGCTCGCGCAGACACCGCGGCTCACCAGCGCGTTATCGGTCATGGGCGCATCACCGATACCACTGCCCTTGGGCCCGGTCTACGCGCTGCAATTGGCCACGTCGTACATAGCGCTCGCGGTGCCCGCAACGGCCGCCCGAGTCGCGATCAACATACGTTTCTTCCAGCGGCACGGCCTCGCGCCCGGCTCCGCGGTCGCCGTAGGTGCACTGGACGGGGTCGCCCAGTTCGTCGTGCAGCTGCTGCTTCTCATCGGCACGCTGATCCTGACGTCTACGACACTTCATCTGAGCTTGGGTAGCAGCGCGCCGAGTCATCTCGGCCTGCTTGTGCTGATACTGCTCCTCGGCGCGGCCGCCATTGTGATCACCGTGGCACTGGTGCCGAAGTGGCGGCGGTTCTGCCTGGACTGGATACGGAGATTGGCACGTGAGGCGTGGGTCGCCGTGCAAGGGCTGCACTCGCCACGACGCCTGACGTTGTTGTTCGGCGGCAACCTCGCGACCGAGCTGCTGTTCGCCATTGCACTGCAGACGTTCGTGCGCGGATTCGGCTATCACGTCGGCTTGGCCGAGCTGGTGCTCATCAACGTGAGCGTGTCGCTGCTTTCCGGCCTGCTACCCATACCTGGCGGCATCGGGGTGGTCGAGGGCGGCCTTTCCTACGGCCTGGTGCGCGCCGGCGTACCCGAAGAGGCCGCGTTCGCCGCCGTGCTGCTGTATCGGCTGGCAACGTTCTACCTCCCCCCGATCTGGGGCTTCTTCGCGCTTCGCTGGCTGGAACGCACCCGTCGGCTCTGAACGCCGTCCGCCTGCAACCGCCATGGATGTCATCGACGCGAGGGTCACGCCCGGCGCCGGACCTTTCGCACGTCGATCAACTCCAGCCCTAACGCTCGGATGCGTTCGAGCTGACCGTGCAGCGCCGCCTGGTCGAAATCCCCGACGATCGCCGTCACGCCCTCGCCGCGGGTGACGTCCAGTCCGGCAAACGCTTCTGCGGTTGCCTCGTCCAACTCACCGGCGACCCGGATCGCATAGCGTGTTGCCACGGCAGTTCCATCGACGGCAGTTCGTCTGTTGCCAGACTGCACGTTTCCGCTCCCGAGTTCCTCATTCGCGAGGCATGACGACTGCGAGCGTCGCGTCGCCGGCAACGGCCGGTTTGGGCACGCTCGCCTGTCGCCCTTCGTAGGTGGCGTTATGGCCCTGAGCGCTCGGCATAACGATGCGGATCTGCTGGCCGGGCACCGATTCCCGATTCGTGACCGGTTCACCCGCGTGTTGTGAGGCCGGTGGGAGTCCAAGCTCCTAGCTTTGCAGCCGAAGGCTCGATGGGGGCCGTGTCGAGAGGATTTGACGTGATGAGTGCCGCGTTGCCGCAAGCCGCATCGCAGAATTATCCGCTGCTGAACGCGTTCTGGACGATGCTGTGGTTCTTCCTGTGGATCCTGTGGATTTTCCTGCTGATTCGGATCTTCATAGACATCTTCCGCAGCGACGACATGGGCGGCTGGGCCAAGGCCGGATGGTCGATCTTCGTGATCATCCTGCCGTTCCTGGGCGTGCTCGTGTATGTGATCGCCCGCGGGTCGGGGATGGCGCGCCGGGATCAGCAGCAGGCTATCGCCGCCGATAAGGCCGCGCGCAGCTACATCCAGTCCGCGGCCGGCACCTCGACCAGTGTCGCCGAGGAGGTCAACAAGCTGGCCGCGCTGCGTGATCAGGGGGTGTTGACCGAGCAGGAATTCGAGACGCAGAAGGCGAAGGTGCTCAGCTAGGCGAGGCACCGGCAGCCGCCAGTGTGCCGCCGCGACGCGGAGGTGGCGGCACACAGGCGGCCACGCTCAGTGCGAGACAAGCGCCATGAGTGTTCGGGAAGTGAGTGGCGGACGAAACTGGAGGGCGGAGATGGCCATCGGACCAGTTGAATACATGATTGTCGGGTTTCCGGGGAACCGGTTCCGGGGAGAGATCGCTCCTGAGCTCGCCAAGCTGGTGAATTCGGGCACCATCCGCATCCTCGATCTGGTCTTCATACTGAAGGATGCGGATGGCAGCGTGGCCACGTTTGAATTCGATCAGCTCGACGAGTTGGCGGCGTTCGCTGACGTGGATGGTGAGGTCGGCGGATTGATCTCTAAGGAGGACATCGAGCACGCCGCCGCGCTGCTGGAGCCGAACTATTCGGAGGCGTTGCTGGTGTGGGAGGACGTGTGGGCGACTCCGTTCGTCGACGCACTGCGCCGCGCCGACGGTGTCGTTCTCGAGGGCGCCCGGATCCCACGCGAACTGATCGAGACAGCTTTCAGCGAGCTGGCGAGCGCCGAGCGTTGAGCTCAAGACAAGGAGACTGATCATGCTCAGACGACGTTCGCTGGCCCGTACGGCGGCCCGTACCGCTGTCGTGGCCGGCACCGCGACCGCCGTCTCCGGCAACGTGGCCCGCCGCCAGGCGGCGCGGCACGCTCCGGCAGAACCCGAACCGGCATCCGCACCCGAACCGGCGCCCGCTGCACCAAGTCCGGCACCCGCGGCGGACCCCATCGATCAGCTGACCAAGCTGGGGGCATTGAAACAGCAGGGCCTGCTCACCGATGAGGAATTCGCGGCCCAGAAGGCGAAGCTCCTCGGCCAGAGCTGACGCGCCGACGGAGCGCCCAGCGGTCGCGCGCACTGACCCGCACGGTCCGGTTCAATCGTCGCCCCTGATCTCGACGGCGACCACGTTCCAGGACCCGGCCGTCGCCGTCTGAAGCTCCACAGGCACCAGCTGACCGGCATCTCCCGTCGGCTGATTGGTGTACTGCGACCAGAAGGCGGGCGAGGCCCCCGCAAACCCTGCCAGCCGCACCCAGCACCGCGGCGATCATTGAGGCGGCTAGTGCCAGAACGCTGATAACAGCCGGCCGAAGAGCCGCCCGAACGGTGCCACGGCCCGGTGTTCTCGTCATCGCCAGTCCCCCAACTGCCTGCGATGCGTAAGAGAATCCTCACCGTAGGTGCACAACGTAGGACAGGCAACCTCCTCACAGGTGCGCGCCCGGCTCAGCCCACCTCGACAGAACAGACCTCTACGCTCGTTGCCGGCAGCTCAGACAGGGTTAGCGATGGGGACATTCACCGAGAAGGAGATCGAGTATCTGCGCGGACAACCGCTCGGCCGCTTGGCGACCGTCGGCGCCGACGGCTCGCCGCACGTCGTCCCGGTCGGATTTCGCCTAGGACCCGGGGACGAGGCGATCGAGGTCGGCGGGCACGGGTCAGAGGCTCGAAGAAGTGGCGCGATCTGACAGCCGACTCGCGCGTTGCCTTCGTCATCGACGATCTCGAGCGGGTGAACCCCTGGACTCCGCGCGGGCTGGAGGTCCGCGGCCGCGCCGAGTTGCACGCGGAGGGTGGCGAGAGATTCGGCGCCGAGTGGGACGCGGCATGGATACGCATCCGGCCGCGGCGGATCGCCAGCTGGGGGATCGAGGGGCCGGCGTTCTCGGCTGCCGGGCGGCGTCGGGCTCGCTCGGTCGGCGCGGACTGATCATCCGTCACACCGACCGCGGCCCGAGCCTCGACTGTCACTCGGCTGCGGTCAGGGCGGCAGCTTGCAGGTCCGTATGGACGGCGGGCGCCTGTGCGGTCTCAAACAATCGCTGGGTCAGCACGATCACGGCAAGGTCGCGCGCCGGGTGCACGAGGAACGATGTGCCGAGCCCGCCGTCCCAGCCGATCGCGCCTGCCCATGGCCCGTCCAGTACGACCGATGTGCCGAGGCCCCAGCCACGCCCGCCGAGAAACGCCGCACCGAACTCGCGCTGTTCGGCGCTCAGGTGATCGCGGCTCATCGCGCGCAGCTGGTCCGTCGTCAGCACGGGATCACCACCGCTGATCAGCATCCGCGCGAACGCAAGCAGGTCGTCGACCGTCGAGAGCAGCCCGGCAGCCCCGTCGTGGAACGCCGGCGGCCGGCTCCACTGCCCGTCCGGCGGGTCCCAGACCACCAGCCCCTCTGCGGTCGGCTGGTAGGCCGTGGCCAAGCGAGCGACGTCCTCGGTGTAAAAGGCGGTATCGCGCATGCCAAGCGGCTCGAAGACCCGGGTACGCAACACCTGGTCGTACGACGTCCCGGCCGCGCGGGCACACAGCACACTCAGCACGTGCGCGCCGGTGTTGTACAGCCACCGCTCACCGGGCTGCGCCAGCAGGGGAAGCTCACCGAACCGGGCGATCCAGGTCTCCGGATCGACGAATGTGTCTGGCCGCGGCGGGCCGATCGTGGCCAGCCCGGCCTCGGTCACCGCCGCGACGACCGGCCACGGCTCTGCCGCCAGGAACATTTCCAGGGCCATTCCGAACCCGAACGTGAACGTCAGCAAACCCCGCACGGTCACCGGGCCTTCGGCGGGAAGCGTGTCGTCGAGCGGGCCGTCCATCCGGCGCAACACCCGGCGGTTCGCAAGCTCGGGCAGCAGCCGGTCCACCGGTTCATCGAGCTTGAGCAGGCCCGCGCGGACCAGAGCCAGCGCAGCAGCCGCCGTGATCGGCTTCGTCGTGGACGCGATCCGAAAGAGCGACGTCCGCTCAACCGGAGGCCCCCCGATCGCGAGTGTCCCGAGCGCCTCGACGTGCACGTCGTCCCCGCACGCCACCAGCGCTACGAGCCCCGGCACCTCGTCATCGCCCACGTGCGAGGCCGCGACCTCGCCGAACCGTTCCAGTCCATCCTTGTCCAGTCCCATGCCCAATCATGCTCACGTGCGGCGTACCGGTAACAAATGCGAGACTGGCACGCAGCGGAGGATGGATCTCAGCGCGCTGCGCTCATCAGCAGAGGCGGGCAGCATGGCACCTACGACGTGACGATCCACCGTTGACCAGGCTGCCCGAGCACGTCCGGCCGATGCTCGCGACGCTGGGCGAATTGCCGAAGGACGACGCCGACTGGTCCTACGAGATGAAGTGGGACGGGGTACGGGCGCTCGCCTACATCCAGGACGGCCACGTGCGATTGACGTCGCGCAACGACATCGACGTCACGGTGAGCTATCCGGAACTGCACAGCCTCGCTGAGCAACTCGGCACGGCCCAGGCGTTGCTCGACGGGGAGATCGTCAGCTTCGACGAGGCCGGCCGGCCCAGCTTCGAGCGGCTGCAGCAGCGCATGCATGTCGCATCGGCCGCAACGGCGCATCGCCTCGCCGATAGTCACCCCGCCGTGTACCTGATCTTCGACCTGCTACATCTGGACGGCCGCGACCTGTTCCACCTGCCCTACACGCAGCGTCGGGAACTGCTCGACAGCCTCGAGCTGGACGGCGATTCGTGGCAGACGCCGCCCGCGTTCGCCGGTGATGGCCCGCACGCGGTCGAGGCCAGCAATCAGGGAGGGCTGGAAGGGGTCATGGCCAAGCGGTCGAACTCCCGCTACCTGCCGGGGCGCCGCTCCCCGGACTGGGTGAAGGTCAAGAACTTCCGCACCCAAGAGGTCGTCGTCGGCGGGTGGAGCCCTGGCAACGGACGCCGCGCCGGCACCGTCGGAGCACTGTTGCTCGGCGTGCCGACCGCCGAGGGGCTGCGTTACGTCGGGCAGGTCGGCACAGGTTTCACCGACGCGATGCTGCGCGATCTTGCCGAGCGACTGCACCGCCTCGCCCGCAAGACCTCACCCTTCTCGCCGGAAGTCCCGCGGGCCGACGCGCGCGATGCACAGTGGGTGACGCCCCATCTGGTCGGCGAGGTCGCGTTCGGCGAGTGGACGGGCGACGGCCGCTTGCGGCATCCCTCGTGGCGCGGCCTGCGTCCCGACAAGGGCCCCGACGAGGTAGGACTCGAGACCTAGCCGACCGGCGGCGGCATTTCGAGGTGCCCGTTGCGGGACGCGATCACGCCGGCCTGGAACCGTGAGGTGGCGCCCACCTGCGCCATGTAATCGGCGATGTGCCGACGGCAGGTCCGCACCGAGATCGACAGGCGGCGGGAGATCGCCTCGTCCTTCTCGCCGTCGGCCATGAGGCGCAGGATTGCCAGCCGCGTCTCGTCGACCTCCGGCTCGGGATGCTGGTGGTCGAGCACCTCGTCGAGCGGCGATGCCTCCGCCCAAAGCTGCTCGAACGTCGCCACGAGCCACGTGACCACCCGCGGTTCCCGTACGACCGCGAATTGAGTGAGCCCGGGATCACCGGAGGGGGTGGGTAGCAGCGCGACTTCGCGATCGATGATGAGGCTTCGTCCAGGCACCGCCGGCGCGAGGCGGATACGCGCGCCGTTCTCGGCGAGTTCGCGCAGGTACGCACGAGTGGCGCGGTCGCGTAGTGCGACGTGTTGGTACAGCGCCCGAGTGGCGACGCCACGGCCGAGCGAGTAGAGGTTGGCGGTGCGCGTGCGCGGGTCGATACGGGCTGGGCCGCGGCCCGGCGCGACAGAGAGCACCTCTTGCTGGCAGTGCTCGGCGAAGTACATGAGGACGTTGCGTGCCGCCTCCGGATCGGTGACCACCTCGACGCTCGGCTGCGCGTTCTGCTCGCGGATAGCCCGAGCCCAGTCGGGCATGACCTGCCGGATCGCTGCGCGTCGGGCCTCGACGGCGACCCGGCGCGCGCTGAGCTCGAGCTCCTCGGCTCCCAGACTCGCCATCTCGGCGAGGGACGGGTTCACGGCCGTGTAGCGCGCGCCGTCCTCGCTCGTGACCAACCCGACCTCGAGCAGTGTCGCCGCCGGCTTGTCGAGCTCGTCGCTGCTCACGCCGACGCTGGGGGCGACGTCACTGAGCGTGCTACCCGGCTCGTTCAGCAGCGCTCGGTACAGCTCGACGTCAAGATTGCCGAGTTCGCCCTCTTCGGTCATGTGGCCATCCGCATCGCAGTTGGTGACAGGCAGCTAGCTGCCAGCAGGAGTGTTTGTGTTTGCGCCTCTGCGCGACCGATCCTATGGGTGGCGTGGCGTATGCCAGAGCCCGTAGGGGAGTTTGGTTGGGACGACGTGGTCCCATACCTCGGGAAAGGGGTCAATTTGATTACACCACGCGTGCGTCGGCTAGCGCTGGCCGTCCTGGCGGGTGTGTTCTTCGGGCTGACCGGGGCCGCGGTGGCGTCGGCCAGTGCTGACACGCCGACACCGGCGCAGTCTTCAACGGCGCAGGTCAATTTCGACTGGTGGTAAGTCGCACCAGTCGGTAATAGGTGAATAGACGTTGCGGTCGTAGTCCTGGCGACCGCGACAGCAGGGCACGGCCTCGTCCGATCAGGGTGGTTGGCATCGCGTCCGTCGGTGATGCCGATCCAGTGCTCTTGGACGCGGTCGAAGGCCGCCGTGGTGGGGCTCGCGGGCGCTTGAGAACCGTCGTCCCTTACCCCCCGGAGGATCACGGAGTACTCGTGTCCGTGAGCGAACCGCCACGGCGGCCGTGCCTCTGGTGGGCGCTCGCTGAGCGCCGACCTTTTGTGTGTCCGGAACAGCCTGCCCGCGCACAAGGCGATCAAGCGCGCTTGCGGAACAGCCCGTCGGCCGCGACACCGCCGGCGGATTCTAGAGGTCGCCAAGTGCGGTGACCGGTGATTCGACGCAATCGGCGACGAACCGCAGGAACCCGCCGGCTACGGCGCCGTCGCAGGCGCGGTGATCGAAGGCCAGCGTGAGCTGCGTGATCTTGCGAACGGCGAGTTGCCCGCTGACCGCCCAGGGTCGGTCGATGATGCGCCCCATGCCCAAGATGGCGACCTCCGGGTGGTTGATGATTGCCGCGGAGCCATCCACGCCGAACACGCCGTAGTTGTTCACGGTGAACGTCCCGCCGCGTAACGTGACCGGGGCGATCGCCCCCGAGCGGGCATCGGCGGCCTGCGCGCCGATCGCCCCGGCCAGCTCCCGGGTGGACATCGTGTGCGCATTCTTTACGACGGGGACGATCAGCCCGCGATCGGTCTGCGCGGCGAAGCCGAGGTGAACGTCGTCGAACAGCACCAGGGCGTCGTGCTCGATCCGGGCGTTGAGCTCCGGGAATCGTCGCAGTCCCAGCACGGCGAAGCGCGCGAGCAGCGCGAGCAGGCTCACCGGTTCGTTCGGCCGGGCCGCGTTCAGCGCGACGCGCGCCTCGAGCAGTCCGGTCGCGTCCACATCGACCCACACGGTGGCCTCAGGGATCTCCCGCCGCGATCGGGTGTACAGCTCGGCTGCTGATTTGTGCGCGGCGGTCATCGGTACGCGCTTTGCTGAGAGGGCGGCCTCGACGTCGCGCCGCAGCACCGTGCCGTCTGGGCCGCTACCGGACAGGCGGGCCACGTCGACGTGGTTCTCGCGGGCCAGTCGCCGAACCAGCGGGGAGATGACCGGGCGATTTCCGCCGGTGGCGGCAGCTGAGGTCGAGATCGCGCGCGCGGTTGCGGTCGTGCCGGAGCGGCGCTCGCGCCGCGCGGGCGTTGACGTGCCGTACCCCACGAGCACTCGGCCGGACTCATCCGCCGCGGCGCTTGCCACGCCCGGCTCGGCGAATGCCCCCTGCTGTTGCGTGACGGTAAGCAGAGCAAAGCCGACCGGGACAGTCTCCCCAGGCTCGGCATGTAGCGCCGCGATCACCCCGGCGAACGGCGCCGGCACCTCGACGCGCGCCTTCGCCGTCTCGACCTCGACGACGGGCTGGTCGACCCGGACCGGGTCGCCCACGCCCACCAGCCACTCGACGATGGTTGCCTCGGTGAGGCCCTCGCCCAGATCGGGAAGCGCGAAGTCGGCGTCAGGCATCGGGCAACTCCACAGTGTCGTCCCACTGCAGCCGCTCGATCGCGGCGAGGATGCGATCGACGTTGGGCAGGTAGTGCTTCTCCAACATCGGCGGCGGGTACGGGATGTCGAAGCCGGTCACGCGAGCCACCGGCGCGTGCAGGTAGTGGAAGCACTGCTCCGTCACGCGGGCGGCCACCTCTGCGCCATACCCGAGGAAGGCAGGGGCCTCGTGCACCACCACGGCCCGCCCGGTGCGCCGCACCGACGCGCACACCGTGGCGTCATCGAACGGCGCGAGCGAGCGCAGGTCGATCACCTCGACACTGACGTCGGCTGCCTCTGCACTCTCCAACGCGGTGGGCACCGTCGGGCCGTACGCGATAAGGGTGACGTCGGTTCCGGGACGTCGCACGACGGCCGCGTCCAGCGGCGTCCCGGTCGTCAGAGGCGACGGATCCTTCGCCCAATAAAGGCGCTTCGGCTCGAAGAAGATCACTGGGTCGGGGCACTCGATCGCGGCGCGCAGCAGGCTGTATGCGTCGGACGGCGTCCCGGGTGTGATAACCCGCAGGCCGGCTGTATGGGCGAAGTACGCCTCGGACGAGTCGCTGTGGTGCTCGACGCCGCCGATGCCACCGCCGTACGGGATGCGCACCACAACAGGCAGTTCCATGCGTCCGCGGGTGCGATTGTGCAGCTTCGCGAGATGGCTGGTGATCTGCTCGAACGCCGGATACGCGAAGGCGTCGAACTGCATTTCTACGACCGGGCGCAGGCCGTTCATCGCCATGCCGATGGCGGTACCGACGATGCCCGCCTCGGCCAGCGGTGTGTCGAATACGCGGGCCTCGCCGAAGCGCACGGCCAGCCCGTCGGTCACCCGGAACACACCGCCCAAGGTCCCGACGTCCTCGCCGAAGACGAGCACCCGCTCGTCTGCGGTGAGCGCATCGGCCAGTGCGCGATTGAGCGCGCGTGCCATCGTGACCGGCTCGGCGGCGACAGCGGTCATGGCCCGACGACCTTTGCGGCTTGGCGGCGCAGTGCCGGCGTCGGCGTCGCATACACGTGCTCGAACAGCACCGCGGGATCGAGCATCGGGTCAGCGTTCATCCGGTCTCGCAGGGATGAGGCGAACGCCTCGGCCTCGTCGGCGATGCGCGTACGCGTTTCCGAATCGAGCACCGACCTGGCGGTGAGGTACCGGTCGAGGCGGTCGATGGGGTCACGGGCGAGCCACGACAGCACCTCGTCCTCGCCTCGGTACCGGCTCGCGTCGTCGGCGTTGGTGTGCGCCTCGATGCGGTACGTGCGGGCCTCGATCAGGGTCGGCCCCTCGCCGGCCTGCGCCGCCTCCAGCGCCGACTGGACCGCGGTGTACACCATGGCCGGGTCGTTGCCGTCGATCAGCATGGACGCGACGCCGTACCCGACACCCTTGTGCGCCAGAGACGGCGCCGCGCTCTGCTTCGACAGCGGCACGCTGATCGCGTAGCCGTTGTTCTGGACGAGGAACACGACTGGCGCGTGCCACACCCCGGCGAAGTTCAACGCCTCGTGCGTGTCACCTTCGCTGCTCGCGCCGTCGCCGACGAAGACAAGTGCGGCCGCGTCCTCGCCCTTGATCGCCGCCGCTCGCGCGAGGCCCACGGCGTGCAGCGTGTTCGTTGCGAGCGGCGTGCACTGGGGCGCGACGCGGTGCGAGTACGGGTTGTAGCCGAGGTGCCAGTCGCCGCGGAGCAGGCTGAGCGTCTCGACCGGGTCGACGCCGCGCGCGACAAGCGCCACGCAGTCGCGATACGTCGGAAAGAGCCAGTCCTGCGTGCGCAGCGCGGCGACGGCGCCGACCTCGCAGGCCTCCTGCCCGTGTGACGACGGGTAGACGGCGAGCCGGCCCTGCCTGGTCAGTGCCGTCGCTTGCGCGTCGAAGCGGCGCCCGATGACCATGCGCCGATAGATGTCGAGCAGCACGCGATCGTCCGGCAGGTGCCCGCCTGGCACCGCCTCTCCGGACGGCGTGATGAGCTGCAGCGGCTCTGCACTGGGGAGCAGGTCGCGGCTCAGTTTCTGGCGCGGCGTTGCGACAGTGGACATGGGCTGATTGTTCGTCGCCGCGAGCCATTCCTCCAGAATTGGCAGCTGAGTCGAGACGTTTGGCCACGATGGCGCTAGTGTTGAGCCACATGACTGGATGGACGGGCGAGCACCGTTACGCGGATGGACGATCGGCCACGCTCGACGAGACAGACCGGCGCATCATCGGCGAGCTGCGCGCCGACGGCCGGATGTCGATGCGCGCGCTGGCCGCGAAGCTGCACATCTCTCGAGCCGGCGCTTACGCTCGTGTCGAGAGGCTGCAGCGCCAGGGCGTGATCACCGGGTACACGGCGATGGTCGACCCCGAGCGGTACGGCTTCGACATCTCGGCGTACGTCCACCTCAAGATCAGCCAACACTCATGGAAGGACGTGCGGCGCCGCATCGCCGAGATCCCCGAGGTGTGGCACGGCGCGCTCGTCTCCGGTGATAACGACCTGGTGCTGCTCGTCCGCACCCACGATGCGGCGAGTCTGCGTGATCTGGTGCTCAACACGTTCCAGGCAATGCCGGACGTGATCTCCACACAGACCGTCTTCATACTGGACGAGATGCAACGCGCCCTGTAGGGACCAGAACGTGGACCGCGACGAACCGGTTGTCGTCCCGGTGACGGCCGACGCCGAAGGCGACGAGGACCTCATCGCCGCCGGCCCGCGGCTGCCGCGCTGGCTCGTCCTGGCCGCGATCGGCGTCGTCGCCGCCGGTGGGCTCATCTCCGTTGCGTTGAAGAGCGACCGGCACCGGGCCGCCGCGCCCACCCCGAGTTCGATCCCGGCCCCGAATGTGACCAGTCCGGCGCCGACGCGGCTCGCGGGGTTGTCCGTGCAGGACTTCGCGATCGACCGCGGCGGCGAGCTCTACGTTCTTACGTCGCCGCCGGAACAACTCGTCGCCGTCGACCGCAACGGTGTGATCCGCGCCCGGGCGCCCGCGCCGGTCGGAGCGCACCTGGTCGTCGCCGACCCCACGAGCGACCTCGTCTGGGTGGTTGCGCCGGAAGACGGGAGTAGCGACGTGTCCGTCTATGCCGGCTCGACGATGGCCGCGGTCGGGCAGTTCCACGTCTCGGCCACGGTCGTCGCCGCGGACGTGCTCGGCGACCAGCTCTGGATGGCCACCGACCACGGCATATACCGCGGCTGGCCGGGGGCGGAGGCGACCCGGCTGCCGGGATACGCCGGCCCTGTGCAGGTGATCGCCGCCGATCCGTCGCGGTTCCGGCTGCTCGCGGTGTCGAAGTCCTATGACCTGATCACGGTGGACCCCGACGCCGCCCGGAAGGTGCGCCGGCTGACCACCGTGCTGCCGACCTCGATGGCGGTAACGGACGACGGCATCTGGCTGGTGGGCTTCGGGCAGCCGTCCGGGTCCCGGGTGGGCCGCCTCGACCCGCGCACGCTGGACGTCACTCTGGTCGGCGGCCACGACGCAGACGCGCCGCGCGGCGCGTTCGGATGGCCCGGGCGATCGGTGTTCTGGATCAAGTACGCGGACAGCGGCTCGGTGGTCTGTCTGGACGGGCGCACCGGGCAGGCGTCGGGCGCTTACCCGGAGACCGACACCCCGGTGGTATCGGTGCACGGCGTCGTCTACGCGATGCGTGGCACCGGCGTCGTCCGTCTGCCATCGCCCACCGCCTGCCCTGGATAGCCGCGCTATCAAAGCGGGGCCGCACGTCGACTAGATCGCGTTGGCGATGATCGCCTTTGCCTCGTCCTGTATCTGCGCGAGGTGCTCGGGGCCACGGAACGACTCCGCGTAGAGCTTGTACACGTCCTCCGTGCCGGACGGACGCGCGGCGAACCAGCCCGATTCGCTCACCACCTTGAGCCCAGCGATCGGCGCCTGGTTGCCAGGCGCGGTGGTCAGCGTGGCCGTGATCTTCTCGCCGGCAAGCTCGGTGGCATCGAGGTGGTCGAGCCGGGCCAGCGCCGCCTTCTGCTGGCGAGTCGCCGGCGCATCGATGCGCGCGTACGCCGGGTCGCCGTACCGCTCGGTGAGCTGGCGGTATCGCTCGGACGGAGACCGGCTCGTGATCGCTGTCATTTCGGACGCGAGCAACGCCAGGATGATGCCGTCCTTGTCGGTCGTCCATGGTGAACCGTCCCGGCGCAGGAACGACGCGCCTGCGCTCTCCTCGCCGCCGAAGGCGACGTCTCCGGCGAGCAGGCCGGGCACGAACCATTTGAAGCCGACGGGTACTTCGAACAGACGCCGCCCGAGGCCCGCCGCGACCCGGTCGATCAGCGCGGAACTGACGAGCGTCTTCCCCACCGCAGCGACGCGCGGCCACGCCGGGCGATGCGTGAACAGGTAGTCGACGGCGACGGCGAGGTAGTGATTCGGATTCATCAGGCCGGCATCGGCGGTGACGATGCCGTGCCGGTCGGCGTCCGTGTCGTTGCCGGTCGCGATGGTGAACTCGCCCTGCCGTTCGATGAGCGAGGCCATAGCGAACGGGGAGGAACAGTCCATGCGGATCTTGCCGTCCCAGTCGAGTGTCATGAACCGGAACGTCGGGTCGACCAGCGGGTTCACCACTGTGAGGTCGAGCCTGTATCGCGAGGCGATCTCGGCCCAGTACGCAACGCTGGCCCCTCCGAGCGGGTCGGCGCCGATGCGTATACCGCGGATCGTGTCCATGTCGACGACGGTCGGCAGCTGGGATACATATTCGTCGAGGAAGTCGAACTTCCCGGCGGTGGGGCGCGACGTCCGCCGCACGCCATCGAGACCCGCGACCAGCAGGGCGTTGGCACGATCCTGGATCCAGCCGGTGACCTCGGTGCCGGCCGGTCCGCCGTCGGGCGGGTTGTACTTGAAGCCTCCGTCGGGCGGGGGATTGTGCGACGGCGTCACGACCACGCCGTCCGAGCCGGGATGCTCCAGGATCGCCCGGGACACTGCAGGGGTGGGCGTGTAGCCGCCGCGGGCGTCAGCGAGCACCGTGACGTCGTTCGCCGCGAACACCTCGAGCGCGCTGACCCGGGCCGGCTCGGACAGGGCGTGTGTGTCGGCGCCCAGGAACAGCGGGCCGGTGATCCCGTGCGCCGCTCGGTAGTCGCAGATCGCCTGGCTGGTCGCGATGATGTGGTCCTCGTTGAATGTCGCGGTGAACGCCGACCCGCGATGTCCCGACGTGCCGAACGCGACACGCTGCTCCGGAGACGCCGGGTCGGGATGGATCGTGTAGTACGCGGTGACGAGCTTCGCTACGTCGACCAGGTCGGCGGGGGTGGCCGGAGTGCCGGCGCGGGGATCGTTCATGCCTTGATGGCATCATGACCGCCGCCCGAACTCCAGAGCCTCCGTGACGCTGAAGCTAGTTCGCGTTCGTCAGCACGGACTGAATCTGCGTCACGTGCGCGACGAAGCGGCCGGCGTCGTCGGACAGGTCGGTGCGCACGGCGATCGTGGTGCGCCCGACGTGGAGCGGTGTCGACGTGGCGGTCACTGCGCCCGAGCGCACCGCCCCGGTGAACACCGTGCTGGACGAGATCGTCGAGGTGCGCGCACCGTCGGGAAGGTTGAGGAAGGCGCAGACGGCTCCGGTGCTGTCGGCCAGCGTCATGATCGCGCCGCCGTGCAGCACGCCGCCGGCGGTCGTGCGCTCGGCTGCCCAGGCAAGCCGGCCTACCACTTCCTCCTTTCGCGCGGTGATCAGCTCGACGCCGGTGGCTCGCGCGAACGGCATGAACGTGAGCATGTCATCCGGGGTCATGCCCGTAACTTAGAGCCATGACATTCGTCGCAGGCGTCGACTCGTCCACACAGGCCTGCAAGGTCGTCGTGCGCGACGCCGCCACCGGCGCGCTCGCCAGGCAGGGACGGGCCGCGCACCCGGACGGAACCGAGGTCGACCCCGCAGCCTGGTGGGTCGCGTTGCAGGCTGCTAGCCGGGACGCGGGTGGCCTGGACGACGTGGCCGCGATCTCTGTCGCGGGGCAGCAGCACGGCATGGTGTGCCTGGATCAGGCGGGGGCTGTGATCCGGAAAGCCTTGCTGTGGAACGACACCCGCTCCGCGGGCGCGGCCGCCGACCTGACCGCTGAACTTGGCGGCCCCGCGGTGTGGGCAGACGCGGTCGGGCTGGTGCCGGTCGCGTCGTTCACGGTGACCAAGCTGCGCTGGCTCGCCGACCATGAGCCAAAGCACGCAGCCCGGACGGCGGCAGTGTGCCTGCCACACGACTGGCTCACCCACCGGCTCGGAGCCGAGCTGGCCACCGATCGCAGCGATGCCAGCGGAACCGGGTACTGGTCGCCCGCGACCGGCGAGTACCGACCCGACCTGCTGCGCCGCGCGCTCGGCCACGACGCTGCCGTGCCGCGCGTGCTGAAGGCGGACGAGCCGGCCGGTCACGCACCAACGGGCGCGGTGCTCGGGCCGGGCGCCGGCGACAACGCCGCCGCGGCGCTCGGCCTCGACGCGCGCCCCGGTGACGTCATCGTCTCCATCGGGACGTCGGGCACCGTGTTCGCGACGAGCGCTACGCCGACCGCCGACGCGAGCGGCACTGTCGCCGGGTTCGCATCCGCCACCGGCGACTTCCTGCCGCTTATCGCCACGCTGAACGCCGCCCGCGTGCTGGACGCCGTCGCCTCGATCCTCGGGGTCGATCATGTGGAACTGGCGCGGCTGGCGCTGCACGCCCCGCCGGGAGCCGGTGGCCTGGTCCTCGTCCCATACCTCGAGGGCGAGCGGACGCCGGACCGTCCGGACTCGACCGGCGCCCTGCACGGGCTGCAGCTCGCCAACTCCACGCCCGCGCATCTAGCCCGTGCCGCCGTCGAGGGGCTGCTGTGCGGGCTGGCCGACGGGCTGGACGCGCTGGTCACGCAGGGCGTCCCCGTCGAGCGGATCTTCCTCATCGGCGGTGGCGCGCGCTCCCAGGCGGTGCGCCGCATCGCCCCGACGATCCTGGCCCGGTCGGTCACGGTGCCCGAGCCGGGCGAGTATGTCGCCGATGGTGCCGCCCGGCAGGCCGCCTGGGTGCTCACCGGCGAGCGGCCGCACTGGCAGCTCGGCGCGACGGCAACGTTTGACGGCGACCCCGCGCCGGCGGTGCGCGAGCGTTACGCCGAGGTGCGCGAGCTCACCGCGACCCGCCCGACGTTCCAGTAGCCCTTGAGGTACAGCTGCTCGTTGGCAATGCCCAGCGCGTGCAGCCGGGGACGCAGCGCCGCGACCACGCGGGATTCGCCCATCGCGTAGGCGTGCCCGGTGCCTGGTGGCGGCGCGAATGCATCGACCGCGGCGCCGAGCAGATCCGCACCGCCGGGCGGAGTGCCGCTGCGGTGCAGCCAGCGCACCTCGGCGGAGATCGGTAACTCGTCTTTCTCGTCGCCCACTTCGACAAGCGCATACGCTGGCGTACGGACTGCTGCGGCCAGCTCGGCGATCGCCGGCAGCGCCGACTCGTCCCCGATGAACAGGTGCCAGTCAGCGCCGCGCAGCTCCAGCCGGCCGCGCGGTCCGAAGAACTGCACCTCGTCGCCCGGCGCTGCTGTAGCCGCCCAACTCGCGCCCGGGGCGTCACCGTGCAGCAGCGCGTCGACGTCGAAGCGCGCGTCGCGGTAACGCGTGATCGTGTAGCGGCGCTTGACCTTCCGGCCGGTGCCGTCGGTCAGCACGAGCTCGACGTCCTGCGCCGGGCGGGGGCGGTCGAGGGTCGGCGCTGACAGGGTGATGCGCCGCATCCGCGGGGTCACGTCGCGCGCGTCGACGACCGCGCCCGTGTGCAGCGGTGTGCGGCGGATGACCGTCATACCGGCCAGTGTCCCTGAAGGCCCCGGAAGCTACGGTCATCACTGGGTGGGATCAACCAGTCGAAGGAGCGGCACAATCAATTACGTGGCCATCAGCGTCTTCGATCTGTTCTCCATCGGCATCGGGCCGTCGTCGTCCCACACGGTCGGCCCGATGCGGGCCGCGCTGCGCTTCGCGCTCGGCCTTGCCGATGACGGACAGCTGGACCGGGTCGCCGCGGTGCGGGTCGAACTGTTCGGCTCGCTCGGCGCCACCGGCCACGGCCACGGCAGCGAGCGCGCAGTGCGGCTCGGCCTCCAGGGGGAGCGCCCGGAGACCGTGGACACGGCGCGCGTGGTCACGCCCGAACGGATGAGCTTGCTGGGCAAGCGCGACGTTGCCGTCGAGGTCGTATTGCACCGCCGCACGTCGTTGCCGTACCACCCGAACGGCATGCGCTTCTTCGCCCTTGACGCGGCAGGTGCCGTGCTGCGTGAGCGGACGTACTACTCCGTCGGTGGTGGCTTCGTGGTGGACGAGACGGCTGCGGGAGCGGATCGGATCAAACCCGACGACACCCCGGTGCGGTACCCATTCACGACGGGCGCCGAGTTGATGGCGCACTGCGACACGGCGGGCTTGCCGGTCAGCGGGGTCATGTTGGCCAACGAGCTGTCCTGGCGGAGCGAAGCGGAAGTGCGCGACGGACTGCTCGCGATCTGGACGGTGATGCAGCAGTGCGTGAGCGCCGGGTGCGCCAACGAGGGGACACTGCCCGGTGGGCTTCGTGTGCGCCGGCGTGCCCCGGAGCTGTACCGCCGCCTGTGTGGCGATCTCTACGCGACGGACCCGCTGCGCGTCATGGACTGGGTCGACCTGTTCGCACTCGCCGTGAACGAGGAGAACGCCGCCGGAGGGCGGATCGTCACGGCGCCGACCAACGGCGCCGCCGGGGTGCTGCCGGCCGTGCTGCACTACTACGTCAAATTCGTGCCCGGCGCGTCGGAAGACGGTGTGGCGCGCTTCCTGCTCGCCGCCGGTGCGATCGGCGTGCTGTACAAGGAGAACGCGTCGATCTCCGGTGCCGAGGTGGGTTGTCAAGGCGAAGTCGGCTCGGCCTGCTCGATGGCGGCCGGAGCGCTTTGCGAGGTGCTCGGAGGTACAGCCGCTCAGGTGGAGAACGCCGCCGAGATCGGCATGGAGCACAACCTGGGCCTGACCTGCGACCCCGTCGGCGGGCTCGTTCAGGTGCCGTGCATCGAGCGCAACGCGATGGCTGCCGTCAAGGCGATCAACGCCGCCCGCATCGCGCTGCGCGGGGACGGCCAGCACATCGTCAGCCTGGACAAGGTGATCAAGACGATGCGCGAGACGGGCGCTGACATGAAGATCAAATACAAGGAGACGGCTCGCGGCGGCCTGGCGGTCAACGTGATCGAGTGCTGAGCCGCGCGGAGCCGCCCGTTACGCGGCGGCCGCCGCGAGCGCGTCGTCGGCGTGCTGCGCTTGGGGCAGATCGCTTCTCCGGATATTGATCATCAGCGCGGCGACGACGATCGCGACCGCTCCGAAGACCGCCGCCGCCAGGAAGGCCATGGCCGAGCCGTGCGCCTGGATGGCGTGCAGCGCATGCACCGCCGTCGTGTCCTGCCAGGCTTCAGGAGGCGCCTTGGGTCCGCCCCCGTGCTCGACGCTCAGCTGTTGTAGGTGCTGGAGCGACGTCGGATTGCTGCTGGCAAGATCGGTGGCCTGCGTCTTGGCCGCGCTGCGGGAGGCGGTCGCGAACACCGTGGCCAGCACCGACAACCCGAGCGAGCCACCGACCTGCTGTCCGACGTTGAGCAGCGCCGACGCGATGCCCGCATCCGTATTGGCGACCTTTGACACCGCGGTGGTTGTCAGCGGCACGAACAGCATGCTCATGCCGGCGGCGAGCACGATCATGCCGGGAAGCACGACACCCCAATACGTGGTGGTGGTATCGACTTGCCCCAGCCACAGCAGCGACAGCGTCATCAGCGAACTGCCGCTGACGATGAGCACCTTGGGCCCGACCCGGGGCAGCAATTGGGCCACGATCTGCGAGCCGATTGCGATCACGAACGGGAACGGCAGATAGGCCACGCCGGACCGCAACGCGCTGTATCCCATGACCTGCTGGAAGAAGAACGTCAGGAAGTAGAACATGCCGAACAGGCCGGCACCGGCCATCAGCATGACCAGGTAGGCGCCGGCTCTGCTGCGATTGTGGAACAGCCGCATGGGCATCATGGGGTGTTCGGCGACGAACGCCTCGACGAGTACGAACGCGGCCAGTAGCAGTCCGGCCAGCGGGAACAGGACGTAAGTCTGCGCGTTGGCCCAGCCGTCGCGCGCCGCGTGGATGAACGCGTAGACGAGGGTCACCATGCCACCCACCGACAGGGCCGCGCCGAGGAAGTCGAAGCCGCCCTTGAGCCGCTCGCTCAGCGGCAGGTAGAAGAACGCGCCGATCATCAGTAGCACGCCGATCGGCACGTTGACGAACAGCACCCACCGCCAGGTGGCGTATTCGGTCAGGATGCCGCCCAGCAGCAGGCCGAGCGCCCCGCCCGCGCCGGACACGGCGGCGTACACCGCAAACGCCCGGTTGCGCTCCCTGCCCTCCTTGAACGAGACGGTGACCAGCGACAGTGCCGTCGGTGACGCGATCGCGCCGCCCAGGCCCTGCACGACCCGTCCGCCGAGCAGCAGCGGGAACGTGGTGGACAGGCCGCCGAGCAGGCTGCCGAACGAGAACAGCCCCAGCCCGACGATGAACATGCGGCGCCGGCCCAGGATGTCGCCGGCACGTCCGCCCAGAAGCAGGAACCCGCCGAACGCGAGTGCGTAGGCGTTGATAGCCCACGTCATGTCCGTCTGGTTCTTGTGGAAGTAGGCGCCCATCGACGGCAGCGAAATGTTCACGATCGTGGCATCCAGCACGACCATCAGCTGGGCGCCGGCGATCAGCAACAAGATCAGGGCAGGATGCGTGGCGCGACGCGCGCCAGTCGAAGTAGCGACCTCAGACCCGGTCACGGGCATACTCCGTTCGAAGTCTCCCAGTAACGGTAGGAGACGCGGGCGTTTCTTAGTAAGCTAGTCAACGGGTTATAAAACATGCAACGGGGTTACTCTGATACGGCCTCAGTTTGCTCACAGGCATCCTGTACGAAGGGTCTGACAAAGATGACCGCGGCGCCAGTCGATTTCGCTCACCGCGTGACGACGAGTGATGCCGTGCGGCACCGCCGTCGCGGCGAGGCGCTCGAGGGGGCGATCTACGACGCGGTCGTCGACGAGCTCGCCGAGATCGGGTATGCCGCTCTGACCATCGAGTCGGTGGCTGCCCGAGCCCACACCGGCAAGGCCAGCATCTATCGGCGCTGGCCCACCAAGCAGGAACTCGTCGTCGCCGCGTTCTGCGAAAAGGCGGGCGAGGCGTTCGATCTGGTGGGTACCTCGATGACGGCGACGACCACCACGCGCGATGCGCTCGTGCACGTCGGCCGGCGCATCTGCGCGCTGGTCAGAGGAGGCGTTGGGGAGGCCATCCGTGCGGTGGGAGCCGAGAGCAGCCGCGACGCCGAACTCGCTGCCGCCCTTGACGCGCGGGTCGGGTGCCCGAAACGGGAAGCACTGCTCGGTGTGCTGCAGCGCGGCGTCGCGCGTGGCGAGGTGCGGCCGGAGGCCGCCGACGAGCTCATCGCCGAGGTACTGCCGGCGATGCTGCTGACCCGAATCATCATTCAGGGACTGCCGGTTTCCGACGACCACGTCGTCCGCGTCGTCGACGACGTTGTCATGCCGCTGCTGCGTCCGGTTTGACCGCGGCGGGGTGCCGGTCGCTGAGCTTGATAGGGCATCATGATCGGTCGGTCCACGACAAGGGAGTCTGGCAAGAGTGCTGCCCACAGCACATCGTGAACGGACGCCGGCACCGCCGACAGCGTTTGCGCGGGTGCGCACCGGATACATCTCGCTTTCGCCGCGCGTCATCTCGGCGTTTGCGGCAATCGTCGGGCTGCTGACCCTGGTCGGCGCGCTGCGTCCGGCCGAGCGGGGTCGCGTACACGCGATGACCGACCCGCTGGGCATCCCGGCGACCGCGGCCGCCGTGGCGCTGAGCGCGGTGGCCGGCCTGTTGTTGCTGCGCTTGGCGGCCAGCCTGCGCAAGCGCAAGCGGGCCGCCTGGGCCGCCTCGGTCGCCGTTACGGTGATCTTGATCGTGGCGCACGTCCTCAGGGGCCACAAAGTGCTCGAGGCGCTGGTGCCGCTAGCGCTCCTGGTCATGCTGCTGACGGCGCGTTCGCAGTTTCGCGCCAAGGCCGATCCGGCGTCGCGATGGTTCGCGGTGCGGGTCTTTCTCCAGTTCGTCGCGGTCGCGGTCCTTTACGGCATGGCGACGTTGTATATCGACAGCGACCGGGTGGTGGGCAATCCGTCGTTCTGGGCGCGCCTGGAAGAGGTCAGTTACGCCCTCGTGGGCGTAAACGGCCCGGTGAACGTCTCCGGCGAACGGTTCAGCGACATCTTCCACGGCACGCTGCTGGGCTTCGGGCTGCTAGCGGTGCTCGCCGTGGCGTGGCTGGCGTTGCGGCCGTCCGAGCCGCCGTGCCGGCTGACCACGGAGAACGAGACGCGGCTGCGCTCGCTGTTGGACCGGCAGGGCGGGCGCGATTCGCTCGGCTACTTTGCGCTTCGCCGCGACAAGTCCGTGGTGTGGTCACCGACGGGTAAGGCGGCGATCACGTACCGGGTCGTGCAGGGCGTCGCGCTGGTCAGTGCGGACCCGATCGGCGATCCCGAGGCGTGGCCGGGTGCGATGCACGCATACCGCCGCCTCGTCGACGAATACGGCTGGACCCCGGCCGTCATCGGGTGCAGCGAGCTCGGCGCAATCGTGTTCCGGCGCGAGTGCGGGCTGTCCGCGATCGAGCTGGGCGACGAGGCGATCGTCGACGTCGCGGACTTCAGCCTCGAGGGACGCGCGATGCGGGGCGTGCGCCAGGCGTGCACCCGGGTGTGCCGGGCGGGTTATGACGTGGTGGTACGGCGTGCCCGCGATATCGATCGCGACGAGTTCGCCGAGTTGCTGCGGGTGGCCGCTGCGTGGCGGGGCGCCGCCGTCGAGCGTGGATTCTCGATGGCGTTGTCCCGCCTGGGCGATGTGGCCGACCCGGACTGCGTCATCGCCACCGCGCACCAGGGCGGCGTGCTGCGCGGCGTGCTCCACTTCGTCCCGTGGGGCCGGGACGGGCTGTCGCTGGACCTGATGCGGCGCGACCGGTCCGCCGACAACGGCCTCAACGAGCTCATGATCGCCCGCGTGATCCAGACCTGCCCGTCACTCGGCGTGCTGCACGTCTCGCTCAACTTCGCCGTGTTCCGGGACGCGATCGAGCGCGGCGAGAAGATCGGCGCCGGCCCGGTGTTGCGGGCGTGGCGCGGCATACTGCTGTTCCTGTCCCGGTGGTGGCAGATCGAGTCGCTCTACCGCTTCAACGTCAAGTTCCGCCCGGCGTGGCATCCGCGGTTCCTGTCGTACCCGGCCACGCGCGACCTCCCCCGCATCGCGGTCGCCGCGCTGGAAGCAGAAGCGTTCCTGGTCCGGCCGCACCTGCTCAAGCGGCTCCTCGGCCGGGCATAGCAGCCTGTACCCTGATGGCTCGGCGGCCGCTGTGTCGCCGCGTCACCTGGAGGCTTCGCCTAGTCTGGTCTATGGCGCCGCACTGCTAATGCGGTTGGGGTTTACCGCCCCTCCCGGGTTCGAATCCCGGAGCCTCCGCGCCGCGTCCCTTGGCCGGCGGGTCGTGTCGAGCGTCCCTGTAGACTCGTCCGTCGGCACTCGCGCCCGTAGCTCAACGGATAGAGCACTTGACTACGGATCAAGAGGTTGCAGGTTCGATTCCTGTCGGGCGCGCCCAGTGTTTATCGGCATGAGAACGCTTTCAGTATCATCGTTAAGGTGATCTCTGTCCATGAGATCTCATGGACAGATGATCTTGGGGTTGGACGATACGGGCCGGTCCGACAGGTGACCGGTCCGCGTCGCCGCGTGAGTCCACTGCCGCAGCTGGGTGACCGCCCAGGCAAGAGACAAGGCTGAGGCCGGCCGCGGCGAGGGCGACGACCAGGTAGGTCCACACCGGTGAGCCGGTGGGTTAACGACGACGAGAGGCGAGAGCGGTGACTGGGGGGGCGTCGCCGCCCTCGTCGGGCGCCGGAATCAGCCTCGCACCGGCGGTGGTTGCGGTGGCGAGGTACGGCAGGGCAAGCGTGGGGGTGAGCAGGGCGGCTGCGGTAAGGCGACGTGTGGTGCGCGACCCGGATCCGACTGACGGCATGCTGACGTCCAGTCGGCCGTATCGTCCGAGCAGTCCCAGCGGCAGGGTGTGGGTCCATGTGCCGGTGGGCCAGCGGCGCTTGGCGGACGACCGCACCAGCTCAACCGGCCGGATGCCCAGTCAGGACCAACGGGCGATTTCCCATCGCAAGCCGCGAACATCGGTGCCGCGCCGAACAGGCCGGTCCTGCCAAGCAGCAAAGGCCGG
Source organism: Jatrophihabitantaceae bacterium (assembly GCA_036506155.1). GTDB lineage: Bacteria > Actinomycetota > Actinomycetes > Mycobacteriales > Jatrophihabitantaceae > DASXRA01. The sequence goes on from DASXSF010000002.1 coordinate 29,644, forward strand.
CGAACCGTCGCTGCCCTCCTGTCTCGGCGGAGCCGGATCTGGCAACCGAACACCCCGGACGGTCGGCCTGACTCATCGTGGATTTCCCGGCATGTCCTGTGAGCGAGCCTTCCGGTGACGTGACTGCTCGGTTAAGGTCGCTCCTTTCGGGGATCCGGGGGGAGTGATGCATCGCGTCGCGGTGCGCCGGCTCATGCTCGGTGCCACGATCTCTGCTGTGTTGACGGCGGGTGTCGCCGTCGCGCCTGCGGCTCAGGCTGACAACGTCACGGTCTCCGGCGATGTCGCGCGTTCGGGCTGGGACTCGCACGAGCCGGGGCTCGCGCCGGCGCAGGTCAGCGCCGGCGACTTCGGTCAGCAGTTCTCGGTGCAGCTTGCCGGCAGCATCTACTCCCAGCCGCTGGTGGTTGGTAACACCGTGGTCGTCACCACGGAGAAGGCGAACGCCTACGGCGTCAGTGCATCGACCGGTTCGATCCTGTGGCAGCGCTCGTTCGGCGCGCCGTTCCAGTCGTCGGCGATCGGATGTGGCGACCTGACGCCCGATCTCGGTTCGACGTCTACGCCGGTGTACGACCCGGCATCGAACACGGTGTATCTCAGCACGAAGATCGCCGACGGTGGCGACGCCCAGCACCCGCACTGGTACCTGCACGCCATCAACCCGGCCGACGGTTCGGAACGGGCCGGCTTCCCGGTCGTCCTGCAGGGCGTCGCGGACAACGATCCTACGGTGACGTTCGATCCGTTCCTCGAGATGCAACGGCCGGGGCTGCTGTTCGCCCACGGGACCGTCTACATGGGATTCGGGTCGCATTGTGACCTCGGGGCGTGGCGGGGCTGGATCGTGGCGGTCGGCGTCACCGGCACGCCCGCTATCAAGTCTCTCTTCGTCACCGAGGCGGCCAACGGTGGCGGTGCCGGAGTCTGGGCCTCCGGCGGCGGGCTCGTCACCGATGGGGACGACGCGAACGGCAACCCGCGCGTGTTCTTTGCGACCGGCAACGGCTTGTCCCCGGCCGTCGGCCCAGGTACCAGCCCGTCGCCGTACCTCGGCGATTCGGTGGTCCGCGTGGGGCTCAACGCACGCGGTCATCTCGCCGCGGTGGACTTCTTCGCCCCGTCGGACGCGCCGACTCTCGACCTGAACGACACCGATCTCGGGTCGGGCGGACCGGCCGCACTGCCTGACGGCTTCGGCACGCCGTCGCATCCGCACCTGCTGGTCGAGGACGGCAAGGACGGACGATTGTTCCTGCTCGACCGCGACAACCTCGGCGGACGCGGGCAGGGACCCGGCGGCGGTGACGCGGTGGTGCAGACGATCGGGCCGTTCAAGGGCGTCTGGGGTCATCCGGCGGTGTACGGTGCCGAGGGCGGCTGGGTCTACTACGTCGAGAACGGCGGTCCGCTCCGGGCGTATCAGCGCGGGGTCACCGCCGGTGGTGATCCGGCGCTGACCGCCGTTGGCGCGAGCAGCGGCACGTTCGGCTACACGTCCGGGTCGCCGATCGTGACCTCCGACGGCAGCACCGCGGGCTCGGCGCTGGTCTGGGTCGTCTACTCCGGTGGGTCGACGGGCAGCGGCGGCCAGTTGCGCGCCTACGACGCGGTGCCGTCGAACGGCGTGCTGAACCTGCGCTGGTCCGCCGCGATCGGCAACGCCTCGAAGTTCGAGATGCCCGCGACGAGCAGCGGGCGGGTGTTCGTCGGGACGCGCGACGGCACGCTGTTCGCGTTCGGGCGGCCGGCCACGGTAGCGCTGCACGGCTCGACGGTCGACGCCGGCCAGGTCCCGGTCGGCGGATCGGTGACCACGTCCGCGCATCTCACCGCGGCGACGGCGGTCACGGTGAGCGGCGCATCGGCCACCGCACCCTTCACCGCGGACGCCGCGGGGCTGCCGCGCACGCTGGCCGCGAATGACACGATCGACATCCCGATCACGTTCGCGCCGACCGTACCGGGCACTGCCTCGTCCACGCTCACGCTCACCACCAGCCTCGGCCCGGTCACCCTCGACCTGCACGGCACCGGCACCCAGCCCGGGCTTTCGGCGTCACCCAGCCCGCTCGTGTTCGGCGCCGTGGCGACCTCGCAGACGAAGACGTACGGCCTCGCCATCACCAACACGGGTACGACGAGTGAGACGGTGAGCTCGACATCGCTTCCCCGCGCGCCGTTCACCGTCACCGGCGCACCCGCTGCAGGCACGGTCATCGGCGCCCAACAGTCGCTCGCCCTGTCCGTGACCTACGCGCCGACCGTCGCCGGCGCCAACTCCGACTCGCTGGCGATCACCTCGACACACGGCACGCTGACCGTCCCGGTGACCGGCAGCGGCGAGACCGGCCAGGCGCATCTCGCGTTCCGGCCCTCGACCACCGACTTCGGCCGAGTCGTGGTGGGCACCTCCCGCACGCTGAGCTTCGACATCACGAACATCGGCAACATCCCGCTCACGATCACCAAGGCCAAGGCGCCCGCGGGCGTGTTCACCTCGCCGAGCCCGCTGTCCGAGGGCATCACGCTAGGCCCGGACGACGTCGTCCACCAGCTCGTGACATTCACCCCGATCGCCGTCGGGTCGGCGAGCGCGTCCTATCTCGTCACCGCTGACGACGGCCAGGGCGAGCAGACCGCCACCCTCACCGGCACGGGCGTCACCGCAAGCGCACTGCCCGCTCCGACCGGCAGCGGCTGGTCCCGCAACGGGGCGACCACCGTGAGCGGCAGCGACCTGGTGCTGACCCCCGCGCAGCCGTTCCTCGCCGCATCGGCCTTCTCCACCACCACCGTGCCCAGTGACGGACTCGATGCACACTTCACCGCGCAGGTGGGCGCGGGCAGCGGCGCAGACGGTCTCACCTTCACCCTGCTACCCGCCTCATCGCCTGCGACATCGCTCGGCGCCTCCGGCGGCGGCCTCGGCTACGGCGGGCTGACCAACGCCGTGGCCGTCGCCCTCGACACGCATGCGAACCAAACCGATCCGTCGTCGAACTTCGTCGGCGTCGCGACCGGCACGCTCGGTGCGCCCGACCAGCTCGCCTACGTCACGACGTCCTCCAACGTCGGTCCGCTGACCAGCGGGACGCATGACGTCGACGTCAACATCTACGGCGGCCACCTCCGCGTGATCGTCGACGGTGACCTCAAGATCGACCAGCCGATCAACCTGCCGGCGACGGTGCGGCCGGGCTTCACCGCCGCGACCGGCGGACTGACCGACCAGCACATCGTCCGCAACGTCCGGATCACCACGCCCGCGCCGCCCGGCGTGCCGGCGATCAGAACGGACACCACGGTTGCCGTCAATGGGCGCAACACGCTGACCACGCCGACGTTGACCACCGCCACCGCCGGTGAAAGGCTCGTCGCGCTGGTCGGCTACAGCGGGCCGTCGACGAGCGCGCAGACCGCGACCGTCTCCGGCGCCGGCCTGACCTGGCGGCTCGTCCGCCGGACGAACGCGCAGCACGGCACGGCCGAGGTATGGACCGCCCTCGCGGCGAAAAGGCTGATCGGCCTCACCCTGCGGGCCGCCCCGCGCATCACCGGCTACAGCGGCTCGCTCACCGTCCGCGCGGCGCGCAACGTCACCGGCATCGGCGCCAGCAGCTCCGCCTCGGCCCTCTCCGGTGCTCCCACGGTGCGCCTGACCACCACCCAGGCCGGCTCCATGGTCCTGGCCGCCGGCAACGACTGGGACCGCGCGGTCGCCCGCACGCCCGCCGCCGGACAGCTGATCGTGCACCAGTACGCCGACTCGACGATCCGCGACACCTACTGGGCGCAGTCGCTGACCGCACCCGTCCCGGCCACGGGCACCGTCGTGCGCATCGCCGACACCTCCCCGACAACCGATCGCTACAACTTCGCCGCCGTCGAGCTACTGGCCATCCAGCCCGACCGCACGCCACCCACCGTCACAGTGACCGCGCCTACCGGTGGCCAGACCCTGACCGGGACCAAGACATTCACCGCCACCGCGAGCGACAACACAAGCCTCGTTAGCGTGCTATTCCTGGTGGACGGACTGCCAGTCGGCAACCCGGTCACCAAGGCGCCCTACGCCGTGACCGTCGACACGACCACGCTCACGAACGGCGCGCACACCGTTTCGGTCCGCGCGATCGACGCGTCCAACAACGTGGCAACCTCTGCCGGAGTTGCCGTCACCGTGAACAACCCGCCGGCAGACATCACCCCGCCCACGATCGCATTGACGACTCCGATCACCGGCTCGACGGTCGGCGGCAGCCTGACCGTCGCGGCCTCGGCGTCCGACAACAAAGGCGTGGCGTCGGTCCAGTTCTACCTCGACGGGGCGCCCCTGGGTGCGCCGCTGACCGCTGCGCCGTACCAGTTGACCTGGAACACCACCACCGTGGCGAACGGCAACCACACGCTCGCCGCGGCGGCGCTCGACGCCGCCGGCAACGTCGGCACGTCCGGCTCCATTACCGTCACCGTGTCCAACTAATCGGTATGATCGGCCTGGCGTTGCCGCGGCGGGCCACGTCGCGCTCTTCGGCGGTCCACCCGCCGGGCGCACGGCGGCGACATTCCCCAGTCGTACCCGACGCGCGGGCGCGAGCCGGCCCAGCGGAAGTTCTGGGACTCGCTGTCCATATGCGTCACGGGGGTGGCAGCGGGCGGCGGCAAGCCTTGCGGCACCCGGTCGGCGGGGCATGCCGGGCGGGCGGGTGCGCACGGTGCGCTGGAGGAGTCAGCCGCAGGTCCCTTTTGCCTCACCCTCAGCTGCGGAGGGCCGAGATCAGGACGAGGGTGACGGCGTTGGGCTCCAAGTGGAATGCTGTCTCGATGCCGTCGTCGGCGCGAACGATCCGCCGTTCTACGCGCTCCAGAATGGACGACGACGGGTCGTGCGCGTAGTTGCTGTGAGTCGAGTCGATGAGGTACCGGTCGAGCTGCAGTTGGCCGTGCGCAAGCCCAAGTGGCAGCCGGTCGACGTGGAGGGACACCACGTGGCTCGCTTCGCCCCCGGTGCCCTGATAGTTGGTCGTCAGGACGGCCACCCCGGTGCTATCGACTGTGGCGAGGGCATTGACCCCGATCCCGGTCCGGGACAGGCCGTCGCTGATCGCGGGTACCCGCTGGTCCTTCATCATGCTCTGCATCGCCACCAGGTTGCCGTACGGGTAGACGGCGCCGTCGATACCTGAGACGAACATGGATTTGCGCGGGTTTGTGGGATGGCTGTACGCCCAGTGCATCTCGAGGTCGATCCCGCTGTTGATGAAGTAATACGCAAGGGTCTCCATCGCTGCGGCCTGGGAGAGCAGGTCGGCGCTCAACGACGTCCCGGCGGCGTCCCCGGGAAAGACGCCGTATTCGGTCACGAACACCGGAGTCTCCGGGTCGAGCCCGCGACGGGAAAGCCAGCGCCGAACGGTCTGCTTCTCCGCCGCGACCCGGGCTGGGTCGGCCCCGTGCTTGTACTGGTGGTAGGAGATGAAGTCGAGTCGCTTGCCCGGGTCGTGGTCGCGGGCGTACCGGTCGACGAAGCCCCGGAGGAAGGGCTCATCGAAGGTGGCGGTCGCGGGACCGCCTAGCCTCAGAGGGATCGCCGGCTGAAGACGGTGGTTCACGTCGTTCACGAGGGAGTACCCAATCCGGTACCACCGGTAGTAGTCGTCGAGGGTCAGACCCTCCCAGTGCCCGCTGGATACGGTCCAGGTCTTGTCCGGCTCGTTGAAAAGCTCCACGTACCGGATCGACGGGTAGCGCCGCTTGTAGGCGAC
>DASXSF010000003.1:0-24145 GCA_036506155.1 Jatrophihabitantaceae bacterium
TTGCGAGCGGTTTGCGGCAGCGCGAGTTCCGCAGCCATTGACCCTGGCGTGGTGGGCTGGTGGGCTTGGGGTGTGGGGGGATCGGCGGTCTTCGTCGGCCGTGATCGGGAGTTGGCCCGCCTGCGCGCGGTAGTCGGCGGCGGCGAGGCGCGGCTGCTGCTCGTGGTCGGTGACGCCGGGGTTGGCAAGACCCGGCTGGTCACCCAGGCGATGTCGCGTGTGGCTGCTGACGGCACGCTCGTGGTCTGGGGCGGATGCCTGCCGATGCGCGAGACGCTACCGCTGCTCCCGGTGGTAGATGCCCTCAGTGAGCTCGGCCGGATTGATCGCGGCGAGCCGCTGGAGTCGAACCCGTTGTGCGGGTCGGAGGTGGTGACGATCGTAGAGCTACGCAGGACCGCGGGTTGGATGCCGCGGTATTCGGCGAGCCCGTTCAGGTATGGCCCGGCGAGCAGGGTCTGGAGCGCAGCGGTGATCTGGTCGGGTGTGTCGGGAAGTAGATGCCGATAGCTGGCCAGTGGCTGCCCCAGTACAGCAGGTGGATCTGCGCCGTGTGCAGGATTGGGCCGCCATCGTCGACGAAGTGAGCGGTCCCAGGTGCGGCCACGGTCCCCGCAGGTGGAGACGCGCTGGTGTTTAGCAGCACGAGTACGGCGATGCCCAGGCCCGCGGCCAGCTCGCGCAGCCCGGCCCGGGCCCGATGCGACCTCCGCCGGTCCGGCACGCGCGCCCCACAATCGACGCCGTCCGCGGCGGTGCGCGCTCGCTGCGGCGCGGGCAGTCACCGGGTCGGATTGCTGATCGACTTCTGCGCGGCCATGGCCTCGCTCCTTGACCTGTCGGGCGCCGGATCGGCGCCGAACACCGGTCAAGGTCCGGCTCTAAGGCAGCCGCACACATTGGGCGACCGGGGCCGATTTGGGGCAGGAGTGCCTTAGATTTCGGCGCCCTGCGGACGCACCATTCGACGCGCGACGGACCGCGCTAAGGCAGCGCGGCTCACCGGCTAGTCGAAGCTCAGGCCAACGTGGGCTGGGCCAAGATCCTTGACACAGCCTAGACATCGCCGGGGTCGCCGTGGCAGCCCGCGGACGCGCAGGAGCTGGCTCAGTGGTCTGTGCTCGGCCCCGGCTGGCCGGTGTCCTGGACCCGGGCGACAGCGACTTCGCGATCGTCACCCCCGACTGACGGGCACCGGGCGAGCGGCGAGGCTAGGGAGACTGGGGGTGCTGATGGCGTCGCCGACGAGCTTGGCGCCGGTGATCAGGCACCGATTGCTGTGCCCATCACGCGTCCTCGGCGGTGTCGGCCGCGTCGACGGCTTCGGAGACGGTGCGGTGGAATTCACGGGCAGCGGAGCGGTCGCCTACGGCGGACAGCAAGCCGCCGACCTGGCCGATCTCGCCCGCGATCAGCAGCCGCCCGCTGTTTAACGACTGTGATGCGGTGCGGGAGACAGAGACTCCATCGCTCGCCCTGCGCTGTCGTCGGTGAGCGTCACCTCACGACGAGAACGTGCGCTCCGGGGTGCCGGGTCAGGGTCGGACAGCGCGCAGGAGCAGATAGTCGATGACATGCCGTCGCCACAGTAGTTCCACTTGCCGCAGTAGCATGCGGGCGACCGTCCGGTGCCCGGCGGGCGCGGTCGGAGCATGCGACAATCGCGCCGCCGTAAGCCGAAGCGCCGGGGCGATCACGCGATCACCGCATGTCTTTGCTTCGACGTCGACCAGGCCGGCTGCGCGAGCAGCCTCAATAATCTCTCGGGCGGTCATTGCTGTGTTCCGGCGCATGCCGAACACCCGCAGCTGAGTCAAACCGGCAATCAGCTCGGCGGGATCGCGCGGCCACCGTTGAACAGCGATGTCGGAGATGCTCAGTACGCCGCCAGGGCGAAGTACGCGGTAGCACTCCTCGAAGAAGGCACTGCGGGACCGGAAATGGAACGCCGCCTCCACGCTGATAATCCCGTCGGCCTTGGCAGCGGCAATTGGCAATCGAACCGCGTCACCTACTACTGGCGCAGCAGCGGCCGCGGCAAGCTGATCCCGGCCGGCGGCAAGCTGCCACTCGGCAATGTTGACCGCGACGAGCCGATGGGGGCGAAGCACGCCAGCGATCAGAGGATCCTGGGTGCCCAGCCCGTTGCCGATATCAAGGATCACACCGCCCGCGGGCAGCGCCGCCGCCATCGTTTCCACAAGCCGGCGGCATGCGTGTTCGGCTTCATCCTCTGAACCTGGACCGTCCCACAGCCCTAGGTTCAGCCAGCCCGGCGCCAGGGCCAGGAAGCAGTCTGATCCAATGCTTTCGTACACCCGCGCGGCAGGATTCCGGCCCTGCTTGAAGATCTCACCGACATGGCGCACATGCTGGTTTGTCCATCCGGTCGTGGACCGCGCCCTGGTTGCCAGCTGCTGCATGATGGTGCCGATGATCATCTTGTTCACCTCGATGTCAGCTTCGCCGATGGTGATGCTCCTCGGGTCGGCGTGCTAGGCATCGCGCCGTGTGTGCCCGAGCCCGATCCCTGCAGGCGGCTTTGGGGTCGTTCGGCCTCGCAGAGCCCGGTCCTGGTCGTCATCTCGTCGCCGAATGCGTCTTGGAGCGCGCCGGCGATCGCGCTGCCGTCCAGCGGTGGCATGGCTACCTCGTCTCAGGTGCCGCTCGGTCCGAATCGCTCGGTTCTGATGCGGCCGGGGTCGTGGCAGGCTTCGACGAGCTGTCCGCCGATCGCCTCGACGAAGCCGGTGGGCCCGCAGATGTAGATCAGCGGGTGTTCAGCGGGCGGCCATGACACCTCGCGAAGCAGCTCGGGGCTGATGCGCCCGCGGTGTCCCTGCCAGCCCTCGGGCCACGCGCGGGTGAGCGCCGTTCGCACGGCAACGCGGTGGTCCGACATGAGGGACTCGAGCTCCTGCCGGTAGCACCTCGTCCAGGGAGCGGGCGGAGTAGAGGAGCCGCACTGCGGCGTCGCTGCCGCTGGCGACGTGGTGCCGCAGCATGGCTCGCAACGGCACGACCCCGGAGCCGCCGGCGATCAGCAGCAGCGGACCGCCGGATGATCGCTCCCAGACGAAGTAGCCGCCGATCGGTCCGCGGAGCTCGAGCTCGTCACCTGGCCTGAGCTGGTCCACGAGGTACGGCGAGACCTCCCCGTCGTCGAGGCGCTCGATCGTCAGGAGCAGGTGAGTGTCCTCGGGACCGGATGCCATCGAGTAGCTGCGCTGCGCCTGATAGCCGTCCTAGGCCGTGAGCCGGACATCGACGTGCTGCCCGGCGCGGTGGCCGGGCCACGCGGGCGGTTCGAGCAGGAGGCTCGTGCACCGGGGGGTTTCCTCGACGACGTCGACGACCTTGGCGAACTGCCAGCTCAGTCGCCTTGGTATCGCTGCTCTAGCCATGGGTCACCGTGGTTGTGGTAGCCGTAGGTCTCCCAGAAGCCGGGCTCGTCGGCGTGCGTCAGCCTCAGACCGCGCACCCATTTGGCGCTCTTCCAGAAGTAGAGGTGCGGGATGAGCAGCCGCGCCGGGCCACCGTGTTCGGGCTGCAGCGGCTCGCCGCCGAACTCGTAGGCGACACAGGCCCGGCTGTTGGTCACGTCCTCGAGCGCCAGGTTCGTCGTGTAGCCGCCGTCGCACCACGCCGTCACGTACTGCGCGTCGCCGCCGACTCCCTCCAGAAGCTTGTCGACTGATACGCCCTTCCAGCTGGTGTCGAGCTTCGACCACTTCGTCACGCAGTGGATGTCGACCGTGATCGTCTCGGACGGCAGCGTGCGGAAGTCCTGCCACTGCCACGACACCGGGTGCTCGATTGCCCCACCGATGGCGAAGCTCCACTCCTCCAGCGGCGTGTGCGGCGTCGGACCGGCTGACAGGACCGGGAAGTCGCCGGTGACGTACTGCCCGGGCGGAACGCGAGAAGCGTCCGCCACGGGCTGTCGTCGCCCCGCGAAGCCCCGGCTGACCCGAGACATCAGGCGCTCCGGACGCGGCGCTGGCGGCTGCTGACTGCGAGGCTCGTCACGCGGCCCGGTTTGCCAGGCACGCCATCACCGCCTCGCGAATAACACCCGCGACGATGTCCGGCCTGGACAACATCAGGAAGTGTGAGGCGCCGTCGACCTCCGTCACTGTGGAGCCGGCGCGGGCGTACTGGAAGCGGTGCAGCTCGGGAGCGACCGGGCGGTCAGCGGTGCCGAACACCGCCCAGGACGGCTTGGTGCGCCAGGCAGCAGCGGCGGCGGGATCGTCGAACGCCGTGGCCGAGATGGGACGTTGCGCGTGCGCCAGGAACGCCGCATCAGCGTCGGGCACGTCAGCGGCGAAGACGTCGTGGAAACGCTCGCGGTCGACCGACACCTCGACACCGCCGTCGGGTAACACGCGTTGCTGCAGGAGCGGGCCCATCGCGAGCGACGGATAGCGCGACTGCAGGTCGCTCACCGACTCGCCCTCGTCGGGCACGAGGCCAGCCACATACACGAGTCCGGCTACCTTGTCCGAGGCGCCGGCGACGCTGATCACGGAACCGCTATACGAATGGCCCACCAGCACGACGGGCCCGTCAAGTTGGTCGATGACCGCCCCGATGTAGGCGGCGTCGTTCGCGACGCCGCGAAGCGGATTCGGCGGCGCGAGAACCGTGTACTCGTCACTGTTGAGGAGGTCGAACACGGGCCGCCAACTCGACGCGTCTCCGAATCCGCCGTGAACAAGGACAACCGTTGGTTTGGACATGAGATTACCTTTCATGGTTCGGTGACTGAACTCCTGCGTTGGCGACGCTAGAGGTTCGGTCACCGAACTCGCAAGCGGCACGGCCGCTTAGTGATCCATTTCTCTAAGTAAACGATTAAGTTTACTTACGTCGCCGTCACGGCTACCTTCCGAGTACACCTGATCGTTTACTTAGAGGAAGGGTGAACGCCGTGGCTCACAAGACTTGGTTCATCACGGGGACGTCGCGAGGCTTCGGCCGGCTGTGGGCGACTGCAGCGTTGGAACGGGGCGACAAGGTGGCCGCCACTGCTCGCGACACCGGTTCGCTGGCCGACCTCGTCGACAAATATCAAGATGCTGTGCTGCCCATCGCCCTCGACGTGACAGATCGCGAGGCCGGGCACGAAGCAGTGAACGCCGCACACGAGCACTTCGGACGCCTGGACGTGGTGGTGAACAACGCGGGTATCGGACTGTTCGGGGCAGTCGAGGAGTCCAGCGAGGCCCAAGCTCGCGAGCAGTTCGACACCAACTTCTTCGGCTCGCTGTGGGTGACCCAGGCGGCTCTCCCCCTGCTACGCGGGCAGGGCGGCGGCCACATTCTGCAGGTCTCCTCGGTCTTCGGAGTGACGACGTTCCCGTATGCGGGTCTCTACAACGCCAGCAAGTGGGCAGTTGAGGGACTGGTCCAGACGCTGGCATCGGAAGTGGCGGCGTTCGGGATCAAGACGACGCTAATCGAGCCGGGCCCGTACGGGACCGATTGGGCCGGGTCAGCCCGCCACACGATGCCGCTGTCGGCGTATGACCAGCTGCGCGAGGCCTTCTCCAACAGCAGCGTGGTCTTCGTCGATCCAGCCAACACCCCGAAAGCGATCCTCGCCGTCGTCGACGCCGAGAATCCACCGCTGCGGGTATTCCTGGGCATCGGAGCCCGTGAGACGGTCAGCGCCGACTACCAAAGCCGCATCGAGCAGTGGGGCACGTGGGCCGACGTCGCCGCTTCGGCGCACTCTGGACCTCGACCCGGACTTCCGCTACCCGCTTGAGACGTGGGCATCAGGCCCCAGGCGATAACCCGGCTCCCACGGAACATGTGAGCTCTACTCAGCGGGCAGGACCTGTGGGCGCCGACGGGGATGGCGGCCCGTGCCGCCATTCCGCAAACACCAGGTCGACTAGCTTGGGACCGTGAGCAGTTCGACGGAACCGATCCGCAAGCGCGGGGAGGCAGCGCGCCAGCGAATCCTGGACGCCGCCGAGGAACTGTTCTTCAACAAGGGAATCAACGCCACTGCAGTTGAAGATGTGGCCGAGGCGGCCCGCGTGTCGAAACGAACCCTGTACGCCTACTTCGAGAGCAAGGATGACCTCGCCCAGGCTTACCTCGATCGGCTCAGGGCCAAACCTGACACGGTGGATGCCGCGACAACCCATCCCGAACTGGACCCCAAGACGCGGCTGCTGCAAGTACTCGCCGACGGCCCTGCCGGTGACCAGCCGCTACGCGGCTGTGCCTTCCTCAATGCCGCCGTCGAGGAGCCTGATCCAGACGCCCCGATCCATCAGCTCGTCATAGAACAAAAGCAGGATTTCGCGGCGCGCATCAGCGACCTCGCCCGAGAGCTCGGCGCTCGCGACCCGGACATGCTCGGGCGGCGACTCGCCCTGCTCTACGACGGCGCCGCCGCGGGAATGACAGCCCTCAACAGCCCAGCCCCCCTACACACAGCTCGAGATCTCGCGGCTGAGCTGATCGACGACGCCCTGCCGCGCACTCGCCGCAAGACCCGCAGCAAGTAACATCCGGGGACCCACGCCGGAGAGAACTTCGCCAACGCAATACCCGCTCCGGCGTGATCCCGGCTCGACATAGTGGCCAGCGCAAGGCCGTCTCTCGCTGGCGGACGTCAGCCCGACCGAGTACGGACGAGGACGGGGCGCATCCGCCACGCCTCGATCGCGACTATCAGCGCGATGCCGGCGACGATACTGCCGAAGATCTCGAAGGTCGTGTCGAGACCGAGGTGGGTGACGACGAGGCCGGCGATCACCGCGGGCAGCGAGAGTGAGGCGTACGCAACGACGTAGAACGCCGCCATGACAGCCGCCCGGTGCTCGGGCGGGATCATTACCACCAGCTGGCGCAGTCCGCCGAGGAAGGCGACACCGAAGCCGAAGCCGGCCAGCAGGGTGCCCAGGATGAAGGCGGTGCCCGAGCCTGCTGCCGTCGCGACGACGATCAGGACCACGCCGGCTGCGAGCCCGATGGATCCGGCGCTCGCGCCGAGCCATGGCGTCGCGCGGTGGAACAGCAGCTGGGAGAGGGCACCGCCCAGGCCCAGCACGACGCCGGCGATGGCGCCGAGGATCACGTTGGTGGTGTGGAACAACTCATCGGGAAGCTGGGCGCCGATGGAGAAGAACAGCCCGGCGATGGACCAGGATGACAACGTGGCGAGGCCGGCGAGCAGGAACGCGTGGCGGATCCCCGCGGGCACGGCCGGGCGTTGCGGGGTGAGCCGGAAGGCGGATCGGTCGAGCACCGGTTCGGGCATCCAGTAGGCCCCGGCCAGAGCCACGGCGAGCAGGACGAGGACCACCACGTAGGGAAGCGTGCGCGGTGCCACGCCAGCCTGCACCAGCGCCGACGAGACCAGCGAGCCGATCCCCAGGCCGGTGGCGCTGGCCACGCCGTTCATCAGGCCGACGCTCACCGGATCGCGGCGGGCGTGCAGGTCCAGCAATGCAGCACTGGCCGTGCTAATCGCCGCTCCGGTGGCGATGCCCTGCACGCCGCGGGCGAGAAACAGCCAGGGCGTCGCGTCGGCGGCGATGTAGAGCACCGACGACACCATGAGCGTGGCGAGCGACACCAGCAGTACCGGCCGGCGTCCGACCTGGTCGGAGACCCGCCCGGCGAGCAGCAGCGCCGCCAGTACGCCGAAGGCGTAGGTCGCGAAGATCAGCGTCAGCGTGAGCGGCGAGAAGTGCCACCGCGCGGCGTAGGAGCGGTAGAGCGGCGACGGAACGACGGACGCGAACAGGCACAGCCCGATGACCGCGGCCGCGTGTGCGTACGCGATGCCCTGCGGCAACGTGCGGCGCTCGGCGCCGACGAACTCATATGGACGGGCCAGCAGCGATTGCTCGGTCATCAACCCTACTCTCATGGTTCGGTGAACGAACTCTCGATTCGCGAAACTCTATAGGTTCGGTGACCGAACTTGCAAGTGGCATACTGGTGACATGGCTCTTCCGCGTGAATATCTCGATCAGGAATGCGGGCTGGCTCGGTCGCTGGAGATCGTCGGCGAGCGGTGGACGTTGCTGATCATCCGTGACGCGTTTTACGGCGTGCGGCGGTTCAGCGACTTCCGCGACCACCTCGGCATTCCGCGCGCAGTCCTCGCCGAGCGGCTGAACTTCCTCGTCGAGCACGGCATCCTCAAACGCGACGCGGCGGCGAGCGGGCGCGACGAGTACATCCTGACTGACAAGGGCGAACGCCTCTGGCCAGGCATCTGGTCGCTGATGGCCTGGGGGAACGAGTTCTACATGCCCGAGCGGCGGCGCCGACCGTTTACGCACACCGACTGCGGGGGCGTCGTGGGCGCCGACGGCACCTGCCAAGCGTGCGGTGCGAGACCGGGACCGGACGATCTCACGATCCACCCCCAGCCAGCACGGCGCCGAACCGTGAAGAGCGATCCGGCCAGTCAGGCGCTAAAGAACGCCCATCCGCTGCTTACGCCGATCCGCGAGGCGTCGTCCGCTCAGTAGACGCGGTGGACAGGGCACCGATCGTGCAACCTGAGGACGCGTCAGACGGCCGTGGGTTCACGCTCAACGACCAAGGAGTCACAGGCATGGAGTATCTCGTGACGATGACGACCCGGGTCCCAGACGGGATACCGGACGAAACCGTGCAGGACGTACGGGCCCGTGAGGCCGTCCGTGCGCGTGAACTGGCGGCGCAAGGACACCTGCTTCGGCTCTGGCGTCCCCCGCTACAACCGGGCGAATGGCGAACGCTCGGCCTGTTCGCTGCCGACAACGACGACCAACTCGAGCGGGTCCTCGCCTCGATGCCGCTCCGTATCTGGCGCACAGAGCAGGTGACGCCGTTGTCGACGCACCCGAACGACCCGGCCCCGGGGCGCGATTCGCCCCAACGGACAACAGATCCTGAGCTCGGGGAGGAGGTGGAGTTCCTTACCACCTTCACGGTCACCGTTCCCGACGGCGCCGCCGACGAAGTCGTCCACGACCTGACGACCCGCGAAGCACAAGCCGCGCTCCAACTCGCCCGGCAGGGCAAACTCGTGCGGCTCTGGGCGCTGCCGGCCGAGCCCGGCACGTCGCGGGCGCTCGGACTGTGGCGGGCCCAAAACCTGGCTGAGCTGCAAGCGATCCTTGCATCGCTGCCACTGGACCGGTGGATGACCACCCGAACGACCTCGCTCACCGAGCACCCCAACGACCCGCGACCGCCGTCAGCTGACGCGCTGTCATCTGCCCGGTCTGCCCAGCTGCCCAGCTGCCCTGTATCCTGATCAGTAGCGGCGGTTGCCGCATCTTGTGCGGGCTAGCGACCCGCGTGGTCGCACGTAGTGTGGTTGTCCTCGAGTGGGCTGGCTCTGGTACGGCGTGGCCCTACTTGAGGAGTCTCGATATGTCCTGTCCGAACAATGCGTCGGAGCCGGCGCGGCGTCGGAGCCAGCGTCACCAGACGGGTAGCGCCCTGGAGGCCGCCCTTGCCGATTCGCAAGCTCGCCCCGCCCAGCAACCTCGATCTTTCGCCGAACTAGGCATTCCTGCATCGATGGTTGCTGTGCTGGCCGAGCACGAAATCAACACGCCGTCCGAGATCCAGGCGCGCACCCTGCCGGACGCTCTCGGCGGTCGCGATGTGCTCGGCCGAGCGCAAACCGGCTCTGGTAAGACCTTGGCGTTCGGGTTGGCCTTGCTCACCCGGCTGCGCGCGGCCGAGCAGCCACGCACCCCGAGGGCACCGCGCGGCCTGATACTTGTGCCGACCAGGGAGCTCGCACAGCAGGTTGCCGCCGCGCTCGAGCCGCTGGCTCGGGTGGGGCGGCTGCGGGTGACCACGGTGTTCGGCGGCGCACCGATCCGACGCCAGATCGAGAATCTGCGTCGCGGCGTCGACGTCGTCGTGGCGACACCGGGGCGGCTTCTGGATCTGATGGACCGCCGGGTCGCATGTCTTGATGCAGTTTCAATCGCGGTAATCGATGAGGCCGACCATATGGCTGACCTCGGATTCTTACCGGCGGTCAGGCGAATCCTCGACGCAACACCCGCGGACCGGCAGTGTCTGATGTTCTCGGCCACGCTCGACAGCGGGGTCGACCGCTTGGCGCAGCGGTACTTGAGCAGGCCGGCCGTACACGCGGTCGCCTCGGCGTTCGTTCCGGTGACGTCGATGCAGCACCGGGTCTTTCTGCTCGATCACGGTGACAAGGTCGACGTTGCGGCGGAGATCGCGGCCCGCCCGCAGCGAACGCTGTTTTTCGTACGCACCAAGCACGGCGCCGACCGCCTCGCTCGACAACTCGTCCGCCGCGGCGTCGACGCCGCCGCGATCCACGGCAACCTCAACCAGAGCCAGCGCACCCGCGCCCTCGACAGCTTCGCATCCGGGCGGGTCCGGGTCCTGGTCGCCACCGACGTCGCGGCACGCGGACTGCACATCGACGACCTCGACCTGGTCGTGCACTTCGATCCACCGTCCGATCACAAGCACTACCTGCATCGCTCAGGACGCACCGCCCGCGCCGGCGCGAGTGGCACCGTCATCTCACTCGTGGAAGCGCACCAGGCCCGGGACCTTTCCCGCATCCATGCTGCGGCTGCGGTACAGCCGGACCAGCTCACCGTGCGGGTCGGCGATCCAGCGCTGCGAGTGGTTGCGGCCTCGGGCGCCGACCGCACTGTGGGGGTCCCCGACGGCACCCAGCCGCCACCGTCGCTGCTCGCGCATCCGACGTCGACGCGTCGGAAACACCGACCGGGCAAGCGGTCGCATCGGATGTCGGCCGTCCCG
Organism: Jatrophihabitantaceae bacterium; assembly: GCA_036506155.1. Classification (GTDB taxonomy): domain Bacteria; phylum Actinomycetota; class Actinomycetes; order Mycobacteriales; family Jatrophihabitantaceae; genus DASXRA01. Next base: position 10,792 of record DASXSF010000003.1, read on the forward strand.
CGACAGGCGCACGCCAAGTCGGCCCGATCCCATTAGCCGGCGGGGCAGCACAGGAGGTTTGCTCGACACAGCCGGAGCATCGGCTTATCGCTGCCGGTGCCCCGACACCTTCGGCTACCACGGTGTCTTCCACGCATTCGTACGCCTCACGGCCGCCTCCCACTACGTCGCGATCACGCTGTAGTCCTCTGGCCAGCCGTTGTCGCCACACGGGCCGACGAAATGGAATTCCTGGGAGTCGCCATACAGCAACAGAAGCGACCGGCATCGTCGATTCGCGGCAATGATCAGTTCGAGCCTCTGCGCCTGGTCGATCCCAATGCATCAGCAGGTCATCGCTCCACCGGTGTCGAGGACGTTGTTGGTGAACTCCAGGCCCTCGTGGCCGGTATAGGACACCGAGTTGGAGACGCACGGCCCGTAGTTCCAGGAGTGGTTCACGTAGACGTTGTCGTGCACGTTGATCACCACGCCCGATCCGGCGGTCGCGTCGTACAACGCGGTGGTGTAATCCCCGCCGGCCACCATGCTGTGCTCAGCCTCGAGCGTCGAGCCTGCGCCCGGGTGGTCAGCCCAGAAGATCGCTGGTCCGGCAGCCGGCGCCAAGCCAACTTCAGTCGCGTGACAATTTCCGAGGCAACGAGGGACGGCCGGTCGCTTATTGACCGGCATGCCAGAAAGGCATAGCGACGTAGCGTAGTTCTCTGACTACGTATTGTCTACCGGAGGCTTCCCTGGCGGCCTCAGCGGCCGCTGACCCCGCCGCCCCGCAGCGTGAAAGACGGCCGCCCTGCGCGGACGGCGGCGCGACGCTCGTCGTGTCCGACTCGGGGCCAGGACTCCCCGACGGCGCCGGCACCACACTGCAGCTCGGAGCACCATGGCCGTCTCCCAGCCGCGCTTAGGAGGACTTTGACGCAGCGGTGAGACTGGCCTGATCCGCGGCCCGGCACCGTGGTGGGCATGACGACGAACCCCCGCACGCGGCGGCTGCTGCGCCGCTCGGCGCTGGCCGCCGGCGGGGTCGGCGCGGCCGGCATTGCCCTCACCGTCACCCTCGTTTCTGCCGTCGGCCACTCGGCGGCGGCTACGACCGGAAACAGCTCGAACAGCGGCACATCGACGTCCGGCACGTCCCAGGGCGACAGCTCGGACAACGGCACGACGACCAACAGTGGCACCGGCATCAGCTCCGGCGACCAGTCGGGCTCGACGGTCGGCGGGAGCAACGGATCATGACCACGCGCGTGCACGTGACCCGGGCATGGAGCTGCACGGTACGGCTCGCGGTCACCGACGCGGACACGCTGCCTGCCGCGGCCGACGACCTGCACGCGTTGCTCGACCAGGTCGACCGCGCGGCGAGCCGGTTCCGCGAGGACTCCGCGCTCTCGATCGCCAACGCGCGGGCCGGGCGCCCGTGCCGATCTCCCCGCTGCTGGTCGACCTCGTGGTGGCCGCAATTGGCGCCGCCGCCCGCACCGGCGGAGCGGTGGACCCAACCGTCGGCCTCGCGATGCAGCGCATCGGCTATGACCGGGACATCGCCGCGGTTCCCGCGAACGGCCCGGCGATCGTCCCGACCCCCGTTGGTCGTGGCTGGCAAGACGTGCGACTGCATCGTGAGGCCGGCCTGCTGACCGTACCCTCCGGTACGGCATTGGACCTGGGAGCGACCGCGAAGGCGTTCATCGCTGACCACGCTGCCCGCGTACTGTCCCGCCGCTACGGCACCGGAGTCCTCGTGGAGTTGGGCGGCGATCTTGCGGTCGCCGGCAACGCGCCGGGTGGCTGGCCAGTGCGGGTGGCCGAGCGGGAGGGCGCCACCGGTCAGGTCGTCGTGCTCTCCCACGGCGGGCTGGCCACCTCCACCACGACCGTGCGGCAATGGCGGCGCGGTGGGCGGTGCGTCCACCACATCGTCGATCCGCGTACCGGGCTGCCCGCGGCAGGCCCGTGGCGCACGGCCACCGTCTACGCACCGACGGCGCTGGTGGCCAACACCGCCAGTACCGCCGCGATCGTTCTCGGCGAGCGGGCCGTCGAGTGGCTCACCGAGCGTGACCTGGCCGCCCGGCTGATCGGCACGGACGAGTCGGTGCGGACCACGCCCGGCTGGCCGGGCGTCGTGACGGAGGCGGCGGCGTGATGCTCTGGTATGCCGCGCGTGGCGCCGGGCTCGCTGCGCTGCTCGCGCTCATGGTCCGCGAGGTCGCCGGCGCCCGGCGCACCGTAGCGCCGTGCCCGGCCCTCACGCTGCGCCTCGAGCAGCCATGACCGCGCTGCAGGAGGCTCCGGCCCCGACGGTCGACATCGAGGTCGTCGTGCCGGTCCACAACGAGCAGGACGACCTGCCCGGCGCGGTGCGCCGGCTTTCCGGTTGCTTGGACCGCCTGCCGTACCGCACGTTGATCACGATCGCGGACAACGCCAGCACCGACGGCACGCTGCCGCAGGCGCTGGCCCTCGCCGCCGAACTACCCGGCGTGCGCGTCGTCCACCTCGACGCCAAGGGGCGCGGCAGAGCGTTGCGTGAGGTGTGGACGGCGAGCCCCGCCGACGTCGTCGCCTATATGGACGTGGACCTGTCTACCGACCTGTCGGCGTTCCTCCCGCTTGTCGCGCCGCTGTTGTCCGGGCACAGCGATATCGCGATCGGCAGCCGGCTGTCGCGTACGGCCCGGGTGGTCCGCGGCCCGAAGCGCGAGCTGATCTCACGCGGCTACAACCTGCTGCTGCGCACCACCCTGCGGGCGCGGTTCTCCGATGCGCAATGCGGCTTCAAGGCAATGCGCACCGCCTGCGCCCGGGCACTGCTGCCGTACGTCCGTGACGGCGACTGGTTCTTCGACACCGAACTGCTCGTCCTCGCCGAACGCGCCGGGCTGCGCATCGCCGAGGTGCCCGTCGACTGGGTCGACGACCCGGACAGTCGCGTCGACATTGTCAACACCGCGCTCGCCGACCTGCGCGGCATCGCCCGGCTCGGCCGCGCGCTTGCCACCGGTGCGCTGCCCCTGGCCGAGCTGCGCCGGCAGCTCGGCCGCCAGCCGACATCGCAACCACTTGCCGTGCAGGCGATCCGCTTCGCCCTGGTCGGCCTGCTGTCCACGATCGGGTACGCCGTGCTGTACCTGCTGCTTCGCACACCGCTCGGCGCGCAGGGTGCGAACCTGGCCGCGCTGCTGGCCACCGCAGTCGCGAACACCGCGGCGAACCGACGCTTCACGTTCGGCATGACCGGCGCCGGCATGGTGCGCCACCAGGCGCAGGGGCTGGTCGTGTTCGGGCTCGGCCTGGCCCTGACGAGCGGCAGCCTCACGCTGCTCACCGCGGTCGATCGGCATCCGCAACGGCTGGTCGAGCTCACCGGGCTCGTTGCCGCCAACCTCGCTGCCACCGCGCTTCGCTTCGTGCTCTTCCGCGAGTGGGTATTCGCACGCCGAAAGGACGCCTGATGACGACCGTGGCCACGCCGCCGATCACCTATGCGCCCGCTGCGGCGACACGCGCCGCGACGGCGCGCTTCAGGCGGGCCGTGCCGCTCGGCTTGCTGCTCGCGGGGACGGCCGTGTTGTACCTGTGGGGCCTGTCCCGCTCCGGCTGGGCCAACGAGTTCTACGCGGCCGCGGCGCAGGCAGGCAGCAAGAGCTGGAAGGCGTTCCTGTTCGGCTCGCTGGACCAGTCGAACTTCATCACTGTCGACAAGCCGCCCGCCTCGCTGTGGGTGATGGACCTGTCGATGCGGCTGTTCGGGGTGAACTCTTGGGCGCTGCTCGTGCCACAGGCGTTGGAAGGCGTCGGCGCGGTCGCGCTACTGTACGCCGCGGTACGTAGGGTTGCGACGCCGACTGCCGGGCTGCTGGCGGGCGCGGTGCTCGCGACCACGCCGGTCGCGGCCCTGATGTTCCGCTTCGACAACCCGGATGCACTGCTCGTCCTGCTGATGACGGCCGCCGCATACGCCACGGTACGGGCGGTCGAGCACGCCGGCGTCCGCTGGCTGATCCTCGCCGGCGCGCTGATCGGCTTCGCATTCCTCACGAAGATGCTCCAGGGCATGCTGGTCGTGCCCGGTCTCGCCGCCGCGTACCTGGTCGCCGCCCCGGCACCGTTGCGGACGCGGGTCGGGCACCTGCTCGCCGCCGGCGCGGCGATGGTGTTGGCGGGCGGTTGGTGGGTGGCACTCGTCGAGCTGTGGCCGGCTGGCTCGCGTCCCTACATCGGGGGCTCGAACCACAACAGCGTCCTGGAGCTGACGTTCGGCTACAACGGCCTGGGCCGGCTTTCCGGCTCGAGCAACAACGGCAACACGGGCGGCGGCGGGGGCAGCTTCTCGTCCGGGCAGACCGGGCTGGGCCGGCTGTTCGGCACCGACATGGGCACGCAGATCAGCTGGCTGTTGCCGGCGGCTTTGATCGCGCTGGCCGGGCTGGCCTGGCTCACCTGCCGGCGGCCGCGAACCGACGCGCTGCGCGCCAGCCTGCTCGTCTGGGGAGGCTGGCTGGTCGTTACCGGCGGCGTGTTCAGCTTCGCGAGCGGCATCATCCACCCGTACTACACGGTGGCGCTCGCGCCGGCGATCGGCGCGCTGGTTGGGCTGGGTGTCGTCACGGCATGGCGGGTTGGCCAGCGCTGGCTGGTCGCGCTGATGGTCGCCGCAGGCGCGTGGTGGACGTTCGTGCTGCTCGGCCGCGCCGACTGGATGCCCGGCCTGCGTTGGCTGGTGCTGCTGGCCGGCGCGCTCGCGGTGGCAGCGGTGCTGGTGACGCGGATCGCGGCCCTGGTCGCGGCGCTTATCGCGGTGGCCCTGCTCGCCGGGCCGACGGCGTACGCGGTGCAGACCGCCTCGACAGCGCACAGCGGCGCGCTGCCGACCGCCGGCCCGTCGAGCGGCGTCGGCGGACGAGGCGGCCGCCCAGGCGGGGCCGGTCCAGGCGGGTTCGGCCCAGGGGGGCAAGCCGGTGGCTTCGGCGGGACGCCGCCGCAGGCGGGTGGCGGCGGCCAGGCTGCGGGCGGCGGCGCTCAGGCCCTGGGCGGCGGCATCGGCAACGCGCTGGGCGGCACCTCGAGCATCAGCGCGGCGCTGAAGGCACTGCTCACGGAGGACTCCGGCTCCTACACCCGGGTCGCGGCCACGACCAACAGCAACGAGGCGGCTTCCCTGGAGCTCGGCACCGGCGAGGCGATCATGTCCCTGGGCGGCTTCAACGGCACCGATCCGGCGATCTCGCTGGCTGCATTCAAGAACCTGGTCGCCGAGCACAAGCTGCACTACTTCGTCGGCGGGCAGTTCATCGGATCGGGCAACGCCCAGGCATCCACCGCATACCAGATCGAGCAGTGGGTGAGCTCCACGTTCACCTCGAAGACCGTGGGCGGCACGACCGTCTACGACCTCACGTCGCCCCGGAACTGAATACGGAGGTCGCGCCGATTCGCGCTGGTGTCGAGCAATCACCCGTCCGTAACGTTGGTCGCGTGTCAGAGATCCGCTTTGTCTTCGTCGACGTGTTCGCGCCTAGCCCGCTCACCGGCAACCCCGTGTCGCTGGTGCCCGATGCGGACGATCTCGATCTCCCTACCCTGCAGGCGATCGCACGCGAGTTCAACCAGTCCGAGACGACGTTCCTGCTTCGCCCCACCGCGGCCGGCGCTGACCGGCGGTTACGCTCGTTCACCCCGGTCGGCGCCGAGGTCTTCGGCGCCGGGCACAACGCCCTGGGTGCGTGGCTGTGGCTGGCCGCTACCGGGCGGCTACCGGCAGACCGTTCCCGCTTCGTCCAGCAGATCGGCGACGACCTGCTCCCGGTCGAGGTGCACCGCGCACCGGGCCTTGCAGACGTCGTGTCGATGGACCAGTCACCGCCCGAATTCGGTAACACCATCGCCGACCCGGCCGACCTTGCGGCCACGCTGGGTCTGTCAGCAGTCGAGATCGTCGCCGAGCGACCCGCTCAGGTCGTGTCCACTGGGGCCGGGCACCTGCTCGTGCCGCTACGCAACCGCGCCGCCGTCGACGCCGCGGCACCGGACAGCCCCCGACTGGCTACGCTGCTGCGGCAGGTCGGCGGCGAGGGCTGCTACATCTACAGCCTCGACCCGGTCGACCCGTCCGACGCCGTCGCCTACGCCCGATTCTTCAACCCCACGATGGGCATCCACGAAGACCCCGCCACCGGAACCGCAGCCGGGCCGCTGGCGGCACGCCTGCTCGCCGACGGCATCGTCCCCGACGGAACCACCACGGTGATCGAGCAGGGATACGCACTCGGGCGACCCAGCCGCATCCGCGTGACGGTCTCCGGCGACCTCGTGCGTATCAGCGGATCCGGACTGGTCGTCGCCGCCGGCGTCCTGCGTCTGCCAGGCGCCGGGGACGGAACGCAACAAGAGTACGTCTGCGTCCCCACCGGACTAGCATCACACGATGCCGACGCGTCAGCGCCGTGAGTCACCGGGACTCGGCCTGTGTTGGACTCCGAGCGAGCAGAGAGCGCTCCTGTGGCGATGATCGACGCGAAACAAAAGATCCCGGACCATCTCAAGCCTGCCGACGGGCGTTTCGGGTGTGGGCCGTCCAAGGTGCGGCCGCAGGCACTTGCGCGGCTCGGCGCGCAGCACGAGCTGATGGGCACATCGCACCGCCAGGCGCCGGTGCGGGCCGTGGTCAAGCGGATCCGCGACGGCTTGCGTGATCTTTTTGCATTGCCCGACGGTTATGAAGTGATTCTCGGCAACGGCGGGTCGACGGCCTTCTGGGATGCGGCGGCATGCGGGCTCGTCCGCCGGCGGGCGCTGCATCTCGTGTACGGCGAGTTCACCCAGAAATTCGCAAGCGTCACCGGCGGAGCGCCGTTCCTCGACGCCCCACTGGTCGTGTCGGCGCCTGCGGGTGATGCGCCCGAACCGATCGGCGATCCGAGTGTCGACGTGATCGCCTGGGCGCACAACGAGACGTCGACCGGCGTGATGGTCGATGTGCGGCGGCCGGCAGGCGCGAAGAACGCACTGGTGCTGGTCGATGCGACCTCGGGTGCGGGCGGGCTGCCTGTCGACGTCGGCCACGCTGACGTCTACTATTTCGCGCCGCAGAAGTCGTTCGGCTCCGACGGCGGGCTGTGGCTGGCGCTGGTCAGCCCGGCGGCGATCGAGCGCATCGTCGAACTCGACAACGCGGCTGACCGCTGGACCCCGGCGTTCTTGTCGCTGGCGACCGCCCTCGGGAACGCCCGACAGGATCAGACATACAACACGCCTGCGGTGGCGACCCTGCTGCTGCTCGCCGATCAGATCGATTGGATGCTGGCCGGAGGCGGCCTCGACTTCTGCGTCGCCCGGACGCGGGCTTCATCCGATCACCTGTACGGCTGGGCGGAGGCTTCGCAGTTCGCGGCACCGTTCGTGGCCTACCCTGCCAAGCGCTCGCTGGTCGTCGGGACGATCGATTTCTCCTCGGAGCTGGACGCAGCGGCTGTGGCAACGACGCTTCGTGCCAATGGCATCGTCGATGTCGAGCCATACCGGAAGCTGGGCCGAAATCAGCTGCGCATCGGCATGTTTCCGGCGATCGAGCCAGCCGACGTTGAGGCCCTGACCGCGTGCGTCGACTGGGTAGTGGGGAACATGGCATGAAGGTTCTCGTCGCGGAGAACATCGGCGAGTCCGGGATCGAGCTACTCCGCGAGGCGGGCCTCGACGTGGAGCTGGGCGCCCGATGGAACCGAGCCGATCTGGAGGGTCGGATCGCAGAGTTCGACGGCATCGTGATCCGTTCCGCAACTCACGTCGACGCAGACCTGCTCGCGAAGGCGGATCGGATGCGCGTCGTCGCACGAGCCGGTGTCGGCGTCGACAATGTCGATGTCGAGGCTGCGACCCGTCGCGGCGTCGTGGTCGCGAACGCTCCGCAATCCAACGTGATCACGGCAGCGGAGCACACGATGGCGCTGCTGTTGGCGTTGGCCCGCAACGTTCCGCAGGCGCATGCCTCTCTGGTCGGCGGAGCCTGGGACCGTGGGAGATTCAGCGGCGTCGAGCTTCATGAGAAGGTGCTCGGCATCATCGGCTTCGGCCGGATCGGCCAGCTCGTGGCACATCGTGCCCGCGGCTTCGGCATGCGGGTCATCGCCTTCGACGCTTATCTGGCCGAGGAACGCTTCCGGGAACTCGCCGTCGAGCGCGCGAGCAATCCCGACCAGGTCTACGCCGTTGCGGACTTCATCACGCTGCATCTGCCGAAGACCACCGAGACGCAGGGATGGCTCAACGCGAAAGCGTTCGCGAAAATGAAGCACGGCGTGCGGATTCTGAATGTCGCGCGCGGTCCGTTGGTCGTAGACGCCGACCTGCAGGCGGCTCTGGACTCAGGCAAGGTCGCGGGCGCCGCGCTGGATGTGTTCAGCACCGAACCCGTGACCGACCATCCCCTTTTCGGCTACCCGAACGTGATCGTCACGCCGCACCTCGGGGCGTCGACGGCTGAAGCGACTGATCGCGCCGGCTACCAGGCCGCGGAACAGGTGATTGCCGCGCTCTCCGGCGGCCCAGTGACGAGTGCGGTGAACCTGCCCTCAGTCGCGGCAGACGATCTCGAAGCGGTTCGACCGTTTATCGAGTTGTGCGCGAACCTCGGCTCGATCGCCGCAGCCCTGGCACCCACGTCCATCGACGCGGTCGATGTCGAGTTTCGCGGGCGCATCGCTGAGCACGACAGCAGGCTGCTGACGATCCAGGTCGTGAAGGGCCTGCTGGCCGGGCACACCGAGCAAGCCGTGAACGACGTCAACGCCTTCACACTCGCGCAGGAGCGCGGCATCGTCATCGCCGAGACAAGCACGCCGCACGCACACGACTTCACCGACCTGATCCGCGTCCGGCTGCGCAGCGGTGGCCAAGTTACCCGGGTGGTCGGCACGGTGCTCGGACGGCGAAACCGTCCGCACCTGCTCGAGGCCTGGGGCTCACGGTTCAATGTGCAGCTCGAAGATCATTTAGCGATCTTCCGCTACCACGACCAACCGGGGATGCTCGGGCGGGTGGGAACGGCACTAGGCAACGCCGGAGTGAACATTGTGTCGGCGGCCGTCGGCCGCCGTCCCGACGTTGACGCCGACAAGGAAGCCGTCATGGTCATCACGGCTGACACGAAGGTGCCGGCCGAGGTGCTGGCCGCACTCGTGGGCGGCGCGGGCTTCTTCGACGCGCGCGCGGTCAGCCTCTGACCTCGCGCGCACCGTCGAAAGGTCGGTATGCGCGAAGGACCCGCAAGTGTCTAGTCGTTCATGATCACGGCTGGCTGCCCGATCACGGGGTACGTCGCAAATTAATAACCCTCTTTGGGCGATGCCGACCAGCCTCGCACGGGCAAAGCTCACCACGTAGAGCGGGATGCCGGCCTCCGGTCGGCCGGTGGATCGGCTCGGCCAAAACCTCCGGCGACCCGCCATCGGATCAGGCGGTGAAGATCATGAACAAATATCCCAACATTAGCGACCACGGCCTGATCGGCGACCTGCAAACCGCGGCGCTGGTGACAACCGACGGGACCCTGGACTGGTTCTGCTGTCCCCGGTTCGACTCGCCCAGCGTTTTCGCCTCCCTGCTCGATGCCGAGCGTGGCGGCTTCTTCCGGATCGCGCCAGACCGCGACGACTACGTGACCAGGCAGCTGTACCTGCCGGATACCGCGATTCTGGTCACGCGATTCATGACCCCGGACGGGGTCGGCGAGGTGCACGACTTCATGCCGGTGATAGAAGGGGCGGCAACCGACCGGCACCGGCTGGTTCGCAACATCCGGGTGGTCCGCGGTGCCATGCGGTTCGCGATCGAGATTCAGCCGCGTTTCGACTACGCTCGCAAGCCACACAAGCTGGACATCACGGAGTACGGCCTCATGTTCGTCTCCGAGGGTATGGAACTGACCGCGCACGCAATCGCGCCCGACGGACTGTCGCTCGATAGCGCGGGAGTCACACTGGAGCATGTTGGCGACGGGGTGCGGTGGACGCGCACCCTGCGCGAAGGCGACATCGGCGGCGTAGTGCTGGAGTCGATGGGCGGCACGCCGCGGCGGGTCTCGCCCGAAGAAGCCCAGCAGCTTGCCGACGACACCGCGCGGTTCTGGCGCTCGTGGCTGCGCCGATCGACCTACACCGGCCGATGGCGGGAGATGGTCAACCGTTCGGCCATGGCGCTCAAGCTGATGACCTACGCACCCACCGGCGCGGTGGTCGCCGCGCCGACCACCGGGCTGCCCGAGCAGGCCGGCGGCGAGCGCAACTGGGATTACCGGTATACCTGGGTCCGGGACGGCTCCTTCTCCATTCATGCGCTGCTGGGCCTGGGGTACGTCGAGGAGGCGGCCGCGTTCGCCGGCTGGCTGCGCGACCGCGTCGCCGAGCAGGCCGGTGGCGGATCAGGCCCGCTGAAGATCATGTACCGGATTGACGGCACCTCGGACCTGGTCGAGGAGACTCTGGACCACTTCGACGGCTGGCGTGGCTCCCGTCCGGTGCGTATCGGCAACGGTGCCGCGGACCAGCTGCAGCTCGACATCTACGGCGAAGCGATGGACTCGATTTACCTGGCCGACTCTTACGGGATCCAGATCGCTCACCAGGGATGGGCCGAGCTGAGCGGCATCATCGACTGGTTGTGCGAGCACTGGGACCAGCCCGACGAGGGAATCTGGGAGACTCGTGGCGGCCGGCGCAACTTCACCTACGGCCGTTTACAAATTTGGGTGGCCCTGGACCGGGCGATCCGGATGGCACAGCGCCGGGCCCGCCCGGCCAACCTTGCCCGGTGGACCGACGTGCGCGACCAGGTCTACGACCAGATCCTGACCCGCGGCTGGAATCCCAAGGTCGGCGCGTTCACCCAGCACTACGACACCGAGGTACTCGACTCCTCGCTGCTAAAGATGCCGCTACAGGGCTTCATCGCGCCGCGTGATCCGATGTGGCTGTCCACGCTGCGGGCTATGGACCGCGAGCTGGTTTCTGACAGCCTCGTCTACCGGTACAACCCAGCCGCATCGCCCGACGGGCTGAGAGGCGACGAGGGCACCTTCTCGCTGTGCACGTTCTGGTATGTCGACGCCCTGGCACGCGCCGGGCGGCTCGAGGAGGCCACGCTGGTGTTCGAGAAGATGTTCACCTACGCCAACCATCTCGGCCTGTTCTCCGAGGAGATCGACGCCACGGGCGGACAGCTGGGCAACTTCCCGCAGGCCTTCAGCCACCTGTCCCTGATCAGCGCCGCGGTGAACCTCAACACGCAGCTCGACCACGACCAGGGCACCATCTCGCCGGCAGCGCCGTCGGTTGGGCGGACCTAGCAGCTAGGTGCCGGATGACGTCGAATCCGGCAACGGGCTGTCGTCAACGCGTGTCGTCTTGCCATCAAACCGGATCAGGCCCTCTCGGTCGCGAAGGCCTGCTGCGGCTGAACGGAGTTCGGATCAGTCGGCCGGACCGGTGGCCAGGGTGACCGACGCGCTGTGCGACTGCCCGGAGGTGTCCGTCCAGGTGATGGTCACCTTGGTGCCCGGCTTGTCGTCGGCGAGTGCTCTGTGCAGATCGGTGGCCGAGCTCACTGCCGTTCCGTTCACCGTGGTGATGACGTCGCCCGCGGCAAGCCCCGCCCCGGCCGCCGGCGAGCCGTCGACCACCGACTGGATCTGCGCACCCGAGACGCTCGACCCCGAGTTGCCGAAGCCGTTCGCGGACGAGTCGGCGATCGAGACGCCCAGGAAGCCCGGGTAGCCCTGGTGGATCGTGCTGTTGTCCACGCCGGACTCGATCTCGTGGGCGATATTCAGCGCCTTGTCGATCGGGATCGAGTAGGCCTGAGACGCGGTCGACGACTGGGAGGCCGCCTCGGCGGCGGTGTCCATGCCGACGACCTCGCCGTTGGAGTTGTAGAGCGGCCCACCCGAGTCACCGGCCTGGATCGGGGCGTTCGACTCGATCATTCCGGTCAGCTGCTCGGCATTCTGGCCGTTGTCGTCCGTGGCGGTCAGTGACTGATTGAGTGCCTCGACAGTGCCCGAGGCCTGCGTGAGCGTTCCGGTGCCGCCGGCGTTGCCCACGCCGGTCACCGCGTCGCCTACCGACACCTTGGACGAGTCGCCCAGCTTCGCGGTTTGCAGGCCGGAGGCGTTCTGCAACTGGATCACCGCAACGTCGTCGGTCGGGTCCGTACCGACCACCGTGGCGGTGTAGCTCTTGCCCGTCGAGGGGACAGTCACGGAGATGCTGGTGGCCCCGTCCACGACGTGGTTGTTCGTGAGCACCTCGCCGTTGGAGTTCAGGATCATGCCGGTTCCGGCAGCCTGCGCTCCCTGGTACTTCAGGACCGTGTTGACGTTGACGATGCCCACCTGCTGAGCAGCGGTCGCGGTCGTGCCGCTGCTGCCGGATGAGCCGCCGCCGAAGGGATTCCCGCCACTCCCGCCGAACGGGTTGCTGCCGCTTCCGCCGAAGGGATTGCCGCCGAGGCCGCCGAACGGGTCGCCGCTGCCCCCGAACGGGTTGCCGAGGCCGCCGAACGGGTCGCCGCTGCCTCCGAACGGGTCTGTGGATCCGGAACCGTTCGATCCTGAACCGTCGGATTCCGATGCGCCGGATCCCGATCCGGTCGATCCCTGGTTGGGGGTCGCGGGCAATGTCTGAGCCCGCACCCCGGTTCCCGAAATGGTGTTCGACTGTGAGGTGAGCTCCACCCCGACGGCGATGCCGGCCGCCGACAGTGCACCGACCACCCCGGCCGCGACAAGCACCTTGCGCTTGTTGCGCTTCGACCGGCGTGGTTCCGGCGGCTGCGGGTACTGCAGCGGCAGCCATGGCTGCAACGGCTGGTCGAACTCGGTCGGCTCGGACATCTCTCTCTCCTTCAGGCGGCGACGGCTCTGGCCGTCGGTATTCAAGGAATCGCGGGGACCCGAACCAACGCTGAGAATTGCCAAGGTGCCGGCTGAGAATGATTCGCACGACGACGAGGGCGCTCCCCACGCGCCGCCGGCGGCACCGGCTACGGTCCGGCGATGCTCCCCGAACCCACCCACGGCTGCGCAGACAGGGGTGACGACTGCATCAGCCAGCCCCGCCTCGGCAGACCTGCCCCCCGCGCAGCAGAATGTCACCGCTCACCGGGATCGGCTCGAATGCGATAGCGGCGCCGATCAGAATGAGGTCAACTGTTATGACGGCTCTTCAAATTTGGGCGGGCAGTGATCTTGCTGCTGCTGTCGCTGCCCGCGCGGTGCGGGTGCAGTGGAACCGTACTCGGCGGTGTTGGTTCTCGACGTTGCGGAAGCCGCAGCCGGAGCGCTTGACCTGCTTGACCA
>DASXSF010000004.1:0-98105 GCA_036506155.1 Jatrophihabitantaceae bacterium
CGCCCACCTCGACGGGTACGGGCCCATCACCGCCGCCCTCGCCCGCCGCCTCGCCGCCGACCCCACCGGCACCTGGCGGCGGCTGGTCACCGACGACACCGGCCAACTCCTCGACTACGCCCGCCGCACCCACCGGCCACCGGCCAACCTCACCGACCTCATCATCGCCAGAGACCACACCTGCACGTTCCCCGGCTGCCGACGCCCAGCCAGGCTGTGCCACCTCGACCACGCCCAGCCCTGGGGCAACGGCGGTGAGACGAACGGCGCGAACATCTCGGCCGTCTGCCAGCGCCACCACAACGCCAAACACGACGCCGGCTGGCAAGTCAAACACCGACAAGACGGGAGCCATACGTTGACCAGCCCAACCGGACACCGCTACCGGGTGCCGCCGCCAGACGGCTGAGCGTCTGTGTGCCGAGAGCGTCCGGCCGATAACCCAGATGCGTTCACGCGCCGCGTCCCGCACACTGACCCGCCGTGGGCTATATCGACGTCGCAGCTGTCCGGTACCAGTTGCCGGACGGCCGGACGCTGTTCAGCGACGTCAGTTTCCGGGTCGGACAGGGTGCCAAGGCAGCGCTGGTCGGCGCGAACGGTACCGGAAAGACAACCCTGCTGCGCATCATCGCCGGCGACATTGCGGTCCAACAGGGCGCGATCACCCGATCCGGGGGGCTGGGCGTTATGCGCCAGTTCATCGGATCGGTGCGCGATGCCACTACGGTGCAGGAGTTTCTCGTTTCACTCGCGCCGGACGCGGTTCGCGACGCCTGGGAGGAACTTGAGGCCGCGGAGATCGTCCTCATGGAGCGTGACGACGAGAAGACGCAACTGGCGTACGCGCATGCGCTGACGCAGTGGGGCGACGCGGGCGGTTATGACGCCGAGGTGCTGTGGGATGCGGTCACGGTTGCCGCACTCGGCCTGCCCTACGACAAATGCAAGTATCGCGAGCTGACCACCCTATCCGGCGGCGAGCAGAAGCGCCTTGCGCTGGAGGCACTTCTGCGAGGTCCGGACGAGGTGCTGCTGCTCGACGAGCCGGACAATTACCTCGACGTCCCGGGCAAGCGCTGGCTGGAGGAACGGCTGCGCGAGACGCCCAAAACGGTGCTGTTCGTGAGTCACGACCGTGAGCTGCTCGCACGGGTGGCCGACCGCATCGTCACCGTTGAAGGCGGCACGACGTGGGTACACGGTGGCGGCTTCGAGTCGTACCACGAGGCCCGCGCACACAAGCACGAGCGGATGGCCGAACTGCGCCGCCGGTGGGACGAGGAGCACGAGCGCCTGCGCGAGCTGGTACGCACCCTGCAGCAGCAGGCGAAATACCACGAGTCGATGGCCCCTAAGTACCGGGTGATGCTTGCCCGGCTCGAACGATTCGAAGCGGCAGGGCCGCCGCCGGACATGCCACGCGAGGAACGCGTCAGCATGCGGCTGCGTGGCGGGCGCACCGGCAAGCGTGCCGTCACATGCGCCCGGTTGGAGATCATCGGCCTGATTCGTCCCCTGCACACCGAGATCTTCTTCGGGGAACGGGTCGGAGTGCTTGGCGCGAACGGCGCTGGAAAGTCGCACTTCCTGCGTCTGCTGGCCGGCGAGTCGATTGTCCACAGTGGACACTGGAAGCTGGGAGCTCGGGTCGTGCCCGGCTTGTTCGCTCAGACGCACAGCCATCCTGAATGGTTCGCACGAACGCTCGTCGACCTGCTTTGGTATGGCGAGCCCGGCCGGGCCGGCGTAGAGCGTGGTCGCGCGATGGCGGCGTTGAAGCGATATGGCTTGCAGCAGCAGGGTGATCAGACGTTCGGCTCGCTGTCGGGCGGACAGCAGGCGCGCTTCCAGATACTGCTGCTCGAGATGTCTGGGGCGACGCTGCTGCTGCTCGACGAGCCGACCGACAACCTCGACGTGATCAGCGCCGAGGCGCTCGAAGAGGCGCTGGAGGCGTACGAGGGCACGGTCCTTGCCGTGACGCACGATCGCTGGTTCGCCCGCTCGCTGGACCGGTTCCTGGTCTTCGGGGCCGGCGGCGTGGTCTACGAATCGGATGACGCCGTGTTATGAATGCGCGGTGCCTGATCCAGTTGCCACGGCGCTCGCGTCGTGGCTGAGCTCCAACGGCGCCCCCGCCCTGGTACCGCGGCGGGGCGTTCTGCTCGCGCTCGCCGGGCCGTTTCTCCTGATCGGGTTCATGCTTCGCTCGCTTGTGCAGACGGTGTTGCGGCGCAGCAGTTCGGTGCTGCAAGTCGTGCCGCTACTGCTCGTGGCGTTGACGCTGTCGTTCTTCAGCACCGAGGTGTGGCAGACCATCGGGCGGCTGCACGGGCTGCCCTTGGTGCTCACCACGCTGCTGTTCGTGGCATTGGCGGCCGCGTTCGCGACCCGCCAGGGGCATCTCGACCTGGACGGCCTGGCCGTGTTCACGGACGCGAACGAGCTGCGAGCCGCACTGCCCGCCCGGCTGGCCAAGCGGCTCACCGACCGCACGTTCGACGCGGCCGTCCCGGGACTGCGCCGGCGCGAGAAGGCCAATCTCGTCGTGATCTCGGTCCTGTCGCAGGTCGTGACCGCCGCGGTGATCGCGGTGATCGTGTTCGCGTTCTTCGTCGTGCTCGGTGTCCTCACCGTCGACAGGTTCGCTCTGACGAGCTGGCTGGGTAGTGACCCGGGCATCGCCGCCAGCTGGCGAGTAGCCGGACACGAGTACGTCCTCACCAATGAGCTGCTGCGGGTGAGCGCTTTCCTCGGCGCATTCACCGGCTTCTACTTCATCGTGTCGTCCAGCACGGATGCGACGATGCGGGCCGAGCTGACGTCCGGACAGGAGCTGCACGTGCGCGCGTGCCTCGCCGCGCGGCACGCCTACTGGAACCTGCTGCACGGCTGATTTGGCGGCGGCCGCCAGGCCCGGTATCGTGATCGTTCGGACACGCCCGTCGCGGCGGGTCCAGCGGCCATGTCCCGGGGTCGCACGACCGCGGGGGCGGTGCCAGCCCGGCGCCGTGAAGACCGACTAGAGAGAGATCATGCCTACCTACAGCCCCAAGCCCGGCGAGGTCACACGCGCCTGGCACGTCATCGACGCCAACGATGTCGTGCTCGGCCGGCTGGCGAGCCAGGCAGCGCAGCTGCTGCGCGGCAAGCACAAACCGCAGTTCGCCCGGCACGTCGACACCGGCGATTTCGTCGTCGTGGTCAACGCCGAGAAGATCGCACTCACCGGCCACAAGCGCGACGAGTACCGCTACCGCCACTCCGGCTTCCCCGGCGGCCTGTCCCGCCACAGCGTCGGCGAGCTGCTCGAACGCCGGCCGGAGCGTGTGATCGAGCTCGCCGTCCGTGGCATGCTGCCCAAGAGCAGCCTCGGCCGCAAGCAGCTCAAGAAGCTCAAGGTGTACGCCGGGCCGAACCACCCGCACGCCGCGCAGAAGCCCCAGCCCTTCGAGATCAAGCAGGTTTCGCAATGACCACGCCAGCCCCGAGAGTCGGGCGCCGCAAGGAGGCCATCGTCCGCGTCCGGCTGCTGCCGGGAAGCGGCGAGTTCAAGCTCAACGGCCGCAGCCTCGAGTCGTACTTCCCGAACAAGGTGCACCAGCAGCTGATCCGCGAGCCGTTCGTCACCCTGAACAAGGACGGCCAGTTCGATGTCATCGCGTCGCTTCGCGGCGGCGGCGTCACCGGCCAGGCCGGTGCGCTGCGCCTCGCGATCGCCCGTGCGCTGATCGGCCTCGAGCCCGACGACCGTCCCGCTCTGAAGAAGGCCGGCTTCCTCACTCGTGACCCGCGGGTCAAGGAGCGCAAGAAGTACGGCCTGAAGAAGGCCCGCAAGGCGCCGCAGTACTCGAAGCGGTAGCGATGAGCGCTTGCGCGAAGCGCGTCTAGACCGTGGGCCGCTACTTCGGTACCGACGGTGTTCGCGGACTGGCGAACGGCGACCTGACGCCCGAGCTTGCTCTTGGCATCGCCCAGGCGGCGGCTCGGGTGCTGATCGGGCACGACCCGTCGCATCGCCCACTGGCCGTGATCGGACGCGATCCGCGAGCGAGCGGTGAGATGCTCGAGGGCGCCGTCGTGGCAGGCCTCGCCTCCGCAGGTGCGGACGTCCTGCGAGTCGGCGTGCTGCCTACTCCGGCCATGGCATTCCTGACTGCCGACTTCGCCGCCGATCTCGGCGTCGTGCTCTCCGCGAGCCACAACCCGATGCCCGACAACGGCATCAAGCTGTTCGCACGGGGTGGCCACAAGCTGCCCGACGAGATCGAGTCCGAGATTGAGGCGGCGCTCGGTGCGCCGGGTGCGCGCCCGACCGGCGCCGCGATCGGCCGGGTCCGCGATGCCGGCGACGCCGCCGAACGGTATATCGCTCACCTGCTCGCCGCGGTTCCGCAGCGCCTGGACGGGCTGCGGGTCGTCGTCGACTGCGCCCACGGCGCTGCGTCGCGCGTCGCGCCGGAGGCGTACCGGCGCGCCGGCGCCAGCGTGACGGCGATCGCCGCCGAGCCGGACGGCGTCAACATCAACGACGGCGTCGGCTCGACGCACATCGAAGCGCTGGCCAAGCGCGTGGCCGCCGACGGTGCAGATCTCGGGATCGCCCACGACGGCGACGCCGACCGGTGTCTCGCCGTCGATGCCGCGGGTCAGGTCGTCGACGGCGACCAGATCCTCGCGCTCAGCGCGCTGTCGCTGCGTGCCGGTGGCCGGCTTCGCGACGACACGATCGTGGCTACGGTCATGAGCAATCTGGGGCTGCACCACGCCATGCGCAGTGTCGGGATCTCCGTCGTGACCACGGCTGTCGGGGATCGGTACGTCCTGGAGGAGCTGCGTGCCCGCGGGCTGTCCCTTGGCGGGGAGCAGAGCGGGCATGTGATCTTCACGGACGCCGCCACCACCGGCGACGGGCTGCTCACCGCGCTCAATGTCATGGCTCGCATGGCCTCGTCGGGGACGCCGCTGGCCGAGCTCGCGTCCGTGGTCCAACGCCTGCCGCAGGTGCTGGTGAACGTCCAGGTGACGGACCGGGTGCGCGCCTGCGAGGCGGACACCGTCAAGACGGCGCTCGCGCAAGCCAGCGCCGAGCTCGGTGACGCCGGCCGGATTCTGCTGCGCCCGTCCGGCACCGAGCAGCTCGTCCGGGTCATGGTCGAGGCGGCGACGCACGAGCACGCCGATGCGATCGCACGCCGGCTGGCCGTTGTGGTGGCCGGCTCCGGTCAGGCAACGGCGTAGTGCGCCACGCCGTCCGGTTCGACCGAGACGGTGAGCCAGCCGCGGAGCACCAGCACGTCCAGGTGCGCCATCGTCTCGGTGACGGCGAGCATCTGGTTCAGCCGGTCCAGCTCGTCGAAGTGACGCTGACGCCGGGTCCAGCGCAGCAGCCGGGCGGCTGCGGCGGCGGTGTCCGCGCCGTGCTCGACGGCCTTGGCGGACTCGGTCAGGCGCTGCTCGTGGTGGTCGAGCAGCTCGTCCACGCGGGCATGCACACTCGGCGCGGTCGGACCGTGTGCCGGCAGCAGCACGGCGTCCGGCAGCGCGCGCATCAGCCGCAGCGAGTCCAGGTAGTCGCGTAGCGGCGATTCGGCGGGCAATGGCTCGTACCCGATCGACGGCGTGATGTGTGGCAGGACGTGATCACCGGCGAAGAGCGCTGCGGCGCCGGCGTCGTAGAAGACCACGTGCCCGCGGGTGTGCCCGGGCGTCGCAATGACGCGCAGCGTCCGGTTGGAAAGCGGCAGGTCGGCGCCGTCGGCAAGCCACCGATCGGGCAGCTCCCAATTCGGGCCGGGGTCGCCGCCGGCGGCATCGGGCAGCAGGCCCGCTGCGCCCGCGCGGACGAGATGCGCGGCGTCGGGGCGCCGCCGGGTGCGGATGGCCTCTTGGATCGCCGCCAGCCCGGGACGTTCGCCGGCGCCGAGCGCGACCCGGGTGCCGTGCGCCCGGCGGATCGCCACCGCCTGTGTGTAGTGGTCGCGGTGCACGTGGGTGACCAGGAACTCCCGGACGTCGGCCAGTTGGTAGCCGATGCCCTGCAGCGCCCGGACGAGTAGCTCCTCGCTCTCCGCCAGCGCCCAGCCGCTGTCGATCAGCAGGAGCTGCTCGCCGTCCACGAGCGCGTACACGTTGACCGCGCGAAGCCCGTCGTGTGGCAACGGCAGCGGAATGCGGTAGACGCCCTGGCTGACCTGATACGCCCCGGGCTGGGTCCATGCGCTCACGTGTCCCGTCTACCACACGACGACTCCCGTACGCTGCTCAGCATGTGCGGCATCGTGGGGTACGTCGGGCCGCGGCAGGCGCTCGACGTAGTGCTGGAGGGGCTACGCCGTCTCGAGTATCGGGGCTACGACTCGGCGGGCGTTGCCGTCGTCGGTGGACCTGCAGAGGGACTGCAGACGGCGAAGAAGGCCGGCCGTATCGAGAACCTCGACAAGGAGCTGTCCCTGTCGTCGATCACCGGGACCACGGGAATGGGCCATACCCGATGGGCAACTCACGGCGCTCCCACTGACCGCAACGCCCACCCGCACCTGGATGCCGCGGGACGGTTCGCTGTCGTCCACAACGGCATCATCGAGAACCACGGCGAGCTGCACGCCGAGTTGGAGCAGGCCGGCGTCGAGTTCACCAGCGACACCGACACCGAGGTGGTCGCGCACCTGATAGCGCGCCAGGCCGGTGACCTCGCGGAGGCGTTGCGCGCGGTGTGCCGCCGCCTCGACGGCGCGTTCACCCTCGTCGTGGTCGACCGCGACCGTCCCGATGTGGTGGTGGCCGCTCGGCGAAACTCGCCGCTGGTGGTCGGCATCGGCAAGGACGAGATGTTCCTTGGCAGCGACGTCGCCGCCTTCATCGCATACACCCGAGATGCCGTGGAGCTGGGTCAGGACCAGGTCGTCGAGATCCGCCGCGACGGTTACGCGGTCACTGACTTCCACGGCACTCCGGTCGACGGCAAGCACTTCCACATCGACTGGGATCTGGCCGCCGCCGAGAAGGGCGGCTTCGACTACTTCATGCTCAAGGAGATCCAGGAGCAACCAGCCGCCGTGGCCAACACACTGCGCGGGCATCTTGTCGACGGGCAGATCGTGCTGGACGAACAGCGTCTCGAGAAGCAGGAACTGCGCGATGTCGACAAGGTGTTCGTCGTCGCGTGCGGCACAGCGTTCCATTCCGGGCTGATCGCCAAGTACGCCATCGAGCACTGGACGCGTATGCCGGTAGAGGTGGAAATGGCGTCGGAGTTCCGATATCGCGACCCGGTCCTCGACCGGCAGACCCTCGTCGTCGCGATCAGCCAGTCCGGCGAGACGGCCGACACGCTCGAGGCGGTACGTCATGCGCGGGCGCAGAAGGCACGGGTGCTGGCGATCTGCAACACGAACGGTGCGCAAATCCCGCGGGAATCCGACGCCGTGCTGTACACCCACGCAGGTCCCGAGATCGGGGTCGCCGCCACGAAGACGTTCACCGCGCAGGTCGCCGCTGTCGAGCTGGTGGGCCTGGCCCTGGCGCAGGCGCGGGGCACCAAGTACAGCGACGAGGTGGCTCGCGAATACGGGCTGCTCGCGGGCGTCCCGGACCTGATGGCGGCCACGCTTGCGGTCGTCGAGCCGGTACGCGCGCTGGCCCGCGAGATAGCGCGGTGCCGTGCCGTCCTCTTTCTGGGCCGGCACGTCGGCTACCCGGTGGCGCTGGAGGGGGCGCTGAAGCTGAAGGAGCTGGCCTACATGCACGCCGAGGGGTTTCCCGCCGGCGAGCTCAAGCACGGCCCGATTGCGCTGGTCGAGGACGGCCTGCCGGTGGTGGTCGTCATGCCGTCTCCGGAAGGGCGTCCGCTCCTGCACCAGAAGATGCTCTCGAACATTGCCGAGATCACCGCCCGCGGCGCCCGCACCGTTGTTATCGCCGAGCAGGGCGACACCGCCGCGCGCCGGCACGCAGCGCACCTGATCGAGGTGCCCGTCGTGCCCACCCTGCTGGCGCCGTTCGTGGCGACCATCCCGCTCCAGGTGCTCGCCGCCGAGATCGCGCAGGCGCGGGGCTACGACGTCGACAAGCCCCGCAACCTCGCCAAGTCGGTCACCGTGGAGTGACCCGGCCCGCCGTCCCCGCCCCTCCGGCGTGACGGTGGACTTGTGGTCGACTCGCGACCGTAAGTCCAAGATCACAGCGCTGGGCTGCCTGGCGCCGGCCCGCTCCCGTAGTCTCGCGGTGTGGCCACCAAGTCCGTCGACATGCTCATCGTCGGCGCCGGTCCGGTCGGGCTGTTCGGCGCCTACTACGCCGGGGTGCGCACCCTGAAGACCGCGGTGCTCGATTCGTTGGAGGAACCGGGCGGCCAGATCACGGCGATGTACCCGGAGAAGGCGATCTTCGACGTGGCCGGGTTCCCGGCGATCCGCGGCCGCGAACTCGTCGACCAACTCGTCGCGCAGGCGGCACCGTTCGACCCGTACTACGTGCTGGGCCACCAGGCGGTCGGGCTCGAACGTGGGGACGGCACGTTTGCCGTCACCACGTCGCAGGGGCTGCGCATCGAGTGCCGGGCCATCGTGGTCACCGGCGGCATCGGAACGTTCAGCCCGCGGCCCTTGCCGGCCGGCCAGGAGTTCGTGGGCCGCGGCGTGGTGCACTTCGTCCCGGACCCGTCCGTATACAGCGGCATGAACATCGTGATCGTGGGCGGCGGCGACTCTGCGCTCGACTGGGCGCTGATGCTGGAGCCGATCGCCAAGTCGGTCACGCTGGTGCACCGGCGGGCGCAGTTCCGGGCGCACCCGCACTCCGTCGAGTTGGTGCGCGCCTCCACCGTGCAGATCCTCACCGACGCGCAGATCAGCGGGCTGCTCGGTGACCCCGAACTCTTCGAGGCGCAGGTGAGCGTCGGCGGCGGCATCACGTCACTGCCGTGCGAGAAACTGGTCGCGGCACTTGGCTTTACCGCGAACCTCGGACCGTTGCTCGAGTGGGGCATCGAAATCGCCGGGCGGCGCCACATCAAGGTCGACACGACGGGTGCTACGTCGGTGCCCGGCGTGTACGCGGCAGGCGACATCGTCGACTACCCGGGCAAGGTGCGGCTGATCGCGACTGGTTTCGGGGAAGTGGCCACCGCGGTAAATAACGCCGCCGCGTGGCTGAACCCGGACGTGTCGGCGTTCCCGGGGCACCTGTCCGACTACGCCCCTCCCGGCGCGGCCGGCTCACCCACCGCACAATGATCGGCGATGAGCGCTCGCGCGAAGAGCGGTGGGGACGAAAATCCGCGCACGGCGGGTTTCTGTGATCGTCGGCGTCGGCATCGACGTCGTACCCGTCGAACGGTTCGCTGAATCGTTGCGCCGCACACCGTCACTCGCGGCCCGGCTGTTCACCGCTGCCGAGCAGGCGACCGACAGCGGGGGGCAGCGCAGCGCCGAGTCGCTGGCCGCCCGCTTCGCCGCGAAGGAGGCGCTGGCCAAGGCGCTCGGGGCACCCGGTCGCATGCGCTGGACGGACGCCGAGGTGGTAACCGACCAGTTCGGCCGTCCGCACCTCGAGGTGCGCGACACCGTGGCCGCCCGGGCGGCGCAGCTGGGCGTTACCCGCTGGCACGTGTCGCTGTCGCACGACGGCGGAATAGCGGCGGCCACCGTGATCGCGGAGGGAGCCTGAATGCGTGGGGTGTGGACGGTCGAAGAGATCCGCGCGGCCGAGGCGGCGCTCATGGCCCGGCTTCCCGGCGGCGCGCTGATGCAGCGGGCGGCCGCCGCGCTGGCCGCCCATTGCGAGCAGGTGCTCGATCGCGTCTACGGCTCCCAGGTCGCGCTGCTGGTCGGCAGCGGCGACAACGGCGGTGACGCACTGTATGCCGGTGCCCGGCTTGCTCGGCGTGGCGCCTGCGTGAGCGCCGTCCTAGCGAACCCGGATCGCGCGCATCGGGCCGGGCTCGCCGCCCTGCGCGGCGCCGGAGGGCGGATCGGTGACGTGGCAGCGCTCGAGCTCGCCGACCTCGTCGTCGACGGCATCCTCGGCATCGGTGGTCGTGGCGGGCTGCGCGACAACGCGGCGAAGCTCGCAGACGCGGCGCGCGACCGGCTGACGGTCGCGGTCGACCTACCCTCCGGCGTGGACGCCGACACCGGCTCGGTCGACGGCAGCGCGATCCGCGCCGATTCGACGGTCACGTTTGGGGCGTTGAAACCGGGCCTGGTCAGCGGCGAAGGCGCGGAACGCGCCGGTCAGGTGCGCCTGGTCGACATCGGCCTCGTGCCGGAGCTGCCGGACGCGCGCACCCTCGTGCTCGAAGCGCCCGAGGTCGCCGCGTGCCGGCCTGCCCCGCACGCGTCCGACGACAAGTACACCCGCGGCGTCGTCGGCCTGCTGGCCGGATCTCCCGCGTATCCCGGCGCCGGGGTGCTCGCCACCGGGGCGGCGTTGCGCGGTGGCGCCGGGCTGGTGCGCTATCTCGGGCGGGTGCCGGACGCGGTCCGGGCGCGCTACCCGGATGTCGTGGTGCACGACGACGTCCGCCCGCGCGAGGTGCGCGTACAAGCCTGGGTCGTGGGCCCCGGCCTTGGCACGGACGATGCCGCGATGGAACTGCTCAGCGACGCCTTGCGCAGCGATCTGCCGGTGATCGTCGACGCCGATGGCATCACGCTCGTCGCTCGGGCGCCGGGCCTCGTGCGCGGGCGGCAGGCACCCACCGTCCTGACCCCGCACGACCGCGAGTTTGCCCGGTTGGGCGGCGATGTCGGCCCCGACCGTATCGGCGCCGCGCGACGCGCGGCATCCGACCTGCATGCCACCGTGCTGCTCAAGGGCAACGCGACGGTGGTGGCCGACCCTGAGGGACGCGCATACGTCAACCCGACCGGCACTCCGTGGCTCGCCACCGCCGGCAGCGGCGACGTCCTCAGTGGCCTCATCGGGTCCCTGTTGGCGACTCGTCTCGACGCCACCCTGGCCGCCGCGGTCGGCGCGTACGTGCACGGCGTGGCCGGTCAGCTCGCGGCGTCGGACGGGCCGCCCTCCGCCGCCGACGTCCTCGGTACGCTACGCACAGCCTGGCTGTACGTGATGCAGTAGCTCACGGCCTGCCGTGCGGCTGCGCGCCCAAGACGGATCCACTCGTCCGCTCGTCGAGCAGGCGCAGTTGCAGGTGGGTGATCAACCGCTCGTCGGGGTCGTCCAGGTTCAGGCCGGTGAGATGCAGCAAGCGGGTCAGCCGGTAGCGGAAGGTGTTCCGGTGCACGAACAATGCCTCGGCGGCGGCCGGCACGTCGCCGAAGTGGTCGAGATAGGCGCGCAGCGTGGCCACGTAGCTGGTTCCCCTGCTGGCATCGTGCGCAGCCAGAGTGGCCGCCTTACCGGCCCGCAGCTCAGGATCGGTCCCGGCCAGGGACTGCAGGCGGTGCAACGCGATCGCTCCCCGCAGCGACTCGACGTGCCCCAGCCGCTCGCCCCGTTGCCGCACAACTGCCAGCGCGTGCTCGGCCTCGCTGCGGGAGCGGCGCAGGTCGTCGAGACTCGTCACCGCCGAACCGATCCCGACGACGACCGGCCGCTTCACACTGCGCTCGGCATCCTCGCGCAGCTCATTGGCCAACTCGCATATCCGCGCCGGGTCGCGGGTCTCGGCGGCCGCCAGCAGGAGATAGACGAGTTCGCCGATCGATACGACATGAGCGGTTCGGTGAAAGACCTCGAGGTGCAACGTCAGCACCGCTTCCAGCGCGTCCACCGTCCGGTCGATCAGGTCGGCGTCGTGGAGATCGGACGCGAAGGCGAGCACGGCCAGCGGGACTCCGTCTGGCAGCCGAAGGCGCATCCCGCTCGATGCGGGCCGATCGCCGGCCAAGACGGTTCGCAACTGCTCGGCCCGCCGGCCGCGTTCGAGGTCGACGGCGCTGCGATAGTGCAGCACGTGCATGGCGGCAATCTGCGCGGCTGTGCGCAAGGACTCCTCGGCCTCCGCCGTGAGGGGATGATCGCCCTCCATTACCCAGATCGAGCCCAACGGCTCGTCGCCGGCGCGCATGGCGATCGCCAGCCGAGGACGCCAGGCGTCGGCGTCCGGGCCGCCGGCCGGTGCGACCAGCCGATCGATCCGGACGACGTCTCGGCTGCGGTAGAGCTCGCGGAAGATGCCCTGGTCGGAGATCAGGCGTGACCAACTAGGCGGAACGCGCCGACCGAGGATCGTGTCTTGGCGGATCTTGTCGATGGGGTGACCCAGGCTGGAGAACGCCAGCACGTTGGATTGAAGATCCTCGATCGTGGTCGCGCCGCCGACGGTCGCCGCGATCGCATTCGCCAGACCGAAGAGGTCGCCCACGCTGAGCCCTTCGGCGGAGCTGCTGCGGCTCGTTGGTGCGCGTGCGGCAAGGGCGGTACGAATCAGGCTGAGCAGCTGCCCCCAGTTGGTGCCGGCCGGCACTGCGAGCAGGGCCAGGCCGCGCTCGCGGGCGGTCTGGACAAGGCGGGCCGGCGCGGGGCGGTCCAGCTTGACCACGGCGGCGGCAGCGCCGAGCCGGCCGAGCCGATCGAGCGCATCGACCGCCGTGGCCGAGCCCGCATCGATACCGACCATGAGCACGGCGTCGTGGGCCGTGGCCCCCGGGCCGCCAGCCGGGTCGTAGATGATCGGTTCACCCACCGGCACGTCCAGCCCATGCGGTGCGACGACGACCTCGACCAGGGCGCCGAGGGTGTCGCGCAGATCGGCCAAGGTCGGCGCGCGCGCGTCAGTCACGGCGCACCTCCGCACTGATCGGGCCGCATCGAGCAGTCACAGCATTGCTCATTCGCCAGGCCCTGAATAGTCGCGACGACCAATCGAGGGCCTGAAATTCGTGCGTGGGTACCAACATTGGGCCGCAGCCGCGGCAGTTGGTGCTTCCGGTCGCGCCTCCGGAAGCACACCACACCTGCCGATCCGCGACGGTCTCACCGACTGAGGTCTGATATGCGCCGCATGACGGTGTTTGCGCGGCCGCAGTAGCGTCCCGCGGCCTGGTGCGTCGGTACGAAGGGATGTTGCCGAAATCTGACTGTGGGACGAATCGCCGACACCAGGTTGACAGCGAACATAGCGGCTGTGACGGATGTGCAAGCCACATTGGTCGAGCCGCTCCCGGATCCCGGACGCATCCCACCGCCCGCACTGAACGGATTCGTCTGGTTCCGACCCTCGGCCGCATCCGGCGTGCGACGACCTGCTCGGGCGCGATCACGGCTAGGCGTGTCGGCTACGCCAATCGGCCGGCGCGCCCCGGTCGGACTGCCATGTCAGGTCCACGATCCCGATCTCTGGTTCGCTGACGTCCCGGCTGAGCTCGAGTTCGCCAAGGCGTTGTGCGGCGGATGTCCGGTGCAGCAGATGTGTCTGGTCGGCGCGATAGAGCGCCGCGAGCCGTGTGGTGTCTGGGGTGGCCAGATCTTCCATGAAGGCCGCGTCGTGCCGTTCAAGCGCGGGCGTGGTCGGCCCCGCAAGGACGGCACCTCGCTCGATCCGTAGCCTGCTGAGGATCGTGCTGTAGCCTCGCACGCTCTTGCTTCAGCAGGGCGGCAAGTCGTCCACCCGGCGAGCGATACCGCAAATGGGAGACTGGACGGCGTGTTACGCACCGAAGCAGTAGTGGACCTGGACGCGATCCGCGGCAATGTGGCAACTTTGCGGGCCGGGACGCCCGCCGAGATCATGGCCGTAGTCAAAGCGGACGGGTACGGGCACGGACTACTGCCGTCTGCGCGGGCGGCGCTTGCCGGGGGAGCGACGTGGCTCGGCGTCGCCATCGTGGACGAGGCACTGGCCCTGCGCGCGGCCGGCATCAGCGCACCGATGCTGGTGTGCTTGTGGACGCCGTCCGAGGCGGGCACTGTCGCCGCGGCCATCACCGCCGACGTCGACCTGACCGTGGGCAGCCGCTGGGCGCTCGACGCGGTGACCGCCGCCGCGCGTGAGGTCGGCAGACCCGCACGCGTGCACCTCAAGATCGACACCGGACTGTCCCGAAACGGCTGCTACGTCACCGACTGGCCCGACCTCGTCGACGCCGCCGCGAAGGCAGAGGTGGGTGCCGAGGTTGAGGTGATCGGCATATGGAGCCACTTCGCCTGTGCGGACGAGCCAGGCCACCCCTCCATCGGGCGCCAAGTGGATGCCTTCCGTGACGCGCTGGACGTAGCCAGTCGCGGCGGCATCACGCCCCGAGTGCGACACCTCGCGAACTCCGCGGCAACGCTCACATTGCCCGACGCGCACTTCGACCTCGTCCGTCCGGGCATCGCCGTCTACGGCCTCTCGCCGGTGCCCGGCGATTTTGGGCTGAGGCCGGCGATGACACTGCGTGCGGAAGTGGCGCTGGCCAAGCGGGTGAGCGCGGGCGAGGGCGTGTCGTACGGGCACGTCTACACAACGGCGCACGAGACCACGCTGGCGCTCGTACCGCTCGGATACGCCGACGGGATCCCGCGCAACGCCACGAACGTCGGACCCGTGTCGATCAATGGCCGGCGCTACACGATCAGTGGCCGGGTCTGCATGGACCAGGTCGTCGTCGATGTGGGCGACGCCCCGGTATCCGCCGGCGACACGGCCGTGCTGTTCGGGCCGGGACGTGACGGCGAACCTACCGCGCAGGAGTGGGCGGACGCGCTCGGCACGATCCACTACGAGGTCGTGACCCGCATCGGACCACGGGTGGCACGCACGTACATCGGAGCGCCGCGATGAGCGCTCGCACGAAGGGCCCGGAGAGCCGGTGAAGATGCGCGCCGGAATCATCGGCGGTGTCGTCGGTGGTGCGGCTGCTGCCACGGCGGTGACCGCTGTGGTTGCCGAGCGCCGCGCCGCCGCCCGGCGACGCCGGCGAGGCCAGGGTGAAGCGCCGTTTCGCGAGCCGCCGTACGACCGGCGCGGCACAGTGGTCGCCGATGACGGCACCGCGCTGTACTACGAGGAGGTCGGCCCGGCGAATGCGCCGCTCACCGTGATCTTCGTGCACGGCTACACGCTCAACCTGCGCTCCTACTACTTCCAGCGGCTGGCGTTGCAGGAGCGATTCGGCGACACGGCGCGGCTCGTCTTCTACGACGACCGAAGCCACGGGCGCTCCCAGCAAGGCGACCGAGCTCGGGCGACGATCGACCAGCTCGGCGTCGACCTGCACACCGTTCTCGAGACGCTTGCGCCGTCCGGCCCGGTGGTGCTGGTCGGCCACTCGATGGGCGGCATGACGCTCTTGTCGCTGGTCGACAAGTATCCCGAGTTGGTCCAGCCGGGACGTCAGCGGCGGGTGGTGGGCGTCGCGCTGCTGGCCTCGTCGGCCGGAGGGCTCGCGTCGGTCACGCTAGGGCTGCCGGCGCTGCTCGCCAGGATCAAGGGGCCGATCATGCCGTTGCTCCTTCGCGGTGCGCGCCGGCAGGCCAACCTGGTCGAGCGGGGCCGCGCCGTCGGCACCGACATCGCCTGGGTGATCACGCGCAGGCTCAGCTTCGGCAACCCGGACGTCCCGGCGTCGACCGTCGAGTACCTGGTCTCGATGATCGCGTCGACCCGGATCGAGGTGATCGCCGACTATTACCCGGCGCTGATGTCCCACGACAAGTTGGCGGCGCTGCCATTGCTCGCCGACACTCGCGTCGTCATCATCTGCGGCGACCACGACCTGCTCACCCCGCTCGAGCACAGTCAGGCAATGGCTGCGGCGCTGCCGAACGCCGAACTCGTCGTGGTGCCGCAGGGCGGCCACGTAGCGCTCATGGAATACCCGGAAGTGGTGAACGAAGCGCTCGCCAGGCTGATCGAATCGGCACTGGCCGACACGAGGCGCCACCGCAGGTGGTGGCGCGCCGGATGATCCTCGCGACGGCTGACGATACGCGTGCATACGGAGCGAAGTTGGCCGCGGTGCTGCGCGCAGGCGATCTGGTCGTGTTGACGGGGCCGCTCGGTGCGGGCAAGACGGTGCTCGTCCAGGGCATCGGCGCCGGGCTGGGGGTGCCTGGGCGGGTCCTTTCGCCGACGTTCGTCATCGCCCGGGTGCACCGCGGCGGGCAGCTGCCCCTCGTGCACGTCGACGCGTACCGGCTCGGGTCGATCGAGGAGGTGGACGACCTCGATCTCGACGTCGACCTGGCCGACTCGGTGCTCGTCGTCGAGTGGGGAGAGGGCAAGGTGGAGCAACTGGCCGACGCCCGCCTTTCCGTCGAGCTGACGCGCGCGCCGGACTCGGAGGCACGCACCCTGACGGTGCGACCGCACGGCGGCGACTGGGCCGACCGCGTCGCGGCACTAATGTGAATCGCCGTGCTCGTCGTCGCCATCGACACCTCGTCGGCCGCGGTCACGGCCGCCGTGGCCGCTGTCGACGACCGCGTCCGGACGCTCGCACAGCGCGTCACGATCAACCCGCGCGCACATGGGGAGCTGCTCGCCCCGTCGGTCGCCGCCTGCCTCGAGGAAGCAGGCGCCGCACCCCGTGACCTGCACGCGATCGTGGCCGGCATCGGCCCGGGTCCGTTCACCGGGCTGCGCGTCGGACTGGCTACAGCGGCGGCGATGGCCGACGCGCTCGGCATTCCCACGTACGGAGTGTGTTCGCTGGACGCGATCGCCGGTGCCGTCGACGCAAGATCCCTGCTAGTCGCGACCGACGCTCGTCGCCGTGAGGTGTACTGGGCGCGCTACATGAACGGCACCCGGACCGATGGGCCGTACGTCGACCAGCCCGCCGACGTGTCCACAGTGGACAGTGTCGCGATGGCCGGCGCAGGCGCCCGGCTGTACGCAGGTGTGTTGGGCTTGCCGCTGCTAGACGCCGACTACCCGGAGCCCGACGCGCTGGTGCACACCGCCGCCGATCGGGTGCGCGCCCATGCCGCGTCGGAACCGCTCACGCCGTTGTACCTCCGCCGGCCGGACGCTGCCGTGCCGCACGCCCCCAAGCCGGTGAGCCGGCGATGAGCGCTCGCGCGAAGAGCCCCGCCGCCGCGGCGCAAGGCGGGTGGGGTCGATGAGCGTGATCGACGTCGTGCCGATGACCAGGGCGCACATCGACGCATTGATGCCGTACGAGCGGGAGATGTTCGGCACCGAGGCATGGAGCGCCGACGGCTATCGCGCCGAGCTGGCCGACACCAGGCACCGGTACTACCTGGCCGCGGTGGACGAGAACGAGAGCCTGCTCGGTTGGGCCGGCATCCGCGTAGTGGGCGACACGGCGGAGATCCTGACCGTGGGCGTCGTCCCGCACGCGCAGCGGCAGGGCATCGGTGGCCGGCTGCTTGCGATGCTGCTGGACGAGGCGCGCCGACGTGGGGCCGTCGAGGCGTTCCTCGAAGTACGGGTGGACAACCCGGCCGCCCAACAGTTGTACGAGCATGCGCGCTTCGTGCGTGTCGGCATCCGCCGTGGCTACTACGCCGGAGGACGAGTCGATGCGGTGGTGATGCGCCATGTCATCTGAGCCGCTTGTCCTCGGCATCGAGACGTCCTGCGACGAGACCGGCGTCGGCATCGTCCGTGGCACCACGCTGCTGGCGGACTCGGTCGCGAGCAGCGTCGAGGAGCATGCCCGCTTCGGCGGTGTCGTGCCCGAGGTGGCGAGCCGGGCGCACCTCGAGGCGATGGTGCCGACGATGCATCGCGCCCTGAGCGAGGCCGGCGTCGAACTGGGCGACGTGGACGCGATTGCCGTCACGGCCGGCCCCGGCCTTGCCGGTGCGCTGCTGGTAGGCATCGCGGCCGCCAAGGCATACACCCTGGCGCTCGGCAAGCCGCTGTACGGCGTGAACCACCTGTCCGCGCATGTCGCGGTGGACCTGCTCGACAACGGCGCGCTCGCAGAGGCGTGCGTCGCACTGCTCGTGTCCGGCGGGCACTCGTCGCTGTTACTCGTCCCGCGCGTCGGCGGCGAGGACGTGACCGAGCTGGGCGCAACCGTCGACGACGCCGCTGGCGAGGCGTACGACAAGGTGGCGCGGCTGCTCGGGTTGCCGTTCCCGGGTGGCCCGCCGATGGACCGCCTGGCGCACGACGGCGACCCGGACGCGATCGCGTTCCCGCGGGCGATGAGCGAGAACCCGTATGCGTTCTCCTTCGCCGGGCTGAAGACCGCCGTGGCCCGCTTTCTCGAGGCGCGTAGGCGGGTCGGCGACACCGTGCCTGCCGCAGACGTGGCGGCGAGCTTTCAAGAGGCGGTGGCGGATGTGCTCACGGCGAAAGCGGTGCGCGCCGCGCAGGACAACGGCGTCGACTACCTCCTGATCGGTGGCGGCGTCGCGGCGAACTCCCGGCTGCGCGCGCTGGCCGCGCAACGCTGCGAGCGCGCCGGGCTGCGGCTGCGGGTGCCCCGTCCGAGGCTGTGCACCGACAACGGCGCGATGGTGGCCGCGCTCGGCGCCCAGCTGGTCGCCCACGGCGCGGCTCCGTCCGCGCTGGACATCCCGGGCGACTCGTCGCTGCCCGTGACGGACGTGCTCGTATGACCGTGATGCTGGAGATGCGGGCCGCGCAAGGGCGGCTGGACGATCTGATCGCCTTTGTGCGGGCGCACGCGAACCCACAAGCTCAGCTCTACCGCGGCGCGGACGGGCCGCCCCGGGTCGTCGTGATCGATCCGTCCGGCCATGGCATACCGGACGTACCGCCCGAACTCGTGGCCCGCCCACCGCATCGGTGGACGTTCGAGCCGATCTGACGCAACTGCGCCGCGCCGCGGCGTGTCATGTAGCCGTGACCCTCCTGATCGGCACGCAGCATGCTCGGCATGCGATCGTTGAGCTGCCGCGGCCGCGGGAGGGCTGGATGGACACCGACGTGCTGTTCGCGCAGTTCGTGCGGGAGCAGACGCCCCAGTTGCTCCGTTCGGCGTACCTCCTGACCGGCAGTCCGTCCGCCGCCGAGGATCTCGTGCAGGACACCCTGCTGCGCCTGTTCCCCAAGTGGGGCCGGGTCATGGCCGCCGACGTTCCGCTGGCCTACGTGCGGCGGTCGCTGGTGAACGGCTTCCTGAACCAGCAGCGCCGCCCGGCGAGCCGGGAATTGGTCCTGGACGAACTGCCGGAGCTTGCCGACGGCCGCGATGTCGGTGCCGACGTGACGACCCGCGACCTGGTGTGGCGGCTGCTCGCCACGCTGCCCGAACGGCAGCGCGCGGCGCTGGTCCTCCGGTTCTTTCACGACCTGGACGACGACGAGATCGCCGCGTGCCTCAACTGCCGGCCCGGCACCGTGCGCAGCCTGATCAGCCGCGGGCTCGCCTCCTTGCGCGGGATACACGCATCGGCGGGTGAGAGATGAGCGACATCGAGCGCGAGCTCCGCGAAAGTCTGGCCGAGAACGCACGGCGTGCGCCGGCCGGCGACGGGCTCGCGGAGCGCATCATCGCCGATGCCCAGTTCGGGCGCGGCGCTCACGACCGCCGGAGCGGGCGGTCGCGCTGGCGGGCCTGGTTGCTCCCGGCAATCGCGGCCGCGTGCGTCGCCGGCGTGGTGGCATCGATCGCCGTTGTCGCCAGTCTCCAGCACCCGAAGACGCATTCGGCCAACACGCCGAGCTTCAGCGTCACACCGCCGACGGGCGGCGCCGCGAGCAGCACAGCACCCGCGACAACCACAGCACCGTCGTCCAGCCACGGGGCATCCGGCGCCTCCACCTCGGCGGTGCCGGGGATCGGCCCGGTCCCGAAGGGCTTCCAGGCCGCCGACTTGACGTTCGTGAGTACGGAGGACGGGTGGGCGCTCGGGAGCGGTCAGTGCTTCAAGACCCCCTCGCAAAGCTGCACCGCGTTGCTACGCACCAGCAACGGCGGCAAGGACTGGGTGAGCGTCATGAATCCGCCGGCGAATATCGGCGGCACCTGCGACACGTGCATCGAGCACATCCGATTCGCCGACGGGAACGTCGGCTATGCGTACGGGCAGAACGCGCTGTTCATGACGAAGGACGGCGGCGCGCACTGGACCCGCCAGCCCGGTGGCGCGGACGCGCTGGAGACCCTCTCCGGCAATGTCATCCGCGTGGCCGACGCGGGCGGCTGCCCACCCGGCTGCAGCTACCAGGTTCAGACCGCGGAGGTGGGTAGCGGCCAGTGGCAGCCGGCACGGCTGCCCGGCACGGTGCGCGGCGACAGCGTGTTGCTCAACAGGACCGGGCACGCCGCCTACCTGCTGATCCAGCAACACCCGGCGGGCGGTGCCGGAATGCAGCAGCCCACCCTGCTCACTTCATCCGACGACGGCCACACTTGGGCCAAGTCCGGCCATACTCCCTGCCCGCAGGGTCCCGGCTCCACAGAGATTGATGCCAGCCTGATGACCACGGCCGAGGACGGCTCGCTTTCGCTGGTCTGCACCGCGCGCGGCGGCCCGCCGATCGCTCAGTTCACCGTCACCTCGACCGACGGTGGCACGACGTTCCGGCCTGGCGGCAGAGGTGCGTTCAGCAGCTTGGCCGGGGCGCTCGGTGCGGCCTCGAGCTCGGTGCTCCTCGTGTCCGGTGACGACACCTACCGTTCCGTCAACGGCGGGCGCACCTGGCTGCTGAGCGCGGCCGGTCCGGGCAAGGCGTCCTGGATCGGGTTCGAGAATGCGACCGTAGGACGGGCGATCTCCATGAACGGACGCACGATCTGGACCACCGCCGACGCCGGCGCGACGTGGAGCAACCACACGTTCCTATAACGCGCCGCGCCGGACGCGCGCTCTTCGCGCGAGCGCTCATCGCCCCGGTCGCTCGGCTTTGCGTGCTCACATCCCACCCCCGCGTTGCTGGCTGGCACTCGCCGCGTTAGAGTGCCAACCGGTGGCTCACTGACACCCGCGACGGCAGCCGGGCCACGACATGAGGCATGTACATCCCGAGAAGGGGAGATCCACCGTGACGACCGCTACCAAGGTCAACATCAAGCCGCTCGAGGACCGTCTCGTCGTCCAGGCCAACGAGGCCGAGACAACGACCGCCTCGGGCATCGTCATCCCGGACACAGCCAAGGAGAAGCCGCAGGAGGGCACCGTCCTCGCGGTAGGCCCAGGCCGCTTCGACGACAACGGCAATCGCGTCCCGCTCGACGTGAAGGTCGGCGACACCGTGCTGTACAGCAAGTACGGCGGCACCGAGGTCAAGTACTCCGGCGAGGAGTACCTGGTCCTGTCGGCCCGCGACGTCCTGGCGATCATCGAGAAGTAGAGCGTCTCGACACGCCCCGGCGCGCTGACGCGTGTCCGGGGCGTTGTCAACCGCGCCCACGATAGGAAGGAACTCCATGGCGAAGATCCTCAGCTTCGACGAGGACGCCCGACGCGCGCTGGAACGCGGGGTCGACAAGCTTGCCGACGCCGTGAAGGTCACGATCGGCCCGCGCGGTCGCAATGTCGTACTCGACAAGTCATTCGGCCCGCCCGTGATCACCAACGACGGGGTGACGATCGCCCGCGAGATCGAGCTGGACGATCCGTTTGAGAACCTCGGCGCACAGCTGGCCAAGTCCGTCGCCACCAAGACGAACGACGTGGCCGGCGACGGCACCACAACCGCTACCGTGCTGGCCCAGGCGATGGTGCGTGCCGGGCTCAGGAACGTCGCCGCCGGGGCCAACCCGACCGGCCTGAAGCGCGGCATCGACGCCGCCGTGTCTGCGGTGACGGAGGCGCTGGACAAGGCCGCGACGCCCGTGCACGGCGAGGAGGAGATCGCCCGCGTCGCGACGATCTCCGCGCAGGACCCCGCGATCGGCAAGCTGATCGGGGAGGCGTTCACGAAGGTCGGCAACGACGGTGTGATCACCGCTGAGGAGTCGCAGACCCTTACCACGGAGCTCGAGTTCACCGAGGGGATGCAGTTCGACAAGGGCTACATCTCGCCGTACTTCATCTCCGACCTCGAGTCGGGCGAGACAGTGCTCGACGACCCGTACCTGCTGATCACTACGGAGAAGATCTCCGTCATCGCCGACCTGCTGCCGTTGCTGGAGAAGGTCACCGCCGAGGGCAAGTCACTCGTCGTGATCGCCGAGGACGTCGAGGGCGAGGCGCTTGCCACGCTCGTGGTGAACGCGATCCGCAAGACGTTCAAGGCCGTCGCGGTCAAGGCACCGTTCTTCGGCGACCGGCGCAAGGCGTTCCTGCAGGACCTCGCGATCGTCACGGGCGCACAGGTAGTCGCGCCCGAGGTCGGCCTCAAGCTCGACCAGGTCGGCACTGATGTACTCGGACGTACTGGGCGTGTGGTCGTCACCAAGGACACCACGACGATCACGCACGGAGCCGGCTCGCAGGACGCGATCGACGACCGGATCGCCCAGATTCGCAAGGAGATCGACGAGACCGACTCGGACTGGGACCGCGAGAAGCTCCAGGAACGCCTGGCCAAGCTGGCCGGCGGGGTCGGCGTGATCAAGGTCGGGGCGGCCACCGAGGTCGAGCTCAAGGAGCGCAA
Source organism: Jatrophihabitantaceae bacterium (assembly GCA_036506155.1). Lineage (GTDB taxonomy): Bacteria > Actinomycetota > Actinomycetes > Mycobacteriales > Jatrophihabitantaceae > DASXRA01. The sequence goes on from DASXSF010000004.1 coordinate 22,442, forward strand.
GGCGCGTATCGAGGACGCGATCTCCGCGACGCGTGCCGCGATCGAGGAGGGCATTATCGCCGGCGGCGGCGCGGTACTGCTGCACGCGGCATCGGCCCTCGACGGACTGTCGCTGACCGGCGACGAAGCGACGGGTGCGCAGACCGTGCGTGCGGCGCTGGGCGAGCCACTGCGGTGGATCGCGGCGAACGCCGGGCAGGAGGGCAACGTCGTCGTCGCAAAGGTGCGGGCTCTGAGCGGCAACGAGGGCCTCGACGCCGCCACGGGCGAGTACGGCGACCTGTTCGCCAGGGGCATCGTCGATCCGGTCAAAGTGACCAAGGCGGCGCTGGCCAATGCGGCATCGGTCGCATCGTTGCTGCTGACCACGCAGAGTCTGGTCGTCGAGAAGCCGGAGGAGCCCGCCGAGCGCTCGCACAACGGGCACGGCCACAGCCACGGGCACGGCCACAGTCACGGGCCGGGTTTCTGACGCATAGGTGGAGCGGCTCGCGGCGTTTCGGCGCCGCGGGCCGTTGCGTCATGCGACCCGAGGCGTCGGTAGAGCGCCGCGCTCCTCGGGGGACAGCCCGCCCCAGACGCCGTACGGCTCGCGGGTCGCGAGCGCCCAGCTCAGGCACTCAGTAATTACCGCGCAGCCTCGGCAATTCTGCTTGGCCTTCATGTCGCGGCGCCGGCGTGATGGACCGCGCTCGTTGTCCGGGTGGTAGAAGATCCGCGTATCTGCGCCGCGACACGCCGCCCACTCCTGCCAGTTCGCGGATCCTCGTCTCGGCACGGCCAGCGCAAGAACTGCCGTCATCGCTGTTCCCCGCCTCCGAACGGTGACCTGGGGAGCCGGTCGGCCCCTACGTTCCCATCCAAAGAGCGAGCCGGGGAAAAGTGACGCTGACAGTCCCAGTCAGCGGCGGCGCGCGGCCGCCTTGGTGGCATCGGTGTACCCGCGCGCGTAGTCCCAGCTGACGAACGCCTCCGGGTCCGGCTCGAACGCCGGCTCGTGCACGTGGGTGCGCCCCTCACCGATGAGGGCGCGCAGGTTCGCGGCCATCAGGTCCCAGCTGAAGTAGTGCTGCTCACCGCAGTCGCCGCACTCGACGGCGACGCCGAGGATGCCGCGCGGCGCGAGCGCGCGGCGAAACTCGGTCAGCTCGGAAAGGTCGGCCAGCACCTCTGACCGCTCCTCGTCGCTCAGCGGCTCGATGGGCTCGGGTGTGTCGAGGACGGCCGCCGGATCCTGCGGGTCGTTGAGGAACGGGTCGACCGGACCGTCTTCCGAGGTCATCAGGCGGGTCTCTCTTGGCCGCGAAGGTGCGCAGTCACGCCTCCACGGTAGAGCGTGTGGTGGGCAGATGGCCAACCCACCCCCGTCCCACCGCCCGATCCGCCGCAACCGGGCGGCCGTCCTCAGGTCTCGGCGATGGCTGAAAGGGGACGAGTGCGCGCCGCTCGGATCGCCGGCCACAACGCCGCCAGGACGCCGACGACCGCTGCGATCAGCAGGAACAGCGCCGCCTGCCCCCACGGAACCGTCACCGCGGAAAGGCCCTGGTCGCGCAGCCGGTGGGTGAACAGCGCCCCGAACGTCAGCCCCAGGGCCAGCCCGAGCACGGCGCCGAACACCGCGATGAGCAGCGACTCGACGTATACGGTTCGCCGCACCTGTCCACGCAGCATGCCGACCGCGCGCAACATCCCGATCTCCCGCCGCCGCTCGACCACGGACAGCGCCAGCGTGTTGATGATGCCGAGGATCGCGATGACGATCGCCAGGCCGAGCAGCCCGTAGAGCAGTCCGAGCAGGCTGTTCACCTGCGAGGCTTGCTGCCCTTTGAACTCCGCCTTGTTCTTGACGTCAACCGTGTAGTACGGGTCGGTCACCCGCGTCAGCCCGGCGCGCAGTTCCGTGGCGGATGTGCCCGGTGCCGCGCGCACGAGCGCCACGAAGTCGGCGTAGCGGCTCGACGGGGTGAGAATGCGGTACGTGTCGGCGGACACCAGCCATGGGCCGAGCAACTGGCTGTCGTCGTACACGGCGGTGATCGTCGTCGTGACGGACGCCCCGCCCGGGGTGGCAAGCCGCAGGTGATCGCCGAGATTCCAGTGCTTGTTCTTGGCGGTCGTCTGCGACACCTGCATGGCGGTGCCGGTGAGCGGGCCGCCGCCCTCCCGGTAAGTGACCTTGACGACCGCGCCGAGCGGGCCGTCGACGCCCGTCCCCGCCGAGTCGCGCCCGTCGATCGTCGTGTGCAGGTCGGAGAGCTGCGTCATGGACTGCACACCGGGCACCTTCGCGGCCGCGGTCACGGCCGGCAGGGGTATGTCGATGCCGCCCGTACCCTGCAGTATGTAGTCGGCGCGGACGTCGTTGTCGATGAGGCCGTTGATGCTCGACTTCGTCGACGCGCCGAGCACAGCGATGCCGCTGACGAGCATCAGCCCGACGGTGAGCGCGAACGCAGTGGCTGCCGTGCGCCGCGGGTTGCGCACCGAGTTGGTCCGTGCGAGCCGCCCGATGGCGCCGAACGGGCGTCCCACCACCGCCCCGAGTCCGCCGACGATGTATCGCGACAACGCCGGGGCGAGCAGCAGCACGCCGGTTCCGCTGACGAGCAGACCGACACCGATGAGCGCCGACCCGGTGCCCGCCGATTGCGTGCTTGCGCCGGCGATGGCGGCGACAACGCCGCCAGCAACGACGAGCGTGCCCATAATCGAGCGTCCACGCAGCGGGCGCTGCGCGGTCACGAGCTCCTCGCGCATCGCCTCCACGGGGGCAGTCTTGGAGGCGCGCCGCGCCGGCGCGTACGCCGACACCAGTGTGACCACGATGCCCACGAGCAGCGCGATGATCACAGTGCGACCGCTGATCACCAGCGGGCCGCTCGGCAATCCCGCGCCCATCGCGTCGAGCACTGCCCGCAGCCCGAATGCCAGGCCCACGCCGCCGGCCACGCCGAACACCCCGCCGACGGCGCCGATGATCGTCGCCTCGAACAGCACGGAGCTTCGTACCTGCCGTCGTCCGGCCCCGACCGCCCGCAGCAGGGCCAGCTCGCGCACGCGCTGCGCGATGATCATCGTAAACGTGTTGTAGATGATGAAAGTCCCGACGACGAGGGCGATCATGCCGAACGCCAGCAGGAACGTGTTCACGAAGGACAACGCCTGCGACACGGCTGTGCGGTCGTCCTGGCGCACCTGGTCGCCGGTCTTCGCACGTAGGTCGCCCGGCAGCAGTGCGGCGACCCGGTCACGCAACACCTGCTCCGAGACGCCGGCGCCGGCAATGCTGACCGCGTCGACATGGGTCCCGTCGGTGAACAGCTGCAACCCCTGGGTCTTGGTGAACTCGACGCCGATGTAGCCGCCGGTCTGCGTGCTGGTGCGGTAGATCCCGGTGACTGTCACATCGACGACCCCGTGCCGGGGGAGCACCACCTTGCTGTGGTCGCCGACGCCGAGCTTCGATTTCTTCGCGGCACCCTCGTTGATCACGACCTGGCCGGGTGCTGCCGGCGGGCGGCCCGCGACGAACGTCGGTGGGGCTTTGATCGACTCGGTGGGTGGGTTCCAGAGCGTGCCCTCGCTCGGCGCGCCGCCGGAGCTCACCCGCTTACCGTCTTTGCCTATTAGCACGAGCGACGTGCTGGCCTCGAGCTGTACCGCGCGCACGCCGGGCACCGACCGGATGCGATCGGCCAGCGCGACCGGCACGCCCGGGTCGGCAGCGTCGCGAGCGTCGACGCGGACGTCTACCCCCCTGTCGGCGTCGCTGAAGATGCTGTTGAACGTGTGCTTGAGCGTGTCGGTGAAGACTAGCGATCCGGCGACGAACGCGGTCCCCAGCACGACGGAAATCACCGTAAGCGTCAGCCGCAGCTTGTGCGCCACCAGGCTGCGCCGTGAGATCCGGCGCATCGCCTTACCTCTCAGCATGGTCAGCCCTCCAGGCTCTTCATGCGGTCGAGGACGCTCTGGGCTGTGGGCCGCCGGATCTCGTCCACGATGCGTCCGTCTGCCAGGAACACGACCCGGTCGGCGTAGCCGGCCGCATGCGGGTCGTGCGTCACGACGACGACGGTCTGGCCGAGCCGGTCGACGGAGTGGCGCAAGATGCCCAGCACCTCGCCGCTCGACCGTGAGTCGAGGTTGCCGGTGGGCTCGTCGCCGAAGATGATCTCCGGCTGGCTGATCAGGGCGCGCGCGCAGGCTACCCGCTGCTGCTGCCCACCGGACAGCTCGGCCGGCCTGTGGTGCAGCCGGTCGGCCAGGCCCAGGGTGTGCACGATCTGGCGCAGCCAGGCGGCGTTCGGCCGGCGGCCGGCAATGTCGAGCGGCAGGCTGATGTTCTCGATCGCAGTGAGCGTCGGCACCAGGTTGTAGGACTGGAACACGAATCCGATGCGGTCGCGCCGCAGCTTGGTCATCTTCTTGTCGGACAGGCCGGCCAGGTCCGTGGCACCGATGGTGACGGTGCCGGACGTCGCGGTGTCGAGGCCGGCCAGGCAATGCATCAGCGTGGACTTGCCCGAGCCGGACGGCCCCATGATCGCGGTGAACTCTCCGCGGCGGAACTCGACGGACAAGCCGTCCAGGGCGCGCACGCCGGTGTCGCCGGAGCCGTAGACCTTTACGAGATTGATCGCCCGGCAGGCGATGCCCGTATCGATGGACGTGGTGATCGTCATGTGTTCGAGGGTCGGGGCTCGACAGCGTCCAGACCATACGGCTGTCCCCCCAGTCGACCCTGATTTTTCTTCGTGCTAGCGCGATGCCCGATCAGGGTGACCCCGCACCGTACGATGAGTTATGGCCAACCCCGACCTGCCCATTGGGCTGACCTTCGACGACGTCCTGCTGCTGCCTGGCGAGTCCGACATCATCCCCAGCGAGGTCGACACCACCTCGCGCGTTACGCGCAACATCGAAAGCCGAATCCCGCTGCTCTCGTCGGCGATGGACACCGTCACCGAGGCGCGCATGGCGATCGCCATGGCCCGGCAGGGCGGGGTGGGCGTGCTGCACCGCAATCTGGCTGCCGACGAGCAAGCCGCGCAGGTCGATCTCGTCAAGCGCTCCGAGGCCGGGATGGTGTCCAACCCGGTGACGTGTGCGGCGCACGCCACGCTCGCCGAGGTCGAGGCGCTGTGCGCGCGCTACCGCATCTCTGGGGTGCCGGTGGTCGCCGACGACGGCGTGCTGCTCGGCATCGTCACCAACCGCGATATGCGCTTCGAGGCCAACCATTCCCGGCCCGTCCGCGACGTGATGACGCCGATGCCGCTCATCACCGCGCCGGTGGGCGTCAGCCGCGAGGACGCGCTGACGCTGCTGGCCAGCAACAAGATCGAGAAGCTGCCTCTCGTCGACGCGGCCGGGCGGCTCACCGGCCTCATCACGGTCAAGGACTTCACCAAGAGCGAAGCGTTCCCGCTTGCCACCAAGGACGCGCACGGACGGCTCGTCGTTGGCGCTGCCGTCGGGGTTGGCGAAGACGCGTACAAGCGGGCCCTCGGCCTGGTCGACGCCGGCGTGGACTTCCTTGTGGTCGATACCGCCCACGGCCACTCACGTGGCGTCATCGAGATGGTGGCCCGGCTAAAGCGCGATACGCCGGTGGACGTGGTCGGCGGCAACGTCGCCACCCGCGCCGGGGCACAGGCGCTCGTCGACGCCGGCGCGGACGGCATCAAGGTCGGCGTCGGGCCCGGCTCGATCTGCACAACCCGGGTCGTGGCCGGTGTCGGCGTCCCCCAGGTGACCGCGATCATGGAGGCGGCCGCGGCCGCGCGTCCTGCCGGAGTCCCGGTCATCGGCGACGGGGGCCTGCAGTATTCCGGCGACATCGTCAAGGCGCTCGTGGCCGGTGCCGACACCGTCATGCTCGGCTCGTTGCTGGCCGGGTGCGAGGAGTCCCCCGGCGAGCTGATCTTCATCAACGGCAAGCAGTTCAAGACGTACCGCGGCATGGGTTCGCTGGGCGCCATGCAGACGCGTGGGCAGAAGGCCAGCTACTCCCGGGATCGGTACGGGCTGCAGGACATCGCCGACGACGACAAACTGGTCCCCCAGGGCGTCGAAGGCCAGGTGCCCTATCGTGGACCGCTTGCCGCGGTGGCCCACCAGCTGATCGGGGGCCTATCGGCCGGCATGGGCTTCGCCGGCGCGTGTTCGATTCCCGAACTGCGGGAGCGCGGGCAGCTGATTCGCATCACCGCCGCTGGGCTTTCGGAATCGCATCCCCATGACGTCCAGATGACGGTCGAGGCACCCAACTACTCCAGCCGCTGATTCTTGTTACGGATGGTGCCCCAGGTGCACGAGTGGCCGTCGAGCAGAGATAACGACGGCATAACGGGACGCCAATGCGTGGGATCAGTCACCGCGCCTGGGGTCTACGCTTCCCCCACCCGAGCCAGGACGCGGGTGCCAGCGCGGCTGCGCTGGGCGCGACAACGCAATGAGGAGGAGTCGTGCGGTATCGCTCGATCATGGCCGCGGTGGTGGCCGTGGCGGTCACTGCGCTCTCGGTGAGCGCTTGTAAGAGTTCGAAGTCCAGCAGCGGCGGCGGGACGACCGGTACCACGGCCGGTGGCGGCGGTGGTGGCGCCAAGACGCTGACCATTTCCACGGACCTGCCGATGCAGGGCGCATCGGCTGACGCGTCCACGGACACCATCCGTGCCATCCAGCTCTACCTGGACCAGGTCAACCACAAGGCCGGCAACTACACCATCCAGCTGAAGACCTACGACGACTCGACCGCTGCGGCGGGCAAGTGGGACGAGGCGACGTGTGCCAACAACGCCCAGGCGCACGTGGCGAACACCAACGAGGTCGCTGTGATGGGCACGTACAACTCCGGATGCGCCAAGATCCAGGTCCCGGTGCTGAACGCTGCGCCGATGCTCATGATCTCGCACGCGAACACCAACCCCGGGCTGACCAAGAAGTGGGACCCGGGCGAGCCGGACAAGTACTACCCGTCTGGTAAGCGCAACTACGCGCGTGTCATCACGACCGATGACTATCAGGGTGCGGCGATGGCGGATTTCGCCGCGCAGGACCTGAAGGTCAAGAAGTGCTTCGTGCTGAACGACAACGAGACCTACGGTCAGGGCGTCGCGACGGCGTTCATCAACCGGGCCAAGACCGACGGCATCACCATCCTCGGCAACAAGGCGTGGGACGCCAAGCAGCCCAGCTACGCGGCGATCTTCCAGAACATCAAGACGATGAACCCGGACTGCGTCTACCTCGGTGGTATCTACGACAACAACGGTGGCCAGCTGGTCAAGGACAAGGTCTCCGTGCTCGGTGACAACACCAAGGTCAAGTTCCTGGGACCGGACGGGTTCACCGGCTACCCGGACCTCGACAAGCAGCCGCAGGCGCAGGGCATGTACCTGAGCTTCGCGGGTCTGTCGACCGAGCAACTGGTCAAGGGCGGCGGCGCGGCGGCGCAGCTGATCAGCGCGTACAAGCAGAAGTACGGCTCGAACCCGCGCACGAACTACGCGCTGTACGGTGTCGCGGCGGTGCAGGCCATCCTGGCCGCGGTCGCGAAGTCGGACGGCTCGCGTCAGAGCGTGCTGGACCAGGTGTTCAGCGGTAGCGGGATCGACATCCCGGCCTCCCAGTCGATGCTCGGCAAGGAGATCAAGATCGACCCGCAGACCGGCGACACCAACAACAAGGACATCTCCATACTGCTCATGAAGAAGGGCGAAGAGTCCTACTTCAAGGCCCAACCCGTGACGTGAGTCAGCCGTGGGGCCCGGACAGTCTGTCACTTTGACTGTCCGGGCTCCATACTGTCTGACCACGATGCCCGCAGGAGTTCTTGCGCCACCTCGGGCACACGAGGGAAGGTTGCGCCAATGAGCGACGCTTGCGGAGCGAATCAGGGTCGCGCGCCGGCAGGCGCGTTCGGGCCGACGACCCGCCCCTTGGGGGCGGGAAGGAGAGTCGAGTCTTGAGCGACGCTTGCGGAGCGAATAGAGGGCACGCGCCGGCGACCCGCGCATCATCGGCCGGAAGGAGGGGTGAGTAGTGACATCAACGGCTGCTACGGCGGGCCTCCTCAAGCCGAGGGTGCGCGTCGGAGAAGCGGTCGAGCGCGTTCTCGGCTTGCTGATCGTCGTCGGGCTGGTGGCCTGGGTCATCTGGAACTTCGTCCAGGAGCCCAAGCTGTGCGTGAGCGTGCTGCTGAGCGGGCTGAACAACGGCGCGCTGTACGCGCTGGTGGCTCTCGGCTACACGCTGGTGTACGGCATCATCGAGCTGATCAACTTCGCGCACGGCGACCTGTTCATGCTGGGGACTATCTTCAGCGCCAACTTCCTGGTCAACTGGCTCGGCTTCGACTCCCCGGGAGTGGCCGCGACTCTCGCGTTGATCTTCACTTTCCTGGTGACCATGGCCTTTTGCGCGGCCATCAACATGAGCGCTGAGTTCTTCGCCTACCGCCGGCTGCGACGCGCGCCGAAGCTGGCACCGCTGATCACCGCGGTCGGGCTGAGTTTCGTGTTCCAGAACATCGGCCTCAAGTGGAACGGCTCCACACCGAAGCAATGGCCTAGCGTGATCAGCACCGGCGGCTTCACCGTCGGCGGCGTGCTGGTGCGGTGGTCGCTGATCGTCACCCTCTGCGTCACGGCGCTGCTGCTGTTCGTGCTGAGCTACATCGTGCAGCGCACCAGGCAGGGCAAGGCGATGCGCGCCACCGCGCAGGATCAGGACGGTGCCCGGCTCATGGGCATCGACGTCGACCGGACGATCTCGTTCACGTTCGCGCTGGGGGGCGCCGCCGCCGGCGCGGCGGCAGTGCTCTCAGTACAGACGCTCGGCACGACCCGGTACGACCAGGGCTTCCAGTTCGGGCTGATCGCCTTCACCGCGGCGGTGCTCGGCGGCATCGGCAACCTGGTGGGCGCGGTCGTCGGCGGCGTGCTGATCGGCATCGTCCAGGCGGCAAATGACGGTTTCCCGCACGGCTTCGGGCAGGAATGGTCGCAGACCGTGGTGTTCTCGATCCTGATCCTGCTGCTGGTCTTCAAGCCGGAGGGCCTGTTCGGGCAGCGAACTACGGAGAAGGTGTAAGCATGTCGACGTCTACCGCCATGCCCCGGCCATCCGCGGGGCGCAGCGTCGGCTCGTACGCGTGGCCGGTCGGCTTCGGGGTCGCAGTCGTTCTGGTGTTCGTGTTCTACCGCTACTGGCTGCCGAACATCGCGAACTCGGGCGAGAAGCTCGTCGCCGACTGGTTCCCGATTACCACGCTCAACCTGTGCGTGATCTGGGCCATTATGGCCATCGGCCTGAACATCGTCGTGGGATATGCCGGCCTGCTCGACCTGGGTTACGTCGCGTTCTGGGCGATCGGCTCGTACACGGGCGCCTGGATGATGTCGTCGCAGTTCTACCAGGTGACCGTGCACTTCGGTGCTCCGTCGTCGCTCGGCCCCAACGCGCCTGGGCTGCACTTCAGCTTCTGGTTGGTGCTGGTCGCCGGTGCGGCGTTCTGCGCGCTGATGGGTGTGATCATCGGTACCCCGACGTTGCGGCTGCGCAGCGACTACCTGGCGATCGTGACGCTCGGCTTCGGTGAGATCATCCCGCAGGTGTTCCAGAACGGCGACCAGGAACACATGGGCTTCAACCTGACCAGTGGCACGAAGGGCATCGGGCCCATCGACCCGATCGGCACCGGCTGGCTTTCGAACCTCAAGGGGGTCGACCCAGCCCTCGGCCTCAGCAGCTATGAGCTGCCCTACAAGTTCCTGGTGTACTCGCTGATCGCGGCGTTCTGCGTGTTCGTCTCGCTCCGAATCAGGCGGGGTCGGCTCGGTCGAGCGTGGCTCGCCATCCGCGAGGATGAGTTGGCGGCGAGCATGATGGGCGTCTCGCTGGTGAAGACGAAGCTGTCCGCATACGCCGTGGGCGCCGTGTTCGGCGGGCTGGGCGGCGTCTGCTACGCGACGCTGGTCGGCAGCGTGTTCCCGAACTTCAGCTTCAACTTCTCGATCACCATTCTGCTCATGGTGGTGCTCGGCGGCATGGGCAACGTCTGGGGGGTGATCATCGGCGCGTTGCTGATCGCCTGGATCAACTACACCGGGCTGGCCCAGTTCGGCAACTGGATCAACGACCAGTTCAACACGCATGTGAACTTTACCTCGTGGAACTTCCTGATCTTCGGCGTGATCCTCGTGCTGATGATGCTGTTCCGCCGCGAGGGCCTGCTGCCCGAGTCGCGCACCCGGCTGATCATGCGTGAGCCGGCACGCACCGAGCTCGAAGTCCTCGGCGCGGACATCGAGGCGGCCGAGGCGGAAAACGTCGCCGTCGCCGAGGAGACCGAGGAGGAGCTGGTCGCCGCCGAACCCGCTCCGCGCGACGGAGACTCGTCATGACGGCGGCCCCGGTCGAGCAGGAGACCCCGGTCGGTTTCGACGCACTACGCGCGGAGCAGATCGTGATCGCGTTCGGTGGTCTCGTCGCCGTCAATGATGTCTCGTTCAACGTGCCGCAGGGCGGCATCGTCAGCCTGATCGGTCCCAACGGCGCAGGCAAGACGACGTTTTTCAACGTGCTAACCGGCCTGTACCGCCCGACCGCCGGGCGGGTGTATCTCGACGAGCGGGACGTGACCGGCAAGCCGCCGCACAAGATCGCCGCACTGGGCCTGGCCCGCACCTTCCAGAACATCCGGCTGTTCAACCTCATGACGGCTGAGGAGAACGTCATGGTGGCGATGCACTCGCATCTGCGCTCGGGCATCACCAGCACCGTGTTCCGGTTGCCCTGGCAGCGACGTGAGGAGCGGCGGGCACACGACACGTCGCGTGAGCTGCTCGAGTTCGTCGGCATCGCCAAGGTCCGAAACGAATACGCCCGCAACCTGTCCTACGGCGACCAGCGCCGGCTCGAGGTCGCGCGCGCGCTCGCGGTGCAACCGAAGGTGCTGCTGCTGGACGAGCCGACCGCGGGCATGAACCCGCAGGAGTCGGCGCGGTTCGTCGATTTCGTGCACCAGGTCCGCGACGAGAAGAACGTGTCGGTATTGCTGATCGAGCACGACATGAGCGTCGTGATGCGGGTCAGCGAACGGATCACCGTACTCGACCGGGGCGAACGCATCGCCGAGGGCGGCCCTGACGACATCCGCGCCAACGAGCGCGTCGTCGAGGCATACCTCGGCACGAAGGGCACCCGCGACGGAAGGCAGCGATCGTGACCGCGGCAAGGACGGAGCCACTGACCACGCGGCGAGGCGACGGTGGCGAACCGATGCTCGAATTGCGCGGCCTCAACGTCAGCTACGGCAACATCGCCGCCGTCAAGAACCTGAACCTCGATGTCTTCCCGGGTGAGATAGTCACGCTGATCGGGGCGAACGGCGCGGGCAAGTCGACGACGCTGCGCACCATCTCCGGGTTGCTGCGCCCACGAAGCGGCGACGTGGTCTTCAACGGACGCAAGATCAACGGTCTGCACGGCCATGTGGTCGTCAAGCGCGGCATCTGCCACTCGCCTGAGGGCCGTCGCATCTTTCCGCGCATGACCGTGTCCGAGAATCTCGACCTGGGCGCGTTCCTGCGCACCGACGCGGACGGCGTCGCCCAGGACCGGCAGCGCGTGCTCGAACTGTTCCCGGTACTGGGCGAGCGGCTGTCCCAGAAGGCGGGCACGCTCTCCGGCGGCGAGCAGCAGATGCTCGCGGTGGGGCGCGCCCTGCTCGGCAGCCCGAAGCTGCTGCTACTCGACGAACCGTCGATGGGGCTCGCGCCGCTCCTTGTCGAGCTGATCTTCCACACGATCCAGCAGATCCGCGACCAGGGCGTCACCGTGCTGCTCGTCGAGCAGAACGCCCTCGCCGCCCTGGAAATCGCCGACTACGCCTACGTTCTCGAGTCCGGCAACCTGACCCTGCAAGGGCCGGCGGAACAGCTGCTCCAGGACGACAGCGTCACCCGCGCATACTTGGGTGGCTAGCTATAGCTAGGGCAGACTCATCCCGTGCCGGAAACCGTGGAGATCGGCCTGGGGCGTAGCGCCCGGCGGGGCTACCACCTGGACGAGATCGCCCTGGTAGCGACGCGGCGCACCCGGGGCTCGGCAATGGTGTCGACGTCCTGGCAGATCGATGCGCACACGTTCGAGCTGCCGCTGGTCGCTGCCCCGTCCGACACGGTGGTGTCGCCCGAGACTGCCGCGGAGGTCGAACGGCTCGGCGGGCTGGCCGTGCTAGACGGCGAGGGGCTGTGGACGCGGCATGCCGACGCCGAGGCGCAGCTCGCGGCGCTGTGCAGCGACCAGGCCAGCCTGCAGGCGGTCTACGCCAAGCCGGTGTCGCCGGACCTGTTGCGGCTGCGCATCGCCGAACTACGCGACGCCGGCGTTCGTGTGGCGGTGCGCCTCTCGCCGCAGCACACCGCTGAACTGGCCCCGCACGTGCTCGCGGCGGGTGTCGACCTCCTGGTCGTCCAGGGCACGGTGATCTCCGCCGAGCACGTGGCGTCGCCCGGCGTGCCTGGGCTGAACCTCAAGACGTTCACAGCTGAGCTGGATATTCCGGTCATCGTCGGCGGCTGTGGCAATTATCAGACCGCGATGCACCTCATGCGCACGGGAGCGGCCGGCGTTATCGTCGGCTACGGCGCACACCTCGGCTCCACTACACATGCCGCGCTAGGCATAGACGTGCCGATGGCAACGGCGATCGTCGACGCCGCCGCTGCGCGCCGCGACTACCTGGACGAGACGGGAGGCCGTTACGTCCACCTGATCGGGTACGGCGATCTCGACACGGGCGGCGACATCGCCAAGGCACTGGCCTGCGGGGCCGACGCGGTCATGCTGGGCGCGGCGCTGGCCGGTGCGGCCGAGGCGCCGGGAGCGGGACGCTACTGGGATCCGACCGCGGCGCACCCCCGGGTACCGCGCTCGGCGGTCGTCGAGCCGGACGGCACGGAGCGGCCGTCGCTCGCTGAGCTGCTGCTCGGCCCGACCAGCGACCCGAGCGGCGAGCGCAATCTGTTCGGCGCGGTCCGGCGGGTGATCGGCAAGTGCGGATACTCGTCAGTCAAGGAATTCCAGAAGGCGGAGCTCATCCTGACCACGCCGCGCTGAGCTCAGATCCAATCCTTCCGGCGGAACAGCATGTACAGCGAGCCCGCGATCGCTATCATGATCAAGACACTGACCCAGAAACCCCAGTGTGTACCGAAGCCCGGGTATAGCACGTTCTGCCCGTAGAAGCCGGTGACCGCGGTCGGAACCGCGATGATCGCCGCCCAGGCCGTCAGCTTCTTCATGATCGTGTTGAGCCGCGAGTCGGCGAGCGACAGATTCGTCTCGAAGATCGAGGTGATCATGTCCCGCAGCGACTCCGTCCACTCACTGGCGCGCAGCACGTGGTCATACAGGTCGTCGTAGTACGGCTCGAGCTCGGGATGTGTGTCGTCGGCACGGCGCATCACCGCGTTGACGACGTCTCGCATCGGCAGGATCACGCGGCGCGCCTCGACAAGCGCCTTGCGCAGCGCAAACGATCGCAGCTGCACCTCTCGCACGGTCTGCCGCGTCTCGTCGAACAGGATGTCCTCGATCCCTTCCATCTCGTCATCAAGGGCCTCGATCGCGGCGAAGTGCCCGTCAACGAGGACGTCGAGCAGCCCGTACACCAGAGCCTTCGGCCCGAATTTGATCAGATCGGCGTTCTCGTCCCACGCGGCGACCACGCGGTCCATGTCGACGTCCTCGCTCTGCCGCACTGTGACGAGTGCGTTCCTGAGGACGAATGCCGACACCTGGTTCGCCCGCAGCTTCGCTGTGTCACGGTCGAAAGAAACGTCATACGCCGCAAGGAACATGTGCGTCGCATAACGACTCGCCTTGGGCCGCTCACGCTTCTCGACGGCGTCCTCGACGGCGTGCGGATCGAGACTGAGCTCGCCGGCCAGCGCGTTCAGCCTGGACGCATCCGGAGCACAGACATCGACCCACACAAGGCAATCGGGTTCTTCGAGATAGTCGGAGATCTGCTCGAACGGGAAGTCGTCAGTCTCGACGACGCCGCCCCGCCAGACTCGCATGCGCACGTCGTGATCCATCGGTCCATCTTGCCCGCATCTAGCCATGCCGCGCGCGCGAGAGACGACACGCATCTCACGCAGCGCCGCGTAACTTCGTTCCATGACCCGATGGGACGCGACGCAGCTGCCTGTCCTCTCGGGACGTACAGCGATAATCACGGGTGCGAACTCCGGGATCGGCTGGCAGGTCGCCAGGCAGCTCGCCCGCCACGGTGCTCGGGTCGTGCTCGCCTGCCGGGACGTCGGCCGAGCCAAACAGGCCGCAGCGCGCATCCAGGGCAGCGGACCGCCGGTCGACGTCGAGGTCGCCGAGCTGGACCTCGCCGACATGCGGTCGGTGCGCACGTTCGGCGAAGGCTGGCAGGAACCGCTGCACCTGCTGGTGAACAACGCCGGCGTGATGGCGCCGCCGCGCCGGGCATCCACCCGTGACGGGTTCGAGCTTCAGTTCGGCACCAACCACCTCGGCCATTTCGTGCTGACCGGCCTGTTGCTTCCGTGGCTGCTGGCCGAGGCCGACGCGCGCGTGGTCACCGTGTCGTCGCTGGCCCACTTCCGGGGAAACACCGACGTGCTGCGCGCCAACGACACGGGCTCGTACCGTCCGCAGCGCGCGTACTCGAACTCCAAGCTCGCCAACCTGCTCTTCGCCCTGGAATTGCAGCGCCGTGCGGCAGCGTATGGAGTGCCGTTGACCTCGACGGCAGCGCATCCCGGGATGTGCGCAACCGGGCTGTTTGCGGACCCTGAGGGCATCGGTGCGATCCGTGTCGTGCGCACGTTCGGCCCGGCGTTCGTGAGGGTGTTCTTCCACTCCGCGGCGGCCGGTGCACTGGCCGTGCTCTATGCCGCCTCGGTCGCTCCGCCCGGCTCGTACACCGGGCCGCAGTACTTGCACGAGACACGCGGGCCGAGCGGCCCGGCGCGGCTGTCCCGGCTCGCCCGCGACGAGTCGCTCGCCCGGCGGCTGTGGAGCGTGAGCGAGGACCTGACGGGCTTCCGCTACCCCTGGCCGTCCCGGTGACGGCCTCCGCGCTCCGTAGGATTCGAGCATGCAGCCCGATCTCGTCCTCGTTGTCGACTACGGCGCGCAGTACGCCCAGCTGATCGCCCGTCGGGTGCGCGAGGCGCACGTCTACTCCGAGATCGTGCCGCACACCACGCATGTCGCTGAGTTGCTCGCTCGCAGGCCGGCCGCGATCGTGCTTTCCGGCGGCCCGGAAAGCGTGTACGAGCCCGGCGCACCGCAGGCGGATCCCGCGCTGTTCCGGGCCGGCGTCCCGGTGTTCGGAATCTGCTACGGGTTCCAGGCCATGGCGCAGGCGCTCGGCGGCGAGGTGGCCAAGACCGGGGGCAGCGAATTCGGCCGCACGACGCTGACCGTTACCGAACCCGGGACGCTGTTGCGCGGGCTGCCCCAGACTCAGCAGGTCTGGATGAGCCACGGCAACGAGGTCGTCCGCGCGCCCGACGGATTCACCGTGACTGCGTCGTCGGCGGGCGCCCCGGTTGCCGCATTCGAGGATGTAACGCGGCGCCTCGCCGGCGTGCAGTTCCACCCCGAGGTGGTGCACACCGAGCACGGGCAGGCGGTCCTGCGGCACTTCCTGTACGACATCGCCAAGCTCCGTCCACAGTGGACAGAGGCGAACATCATCGACGAGCAGGTCGCCGCCATTCGTACGCAGGTCGGCGGCAAGCGCGCGATCTGCGGGCTGTCCGGGGGCGTCGACTCGGCCGTCGCGGCTGCGCTCGTGCAGCGGGCCATCGGCGACCAGCTCACCTGCGTCTTCGTCGACCACGGCCTGTTGCGCGCCGGCGAGGCAGAGCAGGTCGAGCGCGCCTTCGTCGCCGCTACTGGCGTACGGCTCAAGGTCGTGGACGCCGCCGGGCAATTCCTCGATGCTTTGGCCGGCGTTATCGACCCGGAGGAGAAGCGCAAGATCATCGGACGGGAGTTCATCCGGGCGTTCGAGCAGGCGGCCCGTGAGGTGGTCGTCGACGCCGGCGGATCCGTCGAGTTCCTGGTGCAGGGGACGCTCTACCCGGACGTCGTCGAGTCCGGCGGCGGCACCGGCGCAGCGAACATCAAGAGCCACCACAACGTGGGCGGGCTTCCGCCAGACCTGCAGTTCGGGCTGATCGAACCCCTGCGCGCGCTGTTCAAGGACGAGGTGCGGCGGGTCGGGGAGCAACTCGGGCTGCCCGCCGAGATCGTGTGGCGGCAGCCGTTCCCCGGGCCGGGCCTCGGCATCCGCGTCGTCGGCGAGGTGACCGCTCATCGCCTTTCCGTGCTGCGCCGTGCCGACGCCATCGCGCGAGCCGAGCTGACGGCCGCCGGCCTCGACCGCGACATCTGGCAGTGCCCGATGGTGCTGCTCGCGGACGTCCGCTCAGTCGGCGTCCAGGGCGACGGGCGCACCTACGGCCATCCCGTGGTGCTGCGGCCGGTGTCATCCGAGGACGCCATGACGGCCGACTGGACCCGCGTGCCCTACGACGTGCTGGAACGGATCTCCACCCGGATCACCAACGAGGTGCGCGAAATCAACCGCGTCGTGCTCGACGTGACGTCCAAACCGCCGGCCACGATCGAGTGGGAGTAGCCGCACTCCGCAGCCGCGTGATCTTGGACTTCTGGTCGAATAGCGACCAGAAGTCCAAGATCATCGCGGGTTGGCAAGCGGCGGCGCGCGTCGCGTGGCGCTAGCGTGGGTGTATGACCTCGTGGATTGCCGCGGCCGACCCGCGCGGCGCGCCGACCGACATCGAGTGTTCGCACCTGTCCGCCATCGCAGACGTGCAGCCGTCCACGACCGAGGGATGTGAGGACTGCCTGCGTGAGGGCACCGGCTGGGTGCACCTGCGTGAGTGCCTCGAGTGCGGGCACGTCGGCTGCTGCGACAACTCGCCGCGCCGGCACGCCACCGCGCATTGGCACGCGAGCCGGCATCCGATCATGCGCTCGTTCGAGCCCGGTGAGCAGTGGGGTTGGTGTTACCCGGACGAGGTGTTCCTGGTCCACAGCTGACGTTCACTCCCCTTGCAGTTGGCCATCCGCGCGATAACGAGGTCCACTGGTAACAGGGGAGGTGAAGGTGGTGCGTGGTCGGCAGCTCATCGGGGCCTTCTGCCTGGTGATGCTCGCCGGAGGGTGCGCCTCCTCGCCGCACCGCAGCGCATCGTCACCGACAACGGGCGCACCGACGACGCCGCCGCGGGCCGTTGCGATGCCGGCGGCCTGCCACTCCTGGAATTGCCACGCCCGGCAGACGCGGCAACTGGGCAACGGCGATGCGGTGACGCTGTGGGTGAGCGCCAGCCAGCAGAACTTCCGCAGCCGGCCGGTGCTGTCACTCACGGATAACGGCGTGGCGGTGCAGTGGTGGGTGCTGCCCAAGGGCGACGGCTGGAACGGCTCGCTGACCTGCCTCACCACCACCCAGGAGTCCAACTGCGTCGTCCTCGACAGCTTCGGCATGCACGCGAGCGTCGCCGAGATGGTGCTGCTGCGCGACGGACGCCTCGTGCACACTGCTGAGGCGGTGTCCGACGCGCCGGGCATGACCGCCGTCGATCTTGACCGCGACGGCTACCTCGACGTGATCGGCACCGTGAACGACTACACCCCGAACTTCGCGCAAGGGCACAACTACTGGCAGACGCTGCAGTACTCGGCGGGGCGGTTCAAGGTCACCGGATGCGCCCTGCAGCAGGGTCGGCCGGCACCGACGCAACTGCTCAACGGGACGTGTCCTCCCGCGCCTTGAGCACGCCGGCATGTCACGGTGAGTGGTCGATCTCCAGCTGGCCGGCGGTGATCTGAACGTCGACCGTCAACGCGTCGGCGGACGCCGTGGTAATCGGGTCGCTGCTGATGTTCATGCCGTCCGAGTCGTCGCGACCGTCGATCTGCACGCTGCCCAGGTGAATGTTCGCGTGGACGTTGGCCGGCACGGATGGGGGGAGGATCAGCCGCACCTGGCCGCCGGCCAGCCGGACGTGCACCGTTCGGGAGGCGTCGACCACGGGTAGGGCGGTCAGATCGAGGGTCGTCCGGCCGAACGCATGGTTGTACGTGTCCTGCAGCTGGGCTGCGGTGCGCGGCGTGTAGTAGTTGTCCCCGGAGCCGTCGTGGAGGCGCGCGCGGCTGCCTGCGAAAATGAACAGGCCGATGCTCACCGGCACGAGCAGCAGCGACAGCCACCAGATCGGCCGGCCCAGCATTGCGCCGACGACGAGGCCGGACACGACGACGAGCAACACTGCCCAGAAGTAGACCGGGATCGGAATACCGGTCGTGGCGTCGATGATGCCAAGGACCGTCAGCACAACGACAATCGCCCCAAGCGTCGCCCAGCGCACCGGCGCCGACCGGCGGCGCCGCTCGCGTGCCGCCGCACGGGCCTCGGCGACCCACGCGGCTGTCGCATCGGGCTGCGCTGTCACACCAGGCTGTCCGGCCGTAGCTGGGGGCGGCGGTCCCTGCGGCGGCCTGCGGGAGAGTGCGCCGGCGAGCACCAGCGCGGCGAAGAGCAGCGGCAGGAACATCCACGGCAGGAATCGCCACGGTGCCCACCAGCTGAACAGCAAGGCCCAGACGACTGTCGCCGCACTGACAATCAGCACCCACATCGGGGCGGTGCTACGGCGCCCGCTGCCCATCAGCCGGTCGATCGGCGCGTGGGCGGCGCCCTGCTCCGGAATGGCGGCCCAGGCGATGACGTAAGCCAGGATGCCGGCACCACCGAAGAACGCCGTGGTAGCGAACAGCACCCGGAACAGCACCGGGTCGACACCGAAATACTCGCCCAGTCCGCCGGAGACGCCCGCCGCGACCCGATTGGTGACGCTGCGGCGCAGCAGCCGCGGCGTGGCCGGAGGCGGTGCCTCGGGTGGAGGCGGCGGTGCGGCCGGCGGAGGCGACGGGGGCGTCTCGAATGTCGTCATGAGCCGGCCTCCGAGCGAGGACACGGCTGGGCCGGGACGAGGCGGCCGGCAGGAAGGCGGGTCATGCATCGAGGATGGGCCACTGCCGGACCGGCCGGCATCGGGCACGCCCCTGAACCGACCCTGAGATTGGGGTTCCGGGCGGTGCCTGATGCGCGCGTCCACGGACGTGCCGGACCATGGTGTCGTGGCCGAGAACGTGCTGGCAGCCCCACGCCTGTACCGGCGCGCCGACCACAAGGTGCTGGGCGGCGTCGCCAGCGGCATTGCCGACCACCTCCGCATATCACCCACACGGGTGCGCGTGGTGTTTATCCTCCTCACCTTTGCCAACGGTCTGGGAATCATTCTGTACGGCGCGTACTGGATCGTGGTGCCGACGCCGCCGGGCAGCGAGCGGCGGACCCGGGTTGCCGACTGGCTTCGCTACGTCGTCGGCGTTGTCATGGTCGCCGGCACGGTATTCACCGTGGCGCGGACGCTGCCGCCGTTCGGCCAGTTGCTGATTCCGGCCACGCTGGCGATCTTCGGCACCGCGCTGATTTGGCGGCAGGCGAGCGAGACCCGGCGTCTGCAGTGGCGCACGTCCCTGACACGGACCGGGCGGCTGCGGCTTGCGCTGGGCGTGGCGCTCGTCGTCGCGGGCGGCGTCGTGGTGGTCGTCGGGGCAAACGCGTCCGGCGTCACGGTCGCGCTGCTTGCGGTCGTCATGACCGTGATCGGTCTGGCCCTGCTCACCGGCCCGTGGTGGATAAGGATGGTCAGCGATTTGGGCGAGGAACGCAGCGAGCGCATCCGCTCCCAAGAACGTGCCGAGCTCGCCGCGCACCTGCACGACTCGGTGCTCCAGACGCTGGCGCTCATCCAGCGCAACGCGTCCTCTCCGCGCGAAGTGACGCGGCTGGCCCGCGGCCAGGAACGTGAGCTCCGTACCCTGCTGTACGGAGCACGCGCCGCATCCGGCCAGCTGAGCGAGGCGCTGCGCGGCGCAGCGGGGGAGATCGAAGACGCCTACGCGATCAAGGTGGATGTCGTCGTGGTCGGGGACGCGCCGCTGACCGAGCGGCTCGGTGCTCTGGTTGCCGCGTGCCGCGAGGCGCTCGTCAACGCCGCGAAACACGCGGGTGTCGAGACGGTTTCGCTGTATGCCGAGGTCGAGGACGGCGCGTGCCTGTGCTTCGTCCGCGACCGCGGCTCCGGCTTCGACCCCGCCGCCGTCGATCCCGACCGGCACGGGCTGCGTGGCTCGATCATCGGCCGTGTCGAACGGCACGGCGGCCAGGTGAGCGTGCGGTCGAGCCCTGGCGCCGGCACCGAGGTGGAGATCAGGATGCCCAAATGACCACAGTTTTTCTCGTCGACGACCACGCCATGTTCCGCGCCGGGGTGCGCGCCGAGCTGGGCCAGTTCGTGCAGCTGGTCGGTGAGGCCGGCACCGTCGCCGAGGCGATCGCCGGCATTCGCTCGACGCGTCCCGACGTGGTGCTGCTCGACGTGCACATGCCCGACGGTGGCGGGCTGGCGGTGCTCGCAGGGGTGGCTGCCGACGTGCCCGACACGCGGTTCCTGGCGCTTTCGGTGTCGGACGCCGCCGAGGACGTGATCGCCGTGATCCGGGCCGGCGCCCGGGGCTACGTCACGAAGACGATCTCCGCGGCGGAGCTGGCCGCTGCGGTGCGCCGCGTCGCCGACGTCGATGTGGTGTTCAGCCCGCGGCTTGCGGGCTTTGTGCTGGACGCCTTCCGCGACGCCCCGGTTGCGCCGTCCGTCGACCCGGAACTCGACCAGCTGACGCCCCGCGAACGCGAGGTGTTGCGGCTACTGGCCCGCGGCTATGCCTACAAGGAGATTGCAGCTGAGCTGTACATCTCCATCAAGACCGTGGAGACGCATGCCTCGAACGTGCTGCGCAAGCTGCAGCTCTCGAACCGGCACCAGCTCACCCGGTGGGCGGCCGACCGCCGGATGCTATAGCCGTGAGGAGCGCTGACTGATCCGGCGGATTAGATTGCGCGCACGCTCGCGACCAGTACCGACTCCGGGGCCCGAGCCGGCGCGGGCAGCCCGGCGCCGCCCAGCAGCGCGCCCGTTGACTCGACACCGTGCCCGTCCCACGTGCCCTGCCCCCGCACGTCCTCGACCCGGTACGTCAGCCCGGGGTCCAGCCCGGGCACGCGGAATGCCGGGGGATCGTGCACCGTCTCATCCAGCTGCACGTACCCGAACAGCGCCTCGGTGCGGTCGGCAGACACGACCCCGTGCACCAGCACGCCAGGTTCCGGGACGTCGACCCGCACGAGCCGGCCGCTGTGCAGCAATCCGCGATGCTGCTTGTACACCTCGACCCACCGTGCCAGCTCGTCCAGCTCGGAGCGCGTCGCCTCGGCAAGGTTCCATTGGATGCCGAACTGCCCGAAGAGCGCGGTCGCGACCCGGAAAGCCAGCGACGACACCCGCCCGGTCTGGTGCGAACGTTCCGCGGCGACGTGGGCGCCGAGGAACTCGAGCGGCACCAGCAGCGCCGACCAGCGCTGGATGTGCTGGCGGCTCAACGGGTCCGTGCCGTCGGACGTCCACACGCTGGCGAACCGGCGCAGCACCTCGAGGTCCACGCGCCCGCCGCCCGATGCGCAGCTCTCCCACTCGATCTCCGGATGCCGCAGCCGCAACTCGTCGGCCAGCGCGTAGAACGCCAACGTCTGCGCGTGTACCGCTGGCACGCCCGTCCCGGATCCCGCATCGACGAGATCGCGGTTGTGGTCCCACTTGACGAAGCTGATCGGGTATTCGGCGGCGAGGGCGTCGAATGCGTGCACCAGGTACGCGAACACGGCGGGGTTGGTGAGATCGAGCACCAACTGGTTCCGGGCCAGCGGCGGCACCCGGCCGCCCGTGGCGAGGATCCAGTCGGGATGCTCGCGGTAGAGCTGCGAGTCCGGGTTGACCATCTCCGGTTCCCACCAGAGGCCGAAGTCCATGCCGGCGCGCTGGACATGCTTGATCAGCGGGTGCAGCCCGTCCGGCCAGGTCGCCGGGTCGACGGTCCAATCGCCGAGGCCGACGGTGTCGTCACGCCGGCCCAGGAACCACCCGTCGTCCAGCACGAGCCGCTCGACGCCGACGCCCGCCGCGATATCGACCAGCCGAGCCAAGCGCTCTGCATCGTGGTCGAAATACACCGCTTCCCAGACGTTGAGCATGACCTTGCGCGGAGTGTGCACCGGCGCTGACGCGCGTACCTGCGCGTGGAAGGCCGCGCTCAGCCCGTCCAGGCCCTCGGCCGACGCGGCGACGTAGACCCACGGCGTGCGGTACTGCTCACCGGGCCCCAGGACGATCTCTCCGGGCAGCAGCAGCTCACCGCCGGCGAGCGTCGTCTCGCCGCTCGGCAACCGCTCCATGCGGTAGCGCGTGTTGCCGCTCCAGGCGACAGAAAGCCCCCACACTTCGCCCTGCCCGAAGCCGAACCCCGGCGTGCCCGCGACGAGCAGCGTCGGCGCGTCGTGCCCGGTACGGCCGCGCCGGCTCTCGCGCATCCACAGCCCGTCGGCCACGGGATGCCGCTGCGGCTGGCGTTCCATGCCCCAGCGTCCGGTCAGGTCGAGCACCTCGGCGGCCCGGTCGGGCAGCGGCACCGCGACGTCCACCGCATCGACGACGTATGGCATGTCGCCGTCGTTGCTCACCGTGTGACGACCGCGCAGCACGCCGCTCGCCAGCGCGTCGAACTCGCACCGCACTCGCAGGCCGGCTGCCCCGTCGAACGCCTCGAACGCGGCCGTATCCGTACTGGTGCGTACGGTGTGCACCTCGGTGAACAGTGGCGACCACGCGGTACCGTCCGGGCGATGCCCGGTGACGCCCGGCCGGCCCATCCAGCCGCGAGCGTGTTCGGGCAGCACGCTGACGCCACGCGCGGCCGGCGGAGCGCCGCCGAGCGGCACGCCGAACCAGACGATGTCCGGTAGCCGGTCCGGCGCCGTGCGCAGCACCAGCGCGCCGTTACCGAGCGAGATCACCGTCAGCGGGCGCCGCGGCACACGCGGAGCACTGCGTCGGCGAGCATTGCGCCCTCGGGGCCGAGCGCGTTCCGGTAGCCGTCCAGAACCGCGCGCTCGCGCCCGAGTTCGATGCGCGTGCCTCCCGCGTTGATCCGGGCGGTCTGGACGCGCCGCGACAGCCGGGTGCGTTCGGCTACCAGTCGGGTGATCGCGCCGTCAAGCGCGTCGATCTGGCCGCGCAGGGTGGCTATGGCGGCGGAGTGGTCGGAAAGCTCCTGCTCGTCCGCGGCGGTGGCCATGGTCATCGGTGTTCCTCTCGAAGGTTCCCCGCGTCGCGGCCCGAGACAACTGACGCCCCGGGCGGCGGGCCCGGGGCGTCTGCGGTCTGCGTGATCAGCCGGAAACGACGGGCACCGTGGGGTACCCGTAAAAAAACTCGTGGCGGCTGAGCATGAAGTGATGGTGCCATGCCAGGGGCGGCAGCGGCAACCGCAGTGGGACGAGCATCTCACTATGGAAGACCGCCGCGCTGCCTCGATCCTGATGGCGTGATCTTGGAGCTGTGGTCGAAGAGCAACCGGAACTCCAAGATCATCGCCGGATTGGGGCGGTGGCGTGGCGCCCGCGCGTCGGTGCGCGCCCGTAGGCTGGCAGACAACATGAGCACCGACGTCGACACCCTGCTGGAGGGGCTGAACCCACAGCAGCGCAAGGCCGTTGTCCACCAGGGCACCCCGCTGCTCATCGTTGCCGGCGCCGGCTCCGGCAAGACCCGGGTGCTCACTCACCGGGTGGCGTACCTGCTCGCCGCGCGCGACGTACGCCCCGGTCAGATCCTCGCGATCACGTTCACCAACAAGGCGGCAGGCGAGATGAAGGAACGGGTCGCCGCTCTCATCGGGCCACGAGCCCGGTCCATGTGGGTCAGCACGTTCCACTCCATGTGCGTGCGCATCCTGCGCGCGGACGGCAAGGCGCTCGGCCTGCGGTCGTCGTTCTCGATCTACGACGCCGACGACTCCACCCGGCTGATGACGCTGATCGCCCGCGAGCTCGACCTGGACATCAAGCGCTACCCGCCGAAGTCGCTCACCGCCCAGGTCAGCAACCTCAAGAACGAGCTCGTCACCGCGACCGCCTGGGCAGACAAGGCAACGAGCGCGCACGAGAAGGTGCTGGCCGAGGCGTACACGCGCTACCAGGCAAGGCTGCGCGAGGCGCACGCCCTCGACTTCGACGACCTGATCATGACGACGGTCGAGCTGCTCCAGGAGCACCGCGACGTCGCGGAGAGGTATCGCGAGCGGTTCAAGCACGTGCTGGTCGACGAGTACCAAGACACCAACCACGCGCAGTACGTGCTGGTCCGCGAGCTGTCCCGCGATGCCGAGCTTGCCGTTGTGGGTGACGCCGACCAGTCGATCTACGCGTTCCGCGGCGCCACCATCCGCAACATCCTGGAGTTCGAGCGCGACTTCCCGAACGCGACCGTGATCCTGCTCGAGCAGAACTACCGCTCCACCCAGACCATCCTCAATGCCGCCAACGCCGTGATCGCCCGCAACACCGACCGTAAGCCGAAGAACCTGTGGTCCGACGCCGGCGCGGGCACCCCGATCGAGGGTTACGTCGCCGAGAACGAGCACGACGAAGCCGCCTGGGTGGCCCAGCAGGCCGAGAAGTACCAGCCGTCCGACGTTGCCGTCTTCTACCGAACCAATGCCCAATCGCGAGTCTTCGAGGAGGTGTTCATCCGCGTCGGCATGCCGTACCGCGTCGTCGGCGGGGTGCGCTTCTACGAGCGGCGCGAGGTGCGCGATGCCCTGGCGTACCTCCGCTTGATCGCCAACCCCGATGACGTGGTGAGCCTGCGCCGCATCCTGAACACGCCCCGTCGCGGCATCGGCGACCGCGCCCAGGCGTATGTCGACGCGCTCGCGCGGCACGAAGGCATCACGTTCGCCGCGGCGCTCGAACGGGCTGACGCGGCACCCGGCATCAATCCCAGGTCGTGGCACGCGATCCGTGCGTTCCTCGACCTGCTGACCGACCTGCGCGCCGTGGCCGTCGACGGCACACCGAGCGAGATCCTCGAGGCGGTGCTGGACCAGACCGGCTACCTGCGTGAGCTCGACCAGAGCAAGGACCCGCAGGACCAGGGCCGCGTCGAGAACCTCCGCGAGTTGGTCAGTGTCGCCCGTGAGTTCGAGGAGTCCGCCGGGGAGGTCAGCCTCGACGCGTTCCTCGAGCAAGTGTCGCTCGTGTCGGATGCCGACACCGTGCCGGACGCCTCCGGAGGCGTCGTCACGCTCATGACGCTGCACACCGCAAAAGGGCTGGAGTTCCCGGTCGTGTTCCTCACCGGACTGGAAGAGGGCGTGTTCCCGCACATGCGTACGACCGACGTCGACGAACTGGCCGAGGAGCGCCGCCTTGCATACGTCGGCATCACCCGGGCTCGCGAGCGGCTGTACCTGTCCCGGGCGCTTGCCCGCAGCGCGTGGGGGCGTCCGCAGTGGAACCTGCCGTCGCGGTTCCTGGACGAGGTGCCCGGCGAGCTCGTCGAGTGGAGCGGAGCGGTCGACCGGCGGCCCTTTGTCGGCTACGGGGACGACGCGCCGAGCCGGTACGGCGACCACGGCTACCGGGCGACCACGCTCCGCTCGGCGCAGGAGCAACTCGCCGCGTCGCGGCTGCGCAGCGGCGGGCTGCGCGGCGGTGCCGGCAACCGGGCCATTCTCGCACTGGAAACCGGCGATCGGGTCACCCACGATGCCTGGGGTCTGGGCACCGTCGTCGACACCCGGGGCAGCGGCGAGCAGGCCCAGGCGCAGATCGACTTCGGCAGCGCCGGCCGCAAGTGGCTGGTGCTGCGCTACGCGGCCCTGGAGAAGCTCTAACTCCGCACCACGCGGTAGCGCAGGTGGGTGACCATCTCGGTGCCTGTGGGCTCGGCGATCGGCTCGAGGGTCAGCGGGCCGACGCCGTCGAAGAGCCGCTCGCCGCGGCCCAGCGCCGCGGGCACGACGTGCAGGCGTAGCACGTCGATGGCCCCGGCGGCGAGGTACTGGTTCACGGTGTGGGCGCCTCCGGCGATCGATACGTCGCCGTCGCCGGCGGCGTCACGTGCCTGGGCCAGCGACGCGTGGATGCCGTCGGTGACGAACGTGAACATCGTGCCGCCCTGCATCAGTACCGGCGCGCGGGCGTGATGGGTCAACACGAACACCGGCGCGTGAAAAGGCGGCTCGTCGCCCCACCAGCCGGTCCAGCTCTCGTCCCAGTCGCCGCGGCCCGGACCGAACATGTTGCGGCCCATGATGTAGGCGCGGGCGGCCAGGATCGGCGCGAAATCCGCGGCGTGCCGTTCGCGGTGCTCGAACATCCAGAGGTGCAGCGCCTCGGCGTCGTCGCCGAACGGCTTGTCCAGGCGCTGGTTGAGCCCGGCGGCGAAGCCGTCGACCGATATCGACATGTCGCACGTGACCTTGCTCATCGTGCCTCCTCGGGTCGGTTACCCGAAACGTCGGCGCCGACGGGACCCTCTCGACATCTGTCAGCCGAGTTTGCCCTTGCCCAAGGGCTTGCACTCGCTCGACGGTCCGACGTAGTGCGGCGACTGAAGCAACACGAACTTGTCCTGCCGGAAGATCACCTTGTAGCCGTGCTGCTCCGCCGCCGTCAGTATGGGGCCGGGCTTAGGCGCCGGTGGGTTGCCGCCGATGTCCGGGGAGCCGAGGTCGAGCGCGAGGAAGTCCGCTGTCCATCGCTGGGTCAGCGGCAGTGTCACGTAGTCGCGGGCGGTCAGGTGCGGCACGAGTTTGTTGTCCGCCTCGATACACGCGTTGTGCGGCAGGCGCGCGACGACGGCGCGAGCCGCGGAAAGTGCTGCCTGGCTGCCGATGCCTCGGGTGTTGCGCATCTGCTGCCAGGCGAACGGGTGGCTCTTATACGTGTAGAACGGCAGCAGTACCGGCACCGCTACCAGCCACGCGGCGAAGGCGATGCGTGCGCGGCGCGCCCCGTCCGTAGCCCGGAACAGGCCAAGTTTGGCCGCACCGTCGACGGTGGCCATCGCAAGTACGAGCCAGGGCAGGGCGTTGTAGTGGAAGTGCGGCTCCCACAGGTTCGATCGCGAGTTGAAGAAACGCTCGGCGATCAGCGGCAGGGCGAGCATCGCGTACGGCGAGCGCAGGAACAACAGCGCGAACGGCAGCGTCAGGTATGCCAGGGTCTGGGACTTGATCGACGGGGTGAAGAACAGCTTCACTGCATGCCACGGGTGGGCCACGATGTTCCAGAGCGCGTCCGGGAGGTTCTTGCCGAGCGCGTCGAACTGGCCGCCGTACGCGAAGCCCTGCCCGCGGGCGAAGTGCGGAATGATCACGGTCGTCGTGACCACATACGCGACGAGGCCACCGGCGGCGAGCGCAAGCGCGCGCCAGTACGGGCGGCGGCGCTGCAGCAACCGCAGCAAGGCGAGCAGCGCGACGACGATGCCCATGTCCTCGCGGATGAACAGCAGTAGAACCGACCAGAGCAGCAGCCTGCGGTCGTCGCGCCGGTCCAGGGCGTCGATCGCCAGGGCGAGCAACGGCGTGGCGAATGCCACCTCGTGGAAGTCGAAGTCGATCAAGGCCTGTATCGGCCAGCCGAGGGCGAACGCGGCGGTGATCAGCAGTGATATCCGCGGACCCGTGCGCCGCCGGGTGAAGCGGTACACCACCGGAATCGCGGCGGCGGTCAGCACGGCCTGAACGACGATGAGGACGTTCGGGCTGTCCCAGATCCAGTAGAGCGGCGCGATGATCGCGATGATCGGGTGGAAGTGGTCGCCGAGGACGTTGGCGCCCGGCCCTTTCAAGGGAACCATCGGCGCCTGGAATTGCGCGTATGCGCGCAGCGCCTGGTCAAAGATGCCGAGGTCGTAGCCGGTGGTGCGGTACGTGTATTGGGCGTACAGCGCGTGGACCAGGTACGCGGCCAGGCAGCACAACGTCAGAATCGTGACGCCGGGGGCCTCACGCACCCGATCCATACGCTGCCGTACGGAGATGGTCGCGCGTTCCGCGATCGTCGCGGTCATGACGCTGCCCGGGTCCGGCGCCAGACCTCGGCACCGGCCAGCCAGGCCAGCCAGCACAGCAGTGCGTTGCGGACGGTCAGCAGCATCGTCATCGGCACGATGGCCCAGCCGACGTTGACCAGCCGGCCGTACCAGATCGGGTAGACGAACTGGGTACACACCGACACGACGATCAGCAGCCGGGCGATGCGCCGCACCGCGGGATCAGCCGGCGCCAGTACGAACAGGGCGGCGACCGGTCCGCCCAGCCACAGGATGTACTGCGGGCTCAGCGTCTTGTTCGTCACGGTGAGCACGGCTGCCGCGGCGAGAATCAGCCAGCCGAGCGTCGTCAGCTCGGGGGCGCGCCGGCAGCGCAGCCACAGCCAGGCGAGGGCGAGCAGCGCGACTGCCGTCAACACGGTGGACGCGACCACCATCGTGTGCACACCGGCGCCGAATATCTCGGTGGCCTTGTACGTGCTCGTGCGGACGTCCCAGACCCCGTGCGGACGCACGACACGGGCGAGCATCAGCGGCGTCGCCGGCACCGACTCGATCTGGAGCCCTCGCGCGGCTTGCCAGTTGATGGGCGACACCAGCCGGCCGTATCCGGCCACGGCCAGGCTGACCGCCGCCAGCACCCCGGCCGTGATCGCGAACGCGACGAGGATGGTCGCCCGCCCTGTCCGGCGGAGCAGGAACACCGGCAGCATCACCACCGGCCACAGCTTCAGCGCGACGCCGACGCCCGTGAGCACGCCGGTCCAGCGTGGGCGGCGCACCATCGCCAGTACGGCAGCACCGGTCAGCACCGCGGGCACGAGGTCAAATCGGAAGTACGCCAGCGCCCCGGTCGCAGGCAGGAACAGCAACCAGAACGCCACAGCCGGCGAGATCCGCCGGCCGGTCATCCGCCACAGGAACGCGGTGAAGACCGCATCAACGGCGAGCATCGACGCGACGAACAGGAATGCAAACGCCACGGTGGAAACCGCACCTAACAGGAACTGCGGCACCATGATCCCGAGGACCGGCACCGGATATTCCTGCAGCGTCAGCCGCAACGACCCGCCGTAGAACATGCTGTGCAGGCTGCGCGCGTAGTAGCGGACGTCGCCCGTGACCGGGCCGCCGAACAGGCCCACCACCACGAACATCGCCGCGCGAGACGCCGTCCAAGTGAGCGCGATCGCGCGTGCGTCGGCGGCGGTGAACGCAGCGGGCAGTGGCAGGCGTAGAAATGCCGGAGGCCGGGTTGAGCGACTGTCGGCCGGCGACCGGGTCAGCTCGGTGGTCGCCATGGTCTCCTCGTGGACGCTTGTGGCCACAGTCCGCACCCTGACCGGACGGTGCGGGCATAGGGTACCTGGCAGGGAGTAGCGCTACAGGAGGACCGTCCATGGCAGATCGGATCCGGGTCGTCATCGCCAAACCAGGCCTGGACGGCCACGACCGGGGCGCCAAGGTCATCGCACGCGCCCTCCGCGACGCGGGCATGGAGGTTATCTACACCGGCCTGCACCAGACGCCGGAGCAGATCGTGCAGACGGTGATTCAGGAGGACGCCGACGCGGTCGGGCTGTCCGTGCTGTCCGGGGCGCACATGACGCTGTTCGCGCGGACGCTCGAGTTGCTGGCAGAGCGAGGCGTTACCGACGTCGTGGTGTTCGGCGGTGGCATCATCCCGGACGCCGACATCCCGGAACTCGAGCGGATGGGAGTCGCCAAGCTCTTCACGCCCGGCGCGTCCATCGAAGAGATCGTCGAGTGGGTGCGCTCACACGTGGGCGCCCGTGAACCGGCCGACCACTAGGGTGCTGGCCCGTGGATCTGTTCGAGTACCAGGCGAAGCAACTGTTCCGGAAATATGGCGTCCCGACCGCGCTGGGTGACGTGGCCACTACGCCCGCCGAAGCCGCTGCCGTCGCCGAACGGCTCGGCGGCATCACGGTCGTCAAGGCGCAGGTGAAGACGGGCGGGCGCGGCAAGGCGGGCGGCGTCAAGATCGCCAAGACACCGGCCGACGCCGCGGAGCTCGCCGGGCAGATCTTGGGCATGGACATCAAGGGGCACGCCGTGCACCGGGTGCTTGTCGATCCGGGCGCGCGCATCGAGTCCGAGTACTACGTCTCGTTCCTGCTCGACCGGGCAAACCGCACGTTCCTCGCCATGGCGTCGGCGGAGGGCGGCATGGAGATCGAGCAGCTCGCGGTCCAGCGCCCCGAGGCACTGGCCCGAGTGTCCGTCGACCCGCTCGCCGGGGTCGACCTCGCCAAGGCCCAGCAGATCGTGGCGGCGGCAAAGTTCGCGCCGGACGTCGCGCCCCAGGTGGCCGACGTCCTGGTCACGCTGTGGCGGGCGTTCGTCGGCGCGGACGCCACGCTCGTCGAGGTCAATCCGCTCGCGCGCCTGGCCGACGGAACGGTCGTGGCGCTCGACGGCAAGGTGACCCTGGATGAGAACGCGAGCTTCCGCCAGCCCGGTAACGCCTCCTACGTGGACGTCGAGTCCACCGACCCACTCGAACGCCGCGCCAAGGAGAAGCACCTCAACTACGTCAAGCTCGACGGCTCGGTCGGCATCATCGGCAACGGTGCCGGTCTGGTGATGTCCACGTTGGATGTCGTCGCGTATGCGGGCGAGCGGTACGGCGGGGTGAAGCCGGCGAACTTTCTCGACATCGGCGGCGGCGCTTCGGCCGAGGTGATGGCCAACGGTCTGGAGATCATCTTGTCGGACCCCAGCGTCCGGTCGGTGTTCGTGAACGTGTTCGGTGGTATCACCGCGTGCGACGCGGTGGCGAACGGCATTGTTGCCGCTTTCCAGCTGTTGCGAGAGCGCGGCGACACGGTCGACAAGCCGCTCGTAGTCCGGCTCGACGGCAACAACGCCGAACTGGGCCGGCGCATCCTCACCGACGCGGCGCTGCCCGGCGTTCAGCAGGTGGACACCATGGACGACGCGGCCGACCGCGCGGCCGAGCTAGCTGGAGCGGCTGCCTGATGAGCATCTTCTTGAACGAGCACTCGAAGGTCATCGTCCAAGGCATGACCGGCGCAGAGGGCACCCGGCATACGACCCGCATGCTGGCGTCGGGCACGAACATCGTCGGCGGCGTCAACCCGCGCAAGGCCGGCGAGAAGGCCGACTTCGACGGGCGGTCGATCCCGGTGTTCGGCGGTGTGCGTGAGGCGATCGACGAGACTGGCGCCGATGTGACCGTGGTGTTCGTGCCGGCGCGGTTCACCAAGGACGCCGTGGTTGAAGCAATAGACGCGGCGATCGGCCTTTGTGTCGTGATCACCGAGGGCATCCCCGTGCACGACACGGCGGCCTTCTGGGCATACGCGCAGGGCCGGTCGACCCGCATCGTCGGGCCGAACTGTCCCGGACTTATCAGTCCGGCAAAGTCGAACGCAGGCATCATCCCCGCCGACATCACCAAGCCCGGGCCGATCGGGCTCGTCTCCAAGTCCGGCACCCTGACCTATCAGATGATGTACGAGCTGCGCGATATCGGCTTCTCCACCGCGATCGGCATCGGCGGCGACCCGATCATCGGCACAACCCACATCGACGCCATCGAGGCGTTCGAGGCTGACCCGGAGTCCGCGGCGATCGTCATGATCGGCGAGATCGGGGGCGACGCCGAGGAACGCGCCGCCGACTACATCCGCACGCGCGTGACGAAGCCGGTGGTGGGCTACGTCGCCGGCTTCACCGCCCCGGAAGGCAAGACGATGGGCCACGCCGGCGCGATCGTGTCGGGCTCGTCGGGGACGGCGCAGGCGAAACAACTGGCGCTCGAAGCGGCCGGCGTCAAAGTGGGCAAGACGCCGAGCGAGACAGCGCGTCTCATGCGGGCGCTGCTGACCTAGCACGGCAGGCCAGCACCTGCGTGGCCGCGCCGGCGGCACGACTCCCGGCGAGGTGTTTCTGAACGCCTGCCCGGACCACTAGGTTGTCCCGGATCGCCCAATTGCCGAACGCGATCTAGCTAAGGGAGAAACCGATGAGCTCCGTACCGCCCGAACCTCCCGTGGGCGGAGGCCCGCAGCCATCCGTGCCGCCTCCGCCCCTGCCCCCGTCCAGCGTGCCGCCGGCACCGCCCGAGCAGCAGTGGTACGCACCGCCGCCGGCGGAGCCGCCCGCACAGCAGTGGTCGGGGCCGCCGCCCGGCCAGCCGGCGCCCGTGGGGCGCGGAGCGTTCGATCCCGCGTCGGTCAAGCCGATGGACTGGGGCATCATGGTCGCCGGCATCCTCGCGTTGATCTTCTCGACGTTCGACTACTACACCGCGACGGCCAAGGCCGGCGGTAATTCAGCAAGCGACAGCATCAGCGCCTGGCACGGCTTTTTCGGCTGGTTCGCCACCCTGCTCGCACTGGCCGGAGCCATCGTGCTGGCGGTGCACATCTTCGCGCCGACGGTGCAGATGCGGATCCCGGTGCGGCTTTCCGTCCTGGGTGCTTTCCTGTTGTCGTCGCTTTGCATCAT
The DNA here is from genome assembly GCA_036506155.1 of Jatrophihabitantaceae bacterium. Lineage (GTDB taxonomy): Bacteria > Actinomycetota > Actinomycetes > Mycobacteriales > Jatrophihabitantaceae > DASXRA01. The sequence continues at coordinate 55,057 of DASXSF010000004.1, forward strand.
AATCGCCGGTTTCGTCACTCCCGGCGCCAAGTCGTCCGACGATCTCAGCGCGGCTCTTGGCGTCAGGGTGACCGTCGATTACGGCCGGGGAGCCGGGTACTACTTGAGCCTGATCGTGATCCTGGCGGCTGCGGTGCTGTCGTTCCTACGGCTGCGCGAGACCGGCGGCACCCTGCCCTGGGACAAGCGCCGGACCTGACTTTCCTGGCCGTACCTGGCCGCCGAGGATGCGGGACCGGCGGAGCGCCGTCGCCTTTGCCGGCCCGCATCCGATACGGTGGCGCCGATCGTCACTGGCGTGCCAGTGCAGGCACACCTGATAAGGAGTGAGGCCTAATGACCGCGTACGGAGCGCCCCAGCCGCAGCAGCGGTCCGGGGAGCAACTGCCGCTGTTCGACCTGATCGGGGCCGGACTCGGCGTTTTGGCATTCATTTGGGGCTTCCTGGACTGGTACGGCGTCAAGGGGGGCGGGTTCGGTGGGTCCGCGACCGCCAAGGGATACGCAACCGGGTCCGGCGGTGCGGCGGCGGCGATCGGTTTGTCTGTGCTCGCGGGCGCTGTGGCGGCCATCGTCCTTTTGGACAAGAAGGCGAAAGGCTCGCTCGTTCCGCTCGCGGCCTCCGTCGCATCGCTGCTCATAACGTTCGGCCTGATGGTCGGCAAGGAGAAGGCCCTCGACATCAAGATCGGCCTGATCCTCATGCTGATCACCGCCATCGCCCAGGTCGGGGTGTTCGTCGCCGGGTGGCTGCAGGCCGAAGGAAAGATCATGACTGGGTCACCGGCCGCTGCCGGTGGGCAGCAGTGGGGCAGCGCGCAGCAGTGGGGCGGCTACCAGCAGCAGGCCTACCCGCAGACTCCGGCGCAGCCGCAGTACGGCCAGCCCCCGGCGCAGCCGCAGCAGCCGCAGCAGCCGCAGTACGGGCAGCCCACGCAGCAGCCGCAGTACGGGCAGCCCACGCAGCACCAGCAGCCGCAGGGCTACCCGCAGCAGCCGCCCAGTAACCCGTACGGGCAGGGCTAAGGCCCGGTCCGCCCTTGCTTTTTCCGCGTGATCTTGGACTTGTGGCTGGATAGCGACCAGAAGTCCAAGATCACGCGTTAGTACTTGCACGGCCGTCCTGTCGGCGAGCCTGGCGCGTCACCGCGAACTGGTTTGCGAGCCTGGACGGCATGCCGCAGCGAGCCCGGACCAGCCGTCGGGCCGGGCGGGCAGCCGATGCGACCAGAGGGTCCGTCCCGGAGGCGATGAGCCGTTCGCTGCTGCGCGCCGCGGTGTGGACCGGCGGCATATCCGCAGCCACGGGCGCGGCGCTCGGTGCCCTGATCGCCGTGCTGTGCTGGCTGCCGGACGCTGGCGTCTCCGGACATCCCCTGTCGGCGGTGCGCGCGGGTGTGCTGGGTTTCCTGGCCGCACATCACGGGGGTCTCGTCCTCGATCAGGTGGCCACCACGTTCGCGCCCTTGCTCGGGCTGCTGGTCGTCATTGCGCTCGCATGGCGTGCCGGAACGGTGCTGGCCGAGGTCGCCGCCCAGCTCGGCGAGCGCCGCCGCCGCGTACTGCTGGGTGCGGGGCTCGTCCAGGCGGTGAGTTACGCCGGGGTGTGCCTGGCGCTGGTACGGCTGTCCCGGCTGGGCACGACCTCGGCGCGAACGGAGCCGGCGGCGCTCGCGGCGTTCCTCGTGTTCGGAAGCGTGGCTGTTCCGGCCCTGATCAGGCCGGCGCTTCCGGCGCACGTGCGGGCGGGCGTGCGCGGGGCGGGCGCCGCGCTCGCGGTCTACATCGGCGCGGGAGCGCTACTTGTGGGCGGCTCGCTCGTCGTGCATGCGAGCGAGGTGATGCGGCTGTCCCGTCAGGTCGGAGGTGGGCTTGCCGGGTTGCCGGTGCTCGTGCTCGGCGTCCTGTGCGCGCCGAACGCAGCGGTGGCCGGCGCCGCATACCTCGCGGGCCCTGGTTTCGCGGTGGGAACGGGCACCGCCGTCACCGCGTTCTCGAGCAGCCGCGGCGTGCTGCCCGCCTTCCCCATGCTCGCTGCCCTGCCGGCCGGTGACGGCGCCAACCCCGTGGTGCTGACCTGGATACTCGTCTCGCTGCTCGGCGCCGGGCTGGTCGCCGCGCGAGTGGCCGGGCACGCCGAGGGCGTCCGCGGAGTTGCCGTCGCGGTGGCACTCGCCGGCTGCGGCATGGCGTTGCTGGCGTGGCTAGGCGGCGGGGCGATCGGCTCCGGGCGGCTGCACACCATCGGTGCGTCGCCGTGGCAGATCGGGCTTACGGTCGCCGGCGAGATCGCAACCGTCGCGCTGGTATACCTCGGGATACAGTGGCTGCGACGACGGGACCGGCACGCACCGGCGCCGGTCGAGCCGGAGTTGGCCGGCGTCTAATGTCGTAAGTGTGGTAGCCCGCCTGGTGGTCCTCGCGTCCGGGGGCGGCAGCACGCTTCAGGCCTTGCTCGACGCGAGCGCCGACCCGTCTTTCGGCGCCCTCGTGGCGGCAGTCGGTGCCGACCGTGCTGGTATCGAGGCGCTGGCCCGCGCCGAGCGCGCTGGAGTTGCGACGTTCACCTGCCGCACATCGCAGTACCCCGACCGCGACGACTGGGACGCCGCGTTGACTGACGCCGTCGCCGCGTACGAGCCGGACGTGGTGATCTCGGCGGGCTTCATGAAGCTCGTCGGCAAGCGGTTCCTCAGCCGCTTCGGCGGGCGGTTCGTCAACACGCACCCTGCGCTGCTGCCGTCGTTCCCGGGCATGCATGGCGCGCGCGACGCGCTCGAGCACGGCGTCAAGATCACCGGGTGCACGCTGTTCGTGGTCGACGATGGCGTCGACACCGGTCCGATCATCGCCCAGCGTGCGGTGCCGGTGCTCGCTGACGACGACGAGGCCACGTTGCACGAGCGGATCAAGGTCGCCGAGCGCGAGATGCTCGTCGACAACATCGGGCGGATGGCCCGCGACGGCTGGACGATCAAGGGCAGGAAGGTCACTATTCCGTGAGCCGCATCAAAATCGAGCGCGCGCTGATCAGCGTCTACGACAAGTCAGGGCTGGACGAGTTGGCCCGCGGCTTGCACGAGGCCGGCATCGAGATCGTGTCGACCGGCAGCACGGCCGCGTACATCCGTGACCTCGGCGTGCCGGTGACGCCGGTCGAGGATGTCACCGGCTTCCCCGAGATCCTCGGCGGCCGCGTCAAGACGCTGCACCCCAACATCCACGCCGGGCTGCTGGCCGACCAGGCCGACCCCGAGCATCTGTCCACAGTGGACGGTTTGGGTATCAGGACGTTCCAGCTCGTCGTGTCGAACCTGTACCCGTTCGCCGATACGGTGCGTGGCGGCGCCACACCGCCCGAAGCGATCGAGCAGATCGATATCGGCGGCCCGGCGATGGTTCGTGCGAGCGCAAAGAACCACGGCTCCGTCGCGGTCATCACCGATCCGGCAATGTATACAGCTGTGCTGGACGCCGTGCGCCGGGGCGGCTTCGAGCACGCGGAGCGGCAACGGCTGGCAGTGATGGCGTTCCGCCATACTGCAACGTACGACATCGGGGTGGCGAGCTATCTCGGCAACGTCGTAGCGCCCGAGACTGAAGGCTTTCCCGCGTGGATCGGGGCGTCCTGGGAACGTGCAGCCGTACTGCGTTACGGCGAGAATCCGCACCAGCAGGCTGCCCTGTACGTAAGCTCCGACGGCGCCGGCATCGCACAGGCCGAGCAGCTCGGCGGCAAGGAGATGAGCTACAACAACTACGTCGACGCCGACGCCGCGCGGCGTGCCGCGTTCGACTTCGCCGAGCCATGCGTGGCGATCATCAAGCATGCCAATCCGTGCGGCATCGCGATCGGCGCCGACGTCGCTGAGGCGCACCGCAAGGCACATGCGTGTGACCCGGTCAGCGCGTACGGCGGCGTCATCGCCACGAACACTCCGGTCAGCCTCGAGATGGCCGCGCAGGTTGCCGAGATCTTCACAGAGGTGGTCGTCGCGCCGGCCTACGACGATGACGCGCTTGACGTGCTCGCCCGGCGCAAGAACCTGAGGGTGCTTGTGGCCGCGCCTTCCGGCGCTGTCGCTGCCGAGTTCCGGCGCATCTCCGGCGGCATCCTGCTGCAGAGCGCCGATCGTATCGACGCGCCCGGCGACGATCCGTCGTCGTGGACGCTCGCGGCGGGTGCGCCCGCTGACGACGCGACGATGGCCGACCTGGCCTTCGCATGGAGGGCGGTGCGCGCCGTCAAGTCGAACGCGATCCTGCTGGCCCACGACCGGGCCACCGTCGGCATCGGAATGGGTCAGGTAAACCGGGTCGACTCGTGCCGGCTAGCCGTCGCCCGCGCGGGCGGCCGGGCGGCCGGCTCCGTGGCCGCTTCCGACGCGTACTTCCCGTTCCCTGACGGGCTTTCGGTGCTGCTCGAGGCCGGCGTGCGCGCGGTCGTCCAGCCGGGCGGGTCGATCCGCGACGACCAGTCGATCGCGGCGGCGGCCGCGGCCGGCGTCCCCATGTACTTCACCGGGACACGGCACTTCGCGCACTGAGCGCATCGGGTCGTCCTCAGCCCGTGACGACGACCGCGTGCCAGGTGAGATGCGTGCCGCCGAACGCGTCGTGCAGACCGTTGCCGCCCGCGTCGCCCCACGTCCCGTCCTGGGCGTACGTGTAGAGCGGAGCGCCCTCGAACGTGAGCTGCCGGGCACCCGTGTCCGGGCGTCTGATCGTTCCGGTGGTGCCGGTAACGCTGCTGGGCGCGGCCACGGACGTGCCGAGTAGCGGCATGAATACGCGCAGGCACGGGCCGGTGCACTTGACGACGCCGTGGGCCTCCTGAGCGGCGGTGTAGAGCGCCCGACCGGAGGGGTCAGTGAGCACCGTCCCGATCCCGCTCACGCCGTGCAGGTGCAACTCGAGCCCTGAGCTGCCCGGCTGGCCGCCGCCGCCTCCGCCGCCGCCCGTGGCGGCGCTGCTGCCGCAGCCGACAAGCAGGGCGCTTGCCAGGAAGCTCACCAGCACGGTCCGCCTTGCAGGCATGTCCCGACCTCCCGTCACCGTTCACCGCGCCGTCGACTGGCAGGATGGCGCCGTGAGCGAGCCTTACAGGAGAAACTGAGTGAGCGCCACCATTTTGGACGGCAGAGCCACGCTGGCCGCGATAAAGGGTGAGCTCAGGGCCCGCATCGCCACGCTGGCCGAACGGGGCGTCGTTCCCGGGCTGGGCACCATCGTCGTCGGCGACGATCCGGGTAATCGCTGGTACGTCAACGCCAAGCACCGCGACAGCGCCGAGATCGGCATCGCGAGCATCCGCCGCGATCTGCCGGCCGGCACCACGCAGGCGGAGGCCGAAGCCGCGGTCGACGAGTTGAACGCCGATCCGGCGTGCACCGGCTTCATCGTCCAACAACCGACAGGGCTTGACGAGTTCGCGCTGCTGAGCCGCGTCGACCCGGCCAAGGACGTCGACGGCCTGCATCCGATCAACCTCGGTTGGCTGGTACTCGGCAAGCCGGCGCCGCTGCCCTGCACGCCTACCGGCATCATCGAGCTGCTGCGCCGGTACCAGGTGCCGATCGCCGGGGCCAACGCCGTGGTGATCGGGCGCGGAATCACCGTCGGCCGGCCGCTCGCGCTGATGCTGACCCGGCGTAGCGAGAACGCAACGGTTACGCAGTGCCACACCCGTACCCGCGACCTGGCGAGCTTTGTCCGTCAGGCCGACATCGTGGTTGCGGCCGCCGGCTCGCCCGGGCTGGTCACCGCCGACATGGTCAAGCCCGGCGCCGCGGTCCTCGATGTCGGCGTGAGCCGCGTCGACGGCAAGCCGGCCGGCGACGTGGCCTCGGATGTCGCTGGGGTGGCAGGCTTCATTGCGCCCAACCCGGGAGGCGTCGGGCCGATGACGCGGGCCATGCTGCTCAGGAACGTCGTCGAGGCGGCCGAGCGGGGTTGAGATTCGACAGGCTATGCCGCAACGTCCGCGACGAGGTGCCGTTCGTCTCGGTGCTGCTGATCGTCGCGTTCGGCTTCGTGTATGTGCTCGTGGCGTCCGGCCACTGGCTACGCGGCGTCACCGTCATCGCGTTCGGCATGGTGGTGGCTTCCGGTCTGCGCGCCGCACTGCCGGCCAGCAAGGCGGGGCTGCTGGTTGTACGTGGCCGGGTGTTCGACGTGCTGTGCTACCTGACCCTGGGGCTGCTGGTGTTCGGCTTCGCCATCTTGCTACCGCAGTGAGCCAGGCCACAGGGCTAGGCTCCCGGATATGCCTGAACGCCACGGGAAGATCACCGTCGTAGGGGCGGGCTTCTACGGTTCCACGACTGCGCAGCGCCTTGCCGAGTACGACATTTTCGAGACCGTCGTGCTGACCGACATCATCGAGGGACGCCCCGCCGGAATCGCGCTCGATCTGAACCAGTCCCGTCCGATCGAGGGTTTCGAGACCGAGGTCGTCGGGGTGACGACGGCCGAGGACGGCGGCGGATACGAGGTGACCGCGGGCTCCGACGTCGTGATCATCACCGCGGGGCTGCCGCGCAAGCCGGGCATGAGCCGCATGGACCTGCTCGAGGTCAACGCCAAGATCGTGCGAGGTGTCGCCGAGAACATCGCCAAGCACTCACCGAACGCGGTGCTCATCGTCGTGTCGAACCCGCTGGACGAGATGACCGCGCTGACCCAGCTCGCGTCGCAGTTCCCGAAGGAGCGGGTGTTCGGCCAGGCAGGAGTCCTCGATACGGCGCGGTTCACGAACAACGTCGCGACCGCCCTCGGTGTGCCCGTGTCGTCGGTGCGGACCCTCACGCTCGGCTCGCACGGCGACACGATGGTGCCGGTGCCGTCCGCATGCAGCGTCTCCGGCAAGCCGCTGGCGGACGTGATGGATCAGGCCAAGATCGACGAGCTGGTCGAGCGCACCCGCAACGGCGGCGCCGAGGTGGTGGCCCTGCTCAAGACGGGGTCGGCGTATTACGCGCCCTCGGCGGCGGTGGCTCGCATGGCCCGCGCCGTGATCGAGGACTCGGGCGCGCTCATCCCGGTGTGCGCGTGGGTCGACGGCGAATACGGCATCAGCGGTGTGTACCTGGGCGTCGAGGCTGAGATCGGCGCGGGTGGCGTGCGCCGTGTCGTCGAACGCGACCTCACGGAATCCGAGCTCGCCGCGCTGCGCGAGGCAGCCGAAGCGGTGCGCGCCAAGCAGGCCGACGTCACTATGCTCTGAGCGAATCGCGCAAGAATTCCTCGGCTCAGGCGAGCCGTTCTTGCGCGATCGGGGTTGGGTAGGCTCATGGCTGTCGCGGTGCTCTCCGATATCCATGGTGTGCTGCCGGCGCTGGACGCCGTCCTCGCCGAGCCGGACGTCCAGGACGCCGATCGGATCGTCGTCACCGGAGACATCGCCGCCGGACCGCAACCGGCGCAGGTGCTCGACCGGCTGAGCAGCCTCGGCGAGCACGTCGCGTGGGTGCGTGGCAACTGCGAGCGCGAGTTGGTCGACCTGGCTCGTGACCCGAGCCGCACCGCGCCGTTCCCGATCTCGCGCTACGCCGCCGACCACCTCGACGCGGAGCACCTCGCGCTGCTCGACAACCTGCCGCATCCGGTGATGCTCGAAGTCGACGGGTTCGGCCCGGTCCTGTTCTGCCACGGCACTCCCCGCGACGACAACGAGATCGTGCTCGTCGACACACGCCTCGAACGGTGGGCCGAGGCGTTCGCCGATGTGCCCGACGACGTGCGCACGATCGTCTGCGGCCACACGCACATGCCGTTCGTCCGGCTGGTCGACCGGCGCCTGGTCGTCAACGCCGGCAGTGTGGGCATGTCCTACGGCAGCCTGGGCGCCGACTGGGTGCTGCTGGATCGCGGTGCGGTCAGCGTGCGCAGCACGCGCTACGACGTCGAAGCCGCCCGCGCCGCCATCCGCGCGACGTGCGACTACCCGGACATCGACGAGTGGACCGACGAGTACCTGTATGCGCGGAACTCCGACGCCGAGGCGATCGCCGTCTTCGGGCCGGGCGACGGCCGTCCGGGATGATCGCGCCGCGCCCGGCGGTTGCGCTCTGACGTGAACGACGTCGCGTTGTCGATCCTGGAACTCGCCCCGGTCATGGCCGGACGCCGGCCCGCCGAGGCGCTGGCCTATACGACGGAGGTCGCCCGGCACGCCGAGCAGTGGGGGTACCGCCGGGTCTGGGTGGCCGAGCACCACAACATGCCGGCGATTGCGAGCTCGTCACCTGCTGTGCTGATCGCGCACCTGGCGGCGGCGACGTCGACGATCCGGGTCGGATCCGGCGGTGTGATGCTGCCGAACCACGCTCCGCTCGTCGTGGCGGAGCAGTTCGGGACGCTGGCCTCGCTGCATCCGGGCCGGATCGACCTCGGCGTGGGGCGCGCGCCCGGCACCGACCAGCGCACCGCGCTGGCCCTGCGGCGCGCGCCGGAGGGGCTGTCCGCGGAGAACTTCCCCGCCGAGTTCGCCGATCTGGTGCGCATGCTGGCCGGCGACCCGGCCCGGCTGACCGCGGTGCCCACCCCGGAACAGCTACCCCAGATCTGGCTGCTCGGGTCGAGCGGGTTCAGCGCGCAGTTGGCGGGCCGGCTCGGGCTGCCGTTCTCGTTCGCGCACCACTTCGCCGCGGCGAACACCGAGCCGGCGCTGGAGCTCTACCGGCGCGCGTTCCGCCCGTCGCAGTGGCTGGACCAGCCGTACGTCATGGTCGCGGTCAACGCGATCTGCGCCGACACCGACGAGCGGGCCGAGGCGCTTGGCAAGCCCGGCCAGTTGTCGTTCCTGCGGCTGCGCCAGGGCCGGCCGATTGCGCTGCCGAGCGTCGAGGAGGCGGCGGGGTACGACTTCACTGAGGCTGAGCGGGAGTTCGTGGCGCAGCGCCGGGTCGGTCAGGCGCTCGGCGCGCCGGAGGCCGTCCGCGAGCAGTTGCGCGGCTTGCTGGTACGCACCGGCGCCGACGAGCTGATGCTCACCAACCAGGTTTACGACATCAAGGACCGGCTGCGCTCGTACGAGCTGATCGCCGAACTCGCCCGTCCGCGCTAGTGGCTTTCGATCGCCAGGCGGGCGCCGAAGCCGATCATCGCCACACCGGTCGCCCCGTCCAGGCTGCGCCGCACCCTGCGCCGCCGCAGGAACGACCGGATCCGGTGCAGGAATACGACCAGGACGATCAGCCACAACAGGCCGAGCACAGCGTGCGTGTACGCCAGCAGCAGGGCTGCCGAGACCGTGGGATGCCCCGAGGCGAGGAACTGGGGGAGAACAGACAGGTAGAGGGTCAGCACCTTGGGATTGGTGATGTTGGACAGGAACCCCTGTTGGTAGGCGAGCCAGCGCCGGGTCGCCGTCTCGCCGCGGTCCGGGTCCTCCGGCGGCGAGTGTCGCCGGCGCAGCGCGGACCGGATGGTCGACACCCCCAGGTAGGCCAGGTAGGCCGCGCCTGCCCATCGAATGATGGTGAACGCCAGCTCGGATCTCGCGATCAGGCCGCCGAGGCCGAGGGCGGCGGCCGTGCCCTGGGCGGTGTTGCTGGTCGCGATTCCGAACGCGGTTCGCAGGCCACCGGGTCGGCCCGCGCGCACGGTGTTCGCCACGGTCAGCGCGAAGTCCGGGCCGGGCGCGACGATCACGACGACCGCGAACGCGACGTAGGACAGGTAGCTGGCGAGGCTCACTACCTCGACGCTACCCGCGGCCAGGGCTGCTCGGCCTCGAGCGCGTATGCCACCTCTAGCAGGGTGCGCTCGTCGCCGTGCGCCGCTGAAAGCATCACGCCGATCGGCACGCCCTCGCTCGCGGTGCCCATCGGCAGCGAGATCGCAGGCGCGCCGGCCACGTTATGCAGGGGGGTGTACGCCACGTAGGCGATCAACCGCTGCAGCAGCTCGTCGAACGGCACCGTCGGGCTGAGGTGGCCCAGCGGCGGCGCGATGTGTGCGACGACCGGGGAGAGAACGAGCTCGTGCCTGCGGAACATCCGGGCGTAAGCGCGCGGCACCCGGCGCAGCCGATACAGCGCGCCGGGACTGCGATGCATATTCCGCAGATAGTGCTGGCGCAGGCCTTGTGTCAATCCGTCGAGACGGGTGGCGTCGAAGTGCGGTGAGAACACGACACGTCCAAGCCCCGCGACAAGCGAGGCCAGGAAACCCCAATAGAGCACGAAATCGTCGACGAACTGCGGCCCGATCGGCAGCGGTACGGGCGACACTTCGTGACCCAGCCGTTCCAACAGCTTGGCTGTGTTTTCCACGGCGGCCCGGGTCTGCGTGTCGACCACCGCTCCGGTCACCGAGTCGAGCACCAGGCCGACCCGCAGCCGGCGCCGGGACGGACCCTCGACCAGTCCGATGGGCGGCAGCGCAGGATTCCTCCAGTAGTCCTCCGAGGCGGCAACGAACGCCGCCGTGTCGCGAACCGTCCGGGTTAGTACGCCCTCGGAGCCGATGTGCACCGGCAGGCTTCGATCCTGATCACCACGTACGTGCCGGTCTCGGGTGGGCTTGAGCCCGACCAGCCCGCAACACGCCGCCGGAATGCGGATGGAGCCGCCGCCGTCGTTGGCGTGCGCGATCGGTACTGCCCCTGAGGCGACCAGCGCAGCGGCGCCGCCCGACGACGCGCCCGGCGACCGGTCGAGGTTCCAGGGGTTGCGCACCGGAGCAGCGGAGTCGTATTCCGACGCCGCGTTGAACCCGTATTCGGGCAGCCGGCTCTTGCCCAACACGGTCATGCCGGTGCTGAGGAACTGCCGGGTGTAGCGACCGTGCCGCGCTGCGGGACGCGCCGTGAACGCCGCCGTGCCGTGGTTCGTCGGCATGCCGGCCACGTCGGTGTTGTCCTTGACGAACGTCGGCACGCCGTACAGAGCGCCGCGCGGCGTCCCGATGAGGGGCTCGTCATAGGCGGCGTATTCGACGGCCGCTAGTTCCGGGTCGACCCGTGCGATCGCGGCCCGGGCCAACTCTTCGGGATTTGCCTCTCCGCGCCGCACCAGCGCGGCCAGCGCCACCGCGTCGAGGTCGTCAGCGCTGCGCATCGAGCGAGCCGAGCACAGCGGCCCGCAGCACGTCGAGGCCCACGCTGCCGATATCGAGCGCCTGCCGATGGAACGTCTTCAGGTCGAATGCGTCGCCGTCACGCCGGTGCACCTCGTCGCGCAATGCCAGCCACAGCCGCTCGCCGATCTTGTAGGAGGGCGCCTGCCCGGGCCAGCCGAGGTAGCGGTCCAACTCGTAGCGCAGTTGCGGCTCGGCCTTGGACGAGTGCGTGGTGAGGAACCGCCATGCCTTGTCGTAGTCCCACGCGCCGCCGCCCACCTCCGCCGGCGCGTCGAACCCACAGTGGATGCCGATGTCGAGGACGACGCGCGCGGCGCGTAACGACTGGCTGTCCAGCATGCCGAGGAAATCCGCCGGATCGTCGAGGAAGCCGAGGTCGGCCATCAGCCACTCGGCGTACAGCGCCCAGCCCTCGCCGTGCCCGGAGACCCACGCCGCCATTCGTCGCCAGCGGTTGAGCAGGTCGCGCCGGTAGGTCGTCTGCGCGATCTGGAGGTGATGCCCGGGCACGCCCTCGTGATAGACGACCGACAGCTCGTGCCATGTCGAGAACTCCGTGACGCCCTTGGGCACCGACCACCACATCCGTCCCGGACGGGAGAAGTCCTCGCTGGGCCCGGTGTAGTACATCCCCCCGGTGTGGGTCGGCGCGATGCGGCACTCCAGCGTGCGGATCGGCTCGGGAATGTCGAAGTGTGTGCCGGCGAGCGCAGCGATCGCGGCATCCGACTTCTGCTGCATCCAGGCCTGCAGCGCGTCGGTCCCGGTGAGCTTGCGGGCGGGGTCGGTCGCCAGATGGGCGATCGCCTCGGGCACGGACGCCCCGGGCAGGATGCGCGACGCGGTCTGCTGCATCAGGTCGGCGATCCGGGCGAGCTCCTTCTGCCCCCAGACGTAGGTTTCCTCGAGGTCGATCGCCGAGCCGAGGAAGGATTGTGAGAAGACCGCGTAGCGGCCGCGGCCGACCGCATCGCGCGCCGGCGCCACGGACAGCAGTTCATCGGCGAGGAACGCCCGCAGCCGCGCGTAGGCGTCGGCGGCGGCCGCCGCGGCGCGGTCCAGGTCGGCGCGTAGCGGTGCCGGCACATCGCCTGATCCGGCCACCAGCGTCGCGAAGAACCCGTCCGCGCCGAGGTTGTCGTCGCACTGCCCGAGACACCCCTCGACCTGCCGGCGCGGGCTGGCGTCGCCGCGCGATGCCGCGTTTCGCAGCGACGCGATGTACCCGTCGATCGCCGCCGGCACGCTGCCCAGTCGGGTCGCGATCACGGACCAGTCGTCGGCGGTCGCGGTGGCCATCAGGTCGAACACCGCGCGCACGCTCTGCAGCGGGCTGGCGATGATGTTCAGGTCGGATTCGTCGGCGCCGAGCTGATAGATCTCCTCGGCGACGCCGAGCTGTTCGGTAGCCGCCGCGATCGTGACACGGTCGGTGGCGTCGGCGGGTGTGGCTTCGGCCAGCGCGGCGAGTGTGCGCACGCGCAGCGCCGACCGGGCAGCGTGCCCGTCCGGCGAGAGGTCGGGCAGCTGGGCGTCGTGGCCGGAGATGCCGACGAACGTCGCGAAACTGGGGTCCAGAGCGACGTATTCGTCGAGGTAGTCCTCGACGAGCTGGTCGACCGCGGTGCGGTTACGCGTCATGTATGGACCCTACCCGGGTACCGACTACGGTCAGCAGCGAGGATATCTTGAAGCCAAGAAATCGTGAGGCGCGAAGACCCGTATTGCGGAGGCACTAATGGCCAAGGTCAAGGTCCAGGGAACGGTTGTCGAGCTCGACGGCGACGAGATGACGCGCGTCATCTGGCAATTCATCAAGGACGAACTGATCCTGCCTTACCTGGACGTGAACCTGGAGTACTACGACCTCGGCATCGAACACCGCGACGCCACCGACGACCAGGTCACCGTCGACGCCGCGCACGCGATCCAGCGGCACGGTGTGGGCGTCAAGTGCGCCACGATCACCCCGGATGAGGCGCGTGTCCAGGAGTTCGGCCTGAAGCGCATGTACCGTTCGCCGAACGGGACGATCCGCAACATCCTCGGCGGCGTGATCTTCCGTGAGCCGATCGTGATGCGCAACGTGCCGCGCCTGGTTCCGAGCTGGATCAAGCCGATCGTCATCGGCCGTCACGCCTACGGCGACCAGTACCGGGCCACCGATTTCGTGGTCCCCGGCGCGGGCACCCTGACGATGACGTTCACACCCAAGGACGGCGGCGAACCCATGGAGTTCAACGTGTTCGAGTTCCCCGCCGGCGGCGTGGCGATGGCGATGTACAACCTGGACGAGTCGATCCGCAACTTCGCTCGGGCGTCGTTCCGATACGGCCTGGAGCGGGGCTACCCGGTGTACCTGTCCACCAAGAACACGATCCTCAAGGCGTACGACGGGCGGTTCAAGGACCTGTTTGCCGAAGTATTCGAGGCCGAGTTCAAGGAGCAGTTCGACAAGGCCGGCCTCACCTACGAGCACCGGCTTATCGACGACATGGTGGCCGCGGCGCTGAAATGGGAGGGCGGCTATGTCTGGGCGGCCAAGAACTACGACGGCGACGTTCAGTCGGACACGGTGGCTCAGGGCTACGGCTCCCTCGGCCTGATGACCAGTGTGCTGATGACGCCGGACGGGCGCACCGTCGAGGCCGAGGCGGCGCACGGCACGGTGACCCGGCACTTCCGGGCGCATCAGCGCGGCGAAAATACGTCAACCAACCCAATTGCGTCGATATTCGCCTGGACGCGTGGCCTCGAGCACCGCGGCAAGCTCGACGACACCCCCGACGTGGTCCGCTTCGCCGAGGCGCTGGAGCGAGTCTGCATCGACACCGTCGAGGGGGGCCAGATGACCAAGGACCTGGCTGTGCTTGTCGGAGGCGGCACCCCGTGGCTGACCACCGAAGAGTTCCTCGCCGCCATCGACAACAATCTGCAGGCCGCGCTAACGGCCTGACCGACCGGATTGTGCAAGGATCGCCCGGCTGAGACGAGCCGGGCTTGCCCGATCGGGACCGGGATCGCGGTGGGCGCGGAACGTGTCTGCTGAAGAAACTGCAACCGAACAGGACTTGACACGGCTGTCCGACGACGCTTTGCTCTGAGTGGTTCTGATCGAACGCGTTGAAAAATGTTTCGGTTAACTAGTTCGGATGGGTTGCCATCCCGACGGATCGCCCAAGGAGGCGTCATGGCCGACACCGCTTCTGACAACGTGCCGATTCCTGCAGATCCGCGCGGCAGGGCCGGCGTCAGTCGCCGGTCGATGTTGCTGGGCATCGGCGGCGCGACGGCCGCGGCGACGCTCGCCGCCTGTTCGAGCAGCAAGAAGTCCGGCAGTACGACTCCGAACGCCTCTGCCACGGGCAGCTCCGCCGGAGGCAGTTCCGCCGCCGGCGGCAGCATCTCGTTCGGGTCGAACTACTCCGACGCTGCCCCGAAGGGCGCGTTCAAGGCGCTGACCGACGCGGCCACGGCCTCGACCGGGGTGAAGGTCTCGATCAATACCGTCGACCACAACACGTTCCAGAACAACATCAGTAGCTACCTGCAGGGGACGCCCAACGACCTGGCCACGTGGTTCGCCGGCTACCGCCTGCAGTTCTTCGCCGCGCAGAACCTGCTGGACCCGATCGACGACGTCTGGGACAAGATCGGCAATAACTTCAGTGACGCCGTGAAGAGCCTCTCCAAGGGCATCGACGGCAAGTACTACCTGGTGCCGATCTACAACTATCCGTGGGTGGTCTTCTACAACAAGAGCACGTTCGCCAGCAAGGGCTACCAGGTCCCCAAGACTTGGGACCAGTTCATCGCGCTGGCCAAGCAGATGCAGAGGGACGGGCTGGTCCCGCTGGCGTTCGCGGAGAAGGACGGCTGGCCGGCACTCGGCACATTCGACATCCTCAATCTGCGGATCAACGGCTACGACTACCACATGTCCCTCATGCAGCACAAAACGCCCTGGACGGACAAGGGCGTCACTACCGTCTTCGACAAGTGGCGCGAGCTCATGCCGTACCTGCAGAAGGGCGCGAACGGGCGCATCTGGCAGGACGCTGCGAAGGCGCTGGAGAACAAGCAGGCCGGCATGATGTTCCAGGGCTCGAACCAGGT
Source organism: Jatrophihabitantaceae bacterium (assembly GCA_036506155.1). Classification (GTDB taxonomy): domain Bacteria; phylum Actinomycetota; class Actinomycetes; order Mycobacteriales; family Jatrophihabitantaceae; genus DASXRA01. Next base: position 70,258 of record DASXSF010000004.1, read on the forward strand.
GGCTGCGAACTACTCGTCGGCACACCTGTCCGACCTGGACTTCTTTCCCTACCCCGTCATCAACGAGCAGTACGCCCAGGACTTCATGGACGCCCCGGCCGACGGGTTCATGATGCCGAAGAAGGGCAAGAACAAGGACGCCGCCAAGGCAGTGCTCGAGTACATCGGCACCCCGGAGGCGGAGGCGACGTACCTCAAGACCGACATGTGGGACGTCGGTGTTGCGAACGGGTTGGTGGCTCCGACCTACAACGCGATCCAGAAGAAGTCCGTACAGGCGATCGCAGCGTGCAAGAACGTGTCACAGTTCATGGACCGGGACACGGTCCCGGACATGGCCACTGCGATGATTAAGCAGATCCAGGGGTTCATCGACAACCCGAGCACGTCGAACGTCTCCTCGATCCAGAGCAGAGCCGAGAGCCAGGCAAAGACGATCTTCAGTTAGGGCCTCTTCTGTGGTTGCCGAGACCGCGCCGGCGACGCCCAAGCGTCGCCGGCGGCACCGGGTGAGGCGCCTGACGCGCCGGGACAGGCTCATCCTGGTGCTGCTGCTCGGCATCCCGCTGCTGATCGACCTGGCGTTCGTCTGGTTCCCGGCACTCGCCTCGGTGTTCCTGTCGTTCACCAAGTGGACGGGCGTGGGCGGCGTCCACCTCAGGGCGTGTAGCACCGCCGGAACCCTGCCCGGCATTCCACAGCCCGGGTGTCTGTACGGGCTGCAGAACTACAGGCAGGCGTTCGACTCGTCGGTCACGCCGGACTTCTGGCCCGCGGTGCGGCACAACATGCTCTGGCTGCTGGTGTTCATCGTGATCGCCACGCCACTAGGCATGCTGTTCGCGGTCATCATCGACCGCGGCATCCGGGGCAGCCGCATCTACCAGAGCGTGCTGTTCCTGCCGGTGATGCTCTCACTTGCGATGATCGGCATCATTTGGGAGCTGATCTACTCGCCGAACTACGGTCTGATCAACACTGTTATCGGCCACAACAGCAACACGAACCTGATCGACTGGCTGGGCAATCCGCGGCTGAATATCTGGGCCATCCTGGTCGAAGCGACCTGGCGGCAGGCGGGGTATGTCATGGTGCTTTACCTCGCAGGCCTGAAGGCGGTCGACCCCGCGCTGCGGGAGGCCGCAGTCATCGACGGCGCGAATGAGTGGCAGACATTCTGGCGTGTCGTGTTTCCGGTAATGAAGCCGATCAACATCGTGATCCTCGTCGTCACCGTGATCGAGTCGCTGCGCGCGTTCGACCTCATCTACATCACCGGCAAGGGCAATCCCATCAAGGGCCTGGAGATTCTGTCGGTGCTGGTCACGCAGAACATCGTGGGCGAGACGCAGCGGATCGGGTTCGGGTCGACGCTCGGCGTCGTGCTGCTGGTCATCTCGCTCGTGCCGATCTCGATCTTCCTGTACCAGGCGTTCCGGCGCGAGGAGAAGCGGTAATGGCCGTCATTACCCCCGAAGAGGCGGTCAGCGAGCTCGCCCGCCCGGCGCCTCCGCGCGCGCGGCGCCGGGTCAGCGTCGGCAGCGTCGCGGCGCAGGTATTCATGCTGATCGCAGCCATCCTGTGGATCACGCCCGTCGCCTTCGCTATCTACGTCTCGCTACGGCCGGTCGACGAGACCAACCGGCTCGGCTACGTCTCGATCGCGCACCGGCTGACGTTCTCGAACTTCGCCAACGCTTGGTCGCAGTCGGACATGTGGAGGTTCTTCCTGAACTCGGTGTGGATCACGGTGCCCGCCGTGATCCTCACACTGTTGCTCGCCTCGATGGTGGCGTTCGTCGTCGCGCGGATGAGCTTCCGATTCAACATCGCGATGCTGATCTTGTTCACGGCCGGCAACCTGCTGCCCCAGCAGGTGATAATCACTCCGCTGTACCGTCTGTATCTGCAGATCCACGTCCCGCACCCGATCAGCGACAGTGGGCTGCTGTACGACTCGCGGCTCGGGCTGATCGTGATCAACGTGGCGTTTCAGCTCGGCTTCTGTGTCTTCGTCCTGAGCAATTACATGAAGACGATCCCCACCGAGATCGACGAGGCGGCGCTGGTCGACGGGGCGACGCTGTTCATGCGGTATTGGCGTATCGTGCTGCCGCTGTGCCGGCCGGCCCTCGCCGCCCTGGCTACGCTGCTCACAACCTGGATCTACAACGACTTCTTCTGGGCGATCACCCTGATCTCGACGGGCAACAAGCGGCCGATCACGTCGGCGCTCGCCAATCTGCAGGGGCAGTTCGTGGCCAACCAGAACATGATCGCCGCAGCCGCGTTGATGGCGGCCGTTCCCACCCTGGTCGTCTACCTCCTGCTGCAGCGGCAGTTCATCGCAGGCCTGGCGCTGGGCTCCTCCAAGGGTTGAACTCTAGAGACAGGTCCGTGGCGTGATCTTGGACTTATGGCTGCATGGCGACCACAAGTCCAAGATCACGGCCGGGAGGTCACCGCGAGCGCTCACCGCATCGCGTGGGCGCCCTGCGACGGCCGCGCCGTGAACGCGGTCGCCGGCGTGTAGCCGCGAATGCGGTACGCCCGTTGGACGGCGTTGGTGGCCTGCCGGATGCGGCCCTCGTCGACCAGCGCGATCACACAGCCGCCGAATCCGCCGCCGGTCATTCGCGCGCCCAGGGCGCCGGCCTCGAGCAATGCCTCGACGGCGGTATCGATCTCCGGCGCGGTGATCTCGTAGTCGTCGCGCATCGACGCGTGCGAGGCGGTGAGCAGCGGGCCGATGGATCGTATCCGGCCGGCACGCAGCAGGTCAGCGGTGCGCAGCACGCGGTCGTTCTCCGTGACGATGTGCCGGACGCGGCGGCGCAGCTCGTCGTCGGGCAGTCGTGTCAGGGCGGCATCCAGGTCGGTGATGTCGCGCAGTGTGGACACGCCGAGCAGATCCGCCGCCTTCTCGCAGCTGGCCCGCCGCGCCGCGTACTCGCCCTCGGCGTGCCGGTGCCGGGCGTGCGTGTCGACCACCAAGAGCGCCAGGGCCGCCGCGGCGGGGTCGAACGGCACCTGCTGGGCCGACCAGGCACGCATGTCGCACAGGAGCGCGTGCCCGGCCTCGCACAGCAACGCAGCCATCTGGTCCATGCCTCCGGTGGGAGCGCCGACGTAGTCGTTCTCGGTGCGGTGGGTGACCGCGACGAGTTCCGCGCGCGACAGGCCCATCGCGAGCAGGTCGTTCACGGCCGTGGCCACGGCGCATATCAGCGCTGCGGACGACGAGAGCCCCGCACCGCCGGGGACGTCGCTGTCGACGTGGATGTCGAGCCCACCGTTCTGCACGCCCAGCGCCCAGACCACGCCGACGGGGTAGGCGGCCCATCCCGCGACCCCGCGCAGGTCGGACATCGGCACTACCACCGTCTCACCACGCTGCGCCGAGCTGACCCGCAGCTCACCGGACGACGTGGCCGTTACCGTCGCGGTACAGCCCTGCTGTATGGCGAGCGGCAGGGCGAAACCGCCGTTGTAGTCGGTGTGCTCGCCGATCAGGTTCACCCGCCCGGGCGCGCGCCAGGCTGTCGTCGCGCTCATCCGGTGACAAATGCCCAGGCGTCGGCGACCATCTCGTCCAGGCCGCGGACGGGCTCCCAGCCGAGCTCGGCGGCGGCACGCGCGGTCGAGGCGACGAGCACCGCCGGGTCTCCCGGCCGCCGCGGGGCCGGACGCACGGGCACCTCGCGTCCCGTCGCGCGGCGTACCGCCTCGACGACCTGGCGCACCGAGTAGCCCGCGCCGCTACCCAGATTGATCACCCGGTGCGTTCTCGGCCGCACGGCCGACATCGCCCTCAGGTGTGCGTCGCCGACGTCGGCCACGTGCAGGTAGTCGCGGACGCAGGTGCCGTCGGCGGTGGGGTAGTCGGTGCCGTAGATGTCGAGGACGTCGCGCGTGCCGGCCGCCACCTGCAGGGCGATCGGGATCAGGTGCGTCTCGACGGCGTGCCGTTCACCGTAGGAGACGCCCGGGCGCAGGAGCAGCGCGCCGGCCACATTGAAGTAGCGCAGGCTCACCGTCGCCACACCGTACGCACGCGTATAGTCGGCGAGCGCCAAGTCCACTGCGAGCTTGCTCGTACCGTACGGGCTGGCTGGCGCCGGCGGGGCGTCCTCGGGGATCGGCACGGCCGACGGCTCACCGTAGGTTGCCGCCGTGGAGGAGAAGACCAGCCGCGGCACGCTGTGCGCGCGCATCGCATCGAGCAGGGCCAGCGTCCCGCCGACGTTGTTGTGCCAGTACCGGTCCGGGTGCTCGACGGACTCCGCGACCAACGACTTCGCGGCGAGGTGCATCACCGTGTCGTACGGGCGCTCGGCGAGTACCGGCCCCGCGTCGGTGATCGACGCCTTCACGAACTGCGCGCCGGGGGCGATCGCGTCCTCGTGCCCGGTGGCGAGGTCGTCGAGGACGGTCACGTCGTGGCCGGCGTCGAGCAGCAAGGCCACGACCACACTGCCGATGTAGCCGGCGCCGCCCGTCACCAGTACCCGCATGCACACATTCAAACAGATCCGAACGTGCCCACGCGTCGCTGTCCGAGGACCGTAGACTCCCCCGCAAATGGGCACCACCTTGCTCAACATCGCGATCGTGCTGGCGCTGATCCTGATCGAAGCCCTGTTCGTCGCGTCCGAGATCGCGCTTGTGTCGCTGCGCGAGGGGCAGGTGCGGGCGCTCGCCGAGTCGGGCCGCCGCGGTGCAGCCGTCGCTCGACTGGTGAGCGACCCGAATCGCTACCTGAGCACCGTCCAGATCATGATCACGCTGACGTCGCTGCTGTCCAGCGCGTTCGGTGCGGTGACGCTGTCCACACGGGCCAGGGACGTCATGGTCGACCACGGCGTGCGCCCGGGGCTGGCCGGGCCGATCGGCTTCATCGGCGTGACCCTGGTGATCTCGTTCGTGACACTCGTGATCGGCGAGCTGGTGCCGAAACGGCTCGGGTTGCAGCGCTCGGAGCAGACGGCGAAGCTCGTCAGCCCGACCCTCAACCGTCTCGCCGCCCTTACCCGGCCGGTGATCCGGCTGCTGTCGAAGTGCACGAATGTGCTGGTGCGCATGCTGGGAGGCAACCCGGAGGCGGGCCACGAGGAGATCACCGAGGAGGAGTTGCGCGGCCTGGTCGCGGCCCACGAGTCGCTCACCCCGGACGAGCGACGCCTGATCGACGAGGTGTTCGCAGCCGGTAACCGGACGATCGCCGAGGTCATGGTGCCGCGCACGGAGGTGACGTTCCTGGAGGCGTCGCTCACCGTCAGCCGGGCGCTGAAGGTGGTGAGCGACTCGCCGCATTCGCGCTACCCGGTCATGGGCCAGGGTCAGGACGACGTGCTCGGGTTCGTGCATTTGCGCGACCTGCTGCTCGACGGCCGCCGCCACCGCGGGCGGACGGTCGGCGACGCCACCCGGGAGATCAAGCGGCTGCCCGGATCGAAGAACGTCCTGGCCGCGCTGTCGGAGATGCGCCGCGAGGGCTACCACCTCGCGATCGTGGTCGACGAGTACGGCGGTACCGACGGCATCGTCACGCTCGAGGACCTCATCGAGGAGGTGATCGGCGAGATCCACGACGAGTACGACGTGGCGAGTACGGGTCCCGCAGGGATGCGAGGCGGCGTGGTCGAGGTCGACGGCCGGCTGAACTTGGATGAATTTGCCGAATTCACCGGTTTGCAGCTGCCCGAGGGCCCCTACGAGACGGCGGCGGGGTACGTGATGGCCGCGCTGGGCCGGCTTCCTGCCGTAGGCGACAGCGTGCATTACGACGGCTACGAGATCGCGGTGACCGAGGTCGACGGGCGCCGCGCGGCGCGGGTGCGGGTCACGCCGCCCACGACGTGACGCTGTGTGCGGGGGTGCCAGAATCGAGAGCTATGCCGAGCCAGCGACCCCGGGTGCTCTCGGGCATCCAGCCCACCGCGTCGTCGTTCCACCTCGGTAACTACCTCGGTGCCGTCCGGCACTGGGTCGGGCTCCAGGACACCCACGACGCGTTCTACTGCGTGGTCGACCTGCACGCGATCACGCTCGACCCGCCGGCGCCCGAAGAATTGCGCCAGCGAACTCGCGTCTCCGCGGCCCAGCTCTTGGCGGCCGGGCTGGACCCCGCACGATGCACGCTGTTCTTGCAGAGCCACGTGCCGCAGCACACCCAGCTGTCCTGGGTGCTCGAGTGCCTCACCGGCTTCGGCGAGGCGAGCCGCATGACGCAGTTCAAGGACAAGGCGGCGCGCGGCGGGACGTACTCGGTGGGCCTGTTCACCTACCCGGTGCTCCAGGCGGCCGACATCCTGGTCTACCAGGCCGATGCCGTCCCGGTCGGCGAGGACCAGCGGCAGCACCTCGAGCTCACCCGCAACGTCGCGCAGCGCTTCAACAGCCGGTACGGAGACACGTTCACCGTCCCCGACGCGTTCATTCCCGGGGAGACCGCGAAGATCCTCGACCTGCAGGATCCGTTCGCCAAGATGAGCAAGTCGCTGGGCGACGCCGGCACCGTGAACCTGCTCGACGATCCGGCTGTGATCGCCCGCAAGTTCCGGCGGGCGGTCACAGACCCGGGCACAGACGTCCGCTACGACCCGGACGCCAAGCCAGGTGTGTCGAACCTGCTGAGCATCCTCGCCGCGGTCACCGATCGTCCCGTCGCCGAGGTCGAAGGGGACTTCGCCGGGCAGGGGTACGGCGCGCTGAAGTCCGCGGTAGCCGACGCCGTCATTGCCTTCGCCGAGCCGTTCGCGAAACGTACAGCCATGCTGCTCGACGACCCGGCCGAGCTCGGCCGCGTGCTCGCCGCCGGTGCAGCGCGGGCCCGCGAGGTCGCCGAAGTGACGGTACGCACCGCGTTCGACAGGGTCGGCTTCCTTCAAGAGAAGCGATGAGGGATCCGCTGACGCTCGGCGTGGCCATCGCCATCCCCGAACCGCACGCGAGCGTGCTCACCGCATGGCGGCGCCGTGTGGGCGATCCGCAGGCCGACCTCATCTGGCCGCACGTGACGCTGTTGCCGCCGACTCCGGTCGAGCCGATCCGCATGGGGGTGATCGAGGAGCATCTGGCCGCCGCGGCAGCCTCGCGTCCGCCGTTCGTCATGCACCTGTCCGGCAGCGGAACGTTCCGGCCGGTGTCGCCTGTGGTGTTCATCCAGGTCGCCCGGGGGTTGTCCGACTGCGAGATGCTCGAGAAGGTCATCCGCAGCGGGCCGTTGCAGCGGCACCTGGACTTCCCGTACCACCCGCACGTCACGGTCGCGCAGGATCTGCCCGACGACGCCCTCGACCTCGCTTACGACGGACTATCCGGGTTCCTGGCGCGGTTCGCTGTCGAGAGATTCACTCTGTTTGAGCGGCATCCAGGCGGGAAGTGGCTGCCGCGATCGGAGTTCGCCCTCGGAGTGTGAACGGGCAGAGGCGGAGCGGTCATGGACGAGCACGACGCCGACGGGCGCCGCACGGGCGCCGCGGTGGCCACCGGTTCCGAACGCGATTCACTCCTGACCCGGGTCCGATCGCGGGCCGGCCGCTGGTGGGCCGCCGCCAACGCGCGCTACCACTGGCTGGGCCACGCGGTCGCCGCATGGAACCGGTTCCGCGACAACAAGGGCAACCACTTCGCAGGCGCCCTCACGTACTTCAGCTTCCTGGCACTGTTCCCGCTCGTGCTGCTCGCCGCATCGGTGCTCGGCTTCGTGCTGCGGAACAATCCCGAACTCCAGAACGACCTGTACGACAAGGTCACGTCCGGGCTGCCCGGGGGTTTCGGCCAGATCGTTCACGACTCGATCAAAGCCGCGGAACGGCAGCGCACCGGCGTCGGCATCGTCGGGTTGGCTGGCGTGCTGGTCGCCGGTCTGGGCTGGGTGGGCAACCTGCGCGCTGCGGTCAACGCGGTGTGGGGTGTCGAGCCGCCGAAGCGGAAGTTCGTGATCGCGAAGCTGGCCGACCTCGTCGTGCTGGTCGGGCTGGGCATCGCCATCCTCGTTTCGGTCGGCCTCAGCGCGATCGGCACGGCGTTCACCGGCGAGATCGTGCGCGCCGCCGACCTCAACGGCGTGAGCGGCGTGCACACGCTCGTGTCGATTGCCGGCTACCTGCTCGCCGTTATCGGGGATGTGCTGATCTTCAGCTGGGTGCTGGGGCGGCTGCCGCAGGCACGTGCGCCGGCCCGAGTCGTTTTCAAGGGCGCGCTGCTCGCGGCAGTGGGCTTCGGGGTGCTCAAGGTGATCGGGACGTACTACATCGCCCGCGTGGCGCACAGCCCGACGGTCGGTGCGTTCGGCAGCATCATCGGCGTTCTGGTCTGGATCGACCTGGTGTCGCGTTACCTGCTCTACTGCGCGGCCTGGACGGCGACCGCGGTACCGCCTCCGGCCGAGCCGCCGCCGCCCCCAGCGCCGATCGGGCCGCTGCCCACGGCCGAGCCCGGCCCGCCGGCCCGACCGGCAATGTCGCTACTTCGGGTGGCGATGTCCCTGTTCGGCGTCGGCGTGGCCGTGGGCGGGGGAGCGGTGGCCACGCTCACCGCGCGCCGGCGCCGCCGGCGCGCGGACGGATGAGCCAGCGCCCGGCCAGCCACAGCACGCCCCCGGCGGCCAAGGCGATCGCCACGCCGATCAGCGGCCACGGCGGATCGCTCTTGTGGTGCGCAGCCGCCGACACGCTCTGCGTGGCCGGTCGACTCGCTGTGGCCCGGCTCGCCGTGGACGGTGGGCGCTCCGCCGGGTCAAGGTGGCCGACCACCGTGCCCAGAGGCAGCGCATAGCCCCAGTCGAGCAGCTTGGCGGCCTGCTGCCATTGGTCGATCGGATAGCGCTGCGCACGCAGGAAGATCACACCCAGTCGCCGCCCGTGCCGCGACGCCGCACACAGGAAGGTGTGTGACGCCGCGTCGGTGAATCCGGTCTTCGCGACGAGCGCGCCGGGCACGGTGGTCAGGAACGGCTGGGTCTGGTTGCCCAGCCACACCGACCCGTACCTGAGACCGTGAACGTTCTCAGGAGGCATCGAGCTCACGAGCTGCCGGTCGTACGCCACGAAACGCGGCATGTTCACCGCGGCGCGCAGGAAGATCGCCATGTCGTATGCGCTGGTGAGCTGTTGCCATCCGTCCAGCCCCGACGGCGTCTGTACGAACGTGTCGTACGCGCCGAGCCGGAGCGCCGTCCGGTTCATCAGCGCCACGGTGTGCCGGACGCCGCCGGCTGCCTCGGCGAGCGCCACGGCGGTGTCGTTGCCCGACATCAGCAGCAGTCCGGTGAACAGTTGGTCGACGGTGTAACGCCCACCGGCGACGATGCCGACGGCGGAACCCTCGGCGTTCGCGGCATTCTGGCTCACCGTCACGAGACGCTTGCCGGGCAGGAGGGGCAGCAGCGTGATCGACGTGAGGATCTTGAGGATGCTGGCGGGCTGATAGCGCCCGTGCGCGTCACGGGCCGCGAGCACGTCGCCGGTGTCGAGGTCGGCGAGGACCCACGCGGTAGCGGTCAGGCCCGCGGGCAGCGGCTTGGCCTGGGCCGGCACCACGAGCCCGCGGCCCCGCAACCGTGGGCCGCCGACCACCTCGCCGTACGGCCCGATGCCACCAGCGGGCGGGTGCGGGTCGGGCGCGTCGGGCGAAACGGCGGAGGATGTCGGCGTCGGCGCGGCAGGCGGGACGCTGTGGGGCGTAGGTTCCGGGTAGGCGGGAGCGGCCACAGCCAGGACGGCCGCCGCCACGGCCACGCACTGCCACCGCACGGCCAGATGCTAGAACGCCGCAAAGCGACTTTGGCACATACGCCACGCGAAGACGGGGAACACGTCAAGATCGGCCCGGCGGCCAGTGAGCGGCACAGCCGTGCGGCCACGATCTCGGGCCTCCCCTGCAATGTCAGGAGTTGACAGACTTGACCCGCCGCCGGAGCATCCGGAACGCGAGGTGCAACGATCGGGTGACGACGCCCGCCCTTCGCGCTACGGTTCCGCGCAGTGCGACTACCGTGTTCACGCAATTTCAGCGATCTCCGGCTGTGCACGATCCGGCCAGCGGGGTCCGGACAAACGGGAGAGGTGAGTGCGTTGCGTCGTAGGTATGGCGTGGCGATGACTGCCGTTGTGGCAGTCATGGCAGTGCTGCTTGCAGCATGCGGCAGCAAGAGCAAGGGAAGTTCCAACACGACCTCGGCGGGCGGCGGCACGTCGCCGGGCGGCGCCACCACGTCGACGGCGGCCGCGAAGAGCCTCAAGGTCGGGCTCGCGTACGACGTCGGCGGGCGCGGCGACAAGTCGTTCAACGACCTGGCCGCCGCGGGCCTGGAGAGGGCCCAGAAGGACTTGAACATCCAGACCAAGGAACTGTCCGCAGTGCAGGGCGAGAACGACCAGCAGAAGGCCGACCGGCTCACGCTACTCGCGAGCTCGGGGTACAACCCGATCGTCGCCGTCGGATTCGCCTACGCGACGGCACTCGGGAAGGTGGCGCCCAAGTTCCCGAAGGTCCACTTCGCGATCGTCGACGACAACAGCATCAAGTTGCCCAATGTCGAGGGCCTGGTGTTCAGCGAGAACGAGAGTTCCTTCCTGGTCGGTGTCGCCGCAGCACTGGCTACAAAGACCAAGAACGTCGGCTTCATCGGTGGTGTCCAGACCCCGTTGATCCAGAAGTTCCAGGCCGGCTACCAGGCGGGCGTCAAGGCCGTCAATCCAGCGATCAAGGTGCAGGTCGCCTATATCTCACAGGCTCCCGACTTCAGCGGCTTCAACGACCCGGCTAAAGGCAAGGTCATCGCCGAGGGCCAGTACGACAACGGCGCGGACGTGGTCTATCACGCGGCCGGCGGTTCGGGCAGCGGTCTGTTCCAGGCGGCCAAGGAGAAGAACAAGCTGGCAATCGGCGTCGACTCCGACCAGTACCAGTCGGCACCCCCGGATGAGAAGTCCTTGATCCTGACCTCTGCGCTGAAGGGCGTCGACACGGCAGTGTTCAATTTCATCGAGCAGGACTCGAAGGGTGAGTTCAAGCCCGGATACACCCGATTCAGCCTGAAGGACAACGGCGTCGGCTACGCGACGTCGAACCCTAAGATCGACCCCTTCAAGGCAACAATCGAGCAGTACAAGGCCAAGATCATCGCGGGGACGATCACCGTTCCCACGACGCCGTAGCGGAGTGACCGGCCACGACGCGTGGCCGAAGGACACGTTGCCCGGGGAGTGCGGTATACCGTGCTCTCCGGGCCACGTCTATCGGAGAGTTGCCCGCCGTCCGCTGCACCAGGAGCGTGTGCCATGGCTGCTGCAGACCAGCCCGCGGTGACCGGGCCCGTAGACGCCGTGCCTGCGGTCGAGTTGCACGGCATCACGAAGCGCTTTCCGGGCGTGGTGGCCAACCACGACATCGACATCGTCGTCCAGCGGGGCCACGTCCACGCCATCGTCGGAGAGAACGGCGCCGGCAAGTCGACGTTGATGAAGACCTTGTACGGCATGCACAAGCCGGACGAGGGAACGATCGTCGTCAACGGCAAACAGGTGACGTTCTCATCGCCGTCCGACGCGATCGCTGCCGGAATCGGCATGGTTCATCAACACTTCATGCTTGCCGACAATCTCACGGTTCTCGAGAACATCGTCCTCGGCAGCGAGCCGACGCGCGGCGGGGTGCTCGACGTACGCGCGGCACGGGAGAAGATCAACGACATCTCCACCGCCTACGGCCTCGACATCGACCCGAACGAGCTCGTCGAGACGCTCGGCGTGGGCGACCGTCAGCGGGTCGAGATCTGCAAAGTTCTCTACCGGGGCGCACGCATCCTGATCCTGGACGAGCCGACTGCAGTGCTCGTGCCACAGGAAGTGGACGAACTGTTCGCCAACCTCCGGGAGCTCAAGTCCGAGGGCCTGACAGTCCTCTTCATCTCCCACAAGTTGGACGAGGTCCTGTCCGTCGCCGACGAGATCACGGTGATCCGCCGCGGCACAACGGTCCGCACGGTGCATCCCGGGGAGGTCACCGCACATCAGCTTGCCGAGTTGATGGTCGGCAGCGAGCTGCCGGTGCCCGAGCTGCGGGAATCGACCGTCACTGACATCCCGGAGCTCACCGTGGAGCACCTGACAGTGCGGTCGGAGGACGGCCGCGCGGTGGTCGACGACGTCAGCTTCGTCATCCACAAGGGCGAGATAGTCGGGCTTGCCGGGGTCGAAGGCAACGGGCAGGCGGAGTTGGTCGAGGCGATCATGGGCCTGCGTCCCACCGAGTCCGGCCGGGTGCAGCTGGGCGACCGCGACATCTCCCGGTGGCAGACGCGCGAGCGCCGCGAGGGCGGAATCGCCTACATACCCGAGGATCGACACCGTCAGGGCCTCTTGCTCGAAGCTCCGCTCTGGGAGAACCGGATGCTGGGCCACCAGACGCAGCGGCCGAACGTCCGGGGCTTCTGGATCGACGGAGCCGGCGCCAAGAAGGACACCCGCCGGCTCATTGCCGAGTTCGACGTGCGCACGCCCGGAATCGATGTCGAGGCCGCGTCCCTGTCCGGGGGCAATCAGCAAAAGTTCATCGTCGGCCGCGAAATGAGCGGCTCGCCGACGGTGCTGATCGCGTCGCATCCCACCCGCGGCGTCGACGTAGGGGCGCAGGCAGCCATCTGGGAACACCTCCGCGATGCTCGTGCCGCAGGACTCGCCGTGTTGCTCATATCCGCCGATCTCGACGAGCTGATCGGCATGTCCGACACGCTCCGGGTGATTCTGCGCGGGCGGTTGGTCGAGCAGGTCGATCCGAGCAGTGTCACGCCGAAACAGCTGGGTGCTGCAATGACCGGCGCCGGCGCCCCGCTGGAGGGGAGCGCAGCATCATGAGCGAGCATCGCAGCGGCGGACGCCCCGGGACGCGCTGGCGCGAGGAGCACGTGTCATGAGGGACCGGCTCAATCGGCTTGCGCTGAACGTCATCGCGGCGCTGCTCGCGGGCCTGTTCGCCGCCGCCGTGACCTCGCTCATCCTCTGGGCGCGTGGCGACAGTCCGTCCTTCGTGATCTCGCAGATGTGGCACTACGGCACGCAGCCGTCCAGTGAGGTCACGATCCTCAACTCGGCGACTGTCTACTACCTCTCGGCTCTGGCGGTGGCCATCGGCTTCCGGATGAACCTGTTCAACATCGGCGTCGACGGCCAGTACCGGCTCGCGGCCATGCTCGCGGGCGCCTTCGGCGGAGCCGTCGCGCTCCCGACCGGCCTGCATCAGATCGCCATCATCGTGGTCGCGATGCTGGTCGGCGCGTCGTGGGCCGGGCTCGTCGCGGTCCTCAAGGTGACCCGCGGCGTCAGCGAGGTCATTTCTTCGATCATGCTCAACTTCATCGCCACCGGGCTGATCGCGTACCTGATGCGTCCCACCATCCTCGGTCACCGCTCCGGCGCGAACGACATCACGACCGAGCCGATCCCGAGGTCCGGGCAGGTGCCCGGGGTCAACCTCATCTCGTCGGCCGGCACAAAGGTGTACGGGCTGATCTTCCTCGCGATCGGGATGGGCGTGCTGTTCCACATCGTCGTCAACCACACGCGGTTCGGGTTCGACCTGCGCGCGACAGGACGGTCGAGCTCAGCGGCACAGGCGAGTGGTGTGAGCGTCAAGAAGATGATCGTGATCACGCTGCTGCTGTCGGGTGCGATGGCCGGTCTGGTCGGCATGCCGGCCCTGCTGGGCGACTCGTACTCGTACTCGTCGATCACGTTCCAGACCGGGCTGGGCTTCACCGGCATCGCGATCGCGCTGCTCGGCCGGAACAATCCGATCGGCATCGCGTTCGCGGCGGTGCTGTGGGCGTTCCTCGACCAGTCGGCGCAGATCCTCGACATCAACGGCATCCCCAAGGAGATCGTGCAGATCACCCAGGGCGTCGTGGTGCTTTCGGTCGTCATCGCCTACGAGCTGGTACGGCGCGCGGCGCTCGCGCGCCAGCAACGCCGTGTCGGACGGGCACTGGCTACGGTGCCGGCCGAGATGGAAGGAGCCCCGGCGTGACCGTCCAGGACACCAGCGCGCCGACCGCGACGGTCCGCCTCGACCGGGTGAAGCCGGCTAGACGGCTGGGCCGCGGGCAGCTGTGGCTCGCGGCTCTCGCCGGCCTGATGCTGCTCGCGCTGGTACGCGTCACTACGAACGCGAACGACATCACCTCGGGCGGCACGCTGGGCGCGACGATCGCGCTCGGCATGCCGATCGCGCTGGCCGGACTCGGCGGCCTGTGGTCCGAACGCTCCGGAGTGGTCAACATCGGCCTCGAGGGCATGATGATCCTCGGGACGTTCTTCGGCGCCGACTTCGCGTACTTCACGCACAGCCCGTGGATGGGCGTCGTCGGCGGCATTGTCGGCGGGTTCATAGGCGGGATCGTCCACGCCGTTGCCACGGTGACCTTCGGCGTCGACCAGATCGTCTCCGGCGTGGCGATCACGATCCTGGCGACCGGGCTCGCGCGCTACCTGGCCGGCGTCTTCTTCACCGGACAGCCCGGTGGCGGGCCGACGCAGTCACCCGCCATCCCGCAGTTCACCCGGCTGCGGGTGCCCGCGCTGGACTCCTTCTTCGGCAGGATCGAGAACCATCACTGGTTCCTGATCTCCGACATCGCGGGCCTGCTACGCGGCCTCGTCACGACACTGACACCGTTCACGATCGTCATGGCGCTGTTGTTTCCGCTGACGTGGTTCCTCCTGTGGCGCACGGCCTTCGGGCTGCAATTGCGTTCGTGCGGCGAGAATCCCACCGCGGCTGAAACACTCGGCGTCGGCGTGTACTCGAGAAAGTACGTCGCCGTGATCGTCTCCGGCATCCTCGCGGGGCTGGGCGGCGCATTCCTCGCCGACTTCGCCGGGCTCTACCGAGAGGGGCAGACCGGCGGACGCGGCTTCATCGGCCTGGCTGCGATGATCTTCGGCAACTGGCGTCCCGGTGGGCTCGTCGCGGGCGCCGGCCTGTTCGGCTATACCGACGCGGTGCAATCGCGGGGCGGGGCCAAGTCAGTGCACGCACTGCTGCTGCTCGTCGCCATAATCGTGTTGCTCGTCGGGCTGTACGCACTCTGGCGCCGCCGGCTGGCAACCGGGTCGCTGGCGGTGGTCGTGGCGATACTCGTCTTCATCTGGTACCTGCTGACCAAAGATGTCCCGATCGAGCTCGTCACCTACACGCCGCAGATCCTCACCCTGCTCGTTCTTGCGCTCGCGACCCAACGACTACGAATGCCCGCCGCGGACGGCATCCCGTGGCGCAAGGGCCAGGGCGCATGACGGCGGTGACGTCGCTTGCGGTCACGTCGCCCGAAGTGGTGGCCGACCCGTACCCGCACTTCGCGGCTGCACGAGCACGAGCTGCGGTGCAGTGGCACGACGAGCTCGGCATGTGGCTTACCTTCACGCATGCGAGCGCCAACACCGTGCTGCGTACCCGGACGCTCGGGCGGGTCTGGGCGCCGCGTTGGCCGGATGTGCCGATGCCGGCTTTCCGCATGATCCATGTGCATTCGCTGCTCGAGAACGAACCCCCGGTGCACACCCGGCTGCGCAGGCTCGTCGCGGGCGCGTTCGCGCGCGGCCACGTGGAGCGGCTGCGCCCGCGGGTAGCCGAGTTGGCCGCGCGGCTGGCCGATCGGGTCGCCGACGCCGGCTCGGACGGCGGCGTGGTCGATCTCATCGCCGAGTTCGCAGAGCCGCTCCCTGTGGAGGTGATCGCCGAACTGCTCGGCGTGCCACCGCCCGATCGGCGGCTGCTGCGCCCGTGGTCGAACGCCATCGTGAAGATGTACGAGTACGAGGTCTCGGACGCTCAGCGGATCGCCGCCGAGCGGGCGTCGGCGGAGTTCGTCGAGTACTTGCGTGGACTGGTCACAGCGCGGCGGCGCGCTCCGGGCGAGGATCTGATCTCGTCGCTGATCGCCGAGGTCGACAGTGACGGCGCCCGGCTCACCGAGGACGAGCTGATCACCACCTGCACGCTGCTACTGAATGCCGGCCACGAGGCGAGCGTGAACGTCGTCGGCAACGGCGTGTGGGCGCTGCTCACCCATCCGGAGCAGCTGGCCGACCTGCGCTCCGACGCGACGGTGATCCCGTCGGCCGTCGAGGAACTCATCCGCTACGACTCGCCGCTGCAACTGTTCGAGCGCACCGCCTTGGCCGACACGTTGGTCAGCGGCGTCGTCGTCGAGAAGGGCCAGAAAGTCGCGGCGCTCCTCGGCGCGGCGAATCGCGACCCAGCGGTGTTCGCCGAGCCCGACCGCTTTGACGTCCGCAGGGACCCGAACCCGCACCTCGGATTCGGTGCCGGGATACATTTCTGCGTGGGCGCACCACTGGCGCGGGTGGAGTTGCAGGCGTCACTGCGAACACTGCTCGCGCGCTTTCCCCGGCTCGCCCTCGGCGCAGCACCACCGCGTCGCCCGGAGTTCGTCATCCGCGGTGTGCGTTCGTTGCCGGTGACGATCTAGGACGGTAGGAAGGCACGCATGGCGTTAGACATCGACTGGGCCAAGCTGCGCCGCGCCGCACTCGAGGCGATGGGCAACGCCTACGCGCCGTACTCGCAGTTCCCCGTCGGGGCGGCCGCCATCGTCGACGACGGCCGGGTCATCGTCGGCTGCAACGTCGAGAACGCCTCGTATGGGCTCGGGCTTTGCGCCGAGTGCGGGCTGGTGTCGGCGCTGCACGCCAGCGGCGGCGGGCGGCTCGTCGCGTTGGCCTGCGTCGATTTCCGAGGCGAGGTGCTGATGCCGTGCGGGCGGTGCCGGCAGCTGCTCTGGGAACACGGTGGCCCCGACCTGCTCGTCGACACCGTCGACGGGCCGGTGACGATGATCGAGGTTCTGCCCCGGGCGTTCAGCCGCGAAGACCTGGTATGACTCGCGAGCAGTTCGCCGCTGTTGACGTCATCCGGGCCAAGCGCGACCGGGGCCGCATCCCGGACGAGCAGATCGACTGGGTGATCGACGCCTACGTCCGCGGCGACGTGGCCGAGGAGCAGATGGCGGCGTTGGCCATGGCCATACTCCTCAACGGCATGCAGCCGGGTGAGCTGGCCCGCTGGACGGCCGCCATGATCGCGTCCGGCACGACGCTTGACCTGTCGAGCGTCACGCGGCCTACCGCCGACAAGCATTCGACGGGCGGCGTCGGCGACAAGATCACCCTGCCGCTGGCGCCGCTCGTAGCGGCGTGCGGGGCCGCGGTGCCGCAGCTGTCCGGCCGCGGGCTGGGGCACACGGGGGGCACGCTCGACAAGCTGGAATCCATCCCGGGCTGGCGGTCCCGTCTCACGAACGACGAGTTCCTGCGCCAGCTGCGCGACGTCGGCGCCGTCGTGTGCGCCGCCGGCGACGAGCTCGCGCCCGCCGACCGCAAGCTCTATGCGTTGCGTGACGTCACGGCCACGGTGGAGTCGATACCGCTCATCGCCAGCTCGATCATGAGCAAGAAGATCGCGGAAGGTTCCTCGTCGCTGGTACTGGACGTCAAGGTCGGCTCGGGCGCGTTCATGAAGGACGTGCCCTCGGCGCGGGCGCTCGCCCAGACCATGGTCGCGCTCGGTACCGCTCATGGCGTGCGTACCTTTGCTCTGCTTACCGATATGCACACCCCGCTGGGGCGCACCGCCGGCAACGCGCTGGAGGTGGCCGAAGCGGTCGAGGTGCTTGCCGGCGGCGGCCCACCCGACGTCGTGGAACTGACGCTTGCACTCGCCCGCGAGATGCTCGCGGGCGCCGGAATCGCCGACGTCGATCCAGCCGGCGCACTGGAGGACGGGCGAGCAATGGACGTGTGGCGGCGCATGATCAGAGCGCAGGGTGGTGACCCGGACGCGCCGCTACCCGTTGCTCGGGAAAACCACGTCGTCGTGGCCCCGGTGTCAGGCACCGTAGCGCGGCTCGACGCGTACGCCGTGGGCGTCGCGGCGTGGCGCCTCGGAGCCGGGCGGGCACGCAAGGAGGACCCCGTCAGCGCGACAGCGGGCGTCGTCATATTGGCAAAACCGGGTGATCCGGTGCGCGCCGGGCAACCATTGCTCGAGCTGCGCAGCGACGACCCGGCGCGGTTCGGCTGGGCGCTCGAGGCGCTCGACGGTGGCTACGACATCGGCGACTCACCGCCGTCACGCCCGCTCGTCATCGAACGGGTGGCCTGACCCGTCACCGTCCTCGCTCACGGTGCGGTGCTGCGCTACGACCGGGGCGCGAGCCGGTAACCTTCGCCCAGTAGGCCTCTTTCAGGAGATCTGTCGTGGTGCGGCTGGGGTTCTGGTGGCGGCGGCGGCCTGCATCCGAGGCGGTACGCGAGGCCGTCCGGATGCACTGCGCGCACACCTGGCGCGAATACGCAGCGGTGCTGTATCTCGGCACACAGGTCGTGAGCTACGACGTGCCCGGCCGTCGCCCTGACGGCACGCCTCGCCGCCGTCGGCTGCTGCGCTGGACGGGCGGCCTCGTGCTCCGCGCGGCCGCAGTGGTGCCGGCGATCGTGTTGCTGCCGGTGTTGCTCGTCGCTGAGTTGTTCGACTCCGGTGACGGCGACTCGTGGATGCTCGGCACACCCGAGCTGACCGTTACCGGGCGTCCGGGGACGCTCGCCGTCGACCTGGGAGATCGCGTTCGCGGGCACGGCGGCGAGCTGTGGCTGGCCTGGTCGACCACCCGGATCGGTGTGTTGAGCGACGAGCCGCGAATGCTGTGGCAGGCCGAAACGGGGCCGGCGCACGACATCGTGCCGGCTGCCGGTGCGCTCGACTTCGCCGACGGCTCGTCAGTCAGCTTCGTCCCGTCCCTGGCCGAGCTGGAGCGACTGCGTGGGACGGCAGGTCGCCCGTAGGCGCCCGCGGGCAGCTCAGTCGCTGCGGCTGAACTCGAAGATCGCGATACCGAGCAGCCCCAGGCCGATCGACAGCACCACGGCGGCTTGGAGCAAGACGGGGACGTGCCAGCCGCCCCAGGTGATGCCGGGGTCGAGCCGGGCGCGCGCCGTCGGGCTGATCGTCAAGTGGTCGAACACCACCCGGCGCATAGGGTCGACGGCGTAGGTGAGCGGGTCGACGCGATTGAGCACGGTGAGCCAGGTGGGCAGTCCGGTCACCGGGTACATCGCCCCGGACAGGAAGAACAGCGGCAGGATGAGTAGCTGCGTCAACGCCAGGAACGTCTGCATCTGGGTTACTCGCGCGGCCACGACCAGCCCGAACGCAGTGAGCATGAACGACAGCAGGATCTGCAGGCCCAACACACCGAGGATGAGCGTTGGCGTGTAGGGCACCCCCACCAGCCCGGCCAGGGCGATGATCAGCACTCCCTGCGCCGTTGCCACGGTCGATCCACCCAGACACTTGCCGATCACGATCGAGCTGCGCCGTACCGGCGCGACGAGCATCTCGCGCAGGAATCCGAACTCGCGGTCCCAGACGACCGACGCCGCGGAAAAGATCGCGGTGAACAGCACCGCCATGCAGAGGATGCCCGGGTAGAAGAACGTGCGCAGGTTCAGCCCCTCGGTACCCGCCGAGGCCAGCCGCGACAAACCCGTGCCGAGCACGAACAGGAACAGTGCGGGCTGGAGTAGGGCGGTGACGATACGCAGGCGGTCGCTGAAGTAGCGGATCAGCTCGCGCTGCCACACGATCTTGATCGCGCGTAGCTCGCTCGTCGCGGTCCGGAGCGGGACCCGGACCGTCGCGACCGCCGTCGCGGTAGTCATCGGGCCCCCCTCCGGAACAGAGTGGCCCCGGCGCGGAGCTGGTCGGCGATACTCGCCTCCGCGTCGCGGATCGTCGTCCCTGTGTAGGACATGAACACGTCGTCAAGCGACGGCCGGGAGACGTTCACCGACTGGATCGCCACCGGGAAGTCGCTGAACAGCTTCGGGATGAACTGCTCACCCTCCTCGACCCCGAACGTCACCGCGCCTTCCGCCATCGTCGCCGTGATGCCGAACTGCTCCCGGAGTGCCTTGATGGCTCGCGAATCGTCGTCGGTGTGAATCTGCACGCGGTCCTTGCCGACGCTCGCCTTGAGCGCCTGCGGCGTGTCCAGTGCGATGATCTTGCCTTGGTCGATGATCGCGATGCGGTCGCAGTACTCCGCCTCGTCCATGTAGTGCGTGGTCATGAAGATGGTGATGTGCTCTCGGTCGCGCAGTTCGCGAATGTAGCTCCAGATCGAGGCGCGGGTCTGCGGATCGAGACCGATCGTGGGCTCGTCGAGGAACAGCACCCGCGGCGAGTGCAGCAGGCCGCGGGCGATCTCGAGGCGGCGCTTCATGCCTCCGGAGAAGGTGCTCACCTTCGAGTTCCGGCGATCCCACAGCCCCACCATGTCGAGCACGTCGCGCACCCGCGGCGCGACGAGGCTGCGCGGCATGCCGTACAGCTCGGCGTGCAGCCGCAGGTTGCGTTCGGCAGTGAGGTACCCGTCCAGCGTGGTGTCCTGGAAGACGAGGCCGATGTTGCGTCGGACCTCGTCGCGTTCCCGCACGACGTCGTAGCCGGCCACCCGTGCGGAGCCCTCCGTCGGGCGGATCAGGGTGCACAGGATGTTGATCGTGGTGGACTTGCCGGCACCGTTAGGGCCCAGGAAGCCGAAGGTCTCATCCGCGTCGACGCACAGATCGATACCGCGGACGGCCTCCACCTCGCCATAGCGACGCACGAGGCCCGAGACCGATACCGCTGGTCCGTCCATCGTGTCTCCTAGGGCCAGGCGACCTGCCCGAGAGTCGCCGATGTCTCGAAACTCAGTATTCAACAACTCGCAATGAGCGACGCCCGCCCGCCAGACGGCACAAGTTGCATGGCACTAGCGTGTCAGTCATGGTGCGTCCGCTCACCGCCGCCGGCGTCGCCGCCGCCCCCAAGGTCCTGCTCCACGATCATCTGGACGGAGGGCTGCGGCCACAAACCATCGTCGAGCTGGCACAAAGTGCCGATTACCAGGCGCTTCCGGCAACCGATGCGGACAAGTTGCGTCAATGGTTCCGGGACAGTGCTGACTCCGGGTCATTGGGACGCTACCTGGAGACGTTCCGCCATACCGTAGCGGTATTGCAGACCGCCGATGCGCTGCGCCGGGTGGCCCGTGAGGCGGCGGAGGACCTCGCTGACGACGGGGTGGTGTACGCCGAGGTCCGGTGGGCGCCCGAGCAGCACGTCGAACGTGGACTATCCCTGGAGCAGGTCGTCGACGCCGTTCTCGCAGGCTTCCGCGAGGGCGAGGCGGCGGCCGGTCGCCGCGGCAAACCTATCCGGGTCGGTGCGCTGGTCACCGCGATGCGGCACGCGGCGCGCTCGTCGGAGATCGCGCAGCTCGCCGTCGCATACCGGGACACCGGCGTGGTCGGATTCGATATCGCCGGCGCCGAGGCCGGCTTCCCGCCGACGCGGCACCTCGACGCATTCGAGTACCTGCGCCGGGCGAACTTCCACTTCACCATCCATGCCGGGGAGGCGTTCGGGCTGCCGTCGATCTGGGAGGCGATCCAGTGGTGCGGCGCCGACCGGCTCGGGCACGGGGTGCGCATCACCGACGACATAGACGACGCCGGGGGCTTGGGCCGGCTGGCACAGTATGTCCGCGACAAGCGCATCCCGCTGGAGATGTGCCCGTCGTCGAACGTTCAGACCGGTGCGGCCCGGTCCATCGGCGAGCACCCGATCGGGCTGCTGCGGCGCCTGTACTTCCGGGTCACGGTCAACACCGACAACCGGCTCATGAGCGGGACATCGATGAGCCGCGAGATGCTCCTGCTCGCGGATGCGTTCGGCTACGGCTGGGCGGATCTCTCCTGGTTCACCGTGAACGCGATGAAAAGCGCGTTCATCCCGTTCGACGAGCGGCTGGCGATAATCAACAACGTGATCAAGCCGGGCTACGCCGAATTGCTGGCATGAGTAGCGACGAGCGCTCGCCCGGCCGCTTGGACGAACTGGCAGCCGTCGTGGCGCGACAGACGCTGGACCTCAACGTCTACGCCGGATTCCTGCTCGACACGCTCGGCGACGCGCTGCCGGCCGAGTACGTCATGGTGCAGCGGTCGGGGTCGCTGTGGCGCCGTCGGGACGCCCCGATCGTGGCCGTGTCGGTCTCGCTGGGCGAACAGCGATTCACGCTGCGCCGCGCCTCGGTAACCGCGGTCCCCGAGCCCAGCATCAGCCACCAGGTGGGCGGGATCACCCTGAAGTCCGAGGTTGTCGCGCTGTCCGAGTGGGCCCACCGGCTGGCCGCCGGGCTCGCGGAGCTGGCCGCCCGCAACGCTGACGCGGCCGCGGCCCTCGCGCGCATCACGTCCATGGAGGTGTGATGACACAGCAGCAGTTCGACCCGATTCAGTACGGCGTGTCCCCGGAGGCCACCGGACGGCTGCAGCAGAACCGGGCCGGCGTTACCGGCGCGGTGTTTACGTCCGACCTGTCCGTGAACGAGTTCCTGCTCGTCCGCGAGGCCGGGTTCCGCCCGCTCGGCTTCGTCATGGGCACGTCCGTCTATCACATCGGCATCCAGACGAGTAACTGGGGCCAGAACATGGAGCTGGGCGTGCTGTCCCAGGCGATGTACCACGCCCGCGAGCTGGCGATGACCCGCATGGAGGCGGAGGCGTACGCCCTCGACGCCGACGGCGTCGTCGGGGTGCGCCTGGCGGTGCGGCTACGCGAGTGGGGAGCGCACATCGCCGAGTTCATCGCCGTCGGCACCGCGATCGTCGGCGACCACGAGCCGCCGAGCGGTGACTGGCGCGACAGCCGCGGGCGACCCTTCACGTCCGACCTGTCCGGGCAGGACTTCTGGACGCTCCTCGAGGCCGGCTACGCGCCGCTCGGCCTGGTTATGGGCACGTGCGTCTACCACATCGCGCACCAGCGGCTGGGGCAGATGTTGCGCAATATGGGGCAGAACGCCGAGCTGCCGCAGTTCACTCAGGGCATGTACGACGCCCGCGAACTCGCGATGGGCCGCATGCAGGCCGAGGCGCGGACCCGGGGCGCCGAGGGCGTCGTCGGGTTCAGCCTGACCGAGCACGACCACGCCTGGGGGCACGCCACCGAGTTCTTCGCGATCGGCACGGCGGTACGGCCGCTGCGAGAAGATCACGTGGTGACGCCGCCGAACATGGTGGTACCGCTCAGCTGAGCAACCCTCGGGCTTGTTTGGCCCTCAGCACTCGCAACGCGGCGGCGTCCACCCGGGTGCGGAAGCGCGGGTCGGCCTTCGCCGCGGCCAGCACGGCGGCGCTCATTTGCGGGATCTGCCCAGCGTCCACGGTCAGCACGACGTCGCCGCCCGCGGCGATGAAGTCGACCGCCCGCGCGCCGACGGCGTACGCCGCCACCTGCGCCGCGCCGCCCAGGTCGTCGCTGACGACCACTCCGCGAAAGCCCAGGTCACCGCGCAGCATGCCGGTCACGATTGTCGGCGAGAACGCCGCCGGCCGGGCCGGGTCGATGCGGCTGTAGTACGCCGTGGCCATCATGACGAATGCGACGCCGGCCTTGACCGCCGCCGCGAACGGGACCAGGAAGGCGTCGCGGCGGGTAGTGACGTGATCGGTCACGCCGGCGCTGGTGTCGGTGTTGTCGGCCACCCGGCCCAGCCCGGGAAAGTGCTTGGCCGTGGCGTCGATCCCGGCGTCGGCCATGCCTTGCGCAAATGCGACACCGTGCGTGGCAACCGTCACGGGGTCGCTGCCGTATTGCCGGGACATCGCGCCGATTGGCGGATTCGGTGCGCCGGCCGGCACGGTGTCCATGACGGGTGCCAGGTTGAGATTGACGCCTGCGGCCCGCAGTTGCGCACCCCATCGCCGGGCGTCGGCACGCAGTTGCGCCGGCGGCATAGCGCCCTGCTGCGTGGCGGTCGGGATCGCGTCGAAGCCGGGACCCTGGAGCCGCTGCACCTCGCCGCCTTCCTGGTCAGCAGCGATGAACAGCTTGGCTGTATTCGTGGCAGCCTGGAGACCGTGGCTGATGCCTGCGATCGCGGCGACGCCGCCGTAGCTGGTGCCGGTGAGGATTACCGAGCCGACATGGTCCGTCGTGATCGCGCTCATCGTCGCCGCGTCGGGGCCGGTCGTGGACGCGCCGACCATGAACAGCTGTCCGACCCGCTGTGCCTCGGTCATGGACCGGAACACGCGCACCGCGTCGGCGGTCTGCGTCGCCGTGTGGGTCGGTGTCGGGCGAGGCTGCGTGCCGGTCGGGGCCATCGTGGATGTCATCGACGGCTCGGGCGTCGCCGTAGCCGTCGACGCGGTCGTCGGCGTGAACGACGGCGTCGGGCTCGTCCGAGTGGCCGTTGTGCCGGACGTGCAACCCGCGGCGGCGGTGAGAGCCACCAGCGCGCCGGCGAGGACGGACGCCGCGGGCTTCACCACGTCACTATGACAGTCGCAGCGCGGATGCCGTTGCGGCGCAGGATCAGTCTCCCGCGTGATCTTGGACTTCTGGGCGCTATTCAGCCATAAGTCCAAGATCACCGAGCTGCCGGCGGCTCACTCGGCCCAGTCGAACGTACGCAGCACGGCCTTCTTCCACTGGGCGTAGCGGGCATCGCGCTGTTCGGGCGGCATCGCCGGGCGCCACTCGCGGTCCGCCGCCCAGTTGGCCCGGATCTCGTCGGGCGACTGCCAGAACCCGACGGCGAGGCCGGCCGCATACGCGGCGCCCAGCGCGGTCGTCTCCGCGACGCGCGGGCGTACCACGGGTACGCCGAGGATGTCGGCCTGGAACTGCATCAGCAGCTCGTTGCCGACCATGCCGCCGTCGACCTTCAGCGCCGACGGCGTGAAGCCACAGTCGGCGTGCATCGCGTCGATCACCTCGCGGGTCTGGAATGCCGTGGCCTCCAGCACCGCACGGGCCACGTGGCCGCGGTTGACGTAGCGGGTCAGGCCTACCAGGACGCCGCGGGCCTCGGGGCGCCAGTACGGCGCGAACAGCCCGGAAAACGCCGGCACGAAGTAGGCGCCACCGTTGTCGTCCACGGTACGGGCCAGCGTCTCGACCTCGGCGGCGGACGAAATCAGGCCCAGATTGTCGCGCAGCCATTGCACGAGCGCCCCGGTAACGGCAATCGAGCCCTCCAACGCGTACACCGGGGCAAGGCCTGCGCGGGTGTAGCACACCGTCGTCAGCAAGCCGTGCTCGCTCGGCACGCGCTCGGCGCCGGTGTTGAGCAGCAGGAAGTTCCCGGTGCCGTAGGTGTTCTTGGCTTCGCCGGGGGACAGGCACGCCTGCCCGAACATCGCGGCTTGCTGATCGCCGAGAATGCCGGCGACGGGCACGCCGCGCAGCACCGTCAGCTCCGTGACGTCCCCGTAGACCTCTGACGATGAGCGGATCTCGGGCAGCACCGCCATCGGCACCCCCATCTCGGCGGCGATGTCATCCGCCCAGCGGAGCGTTGCGAGGTCCATCAGCATGGTGCGCGACGCGTTGGTGGCGTCGGTGGCGTGCCGACCGCAAAGCCGCCACAGTAGCCAGCTGTCGATCGTGCCGAATGCCAGCTCGCCCGCGTCGGCGCGTCCGCGGGCGCCCGGCACGTTGTCGAGCAGCCAGCGCAACTTCGGCCCTGCGAAGTACGTGGCCAGCGGCAATCCGACGCGCGAGCGGTACCGGTCCGGTGGCCCCAGCGCATCGCAAACGGGCTGGGTGCGGGTGTCCTGCCAGACGATGGCCGGCGCGATCGGTTCGCCGGTCGCGCGGTCCCATACGACGGTGGTCTCGCGCTGGTTGGTGATTCCGACCGCCGCGATGTCGCGGGCGCCGAGCTCCGCTGCGGACAGTGCGCCCTCGACAACCCGGCAGGTGTTCGCCCAGATCTCGACGGGATCGTGTTCCACCCAGCCGGGGCGCGGGAGGTGCTGGGCGTGTTCGAGCTGGGAGACGGCGAGCACCCGGGCGTCCCTGTCGAACAGCATGCAGCGGGTCGAGGTGGTGCCCTGGTCGATCGCGGCGACGGCGGACGCTGACGGCATTGCGCTAGCGTGCCAGGTGTGGGGGATAACGCACCGTCCATACCACGTGGCGGCGCCGCGTCCCGCCTCGACCTGAACTACCGCGAGGCGGCGTGGCACCGCCTCGAAGGCGACTCGTTCGACGTCGTCGTGATCGGCGGCGGCGTCACCGGCGCCGGTGCGGCACTCGACGCAGCCACCCGAGGCCTCACCGTCGCCCTGGTCGAGGCGCGCGACTTCGCCTCGGGAACGTCCAGCCGCTCATCGAAGCTGTTCCACGGCGGGCTGCGCTACCTGGAACAGCTGGAGTTCGGCCTGGTCCGCGAGGCGTTGCGGGAGCGGGAGCTGATGACGTCGTTTCTGGCGCCGCACCTCGTCAAGCCGCTGCCGTTCCTGTATCCGCTGACCCACCGAGCGTGGGAACGCCCTTATGTGGCAAGCGGATTGGCGCTGTACGACACGATGGGCGGGGCCAGCAGCCTACCCGGGCAGAAGCACCTGACCCGGGCGGCAGCACTGCGAATGTTCCCCAGCCTGCGCCGCGACGCGCTGGTCGGGGCAGTGCGCTACTACGACGCGCAGGCCGACGACGCCCGGCACACGCTTACGGTCGTCCGCACTGCCGCCCGCTACGGTGCCGTCGTCCGGGCGTCGACGCAGGCAGTCGGGTTCGCGCACGAGTCCGACCGGGTCGTCGGGGTGCGGGTGCGCGACGCCGAGGACGGGCGCGAGACCACGGTCGATGCCGGCGTCGTCCTCAACTGCACCGGCATCTGGACCGACGAAATCCAGGCGCTGTCCGGTGGGCGCGGCCGGTTCAAGGTGCGTGCCTCGAAGGGCGTGCACGTCGTCGTCTCCCGGGAGAAGATCACCGGCGACGCCGGACTGATCCTGCGCACCGAGACGTCCGTACTGTTCGTCATACCGTGGAAGCACCACTGGCTGATCGGCACCACCGACACCGACTGGACGCACGACCTCGCCCACCCCGCCGCCACACGCAGCGACATCGACTACCTGCTCGAACGGGTCAACGCCGTCCTCGTCTCGCCGCTCACGCCGGACGACATCGAGGGCGTGTACGCCGGGTTGCGGCCGCTGCTCGCCGGCGAGTCGGAGGAGACGTCCAAGCTGTCCCGGGAGCACGACGTCGCTCGCGTCGTCCCCGGGCTGGTCTCCATCGCAGGCGGCAAGTACACGACGTACCGCGTGATGGCCGCCGATGCCGTCGATGCGGGCACCGAAGACCTGCCCAAGCTCGTCCCCCCGTCATGCACGGACAAGGTGCCGCTGCTCGGCGCGGACGGCTACTTCGCCATGCGCAACCAGGTCGACGCGCTCGCCGCGGAGTACGGCCTGCATCCGTACCGGGTGCTTTCCGTGCTGGACCGCTACGGCTCGATGATCCGCGACGTCCTCGGACCCGGGCTCACCGACCCGGCGCTGCTTTCGACGGTGCCGGCCGCCCCGGACTACCTGCTGGCCGAGATCCGCTACGCCGTGACGCACGAGGGCGCCCTGCACCTCGAGGATGTGCTCACCCGGCGTACCCGGATCTCGATCGAATACCCGCATCGCGGCGTCGAGTCGGCCCCCGCGGTGGCGCGCCTGATGGGCGGCATCCTCGGCTGGGACGCCTCCACGCAGGCTCGGGAGATCGAGCGGTACTCCGCTCGTGTCGATGCAGAGCGCGCGTCGCAGACGACGGACGACGACGCCGCGGCGGACGCCGTCCGCACCGCGGCCCCCGAAGTCCGGTCCCACCTCGCGGATCTGGCTCAGCCAGCCATCGCCAGGTGACCACAAGGAACGCAACGACCGGGCGATGAGCGCTTGCGCGAAGAGCCCGCCGGCCGCGAC
>DASXSF010000005.1:0-11639 GCA_036506155.1 Jatrophihabitantaceae bacterium
GTGGTCTCGGTCCAGCTGGCGCCGCCGTCGGTCGAGTAGCCGACGCCAATGCCGCGGGCGCCGCCGTTCGAGCGGCGGTCCTGATGCCACATGGCGATCGCGGTGCTGCCGTGCACGGCCGCCTGCGGTTCGACCTCCGCGTTGGGGAAGGTCCTCCCGGTAAGCGAGTTGTCGAACTGCGAACATGCGGCATAAGGCGACGGTCCAGAGATGAGCACCGGTGGGATGGCCGCCACGGCGGTCGATGAGGTCACCAGCGCGAGGCCACACGCGAGCGCGCTAACTGAAGCAGATCTTCGCAGCGATTTCACAACGCCTCCTTGTGCCAACACGAATCCGAAGCGGGATCTTGAGACGATCAGGCCACCCTCCTCGCGAGGAGAATTGCCCACGCTGCCGAGTTCCCGCGAGGAGTCGACAACGTCGACGGTGCCGGCACCCGATCGTCGTCCGCAGGGTCCGCGACGTCAACGTTGAGGCTGCCACCAAGGTCGCCAGCGACGTACCGCTGACCCGGTAATGCCGCGTGTAAACGTCAAAGCGGTTCAGGTCGTCACGGGGGTCCGTGGCAGCAGGGCCGGTGGGGCGAGCATGCCGCCGCGCGGGGTCAAGGTGGCCTTGTCGCAGACGGCGAGCTCTCCCGGGAGGGCAGCAGGTTCCCGTCAGCGGGACCGCATGCGGCCCGGCACTGACGTGCCGACTGCGCACATATCGCCGTTACTGGGCCATTGTGCGACGCATCACGCGCGCCCGTAATCGGCGTTGCGGAACGACTCCGTATCCGGCGGCCATGCCGCCGCCGCAGGCCCTCGTCGCCAGGAAGATGCGTACAGCGGCGGGCTCCCGAACCAAGGTTCATGCGGTCGCGTGGGATGGTTCGTGGGATGAACTACGGGCCATCCGGGCAACTGGAGATCCGTCTGATCACGGCAAATGGAACTCCAGGCCACTGCAGAAACCAGGGATCACGCGCGGCACCGGCCTCTCAAGGCGGTAGCGCCGGTTTGAATCCGGCGGGCATAGAAGCGGACCTCAGGTTCTGGCGTTCGGTGGTGACGGGCAGTTGTTGCTGTCCTGTTTCGGCCGCGACATACCGTGGTCATGGTCGGATGCGGACACTGGATGGGTCCAGCACCACCGATCCGACGACGGAGCCTGATGACAGCGAACCGCCATATCGCGATGATCGCCCACGACAACAAGAAGGTCGAGCTGCTGGCATGGGCCGACTACAACCGCCTGACGCTGAGTACGCACCGCCTCTACGCGACCGGGACGACCGGCGCAATGCTCGAGTACGAGCTGGGCCTGACCGTGACCAGTTACCTGAGCGGACCCGTCGGCGGCGACCAACAGATCGGCGCCAAGATCGCTGAAGGCGCGATCGACACGCTGATCTTCTTCTGGGATCCGCTCGAGCCTCAGCCGCACGACCCGGACGTCAAGGCCCTGCTCCGCCTGGCAACCGTATGGAACATTCCCGTGGCCACCAACGTCGCCACCGCCGACCTGATCATCTCGTCGCCGCTGTTTCACAGCGACTACCGCGGTCAACGACCCGAGATCGCCTCCCGCGATCACACCGATCTCGCACAAACCCGGTAGGGGCGGCGGGAGCCAGCCGCGCGAACGCAACGCATACTCGCGCGGCCGATGCGGCGCTCGGACGGCCGAGCGATCGCTGATACCGAGGCGGGCCCCGAAATGGGCCCCAAACTCGTGCCCACTGATGCCAGTCCTGCCCACATCGGTGCCAGCCGTGCCCAGCAACGCCGCCCGATTCCTCCAGTTACCCCCGTAGCCCCAGCACTGGCAGTGTGGTGGTGTAGGCGAGGCACCCGGTGGCGGGTGGCTCCACTGGCCGCGCCGCTACGGCTGCGGCCGGCGCGCGGCGATGACGTGTTCGCGGAACGATGAGCAACGTCTGAGGATCCCCGGTAGGTCGTGGCCGACGGCGCGTGATCGGGACCCGCAGGCTCTCGACCTGCTCCGGATCTCCGCGCTGTGCTACATGGTGGTTAAGCCGCGTGTAATCGTTCGTGAGGGCCGACAAGGAAGGCCGCTACCTTCGCCAAAGATCAGCGACGCGCGTGGCGGCCGGGAAAGGCGCGGCGCCGTGTCGTCCCGGCTGTTTGACAGTGCCCGCAGCCGACCTGAACTATGGCTCGGTTGTCGCGACTCGGGCATGTGCGTCAATCGACGTCCGGGATCAAACTAGGCAGGGGATGACAAGAGTTGTGATGTTGGCCGTGACACCGCTCAACGACATCGGGGTGTGGGCTCGCGGAAACGGCTTGGAGATTGTGCTGCTCGTCCTCGGTGCGATCTTGCTTGCCCGCTTTGTTCGCTGGCTCGGTGCGCAGATTACCGAACGGATCGACGCCAGCGCGCCGGAGACGGATGAACTGGTGCGATCTGAGGCTGCAAAGCACCGGCACGCGCTGATCCAGGTCGTGGCCTGGACGGTGCTGGTCCTCCTCTACACGGCAACCGCAATCCTGATCGTCCAGCGGTTCGGTGTGCCGCTGACGGGTTTCATCGCACCGGCAACTGTCGCCGGTGTCGCACTCGGTTTTGGCGCGCAGCGGATTGTGCAGGACCTGTTGGCTGGCTTCTTTCTGATCGCGGAACGGCAGTACGGGTTCGGTGACCTCGTCCGCATTTCGACCGGCGGCTCCGCCACACCGGTGGTCGGTACGGTCGAGGACGTCAGTTTGCGGATCACGACCGTGCGCTCTGCGAACGGTGAGGTGATCATCACGCCGAACGGCCAGACCGTCCAGGTGACGAACCTGTCCCGCGGCTGGGCGCGGGCGGTGATCGATGTGCCGGTTCCGGTCACCGTCGACGTCAACCAGGTCAGCGAAATCCTGCGCGAGGTTGGGGAGGACGCGTTCAAGGACGAGGAGTTGCATCAGCTGTTGCTCGATCCGCCGTCGGTGATGGGGGTCGAGTCCATCGAGGTGGACCAGTTCAAGGTCCGGGTAGTTGCGCGGACGCTGCCGGGCAAGCAGTTCGAGGTGGGCCGCGCGCTGCGCGTTCGGATCGCGCAGGCGTTCCTGCGCGAGGGCATCACGGTGCAGCCCGCCCTCGACACCGCGCAACCAACGGGCACGGTGTGATGCTGACTCAGCATCGCCTGCGCACATCGACCGTGGCGCTCAGCATCATGTTCCTCCTGACGCTGGTCGCGTATCTGCTCGTCCGCCCAGCGCCGGAGCCGGCACGCAACGTCGTGGGAGTCGTGACGACGCCCACCGAAACTCGCGCCCCTGCACCGCCGCCCACCACGGCGACACCTACGCGTACCCAGAAGTCGTCCTCCGCGGACGGGTCCGGCAGCTCGTCGACCTCTCCGCGCTCATCGAGCGATGCGTCGACGCCCCCGCGCCCGTCGAGCACCTCGTCGACATCCTCCCGCACCACCGGCAGCTCCGCGCCACAGAATCCGCCTCCGACGCCGACGTTGTCCGTGACCTCTTCCCCGTCGCCGTCCGCGCCAGGAACGTCTTGATCCCAAAGCGCGTCGCGAGCACTGCCGGACGGTCGTCCTCATTTGCGCAGGCAGGTCGGTCGAGCGTCCGCGACCGGCTCAATCTCCAGATCAACCTGTGCCCGGGTGCTTGACCAGACGGCTGGTGGCTCTGTTGCGTTGATCGAGCGAGGACGGCGTTGATCGCGTACCCTGCTTCGGTTGCACGTTTAGATCGACTGGGCGAGTTCCTCAAACGCGGCGCGGACACGAACGCTGGCCGGATGATCGACGACGAGTTCGTAGTGTCCGCGCCGCAGGTTCTGCAGAACGCGTGGCCGGCGGCGATCGTGCGGGCCGAGCGGATTTGTTTGAGTCCGCGCATTGGACGGAGCCTGTCTTTGAGGCGGCCATGATCGGCTTCGACGACGTTGTCGCATACCGATCGACCATGTGCCGCGCGCCTGGGAGGAGCTTGTCGATGACGCGTGGGTACACTGCCGCCCGGTCGGTCGTGACCTCGACCGGAGCTAGACTATAGGTCATTGCGCGGGCAAAGAACAGCCTCGCCGCGTCGGCGTTCCGGCGGGTGGACACCAAGACATCGATGACCTGCCCGCGCTGATCAACAGCCCGGTACAAGTAGGTCCAGCGGCCGGCGACCTTGACATAAGTCTCGTCGACAAACCAGCGATCTCCGACCGCGTCGCGCGACGGCCGAGCTACGTCAATGAACACGGAAGTGAAGGTCTGCACCCACCGGTAGACCGTCACGTGATCCACGACGATGCCGCGCTCGGCGAGCAGCTCTTCCACATCGCGGTAGGACAGGCCATAACGCAAGTACCAGCGCACCGCGACCGCGATCACCTCACGCGGGAACCGATACCCAGCCGGCGCGAACGACGAAGCCGATGTCGAGTTGATCACTTGATCAGTTTCCCCCGGGCCAGCGAACCGACGCCACCAACGCAACGGTGCCCCCGCGTCAGCGCCGGTGATCGTCGCGTCCCGGTTGCGGAAGGGATCGGCCAACTCCGCGCGCGGCGCTGCCCGTCTGGTCGCCGACGCGCTGTGCACCAGCAGGGCCTGCGGCGCGGCCGGGCTGGTGATCGTGCGGGCAGACTCGGCCTTCGACGGCCGCGACGTGATCGCAGCGATCGGCCGTGCCGGTGCCCGGTTCTCGATCACGGCACGCCTGGATCCGGCGGTGCGGCGAGCGATCGCCGCGACCCCGGACACCGCATTGATAAAGATCCGCTACCCCCACGCTGTCTTCAACGAGCAACTCGGGCAGTGGGTCAGCCACGCCGAGGTCGCCGAAGTGCCGTTCACCGCGTTCACCGCCAAGCCGCGGGCGCAGCAGGTCCCCGCCCGGTTGATCCTGCGCCGGGTCCGCGACGCCAACCCGGCCCACGTCATGCCCATGAGCAGGGTGAGTGGTTCCCGGCCTGGCGGCACCATGCCGTTTTCACCGACTCGCCGCTGCCCATGCTCGACGCCGAAGCCGACCACCGCCGCCACGCCGTCATCGAACAGGTCATCGCCGACCTTAAGAACGGCCCGTTGGCGCACCTGCCTTCCGGCCGGTTCAACGCCAACGGCGCGTGGCTGGTCTTGGCCGCCATGGCCTTCAACCTCAGCCGCGCCGCCGCACCCTTGCCTCCCGCTTCCACGCGAAGGCGACCACCGCGACGATCCGCGCCCAGCTGAGCAACGTGCCAGCCCGAACGGTCCACTCCGCGCGGCAGATGCGATTACGGCTACCAGCGAACTGGCCCTGGCAGGCCGACTGGCTCGACCTGTTCACCGCCACCGTCGGACCACCCGTCCCACACGCTGCCTGACCAACCGGCCATCTGGCCCCGACCGCAGATCACGTGGAAACGCCGGGCACACCGGCGAATGTCGCGCACTCGAACCAAGCCCACCACCCAAGATCACAAACGCCGAACCAAATCAAGCGTCGGTGCATCCGGTCTTAGTCGACGCCGTGCTCGAAGTCGATCCAAGCGTGGACGCGTCGAAGTCGCACCGGCTCGACGTGGTGCAGCCGGATTGAGGGTTGCGATCGGTATCCCATCGGACGATCCGCTCTCCTTCGCACGTCTCCGCGTGGACAGCGAGAGTGATCGGAAGGTCGCCTGGCCGATCGGTTCATCGGCAAAGTCCTAGCCAGGCCCGACGCACGCGCGATCGACACCGACTCTGTGACTCTGATCTTCACATCGCCCGGCTGACGTGGGGGACTGATAGCGGTAGGACCCCGCGCCCGCAGCGGCAGATCCGCCGGCCCTGGCTCACGCTACGCGGCTTCTCCCGCGCCTAAGGTCAGGTTGTGCTCGACTGGGATCACAACGCGTATTACCACCGACTGCTGCTGCGCCAGCTACCGCAGCGCTGCCAGCGCGTGCTGGACGTCGGTTGCGGCGCCGGATCATTCGCAGCGCAGCTCGCCCAGCGAAGCAAACGGGTCGACGCCGTCGATCGCTCCGCAGCCATGATCGAGGAAGCGAAGCGCCGCACGCCCGACAACGTCAACTGTGTCCTGGCTGATGTCTTGGTTGACGCGCTGCCTAGCAAGGACTACGACGCGATCTTCTCGATCACCGCGCTGCACCACATGCCGTTGCCGGGTGCGCTCCCGGTGCTTGCCGATGCCCTCCGGCCGGGCGGGATTCTCGCGGCAGTGGCGCTGCCTCGCCCGGACCCGCGCCGTGAACTTCCGGTCGAGATCATGGCGGCAGTAGGGCACCGTCTGCTTGGTGCGGTGTTCCTCGCGAAGAGGCTGCTGGGAAGCGATGGCAGCTTCGCAAAGGACCCGGATCGCTCATCGATGCCCGTCGTAATGGACCCGCCGCTTACCACCCGAGAGGTTGCCGACGTGGCTGCCGCGCTGCTGCCCGGCGTCCGGGTGCGGCGGCTGCTCTTCTGGCGTTACCTGCTGATCTGGCGGAAGCCGATCACCCAAGACACGTGAAAGTGGAACACCTGACGATCACCGGCACATCCGCGCACCCAACGCGGGAGATGCAGACGTTGAACGAACAGCTTGCACCGGTCGGTCGTTGCACCCAATCGAGCCCTCGGTCGTAAATCGCAGCCGTGTTAACGCACTGACCCCCGCGCTCGCGTTGACCGGCCTTCGCGCGACACCCAGGCGGCTCCTCAATGCGGGCTTCACCTGCCGCTAGGGACCCTAATACCGGGTCGCTGCTGCGGCCTGCGCGCAGCGAGGGGCAGCGCTTTCCACCGCACGGGGATGTGGCGCATGAGCAGGGCATCGTCGAGCATCGCGGAGCCGGCGGGAAAGATCCGAGTGTCGGCGAAGAAGGAGAGCAGCGACGGCCTTTGTGCGACAGGCTCCTGCATGCACCATCGCAACGCACGACATTCGCGCCGGCGAGAGCGATCACGGTGCGGGCCATATCGCTCGCGGTTGCGCCCGCGGGTTCTTGGCGCGGACTCGTCAGGCGTCGTATTCATCGTGGCGGCGCCACCACAGGTTGGTCTCGTTGCGGCCGAGTGGTGCGCGGTCGAGCCACGGGTACATGCCCCACAGGGCGTCCACGCCGCGCTCGTAGGTCGAGTAGGTGTGGTAGATGACGCCGTTGTCGAGCGCGAAGGCGCTCATGCCCGGCCCTTCCGTGCGGTAGGTCGGCCAGTCCGTTCCGACGCTGGAGGTGATCGCAGCGACGAAGGGGTTCTCCTGGGGGGTCTCCGGCATTCGGAGGTCGACGGTGCGGAAGTTGTACTCGACGGCTCCGGACTGCCATTCCTCCGTCGTATGGGTCACGTGGAAGTCGTAGTTGAAGTCGCTGTCTGACGAGGACGCCCAGGGGAAGCTCCATCCCATCCGCTGCTTGTAGGCCTGCAGTTTCGCCAGCGGAGCCCGCGACACCGCGCCGAGGGTGACGTCGTGATTGGCGAGGTGGACGACGGAACCGTTGAAGCCGTCGGCGATTGCCGAGCAGGACGGGCATCCTGCCTCGTAGTCGGGGCCGAACATGAAGTGGTAGATGAGCAGTTGCGAGCGTCCTTCGAACAGATCGGCGAGGGACGCGGTGCCCTGGTCGGTGTCGAAGGTGTAGTCCTTGTCGATGCGGACCCACGGCAGCTCCTGCCGCCGCTTCGCCAGTTCGTCGGCACGCCGCGTCAGCTCCTTCTCGGCCTTGAGTAGCTCGAGCCGAGCGGCAAGCCACTGTTCACGTGTTCCGGTCTTGTGATCGGTCATTGTTTCTCTCCTTGTTCTCGTTACATAGGTGGCGTGAGCCCGGGAATCGACCCGGGCCCGATGACGATCAGGAGTCCGAGTCCGACGATCGCCAGCGCCAGCGGCACATCGATAGCGGCCTTCGCGGGTAGGAGCTTCTGGGCGAGGACGAGCGCGGCGATCACCGCCATCCAGGTGACGCTCATGAGGCCCAGTGCGCCCAGCATCAGCATCAGTCCGATGCTCGATCCGACGCAGCAGAGCCCGAACTCGAATCCAGAGCGGAGGACACTCTCGCGGCAGCGCCGGCGGAAGCGCTGCTTGAGCGGCGTGAACTCGTAGACGCCGGCCGCGATCACAATCGCGGCGGCGGCGGCCGACCCGTGTGGGCGGTACACCGCGTACACCGCGACGCCCACGAGCGCCCATACGGCGAGGTAGGACGCGACGAACAGTGGCACACCGCGTACACGGCCACTGGCGTGAACGTGCCTCACGACGGCCGCGGCCGCGCCCGGCAGCATCATCGCCGCCATCATCGACGCCCACACTGCAGCAAAAACCCGAACGAACCGAGCTCAGTCCCCACGCCCATGTCCATCCCGTTCATCTGCCCGACCGCGATGACCCAGGACGCGGCTGCGAGCGCGAGCATCGCCGTCAGCACGGTCTTGCTGCCTCTCGTCACTACGTGCGCGTCGAAGGCACGTGCCGGGTTTCCGTCCGCGTCGAGCGCCGAGGTCAATCGGTGATCACGCATCCTGCCCACGGGCTCTCTCTCCAACGGGCTTGTGGTGCCCTCGCCCCGCGGATGCGTCGAGGTGCTTCGTCAACGCCTCAAGCGGGCGGTCCCAGTCGCGCGCCAGCGCGGCCAGGAACTGCTGTGCCACCTGCATCGGCGCGGAGCGCAGGCGGTACCGCACCCGGCGCCGCTCGCCTTGTTCGGCCGTCACCAACCCGGCCTCGGCCAGCAGCGCCAGGTGCTTCGCGATCGCCTGCCGCGTGACCGGCAAACGATCGGCCAGGTCCGTGGCCGTGGCCGGACCCTCCGCGGCCAGCGCGGCCAGGATGGCGCGGCGGGTCGGGTCGGCCAGGGCACTGAAGACCTTCTCGGCGATGGGCTCGATGTCAGGCGGCATCGAGGTAGCTGACCAGTTCGCCCAACTCGCTCGCCCAACCCTCGATATTGCCGTCGTACGCCTTGTGGTGGGCGTCCTCGGGCAATTGGGCGAAGCCGCTCTCGACGACCGTCAGTCGGGTGCCCGAGCCGACCGGTTCGAGGGTGAACTCGACATAGGTCCGGCGTGGATCGTCCTTGGGCAGGCCGTAGATCTGCCAGGTGAACCCGAACACCGTCGGTTCCTCCACCCGTTCCACCCGCATGTCGGCCGTGTGCCCCTCGGTCCACCTCATTTGGGCCGATCCACCCGGGCGCAGGTCGATCGACGCCTCGTTGCCGAACCAGGCGGCCAGCCCCTCGGCCGTGGTGAGCGCTGCCCACACCCTCTCCGGCGGGTGAGCGATCTCCACGATCCGCTCAATGCGATCAGGAAAACCCATGACGTCCTCCATCAAGTAGCAACCATTCGGTTGCCAACCTATGGCAACCGGATGGTTGCGTCAAGAGGTCGCGGGTAGCGCCCTCGCCAGTGACGCTCGAACCTGCAGCCGCTGCGGGTCGAGCGAACCACTTGCGGCAAAGTCAAGATCGGATTCGCTTAGTCGAGGGTGAGCACGGCTTTGCCGGTGAGGCGCCGCTGGGCGAGTGCGTTGATCGCCTCGTGCACGCCCGTCCAGCTCGTGGTCAGGCCGATGACCGGGTCGACCTGGCCGGTCGCGACGAGTCTGGCAAGGATGGCGAGGTCCGGGGCGGGCGGTTCGGGGTGTGCGTAGGAGAGGTACGCGACGATGCGTGCACCTTCGTGGCCGAAGAAGTCGTAGACGTTGATCGGAGTCGTGTCCCGGCTCCCCGAGCCGAGGACGAGCGTGCCGCGTGGGGCAAGCCTGCCGATAGCGGCGGCCAGCGATGCGCCGCCGACCCAATCGGCGACCAGGTCATACAGGCCCTCGGCCGCCGCCGGGTCGTCAACGGCCGAGGTCGCGCCGTGGGCGAGCAGAGTCTCATGGTGCTGTGAGCTAGCGACGCCGGTGACCTCGGCCCCGGCGGCGACGGCGAGCTGCACCTGAGTCCCGCCCACCCCACCGCTGGCGCCGGTCACCAGCACCCGGCGGCCGAGCAGATCGCCGCCCAGGCGAAGGGTGCGCAGCGCGGTCAGCCCGGCCAGTGGCAGCGCGGCGGCCTGCTCGATGGTCACCTCGTCCGGTAATACAGCCAGCCTGTCGGTCGACACCGCGGCCAGCTCTGCCCAGCCGGCCTGCTCGACGAGCGCGACGACGCGACTGCCCGCCGGTGGTCCCGACCCGTCGGCCGCGGGCTCGACGACCACCCCGGCGACATCCTGGCCGGGACGCCACCGCTCGGTGCGCGCCTCGAGTAATGCGAGTTCCCCGCGGTTGAGCGAGAACGCCCGCACCGCGACAAGGGCTTCGTTCTGGGCTGGCCGCGGATCCTCGACCACATCGATCCCGGCTCCGTCAGGCGTGTTGACAACGGCTTTCATGCGCCCATCCCATCGGCGGAACAGCGCGCCACCAAGACGCGGTTGTACCGCGCAGCGATCACGACTCGTGATGGTTGGAGGCGACGTGGAGCTTCGGCAGCTCGTCTACTTCACTGCGGTGGCCGAAGAGCTGAACTTCGCCCGCGCAGCGCAGCGGCTGCACATCGTCCAGCCCGCGGTCAGCCAGCAGATCCGCCGGCTCGAACGCGAGCTCGGCGTGCAGCTGTTCGACCGCACCTCCCGGCTGGTCCGGCTGACGGCCGCGGGTGAGCGCCTGCTGCCCGAGGCGCGTGCCGTGCTCGCCGCAGCCGACAGGACGCGGCAGGTGGCCGCCGAGCTGGCGAACGGCGGAGTCCTGCGCCTGGGCACCAGCCAGGGCCTGGGCGAGCGGCTGCCTCAGGTGTTGGACGAGCTCGCCCGCACCACGCCGGCACTGCGCGTCCAGCTCGTCGGCGCGCCCGCGCAGCGGAGGCTGGCGATGGTACGGTCCGGGCAGCTCGACGCCGCGTTCGTCCGCGCCATCGCGCAGTCGCGCGAGCTGGAACTGCTGCCGTTGTGGGACGACCCGCTGGTGGCTGCCCTGCCGGCTGCCCACCCGCTCGCCGCTCACCCCAGGCTGGAGCTGCAGATGCTGCGCGACCTGCCGCTGCGCCTGGCCGCCCGCGGGGACAACCCCGCGTTCCACGACCTCGTTCTCGCCGCCTGCGCGGCGGCCGGCTTCGAACCGGAACTCGGACCCGCCTTCACCAACCCTCAGGACACTCTCGCCGAGATCGGCACCGGCCGCCCGTGCTGGACCGCGCTCTACGCCGGCGCCGCCGAGCAGATGACCACATCCCGCGTGGCATTCCGTCCCCTCGTCGGCCTGGCCACGCGTACCTGCCTAGCGGCTGCCCCCGGCCCACCCACGCCAGCGCTGCGCCGCCTGCTCGACGCGTGCGCGACGGTCAGCTGAACCTCGGCCGAGGCCCCGCGGTTCTCGCCGATTGGCTCGGCGCAGTGCCATGGCCGACGCCCCGGCCAAACCGAGTTGCATCTAAAGCTTGTCGCGGCTGATCAGCCCGACCGCTCCTCGCAACTATGCGTTCACTGCGCCAGCGACAGACGTCCGCTTTGCCGCGTTGGGCGCACGCTCCTGCCGATGTGCGATCGGCATAGTTGCGCACCCGCCGGTGAAGAGAATCCCGGGCATCAAGGATCTTGGACAGTTCCTCGGGTTGTTGATCAAGCAGCGGTCGCTGCGTGGCGGTGGTCGGTGAGTGCTTCGAACGGGGTCCGGTAGTTGAGGGTGGAGTGCAGCCGTCGGCGGTTGTAGAAGACCTCGATGTATTCG
>DASXSF010000006.1:0-3940 GCA_036506155.1 Jatrophihabitantaceae bacterium
CGACCGGTGAGGCGGTGTGGCCGGTCGCTGCGTTCTTGCTTGATCTGCAGGCGGCTGGGCGGTCTGTGGCGACGCAGCGTTCTTATGCGATGGATCTGCTGCGATGGTTGCGGTTCTGCTGGGCGGTCGGGGTGGCGTGGGATCAGGCGACACGCGTCGAGGCGCGGGATTTCTGCCGTTGGCTGGCTGTGCGTGAGAAGCCGAGGCGGGCGAGCGGTGTGTCCGCGCGACGGGCCTGGGCGCCGAACCCGGTGACGGGGAAGCCTGCCCCTGCCGTGACGTACGCGGCGGCGACGCGCGCGCATTCGGAAACGGTGCTGCGGGTGTTCTACGACTTCCACCGCGACGCCGGCACGGGGCCGATGGTGAATCCGTTCCCGCTGTCGCGTCCGCGTCGCGAGCGTCGGGCGAACGCCCATCACAATCCGATGGAGCCGTTCCGGCAGCAGCGGTCGGGCTTGTATCGGCCACGGGTGGCAAGACGCATTCCACGCTGCATTCCCGATGAGCTGTTCAACCGGCTGTTCGCCGAGCTGGGTTCGCACCGAGACCGGGCGCTGGTCGCGTTCTGGGTCTCGACCGGTGCTAGGGCGGCGGAGTTGCTCGGCGCCCGGCGCGGCGATATCGATCCGGGTCAGCAGTTGATCAGCGTGATCCGTAAGGGCAGCCGTGCAGTGCAGCAATTGCCGGCGTCACCGGACGCATTCGTGTGGCTGCGGCTGTATCAAGCCAGCCCCGCCGAAGCGCCAGCAGCTGGGGCGGACGATCCGCTGTGGTTGACGCTGCGCCGCCCGTTACGTCCGTTGACCTACCACGCCGCGCGGGCGATGTTCGCCCGCGCCGGTGAGGCGTTGGGTGCGAACTGGACGTTGCACGACTTGCGTCACACGGCTGCGTATCGGATGGCGCGCGACCCGTTGCTGCCGTTGACCGATGTCCAATGGGTCCTCGGCCACGCCCAGTTGTCCACGACGCAGATCTACTTGACGCCGATGCCCGATGACGTGATCACCGCGCTGCTCGCGCATCACCGGCGAGGCGAGACCGCGGTAGCCCAGCCGGCGCAGGCAGCGAGCGGGTATCGCAGCGAGTCCCTTGACGTCCTGTTCGCGGGACGGCCGCGATGATCGCGACCAGCACGACGGAACGGGCAGCTACCGGCACCCGCAGCGTGCGGGCCGTCGGCCCAGACATGGATCACCTGCGCCGGTCGTTTCCATCTCGGGCGACGGCGTCTCGCTGGTCCGCGACGCTGCAGTCCGCAGAGGACATCGTGGAGCGGCTGCTCGCGCCGCCGTTCCCGGCCGAGCCGGACCGTCCGGCGACGCTGCGCCGCCGGCGGGGGCTGACCTTGTTGCTCGGCTGGCTGGCCGAGCAGCCGGGCCAGTCTTGGCAGCAGCGGTGGCTGGCCAGCGGCGCCGACGCGATGGGCAACGCCGAGTGGTGGCGACCGGTGATCGCACGCACGCGGCGCGGCAGCAGCGACTGCGGCGTGTCCGGCTCGAGCAACCAGCGGGTCTGCGCCGTCATGCTCGTCGCCGCTGACGTGATCCGGCCGACGCTGGGCTGGGTGCTGACACCCCGGGTGCCGCAGACCCTGGTCAGCTTGATGGCGCAAGCCCGCGACCCAGGCGGCTTCGCCGAACTGTCGACACGCTGCAACGCCTCACCGGCCGGCCGGACGATGAAGACCGCCGCGTTGCGCCGAGCGGCCACCATCCTCGCGGTCAAAGGCGGACGGCTGAAGGACATCGGCGTCGGTGACTGCCTGGAACTATCGGCCGCAGTCGACGTCCGCTCGGTGCGCCGCAACGCCGCTATGGGCTTCTACCAACTCCTGCACGGCATGGGCATTTTCGGCCCGGACGCACCGTCGACGATGCGGGCGTTCGCCACGACTGGCCGGCTCAGCCCCGCGCAACTGATCGACCGGCACAGCATCGAATGCCGATCCATCCGGAATCTGCTCGTCGCCTACCTGCAGGAACGGCAGCCAAGTCTCGACCACACCAGCCTGGCCAGCCTTGCCGCCGCGCTCGGCGGCCTGTTCTGGCGGGACCTTGAACGGCACCATCCCGGCATCGACTCGCTGAACCTTCCCGCCGACGTCGCGGCGGCGTGGAAGCGAAGGATCGTGCTCAAGACCAGGACGCTCGTCGGACCGGACGGGCAGGTCAGCGAGGTGCGGCAGCGCCGCGCAGGCGGGATGAACAACCTGGCGGCGGTGCGCGCCTTCTACCTCGACGTCGCGCAATGGGCCATGGAAGAGCCGAGCCGCTGGGGACCGTGGGCGGCGCCGTGTCCCGTCCGCGCTGAAGACCTCACCCGGCAGAAGGACATCCGTTCACGCAAGTCCCGCATGGACCAGCGCACCCGCGAGCGGCTACCCGTGCTGCCGATGCTCGTGCAGCACACGAACACCCGCCGGGTGGACAGCGCAGCATTGTTGCGCGAGGCCGAACACGCCGCGCCCGGCACGACGTTCACCGTCAACGACGCCGTTTGGCGCCGCTGCACCGTCGGGAAGGACAGCGCACGGATCTGGGTCGAAAATCCCGGCGGCGACGGCAACCGCCGCGACCTCACAGGGGAAGAGGACCGCGCGTTCTGGACCTGGGCGGCAGTGGAAACCCTTCGGCACACCGGCATTCGCGTCGAAGAAC
The DNA here is from genome assembly GCA_036506155.1 of Jatrophihabitantaceae bacterium. Classification (GTDB taxonomy): domain Bacteria; phylum Actinomycetota; class Actinomycetes; order Mycobacteriales; family Jatrophihabitantaceae; genus DASXRA01. The sequence goes on from DASXSF010000006.1 coordinate 2,664, forward strand.
TCACCGAGCTCAGCCATCACAGCCTGATCCAATACACGTTGCCGGGCACCGGCGAACTCGTTCCGCTGCTGCAGATAGTGCCCTCCAAGACCGACACGGAGCGGCTGCTCGTGGTCCGCCCCGAACTCGCCGACGTCCTCGCCGCCATCATCAAACGCGTCCGCAGCGAGGACGGCGCCATCGGCTGCGTCGCCTCCTACGACCAGCACGAGCGCGTCTGGAACCCGCCCATGCCGCTGCTGTTCCAGCGCCGCTTCAGCCTCGAGCATCGCGCCATCCCCGCCGCCACCATCCGCGAATGGCTCGAGCGCGCGCTCACCGGCACCAGGCTGACAGACGCCGCCGGAACGCCATTACGGTTCACACCGCACGACTTCCGACGCATATTCATCACCGATGCCGTCATGCACGGCATGCCGCCGCACATCGCCCAACTGGTCGTCGGGCACCGCGACATCAACACCACCATGGGCTACAAGGCCGTCTACCCGAGCGAAGTCATCAACGCGCACCGCGCTTTCATCGCCCGACGGCGAGCAATGCGACCGGCCGAGGAATACCGAGTGCCGACCGATGAGGAATGGGAAGAGTTCCTCGGGCACTTCCAACGCCGCCGCGTTGCTCTCGGCACCTGCGGCCGCTCCTACGCCAATCCGTGTATCCACGAGCACGCCTGCCTGCGCTGCCCGCTGCTACGGCCCGACCCATCCGAACGCGACCGGCTCGTCGAGATCCGCGACAACCTGATCGCACGCATCACCGAAGCACACGAGCACGGCTGGCTCGGCGAAGTCGACGGACTCCAAATCAGCCTCGACGGTGCCCGGCAGAAACTCGCGCAGCTAAACCAGATCGCCGACCGACACCGCCGCGTGCCACTCAACACGCCGACCTTCGGCGAGAGCGCCGGCCGAGTTAGCACCACCCAGACGGCAAACCGATGATCCCCCCAACGCACCGGATGTTCGATTTGTCTAGTGCAGAGAACAAACACAGCTTCGGCTACCACCCGGTGCTGGCCTTCTGCGACAACACGAACGAAGCCCTGGCCGGGATGCTGCGCCCAGGCAACGCTGGCTCGAACACCGCGGCCGACTTGATCACGGTGCTCGATCAAGCACTCGCCCAGATCCCGGACGAGTACCGGCACGGCTACCCGTTCCTGGCCCGCAGCGACGGCGCCGGAGCCAGCAAGGCGCTGCTCGCCCACATCCGCGCGCTGCGGGAGACCGGCGTGGACATCGAGTTCACGGTGGGTTGGGCGGTCACCGAGCGCG
>DASXSF010000007.1:0-13508 GCA_036506155.1 Jatrophihabitantaceae bacterium
CGAGGTGGCGCCTCGTGGGGCGCCACCTCGCCTCGCCGCGCTGAGTGAGGTATCGGGTTGCTACATCGCGGGCTCCAACTCAGGTTGGCGGACCTGGTAGTCACCGGCCGTGGGTTCGGCGATCGAGGGTCTCGGCAACCAGCGCAGCCAGTTGGGCAGGTACCAGTTCCAGTCCCCGAGCAGCAACATCGTGGCGGGCAACAGGATGGCTCGCACGATGGTGGCGTCGATGAGGACTGCGGCGGCAAGCCCGACGCCCATTTCTTTCATGTCGAGGATGGGCAGCGTCGCGAAGATCGCGAACGCGCCGATCATGACGAGGGCCGCGCTGCTGACCACGCCCGCGGTGGTCTTGATGCCGTGCTCGACTGCCTGCTTGGTGGACCGACCGCGATCGTAGCCTTCCCGGATCCGGCTGAGGATGAACACGTGGTAATCCATGGAGAGGCCGAACAGGATGACGAACATGAAGATCGGCAGCCACTGAGCGATGCCTCCGTTGGACTGGAAGTTCAGCAGCCGTTCGCCCCAACCGTATTGAAATACCGCCACCATGACGCCGTAGCCGGCTCCCACTGACAACAGGTTCAGCACGATCGCCTTGGCGGCGATGACGATGGATCGGAACGACACGAGCAGCAGCAGGAAGGCGAAGATCAGGACGAAGCCAAACACCAACGGCGCGGTCTGCTTCATCAGCTGGTTCTCGTCGTAGGAGGATGCAGTCACGCCGGTCACCGCATAGGTCGCGCCTGGAACCTTTCCCACGGTGTCGGGTAGTACCCGTTCACGCAAGGTCAGCAACGCCTTGGTAGAGGTGGCGTCGACACTGTTGCCGGCGAAGGGAATTGCGATGCGGGCGACGTTTCGGGCTGGGTTGACCTGGATCTGTGACGGTGCCGCCATCTGTCCAGTGCGGACGGTTTCAGTACCGAGTCGTTGCAGAGCGGTTTTGAATTGCGGCGAGTCGGTGTCGGCACGTACGACGACGAGCGCCGGGTTGGAAATGCCGGGGAAGGCGGCCTGGATCCGGTTGAGCGCTTCGACTGTGGGTGTGTTGCGAGGTACGGACGCGAGCCCTGATTGCGCGGTGTGCATGCTGAATACCGGGAGCGCCAGGGTGACCAGGGCGGCGGTCGCGACCACCGTCGAAATCAGCGGTCGTTTCAATGCCGGCGTCAACACCTTGGCCCAGACGCGGTTTTCGCCACTAGGGCGGCGGAGCCTGCTCAGCAGCGGCACCCGGCCGTGTTCCACCCGATCGCCGAGCTTTGCCAATATCGCGGGCAGCACGGTGAGCGACCCAAGCATGGCCACCAGTACGACGAGCATGGTGGCGATGGCGAATCCCATGAATGTCTGGTCGCGGGTGAACACCATTCCGGCCATGGCGATAGTGACCGTGATACCGGAGATCAGCACCGATCTGCCCGACGTGCGTGCGGCAGCTTCCAGCGCCGCCTGAGGCGCTCGTCCGGCGGTGCGTTCTTCACGCTCGCGTTTGAGGTAGAAGAGGGTGTAATCCACGCCGACGGCCAGGCCGACCAGCAGAATGACTGCACTGACGTTGCCGTCCATCGGCATGACGTGGCTCAATACCGATACCAGACCGGTGGTGGCGATCACCGACGATAGGGCCAGCAGCAGCGGAACCCAGGCCGCCAGCACGGTACCGAACACCAGCAGCAGGACCAGCAGGGTCAGCGGGATGGACCGTTCGCCGGCCTGGGCAAGTTGCTTGCCGAACATGGCATTGAACGCCTTCGTCGAACTCGCGGTACCGGCTTCACCCACGAACATGTCGGGGTGAGCGTTGGCGACTGAATCGGTGGCGCGGGTCAACGCGGCGACGTTCCGCTCCGCGGTCTTCTCGTCGCCTCGCATCTGCCACTCGACGAGGGCGGTGCGCCGGTCGGGCGATACCTGGCCGGCGTTGGCCAGGTCGAGGGGCGAGCGGATGTTGTCGATGGTGTTGAACGGCGCGACTGCTTGCAGCACGTCATTGATCGCCGAGCGGAACTGAGGATCGGTCACGGTCAGCCGTGGACTCTGGATCACCACGATCTCGGTGAGCGGATCGGACTGCGGGAATCCCGCTCGTTTGAGGATGTTGTCGGCCTTCTTCGCCTGACCGACGTCGGTGGATTGCATGGACGTGGTCTTCTGTCCGACGACGGCACCGATCGCCGCGGCGGCGATGACGAACACGAGCCACCCGAGGACGGCGGTCTTCCAATGGGTGGCGCTCCAGTGGCCCATTCGGGCCGCGATGTTGTAACTGCGTTTCTGCTTGGACATGGCCTGCGGCTCCTTCGCGCTATCGATTCGGTTGGTCGACACTGCGCGGGCGGTGGCCGGCTTCGCGACGGGGACGACCCCGTCACTGACCCCGCTCCTTGGATCCGACGCCCCTACGATGAGCGGTACGACCGCCGCTCTCACGGGAGGCCTCGTGTGGTAACCCCGCAGGTTCAGCGGGCGACGGCACCGCTGCTTGGGCGGGAGTCCGAGCTCGCCACCCTGACCGCCCTGATGGCCGATGCGAGGTCGGGCGAGGGTCGGCTGGCGATCATCGAGGGCGGCGCCGGCATTGGCAAGACGCGCCTGATCGCCGAAGCCCGGACGAGTGCCGCCGCGCACGGCTTCGTGGTGCTGACGGCCCGGGCTGGTGTGCTAGAGCGTGATTTCGCCTTCGGGGTGGTACGGCAACTGTTCGAGCCGGTGCTCGCCGGCGGTTCCGTTGAAGGGCGGGCCGAACTGCTCTCCGGTGCCGCCGGGCTGGCTGCGCCCCTGTTCGACCGCGACGTGCTCGGCCGGCAGGATGGTGAACGCGCTGACGTCGCGTTCCACACGTTGCACGGGCTGTACTGGCTGACCGCCAACATTGCCCAGCGCGCGCCCGCCGTGCTCGCCGTGGACGATTTGCACTGGAGCGACGACCCGTCGCTGCGCTGGTTGAACTATCTGGCTCACCGCCTCGAGGGCTTGCCGGCATTGGTGCTGTTGGCGAGCCGGCCGCTGCCACCTGAGCCCGGTTCCGAGGCGTTGATCGAACCCTTGGCCGCCCTCGCCGACACCGTCGTGCGTCCGGTTCCGCTGCGCGGGTCTGCAGTCGCGGCGCTGGTAGCTCAGGTCCTGTCCACTGAGCCGGACGAAGCCTTCGTGGCGGCCTTGGAAGGGGCCAGCGGCGGCAACCCTCTGTTCCTGCGCGCCATGTTGGACGAGGCTTACCGGACTCGGCTCACGCCGACTGCGAGGAACGTCGCGGGTCTGGCGGAGTTGGGTTCGGACGCTGTGTCACGCGGCATCAGCGTCCGGCTCGCCCGCCTGTCGGGTGCCGCCCGCCGGCTGGCTCGGGCGGCCTCAATCGTGGGGGACGGGACAGAGCTTCGGATCGCTGCCGCGCTGGCCGACCTGGAAACCGCGGCCGCGCTCACCGCCAGCACCGATCTTGTGCGCGCGGACCTGCTGCGTCAGGAGAACCCGGTGGAGTTCACCCACCCGATCGTGCGCAGCGCCATCTACGGCAGTATCCCCGCGGGCGAGCGGATGCAGGGCCAGCGCCGCGCTGCGGAGCTACTCGTCCAAGCAGGTTCGGTACCCGAGCGAGCCGCGACTTACTTGATGCTCAACCCGCCCGACGACGACCCGTTCGTCGTCGACGTGTTACGCCAGGCGGCGCAACGCTCCGTCGCGCAAGGAGCGCCCGAGGCTGCGGTCGAATACCTGCAACGAGCTCTGCGGGAACCGCCACCCGGGTCCGAGCGAAGCGAGGTGCTACGTGAACTCGGAGTGGCCGAAACCCGCATCTTCAAGGCAGAAAGCGCCGTGGAGCACCTACGTCAAGCCTTGGCCGAGTCTGATGACGTCACCCAGAGCCCGGCGCTCGTGCTCGAATACACACACGCGCTCACTCTGCTCGCGCTCGAGGCGACAGAGACCGTCGCGCTGCTCGAGACGCTGAGCGACCGGGTGCGTGACGATCCTGCGCTGCACGAACGGGTCACGGCGCGACTGATGATCGCTGGCCACTACGAGCCAGAGCTCTATCCGCTGGTGCGCAAACAGTGGGATTCGCTGCGCAACGAGCAGACGCGCCGGTTATCGGCCGCACCGCTGCTCGCGGTCGGGGCGGTCGAAGAAGCCCGCCGCGGCATCGACCGGGCTCGTGCCATCGACCTGGCCAGGCGGGCCCTGCACGGGCACGTCACCGATTCCGCCGATGCGCTATACGGATTGAACGCCCTGTACACGCTGATCCTGGCGGGCCGGCGCGACCTCGCGCTGCCTGCCTTCGCCGAGGCGATCGAACGCAGCCGCGGCAGCGGCGATCGGTTCGCCACCGCGTTCGTGCATCTGTTTCGCGGCCGCCTCCACGCCGAGTGCGGTGACCTGTTCGCCGCCGAGGACGACCTGGCGGCGCCCGAGGTGCTGGCCATGCCGGACGTGCCGGCGTTAATGACGCTCCGCGCAAGCACCCTCACCGCCGCGCTCAGGGAACGCGGCCAGCTCGACGAAGCCAAGCGACTGCTCCGCGATCTACCCAGGCCGGCGGTGCATCTCGGTCACCGGGTCTACCTCCTCAGCGCACAAGGCCGGCTCGAACTGGATGCCGGGGATGCCGAGGCGGCGTTGGCCAGCTTCACCGAGGCGGGCGACATGGCCCAAGTGCTGGGGATCGAGAACCCGGCAGTCGAACCGTGGCGTTCCGGGTCGGCGCTTGCCCTGCACCGGCTCGACCGGCCGGTCGAGGCCCGCGCCAGGGCAGCTTTCGAGCTCGAGCTGGCTCGCCGATGGGGGGCACCGCGCGCGATCGGGATCTCGCTGCGATCGCTCGGCCTGATCGAAGGCGGCACGCGGGGTGTACAGCTGCTGCGAGAGGCCGTGGGCGTGCTCGCCGGATCGCCTGCCCGGCTCGAGCTGGCCCGCGTGCTCGTCGATCTTGGCGCTGCGTTGCGGCGAGGCAACAGTCGTCGAGAAGCCCGCGAGCGGCTGCGCAGCGGAATTGACCTCGCCCACCAGTGCGGCGCAGCCCCCCTCGTCGATCGCGCCAACGACGAGCTTGCGGCAACCGGAGCCCAGCGCCGGATCGTCCGCTATCCGGGTGTTGCCAATCTGACCGCCAGCGAGCGGCGCGTCGCCCGGGCGGCCGCCGGCGGCGCGAGCAATCGGGACATCGCCCAGGAGCTGTTCATCACCGTCAAGACAGTCGAGATGCACCTCGGCCGGGTGTACCGCAAGCTCGACATCACCTCGCGCGCCCAGCTGGCCGGGGCTCTCGCACGCTCCGAAACAGGCGACCTCAGCGATATCGACAACTAACCCGCCGACAGCGCCGCGCGATGCAGGATCGCGGCCGTCACAAAATGTAGGGGCCGATGGCAGGGGTGGCCCGGTCGCCCCGAGCCCTTACCGAGATCCACGCTGAGGTCCGTCAATCACGCACCGCACCCGTGGAGATGCAACCCGCCATGAGCACAACATTCGCCACTCACTCGGCCGAACTCGGCACCGAACTCGCACACCGCACCGGCAGCGGCCTGGACGTCACGCTGTACTGGAACCAGGCGACTGACCGGGTCATCGTCGTCGTGCACGACCACCAAGCCGATCACCGTTTCGAGCTGACCGTTGACCGCGCCCGGGCCAGCTACGCGTTCAACCACCCATTCGCCTACGCAGCCAGCCAGGACAGCCCGCCCAACGCGGCGACCGCCCAACACGGCATCACGTCGGATCGCGCCACCGTGACCGCCCGGGTCAACTTCAGTGCCGCCGCCGAGCCGACCAACCGGCACGGCCAGTAACCCCGGGTGAGCGCACAATGAGCACGCACGACGCCATGACCGCGGGATCACCGTTCGCGCCGCCCGCCGCGTCCGCTCGCCGGCGCTGGGCCGCGCTGATCGTGCTCGCCGTGGCCCAGTTCATGGTCTTCCTGGACGAAACCGTGGTGAACGTCGCGCTGCCCTCCCTCAAGGCAGACCTCGGCTTCACGCAACCGACGCTGGCCTGGGTCATCAACGCCTACATGCTCGCCTTCGGCGGATTGCTGCTGCTCGGTGGACGAATCGCCGATCTCTACGGTCGCCGCCGAATCTTCCTCGCCGGTACCGCGATGTTCGGGTTGGCGTCCTTGCTCGACGGGCTGGCCATGTCGCCGGAACAGTTGGTCGCCGCTCGAGCCCTGCAGGGCGTCGGTGCCGCGCTCGCCACACCCGCAGCCCTGGCCCTGATCACCTCGCTCTTTCCACCCGGCCCCGAACGGGTCCGGGCGCTGAGCATCTGGGGAGCACTGTCTGGGCTCGGCTTCGCCGTCGGGATCCTGCTGGGCGGCATCATCACCGACCTGGCCTCATGGCGGTGGGTCTTCCTGATCAACGTCCCGATCGCCATCGCGTCATTGGAGATCGTGCCGCGCTTCATCGCGGAAAGCCGCTCGACGACCCGCCCGAGGTTCGACGTACCCGGCGCAATCACCCTGACTGCCGGCATGAGCGCCCTCGTATACGCGTTCCTCAACGCCGCCAGCGTCGGTTGGGGCGCCGTCCAAACCCATGTGCTGCTCGCCGTAGCGCTAACGCTGCTCGCCGCATTCGGTGTGATCGAATCGCGAGGAACTGCGCCGCTGATCCCACTGGGCATCATGCGCAACCGTCGTACGCTCGTGCCGAACGTGGTCCAGTTCCTGCTCGGTGGATCACTCATATCAAGCTTCTTCCTGCTTACTTTGTACCTACAACAAGTCCTCGGCTACACGCCGCTGCAGGCAGGCATCAGCTACCTGCCGCTGGCGGCTGGAGTAGCCACGGCAACCGCCCTCGCCAACCGGTGGGTGCCCACCCAAGGACCTCGCCGGCTCGCCGCTGTCGGGCTCACCCTTGCCGCTGCGGGGCTGGTCGTCGTCGCCCACGCACCGGCCAACGGCAGCTACCTACTCAACGTGCTGCCGGCCCTGGTCCTACTAGGTTTCGGCGCAGGCCTCTCCTTCGTCTCGATCACCAACGCTGCTCTGGCAACGGTGGACGAGGCCGTCGCAGGGCTCGCCTCGGCTCTGCTCAGCGCCGCGGTAATGCTCGGCGGCGCACTCGGCCTGGCAGTACTCGCCACCGTTGCCACCGCGCGCCGGAACAGCCTCCTCGACACCAGAGCAACGCCGCTGGCAGCACAGGTCGGAGGGCTCAACCTCGCCTTCGCTGTCGCCGCCGTCGGCGCCCTCATCGCCGCACTGATCGCCGCAATGGCACTCGACCGCAACCGCGCCGAAGATAACGCTGACCCGAAAGGAAACGACGAGGCATCCACAAGCGGGCAGGATCAACCCGCACCCCGCGGCCGATGATGCCACCGACCGTCCTCGCGATATGCGCCGTCACTCAAACGCCCGTATCAGCTTCATCTGAACCCCTCGAGCACGCCGATCAACGTGGCGGCAAGCCGCACCTAACGACGGGTCGGGTGCGATCCCTGGCTGGCTACCGCAGGCGAACAGGCCACGCGACCACCTCACATCGAAGATCAACCTGATCGATTACTTCCTCACTCGGCGTTCGTGTCGCGCGGGCCTGTAGTGGTTGCTCCGTGTCGCCGGGCACGGTTACGGGGTAGGGCTGCCTGACGCAAGATCACGAAAACACCCACATTCGTTCCGTCACTACGGCGCCCCGCGATAGCCGACTCGCCATGAACCGCACATGGACGGCAGCGACGTCGCATGCGTCATTGGTCAGGGCAGGCCGAATCTTCATCGCTGTCATCATGGCGTCGTCAGCGGCAACGGACTTCCGACGGTCGGCTCTGGGGGTCATTTGCGCCTGGAGTGGCGTTGTTTCGGCCGTGAACGTTCGGAAGTCGCGGCTAGCGGGCGTAGGTTTCCGGCAGCCCGAAGCGTGGCATGACATCGGCCTCGAAGCGCATCACTGAGCAGATTCCGTCCGGGGTGGGGGTGATCGCGAGAATGCCACGCGCTTGACCGGGGCCGTCCGAGTCGTCGGCGTAGACGCCGAACGCCGGCCGTCCGTTCGCATGCGTGGGTACCAGCACGCCACCGAGCCGGCCGGCGTCCGCGGAGGCGTGGAGGAATCCGGTGACCGCTTCCCGGCCGACGTACTCATAGGAGACCGGGGGCATCGCCAGGTAGACGTCGTCGGTGAACAGGGCCACCAGCGCGTCGATGTTGCCGCTCTCGTAGGCGCGAGCGAACCGTGCCGCGAGTTCGTCTGGGTCTGCCGTCGTTGCCGATTGTTCACCTCTCGGCCAGCGTGACCGCTCTGCGTCCATCCGTTGCCGTGCACGGGCCAGGGCGCTATTGACTCCAGCCAGAGTGATGTCGAGCATGTCCGCGGTCTCGGCGGCACGAAAGCCGAGCACGTCCCGCATGATCAGCACCGCGAGTTGGCGCGGTGGCAGGACCTGCAGTGCCGCGACGAACGTGAGCGTGATCGATTCGGTCTGCTCGTAGATCGCCTCCGGCCCGAGCGGCACGTCAAACGCACCCTCCAGCAGCGGGTCCGGGAACGGTTCGAGCCAGCTCACTTCGGAGTGCCGGCTCGGTTCGGGCGGTACCACCCCGGCCACGTCCCAGGCCTTGGCGGGCCGGCGCTGCGACGCGCGGATGGTGTTCAGGCAGGTGTTGGTGGCGATCCGGTAGAGCCAGGTACGCAGCGAGGAGCGCGCATCGAAGCCGGCAACTCCGCGCCAAGCCGCCAACAACGTCTCCTGCACCGCGTCCTCAGCATCCTGCACCGAGCCGAGCATTCGGTAACAGTGCACGGTCAATTCGCGGCGATGCGGTTCTGTCAGGGCGCGAAACGCGTCCGAGTCCCCGGCTCGCGCCCGAGAGATCAGATCGGTGGTCATGGTCCGCCTAGTCTTCATGTCAGTACCGACACCGGAACGGCGGCGAATTCATCGGCTGCGATCAGTTAACGCACCCCGCGGTGTCAACCCATTTGGAGGCGGCCCCAGTCCGGGGCGCGCCCCGGATACAGAACAGGACCACAGATCATGGCCAAGTATGTCTTCTCCTTCCGTGTGCCCTCCGACTACAAGCCCAACGCCGGGACGCCTGCCGAGTGGCAGGCCTGGTTCGGCGGGCTGGGCTCGGCCCTGGTGGACGTCGGCAACGCGGTGACCGATTACGCCTCGCTCGGCGAGGTCGGCGGCAGCGGCTCCCGGATGGTCGGCTACTCGGTGGTGTCCGCCGAGGACATGGACTCCGCGCTGGCGCTGGCCAAGGACTGCCCGGCGCTGCAGGTCGGCGGCGGGATCGAGGTCGGCCCCGTGATGGAAGCCGCCGGGTCGTGAGCGACGCCATGACCGCCGCGCCAGCGCCGCCGCAGGGGTCGTTCCTGGCGACCGCGAGCGGCAAGGTCACCCTGGCGCTGCTGTGCGCGGTGACGTTCCTGGACGCCGTGGACGGCTCGTGAACGTCGCGCTGCTGACCATCCGTACGCATCCTCCTCGCTAGCGCATGCACGCTCGAGCGCCTGGTTGGTCACGCTCGCATCCTCGCACCGACTGTTCCTTTCACCGCATGACCGCAATGACGCCGGCCCGCCCGGAAATTCGTCGCTCAATTTCCCTCCCCGGCGAACGTCTCAACACGCGCAACACCCCACAAGCCAGAGCAAGGAGAATCAAAATGGGAAAGATCGTGGTCAGCCAGAACGTCACGCTCGACGGCGTCGTCGAGGACCCGAGCGGCTAGGGAGGGTTCAGACACGGCGGCTGGTTTGAACAGTTCATGGGCCAGGACTGGGAGGCGTGGGCGGAGCTCGAACTGGCCGAGGCACAAGGCGCCGAGGCGCTGCTGATGGGCCGGCGGAGCGACGAGTACTTCGGCACACGGTCGTCACTTCTCAACGGCGAGTGGGTGGACAGTTTGAACCGCCTGCCCAAGTACGTCGTGTCCGCGACCCTCCAAGAGCCCAAATGGACGAACGCGACCGTCCTGGCGGGCGAGGTAGTCAGCGAGGTCTCGAAGCTCAAGCAACAGATACACGGGGAGATCGTCGTGTACGCCAGCCGCCCGCTCGTGCGCACGCTGATGGAGCACGACCTGGTCGACGAGCTGCGCCTGACCGTCTTCCCGGTCGCGCTGGGCGCGGGCGAGCGCCTATTCGGCGAGACCAGCGACAAGCGACCCCTGCGCCTAATCCACGCGAAGACCGTTCTGAACGGCCTCGCGCACCTAACCTACGAGCGCGCCCGCGAGGCCTAAACAGTCGAGTCGGCCATACGAGATGATCGAGGCCGCCGCTCCCGCCGGGACGATCACCCAGGCACTCTCGTGGCTGCCCCCCGCATGCGAGGTCGGCGCGGCTCTTCGGAGCCGCCGCCGACCCACGCCCCGACACAACCCCCGGGTCGTGGCGACGGCGATCGAAAGGGCTCCCGTCAGGTAGTCGACAGGCTGCGCGTTGTTCTGCCCCGTCCAGGTCGCCAATTCATCGAAAGGCGATCGGGCTGCTGTGTGCCGGTGTGCAAGCGGCCGCGAACGCGGGCGTGCCGGGGGATCAAGCCGGATTGGCCCGAGTTCGGCAACCGGCGGCGCACGCGCGTCCAGGCCGCTACACCCCCCCGGCGAACCTGGCGAGGAGGGACGGGTCGGGCCACGCCGCACACCCCGGATTGGTACAGGGGGCCCGAGCTGGTAAGGGGGCTGAGGCGGTTCGGGCGGCCGGCCGCGAGCGCAGACGCGAGCGGCAGCGAAGCCGAGGCACATGCGGTGGGCATGATCGGTGGTCAATTCGGTGCTGAGCAGGGTAGGCGGCCGGTCATGCTGGGGCTGCCCGCGGCCCAGCTCCCACGGTCCTTCATAACGATCGAACCCGGGCGAGAACGAGCATCGCCGTGCGTCAAGCGTTCCCGCGCATAGCGGATATCTAAGTGCCGCCGCTGGGTCTCGGTCACGCTGAGCAACTCTGTGTGAGTTCTGTGCAGGTCATTCGGCAGCCTCCTACGGTGGGCACGTGCCGATAGCGGATGTCGCAGCCCGTGACATAGGTGCGGGTGACGTTGTTCGACTCGACGACCCTCAAGCGCAGCGGGTAGAGCGCGCGGTGCACGTCGACGGCCGGGTCGTGCTGGAACTACGGTCGGTTGGTCTGGAGGTTTCGGAGACCGTTCGCGTCAGTCTGCCGGAGGACAGGCTGGTAACTCGCCTGGGCACGGCCGCGGAGTGAGCCGGGCGGGAGGCTTTACGTGCGTCCACGCCAGCCGATGTTTGAGCCGCGGCAGCTGATGACGGAGCTGGCCAAGCAGCAACAGACAGCATGACCTGACACAGTCATGCCAGCGTCACATCTGGTGCTGGTGTTGTTACGTGTAGTAAGTTCTCGTCGCACCCCGGCCACCGGGCATCGCTGGTGACCGGGGTTGTCCACGTCCGGGACGCGCTGTGAGCAGGGGAGCACGCCGATGCCAGGCGCGAGCACGCCGACGGCAAGGACCTCATGGTGGACCCGGTCAACCTGCCCACGCAGTGGCCGGACGGGTCGAGCACAGCCGGCCTCGGTTATGTCGCGTCAGCTGGCGGGCGCGTATCGGAGATGCGCAGCCTGTACATCAGCGACCCGTACTACTGGGCCACCTGCCCCGCCCGCACGGTGACGCTCGAGCCGAAGGCCGCGGCGGACGCGGGGGAGGAGTACCGGTCGTGGCGGGAACGCCGCGACGGCGACGTCGACGACCAGGTCGAGGCGGGCGATGTTGTGTCGCTCGACGGTGATGATGACCGGACGACACGGAACGCGATCCTCACGGCGCTGCGCACGCGAGGCCAAGCCCGCACCGGCGTGCTGGCCGACGCTGTCGCCGCGCCGCTACCGACCGTGTCAAGCGCGCTGCGTCGGCTCGAGCGGGAAGGGCATGCTGTGCAGGTACGGCACGGCGAGTGGGCGTGCCCGACACTGCAGCCTGAGCACGTCACGTCGCACGCCGCAGGATGACCTTCCGTTTCTCCGCACCAGTCTGCACGCTTGTATTTTCCTGGCGGCCGATGCGCTCCTTAAGCGCACCTAGCCGGGGCGGTGGTCAGCGAACTCCAACGGGACTGGCCGCCGTCCCCCTAACTTGCCTTTCCCGTTGGAGACCCATCCCGTTGGAGGCAAATCAGTGTCTGAGCAGGACCCGGCCCCGAAACCCGATTGGCTGCCGCCAGCGCCGCCGCCGCCCGACTGGCTGCCGCCGGCGCCGCCGCCGCCTGCGTGGCAGGCACCCCAGCCGCCGCCTGGGTGGCAGGCACCCCAGCCGCCGCCTGCGTAGCAGGCACCGCAGCCGCCGCCTGCCTGGCAACCACCGCCGCCGCAGCCCCCGCAGAAGCGGATGCGCCGCTGGGTCCCGTGGGCGATCACGGCCGCCGCAGCCGTGCTGGTGGCCGGCATCGTCGTGGCGGTTGTCGCCGGGACCAACACGGACGACGGCAAAACCCACGCCGCAGCGCCCACCTCGAAGAGTCCGGCGCCGATGACAAGCGCCACCGAGACGCAGCCCACTTTCGACGAGACGACGTCGGCACCGCCGGAAGAAGCGCCGACCCTTGCGGTCGGCGAGCGAGCAGACATCACGCAGGACGGCGCCGACGCGGCCACGATCACCGTCACCAAGGTCACCAACGCGGCGACCGAGCCGGGCGAGTTCGGTATGCCCCCGGAGCACGGCCGCTACCTGATCATCACGGTCACCGCGACCGGTGTTGGCGCGCCGTTCGACGTCAACGCGCTGGACTTCTACGTCACAGGCCGCGACGGCAGCCACTACGAAGATTCGACCTTCTCTGACGCGTGGGGTGCGCCGTTCGAGTCGGGCACCCTACATAACGGCGAACACCTCACCGGGACAATTGTGTACGACGTCAGCCCGGCTGCGATCCACGGTCAGTTCGGCTACACGCCGAATTACGACAGTGTGCCGGTCGTGGTGTGGGCATACTAAGCACAGCTTGAGAGGCACATAGGTCGAACATGGGTGCGAGCACAGTTCGCGTCGCCGAAGCCTATGAAGGGGGGAGAGGCGATGTGTGGCCGCTACGTGAGCGTCGCCGAACGCGCTGGAGGTTGCCCCGGACGTCGTGGAATTTGAATGGCATGAAGTCGGCCCGGTCCTCGGTGGGACGCTGCGGATGCAGCGGATTCCCAACTCTTGAAGGAGGTCGTCGCCGATGTTGCATGTGGGTCTGGACCTGAGCAGGCATCGTGTCGACGTACACGTTCTCGACCCTGATGGTGAGCGTGTGCTGGTCACAAAGGCGCCGTCGGACGCGGATGGGCTTCGGCGGCTGGGTGAACGACTGAATGAGTATCGGCGGCCGGTGCGTGCGGCGATCGAGTCGATGAACGGAGCTCGGTTCGTGCACGACCAGCTCGAGCTGGCCGGCTGGGACGTCGACATCGCCGACGCGCAGAAGGTCAAGGGCTTGGCGCCGCTGGCGTGCAAGACGGATCGCATCGATGCGTGGGTGCTTGCTGAATTGTCCCGGCGGGATCTGGTGCCGGCGATCTGGCTAC
>DASXSF010000008.1:0-1512 GCA_036506155.1 Jatrophihabitantaceae bacterium
GCGCGGCGCAAGCGTGCCGTCGGCCTGGAAGAGGTAGGGCGGCGAGAAGATCTCAGCGTTCTTGCCGAGATAGCCAACCTGGTCGCACGTACCGCAGATCCCGCCGCCGGAGGAGAGGACGCGCCCGTCGGGCAGCAGCAGTGCGGTCGAGTGGTACTGGCGCGTGATCTGCATCGCGGCCAGGGTCCGCCACTGGCCCCCGGCGGGATTCCACAGTTCGGCCGGGTAGACGCCCGCGTTGAGGTCGACGAGCCCGGCGCCCGACGAATTGCCCCCGGTTGCGAGGACCGTTCCGTCGGCGAGCACGGTGAGGTTGTGCTGCCTGCGGCCGAAGGCCATCGGCGCCGTCGTCGAGATCTGCGGCGTGGCGCCGTTCATGTCGACGATTCGCGCGTCCTTCGTCGAGGCGCCGCCGCCCGCGATGAGCTCCTTCCCCACGTCGAAGAGCGCGTGCCCGCCGTAGTCGCGGTTGATCGTGTCCCGCTGGCCGAGCGTCTGCCACGTGCCCGTGCCGGTCGTGTTGAGGGTGCGCAGCGTCTGGTCGGGACCGGAATAGAAGGCCTGGCCGCTCGGGGCGACGTCCATCCACGGATAGAGCGGCAGGCTGAGCGACGCGGTGCTGAGCGCACGCAGCCCGCCGGACAGCATCCGGACCTCGGGCGTATCGACGCGCCCTGACGTGATGAGCATCTCGCCGTTGTTCAGTGGTGTGACGGTCGGATACCAGCGCCCGCCCATCATGTTCGGGCCGAGGCTCCAGAGGTTCGTCGCGGGATCGAACAGGTGGGTTTGGACGATGCCGTTGAGCTGCTGGTCCTTGTTCCCACCTGCCATGAACATCCGGCCGTCGACGAGATGCGCAAGGCCGCTGCAGAAGATGTTGAAGCCGGTGTCGACGGTGACCGGCGTTTGGGTGCCGGTAGCGGGATCCCACACAGTTGCCCGGGTGTGGTCCTGCACGGGGTACGACTCCGTCGCGTGGTCGCCGATCGAGTCGTAGGCGAGGACCTTGCCGTTCGGCAGCAGCGCAACGTGCACGCCGACGACCGGCCAGTCAACGACGGGACCCCACTGGCCCACATCCTGAGGGGCGTCGGCGACCGAGGCAGCAGCCCACCTCGCGTCAATCGCGGTGACTGCGCGCGTGTGGGCGTCAAATGCTTTCTCCTGCGCAGCCGTGAGCGTGACCGCGTCCTCGGCCGCGTGGCCGGCAGCGGTCATGATTTCGTGCGCTCCAGCGCCCGGCGCGACAAGCGCGGTGATGGCAACCGTTGCGATAAGCGTGACGCCGAGCCGGGCCGGCAAGCCCGGCCTTCTCTTCAGCCGCATGATGGCGACGCTATGCGCCGTCCACCGGGATTTCTACTGGCTCAAGGTCGAGTTTCGGCACGCTCGGTGCGCGGAGTCGCAGTACGTTTCCAGGGTGTCTGCGAGCGACCTCGAAAGGAAGGCCCGGGTCGCGGAGCTTCTGTTAGAGGCGGCGCGTGAGCTCGGCGCGGGCCTCGAGCCGGA
>DASXSF010000009.1:0-3110 GCA_036506155.1 Jatrophihabitantaceae bacterium
GGCCGGCGGCGAGGATCGCGTCGGCGCCGAGGTGGGGGCGCGAGCCGTGGGCGGCGACGCCGGTGACGGTGACCTCGGTCCAGACGAACCCGCGGTGGGCAGTGCCGACCTGCCGTTCGGTGGGCTCGGTCACCACGGCGGCATCGATGCCGGCCGGGTCGAGCTGGGTGAGCACCTCTTGGATGCCCAGGCTGGCGAGCTCCTCGTCGGCGACGGCAGCCACGATGACCTCTCCGTCGATGCCGGTCAGGGCGGCGTCCCGGCAGGCGATGAGGGCGGCGGCGAGGCCGGCCTTCATGTCGTAGGCACCGCGGGCGTAGAGCCGGTCACCGTCGATGCGGGGCGTCAGTGCGTCGCGGGTGCCGGCCAGCCCAACGGTGTCGAGGTGGCCGCACAGCAGTAGCCGGCGGCCGCCGGTGTTCCCACCGCCTCGCAGGATGACACTGGGCCGACCGGGCGTGCCCTCGACGACCTGGGTGCGCAGTCTGGCGTCTCGTCCCCATGCGGCGACGAAGGCTGCGATCTCCGCCTCCCCGGCGCCGGCCTGGTCGAGGCCGGGGTTGACCGAGTCGATGCGGACCAGGGCGTCGAGCAGGTCCAGGACAGTCTCGCTCGCGGCCGTCACGTCTGGTCTGCCAGGCGCAGGACCGCGTTGGCGAGCACGTCGGTGCCGCTGCCGCAGGCGTCGAGGTTGGAGTACTCCCGGGGCGTGTGACTGATGCCGCCGGTCTCGCCGGCGACGAACACCATCGCGGTGGGGCAAACGGCGGAAATCTTGTGGTCGTCGTGCCCGGCGCCGGACATGGCCCGGACGTAGGGCAGACCGAGGTCGTCGGCGGTTGCGGCGAGCAGCTCCCGTATGCCGGGGTGGAAGGGGACGACGGCCGTCTTAGCCATCCGCTCCCAGGCCACCTCGACGCCGTGGTGGGCGGCTAGCTCGTCGACGTAGGCGCCGATCTCCTTGAGCTCCATGAGGGAGGCCCGGAGCCGGTCGCGGTTGATCCGGACGGTGTGGGTCACCGCGTCTGTCCTTCCGTGCTGAGCAGGACGACGACGGCGTCGTCGTCGAGGTCGAGGGCGGCACGCCGTTCCGGGTCGGTGAGGGCGGCGCGTACGCCGGCCAGGGTGGCCGCACCGCTGGGACCCGATGAGACGCCGAACCGGTCGAGGTCGGCGACGGCGCGGAGAGCTTCCTCGTCGCTGACGGCGACGGCTGCGTCGCAACCGGCGCGCAGCACAGGCCACGCGGAGCTGGAGATGGTGCCGCAGTTGAGACCGGCCATCACCGTCACCCCGGTTGGCACAGTTATGGGGCGGTAGGCGGCCAGGCTCGCCAGGACACAGGCCGCACTCCCGGGTTCGACCGAGAGCACGCTGGGGCGCGCGACGCCGGGGCGTCGATAGTGCCGCACCACCGCCTCGGCCAGCGACCCGACCCCGACCGGGACCGCCACCAGGTCCGGCGGCCCGCCGAGCTGGGCGTCGACTTCGTTGAGCAGGGTCTGGTAGCCCTCCACGATCCACGCCGGTACCTGCTCGTAGCCGTCCCAGGCGGTGTCCTGGACCAGTGCCCGGCCGGACTGCTCGTCGGCGAACTCGGCGGCACGACGCACCGCGGCGTCGTAGTCGTCGTCCACCCACACGAGATGCGCTCCTTCGTCGGCGATGTGAGCGGCGGTCTCAGGAAGCATCACCCGCGGCACGAACACGGTCGCTTCGACACCGAAGTGAGCCGCCATCCGGGCGACCGCCCGGCCGTGGTTGCCGTCGGTCGCGGTCACCAGCGTGACGCCGGGCTGCCGCTCAAGCACCTGGCGGCACGCCCAGGAGGCACCGAGCACCTTGAACGCTGGCAGCCCCAGCCGTGACGACTCGTCCTTCACCAGCAGCCGGCCGACCCCAGCTTGGCAGCGACCTCGGGGACAGGAACCAGCGGAGTCGGGGCATACGCCGGCAGCGACCGGTGGAACGCATGCGCGTCACTCGGCACAAACGGGCTCGTCCAATCGCGAGCAGCCGGCGAGCAGTACCACGACATCATGCGAGCCATCGTCCCCGTGACAACCCGTGTTCCGTTGGCGCACCGCTACCGTCGACGTCGTGGCTCGAGTTCTCGTGACGGGGATGTCCGGGGTAGGGAAGACCAGCATCCTTAACGAACTTCGTCAGCGAGGCCACCTCACGGTCGACACCGACTATGACGGGTGGGTGTTGCCTGGCGGGATCTGGGACGAGCCTCGCATGGACGAGCTGTTGGCCCGACACGCCGACGTGATCGTTTCCGGAACTGTGGAGAACCAAGGGGGCTTCTACGACCGTTTTGAGCATGTGGTCCTCCTGAGCGCGCCACTGGAGGTCCTCTTCGAGCGCGTGAGCAGACGCACGAGCAACCCCTACGGGAACTCCGCACAGCAACGGGCCGAGATCGCAGGTTACCTGCAGACCGTCGAACCGCTACTTCGTCGCGGTGCGACCCTCGAACTGGACGGGCGGCGTCCTCTGTCCGAGCTCGCCGATGCCATCGAGCGGCTGGTGACGGGAACGTCCTGATCGGCCGCATGGCAATCGCTAGAGGAGGATGAGGACGGGCCAGGCTGGTAGGTGATTCAGCCGATGCTGTGCAGTCTGGGGAGCAGGCGCGCCAGCTCCTCGGCGCGGACGAGCGGTTGATCTGTCAGCAACATGATGATCACCTCGCCTACGCCCAGCCGCGCATACTGCTCGGCTAGGGACAGCAGCTCGTCGTCGTCGCGCGACCGCACCTGCACGCTCCGCAGGATCTCTTTTGGGTCGCGGCCTACCTCGGCGCAGTGCCGGTCCAAGACCGCGCAGAGATCAGCGAACTCCTCAGGGCGGCCGCCGCCGTTCCAAGCGTTGGCGTACTGCGCGGTGATATGCAGCGTCCGTTTGCGACCACTACCGCCGATTCACAACGGCGGATGCGGCCGTTGGACCGGCTTGGGATTCGACACCGCGTCCACCAGCCGGTAGTGACGACCCTCGAAGGTCGTCGACGGCTTCGTCCACAGTGCCAGGAGGATCTGGCAGGCCTCCTCGAGCCGATCCAGCCGGTCACCGGCGGTGCCGAACTCCAGGGCGAGCATCGTGTG
>DASXSF010000010.1:0-25929 GCA_036506155.1 Jatrophihabitantaceae bacterium
GGGCGAGCCGCACCTACAGTCGTCCATGTCGGGGTCTTCTTCGGTCCGGGTGCTTGGTCGCTCCCGATCTTGAAGACCCCGACCTCCGATTCCCGGCTACGCCACGCCGAGCAACTCACCCACGCTTAGATCCGAAGAGCCCGTTTACCTGCGGAGTGAAGGTGAAACGGGCCGCTCCTTCTGCGTCGTAGGCGCTGAGCAGGATCCGAACGGCCTGGCTGCCGAAAGTGTTGTCGATCTCGAGTCGTAGCTGGCCGGCGCGGGCGTCGGTCGCCTGGATCACGCTCGGATTCAGGCGCAGCGCAATTGGCGGCTCCGCGCGGGGAATCGAAGTGCGCTGCGTGAACGTGACGACGGCGTGCGCCATGCGTGTGCCGTCGAACGCCGACACCGTGAGCTGACGGCTGGCCTCCTCACCCGGTTCGGGTAGCGGCGCCTCCACATGCGCCGGCGCCGACGCGATGCCACCGGCCGGCACGTCGAGAGTTGCCGACCGGAATGCGACCGCCATCACGTCCTCGGCGTCGCGGCTTCGCAACTCCAAATGAACCGGGTGATTGTTGGCGCTGTTGTCGGCTACTACGACGAAGTCGCCGCCTGGTTGGTCCTTCACGCGAATGACGCTCGGCTCGACGCGAAGGACCACCGGGCGGTCGATCTCGGATACGGACACCGTCAGCGCATGCGTCGACATGAGACCCGATGCGGCGTGGGACCGTACCCGCGCCGACACGCGGATCGTCTGTGCGACGGGCAGGACGCCCGTGCGGAGACGCAAGGTCACGCGCAGGGTGCCGCTGCTGTTAGGCATCAAGCGGACGTCGCTGCTGTCGAGTTCGAGCCACGCGGGCGCATCCGGGATATCGACAACATAGGCATCGACGATGTCCGACAGATTCTGCACTTCGACGTCGACGCTGACCGGCTCGCCACCTGGCGCGAGTTCGACCTCGGTCGTGCTGAGCACCACACGCAGCTGTTCTGGCGCCCGGACCTGCTCGAAGACCTCGGTCGTGGCGGTCACCGGTGCAAACGCTTGCGTCTGGTCAACGGGACCCGGCGACGGCATCGACTGGTCCGGTCTTGGAACGACTCCCGCCTCATCTTCTATTCTGACGGTCGTATTCGTCAGGTCCCACGCGAGATACGCATTACATGACGCGCAGAACAGCGCACCCGCGCGGTTGGGCTCGCCGCACTGATCGCACTCTTGCCTGATCACTGCCGCCCCCGATGACGCAGGTTGCTCCGGCTAGCCCCCGTCGAAGCTTGCGTCCTTTGTCTTGAACGCTGCCGCGCGTGGCATCACCCTACGACGTCAATGTCGCCAATGACACCGACTTCTACAACCATATGTCTGACCGAGCGGCCGGTACGAGCGATATTTGCCGCCTGAATCGATTATTTTCACATTTGCTCGCGGTGTGAAATTGCCCGATCGGCGTGTGACGCTGCCCTTTCGGGCAATATCCGAGCGCACTGTGTTTTGACGAACGCTGTAGTAGCACGGCGAGCTAAAGGTCGCCGAACCCGCCGATGAGCGCGCGACGCACCGGTCGTGTATCGCGCTGGTCCCGGCACCGCAACACGAGCGGATCAGCCCACGCAGTTCACAGGGGTCAGGCCGCCTACGATCGCGACGATCTGTTGGCCTTGCGTGTCAGAGTTTGAAGACGAGGTCGTAGCCGTTGTGGGAGATGACGTACTCGGCACGGGGTCCATCCCACTCGGCAGTGCTGGTACGTTGCGTGCTCGTGACCCGTATACGGCCAGGATTCGCGATGCAGGATCGCCGAGGCGGACGCCCTCAGGAGTGGTGATCACTTGTTTGGTGGTAGATGTGCCGATGAAGGCACCGACACAGGTGAAGGCTTGGGTTGACCCGCTCGGTCCGGCCCAACGTGAGACGTAGAGCTCGGGGTATCCGGCGGCGCTCCGGGCCGGCCCCCACGGAGTCGGAATACTGACTCCGTCACCGATCGCGGTGAAGCTTGTGAACCCCGCCGCGTGCGCCGCCTGGGTCATGCTCATGCCGATTGATACCGCGCCGAGACTGTGATCGGTGATCGTCAGGACCGGGCTGGTCCACTGCTGACCACCCTGGATGACCGCCGAGGGTGTTTCGGCAGTGGTGGTCGACGCTGGGTGTGATGTCGCCGTGGTGGAAGCGGGCGCGGTGCGAGCGGCGGTGGGTGTCGCAGAACGAGCCGGTGATGGCGCCGCACTGGTGGGAGCGGTTTGGGTGACGGCCGGCGACGGAGAGGCGGGCGGAACGGAGTGGTGTGCCGCGGAAGAGGTAGTGAGGAGGATCGTGATGATCACGATGGCCACGACGGCGGCCACAGCGAGCGACGGCACGACCCAGGTTGAGCGCCACCGCAGCGTGGCGACTCGCGTCCTCCCGGAACGGGCGTTCACGATCAAGCGATTGACCAGCTGCGGGTCAGCGTGGGTCTGATCTGCGACTTCGTTGAGCGTCTCGCTGATCTGCTCGTCCAGGTCTCGATCGATCATTCCGAGGCCGCCTTTCCGGTGATGCTTGCGACCGCCAAATCTCGACGCAGCGCGGCGAGTGCCCGGCTGATGATGCTGCGCACCGTAGCCTCGCGGCAGCCGAGAACCTTCGCGATCTGTGCGTCGGCCAGGTCATTGAAATACCGCAGCACCAGCGCCACGCGCTGCCGGTCGGGCAGCGCACCGAGCAGCTGCCAGATGACGCGCCGTGTCGCGATCGCCTCCGACATGTCGTTCCCGTCCCAACGCTCGGGCAGGTCCCACAACGTCACGTGACGGCTTCCAGAGGAACGGCCGGCGCTTATCAGCCGATTCATCAAAGCCCGGCGGACGTACGCGATCGGCACGTCCGCCGCGACGACCTTGTCCCACTGCGGATACAGGTTGGTCAGCGTGTCCTGAAGCAACTCCTCGCCCCGCTCCCGACTACCGCTCGTCAGCGTCGCCGCCCTCAGCAGATCGGTCGCGTGGGCCCTGACGAACGCATCAAACGCCCGTGCCTCGTCCACGCTCAGCCTCCCTCACCCACACTGACGCAGTAGGCACGCCTTTTGTGGCACCCGGTCGAGGTAGTGGCACCTATCGGAGGCAGGCCGGCCCGGCTTCCGACGAGTGCGACCCAGCCGTGGAGGAGAGCGGCCCGGCGTCCGCGGAGCACGCAGCCACGGCGGCCGACAGCCCGAGCACTGTCAGCGCCGCGCCCGTTCGCCGAGCGAAGAAACGGCGCGTGACGGCCTCCCCGGCGACCAGCGCTCAGGAGGACAGACGCAACGAACGCACCGGATCGTTGTTCGACAACGGATCGGCAGCGCCAACGGCGGCGCGCATGTCATCGACGTTGGCGCCAGGCGCTCACCGGCCCATCCTGCCCGCCGAGCAAGCGACGGCACGATGCCTCGCGTCCCGGCGTGGCAGTGTTAGCGCGGTGGGGGAACTGCCTGCCGGCGCGTCCGAGGTTCAGAGCGTGGCGCGCGCCGGGTTCGACTGGGTCGGGTCGGTCACGGTCGAGGCCGACGGCGGGTTGGGATGGCTTGAGGGCGGGGAACTGTTCGACGATCTCTATTCGGGCAGCGCGGGTGTGTTGCTCGGCTGCGCCGAGGCAACCGCGAGCGGGCTTGATATGGCGAAGCTCGCCTCCGGTGCCGTGGCCCGGCTGATGCATCTCGCCGCGCGCGGTCGCGACGTCGAGACGATGCCCGATGACGGGCTGTTCTCAGGATGGGCGGGCGTGGTGGTGGCGCTGCGCGCGTGGTCGAGTGTGGCCGGCGACGTCGATGCGGGCCGGGGCGCCACCTGGGTGAGCTCGCAGATCGCTGACCGCGTGCTGCATGCACCGGAGGACCCGGCGCGCTACGTCGACATCATCTCCGGCGACGCCGGAATCCTGCTTGCGCTGGTGGGTGATGACTCCGATCTCGCGACTGCGGCCGCAAACATGCTCGCCGACCGATTGGTGCAGGTGGCCGAGGGCGGGCCCGGTGGGCTGCATTGGCGCATGACGCGAGAGTGGGAGTACCTGATGCCGGGGTTCTCCCATGGCACCGCCGGAGTCGCGTACGCGCTGGCGGCCGCGGGTCGCCGATTGGACCGCCCGGATCTGATCGACGTCGCGGTGCACGCAGGCGATACCTTGCTGCGCCTCGGGCACACGCCGGAAGGCTGGGCGCTGCCAGTGGCGATACCGCCGCGGCCCCACGGCCCACGGGTGAACTTCGGCTGGTGCCACGGCCCGACGGGTACCGTCCGGCTGTTTCTGTTGCTCGACGCCATCGACCCGCAGCCACTTTGGCAGCAGGCCGTCGACGCATGCCTGCAGGCAGTCGCGGACAGCGGCCTGCCCGCGCGCCTGTATCCCGGCTTCTGGGACAACCTCGCCCGATGCTGTGGCACCGCCGGCGTGGGACGTCTCCTACTCGACCGCTATCAGGCCAGCGGTGACGCCGCTCTGCTCGACTGGGCGGACGTGCTGGCCGCCGACGTCATCGAGCGCGCGCTCATCACCCCGCGCGGCATCACCTGGTCCAACACCGAACACACCCGGACACCGCCGGAGTTGCCGCCCGAGCCGGGGCTTATGCAAGGCACCGCCGGAATCGCCGGCTGGCTGGCGAGGCTTTCTGCGCTGCACGTCGACGGCCGTACCCCGGCCGCCCCTCTCGGCGTGGTGCCGTCCTGGCTGTGACGCCTACGGTCGCGCGGGTCGAGTTAAAAGGCGCCACAGCTCGCGGGCCGCCGGGTTGACCGGCGCCGGGTCGACTGCGACGGCACAGATCACCCAGTCGATGGCACGCCCCCGAAGCGGCACGGTTCGCAGCGCCCGGCGGCGCGCCGCGAGTGCCTCGGCGATCAGGGCGACGCCCAGTCCCTCCTCGACGAGGTCGAGTGCCGTGGCCGTGTCATTGACTTCGAAGTGCGTGGTGAGCGCGATTCCTGAGCGTCGCAGAAATAGTT
Source organism: Jatrophihabitantaceae bacterium (assembly GCA_036506155.1). Lineage (GTDB taxonomy): Bacteria > Actinomycetota > Actinomycetes > Mycobacteriales > Jatrophihabitantaceae > DASXRA01. The sequence goes on from DASXSF010000010.1 coordinate 4,966, forward strand.
CGGTCAGGCTGTGCATTGCCCATCCCTCGGGGAAACCGACGACGCGCCTGGCGACGAGATCACTCGCTCCGACGGTGCGTCGTGCGGTGAGCGGGTCGTCTTCGCGGCACGCGACGACCAGTGGCGTCCGCATCAGGGTGACTGCCGTCAGCCGGGCGTCGGGTTCCGCCGACAGCCAGGTGATCGCGATGTCGAGTTCGCCGTCGAGTATCAGCTGTCGCAGATCTCGCGCGGTGGCGTGTCGCAGGTGCAGTTCGATATCCGGATACCGGCGGCTGTAGCGACCGAGCGTGCGGGGCAGGTCGATCAAGGTCATCTGCTGCATCACGCCCAGCGAAACGCTGCCACTCTGCAAGCCGTGCACTGCCCTGACGGCGTCGACGCCGGCGCGGGCGGCGGACAGCGCTCGCCGCGCTTCGGGAAGCAACGCTGTGCCCGCCGAGGTCAGCTGCACCCGGCGAGTCGTGCGCTGGAAGAGGGGCTCACGCAACTCCGACTCGAGGGAACGGATGGTCGCAGACAGGCCGGATTGCGAGACGTGGACACGCGCCGCCGCCCGGGTGAAGTGCCGCTCCTCTGCGACGGCGACGAAGTACTCGAGCGCCCGCAGCTCCATTCATAGATCGTAATGCTTACTGTGATCAGTTTCTTCTGATAGCGAGCTGAATAGATTTGCTGCTACAGCACGGTTGGACCTGATACAGGAGGTCACCATGACGATGGCGATACGGCTACCGGGACGATTCCTCGTCGCCGATGCGGCACATGGGCCGTTTCCGCTGTTGCTGCTCGGCCTGACCGTCCTCACCGGCGTCGTCGACGCAGTCAGCATCATCGCGCTGGGTCGGGTGTTCGTCGCGAACATGACGGGAAACGTGGTCTTCGTCGGTTTCGCCATCGCCGGCGTCGCCGGATTCTCGCTCGCCGCGTCCTTGCTCGGACTCGTGGGGTTTCTGGTTGGTGCGGGTGCGGGTGGGCGGTTGATCGAATGGTTCGGTTCCGACCGTGCGCGCCTTCTCGCCGTCGCGACGAGTGCCGAGTTCCTGCTGTTCGGCGTCGCCACCGTCGTGGTCGGGCTGTCGGCCCAGCCGGTGCCCGCGGGCAGCCGCGACGCCGCGGTGATTCTGCTCGCGCTGGCCACCGGGATACAGAACGCGGTGGTCCGGCGCCTGGCCGTTCCGGACCTGACCACGACCGTGTTGACGATGACGCTGACCGGGATCGCCGCTGACATTCGCGGAGGCGTTCGCAGTACGGCGTTCGCACGTCGCCTGCTCGCCGTCGCCACGATGCTCGGCGGCGCCGTGGCCGGCGCGGAACTCGTCCTGCACGACAGCCCGACCACCGCACTGGCGGTCGGCACAGCCCTTCTGGCCGTCATCACGGCGGCGGCGTGGCAAACCACCCGCCGCCCCGGGGGCTGGCGGGAGGCCGGTAGGCCCGCGCGACCGGCGCCCGCAGCGGGACAAGGAGGTACGCGATGACGAGTATCGCTACGGATGCGCCCCGTCTCGAGGCAGCGCAGCCGACCGAGCGAAAGGTGAAGGCCAACTGGCTGCGTGACGTCATTCTCGGCGGCCAGGACGGCTTGGTGAACATCCTCGGCATCGTCCTCGGTGTGATCGCCAGCGGCGGGTCGCGTATTGTGCTGCTCGGCGCCGGCTTCGCGGCAGCGATCACCGAGTCGATCTCGATGGGCGCGGTCGGGTACACATCAACGATGGCCGATCGCGACTACTACCGCGCAGTGCGACAGCGCGAGCTCGACGCGATCGAGGCCGCGCCCGAGGCAGGCCGCGAGGAGATACGTCGCACGTACGCAGCGAAAGGCTTCACCGGAGATCTGCTCGGCCAGATCGTCGACACGCTCACCTCGCGTCGTGATCGCTGGCTTGCGACGGTCACCGACGACGTGCTGCATCTGCAGCCGGTCGAGACGCATGACGCGCTGCGCCTGCTGTCGTCGTCGCCGTCATGCTCAGCGCGCTGGTGCTGTTCGGGGTCGGGGTGTACTCGGCGAAGTCGCTGGTCGGCGACTGGCGGCGCAGCGGACTGAAGATGGTCGTCATCGGATTGGGCGCGGCAGCCGTTGGCTTCGCCATCGGCAATCTCTTCCAGGCGACTTCCTGACAAAGCGGTGCAACGAGAGGAGATCAACATGAAGGTCGCGATTCTGGGAGCGGGGCGTATGGGCTCGGCCATGGCGCTGCGCCTCATCGACAGCGCGCAGCAGGTGACGGTGTGGAACCGCGAGCGTGCCCGGCTCGCTCCGCTCGCCTACGCGGGCGCGAGCGTGGCTGACGATGTCACGGCCGCGGTCGCCGGCGCATCCGTCGTCATCACGATGGTGACTGATGGCGCGGCCGTGCGATCCGTCGCCACGCAGATGCTTCCGGCGATGGCCCCGGACGCGGTGTGGGTTCAAGCATCGACGGTTGGTGCGGAGTGGGCCGACCGCCTGCGCGCACTCGCCGACGAGCGTGGCCGCAGGATGCTGGATGCCCCGGTATCGGGCAGCACGGGACCGGCCCGCGACGGGACGTTGACGTGGCTCGTCGCGGGGCCACGTGAGGCGGTGGACGCTGCCCGCCCGGTACTCGATGCGCTCGGGCAGCGCGTCCTCGTCGTCGGTGGGCGACAGGAGGCGAGCCGGCTCAAGTTGATCGTCAACGCCTGGATGACCGCAGCGACCGTTGCGATGGCCGACGCACTCCGAGCCAGCGACGAGCTCGGCGTCCCGCGTGAGGCGCTGATGGACGTGCTGTCCGGCGGACCGCTCGCCATGCCGTACGCGCTGCAAAAGGCGCAACTGATGACGGCGGGCGACTATGAGCCGGGATTCCCGGTGGAGCTTGCGCTCAAGGACATCCGCCTGATCGAGCAAGCGGAGATGCAGACGCCGCCGCTGGTGCGTGAGCTGGACCGGCGTCTGACCAGCGCATCCGACGCAGGCCACGCGCATGATGACCTCGCGGCCGTCGCCGCCGTCGACTGAGTTGACAGACTGGGACATTCATCGGTCGGCTCGATCAGCACAGGCCGAGCATGCGGGCGCATTCGAGCGCCACGTGCAGTTCGGCGAGGTCGAGTGGGTTGGCGAGGCTGCGCCCGGTGAGCTCCTCGAGGCGGCGCAGCCGGTAGCGGACCGTGTTGCGGTGCAGGTGCAGGCGCGCCGCTGCTGTCGACGTCGATCCGCCCGAAGCCAGCCACGAACGCATCGTCTCGACGATGACCGCGCGATCGTCGTCGGGCAGGTCCAGTAACGGGCCGAGGATGCGGCGGGCGACCGACTGCGATATGTCCGGGTCGCTGACGAGCAGCACCGCGACCGGCTCTTGGTCGAAGCGCACCAGGCTGGCCGTGTCCGGCGTGGCCGCAGCGCACGCCAGCCGGGCCTGCCGGAGCGCCGGCGCGGTCTGATCGAGGTTCGAGTACGTGTCGCTGACCCCGACCCGGTTCAGCGCGATGGGGGCCAGCTGGGCACAGAGTCGCTCGGCGTCGAATCGGGGTCGCAGGGCAACGAGTCCTTCGTGCAGTTCCGCGTCGAGCCGCCAGGCCGAGACGACGTCGTGGCGGCGCAGCAATTCCTCGACGCGCGGCAGAGCCTCTTCACCCGGCGACGGGCATTCGGCAGCCACCACCACGAAGCTGCCGTGTTGCGGCAGCTTGAGCAGCGCGGCCGATTCCCACAGCCGGGCGCCGTCGCCGAGCTTGCCGTCGAGCAAGCTGTTGAGCAAGGCCGAGCGCAGCTGGCTGTCGTGCCGGGCGCGGTCGGCGCTGGTGCCGCGGTACGCGTCGGTGGCAGCTTCGGCGAGATCGTCGGAGACGGCCCAGATGTCGGCCGCAGAGCGCAGCAGCGTGTCCTGCTCGCCGGGGTCGGCGTGCTCGACGAGCAGCTCCCAGATGAGGCGTCCGCCGATGCGGTAGGCCGAAAGCAGCGCCGACAGGGGTATTCCGGCTTCGGCGCGGCGGGCGCCGGTCGCGCGCGGTGCTTCGGTGCCGATATTGGGTTCGCCTGCGAGCCGGCCGAAGACGTAGAGCAAGTTGTCCCGGCAGGATTTGCGTAGATCGTCGGGCGTGACGGCGTGACCCTCGCGGTAGAGCGGCTCCTGCGCTCGTATCCGGTCGGCCATCCGCAGCGCGAACTCGTCGACGCGTGGCAGCAGCATCCGGCTGAGGTCGCGCACCACGGGGTCGACGGCCGCGGTCGTCATGGCCGGAGCATAAGCCGCGGTCGCTGTGCGCGCGCACTACGTGCGGGCGAGCGATTGGTGCCCGCGACCATCGCTCGGCCGCGTCGTGCGGCAGACGATTGTCGGGTCAGCCCGTCAACTCGACAATCTGGGACACGCCATGAATCTCGCCGCCAGCCTCGCTAGCACCGCTGCTGCCCATCCCGACCGGGTGGCGATCCGCCTCGGCGAGGACACCCTCACCTACCGCGATCTCGACGAGGCGTCCGCTCGCGTCGCCGGCCTGCTCACCGCTCGAGGCCTCGGCCCGGGCGCTCCAGTGGGGATCATGTTGCCGAATGTCCCGGAGTTCGCCGTCGTGTACTACGGCGTGCTGCGCATGGGTGGCGTGGTCGTGCCCATGAACCCGCTGCTCAAAGCCCGGGAGGTCGCCTACTACCTCGGCGATTCCGGAGCGGCGGTGATCTTCGCCTTGCATACGACTGCGGAGGAGGTCGAGGCCGGCGCCGAGCAGGTCGACGCTGAGGCGATTCTGGTCGATCCCGCGTCGTTCGCGGTCCTGCTCACTGCCGCGGCACGGCTGCCGCAGGTCGTCGATCGCGCCGCTGATGACACTGCAGTCATCCTGTACACGTCCGGCACGACCGGGCGCCCCAAGGGCGCCGAGCTGACGCACGGGAACCTGATCAAGAACGCCGAGGTCACCGGGCGTGATCTACTGCAGCTCGGTCCGGACGACGTGATCTTCGGAGGGTTGCCGCTGTTCCACTCGTTCGGGCAGACCTGCACCCTGAACACAGCCGTCGCGGCCGGAGCCTCACTCACCGTGCTTCCGCGCTTCGAACCGGCTCAGGCCTTGCGGCTGCTGGCCGAACATCGAGCGACGGTGTTCGCCGGCGTCCCGACGATGTACATCGCGCTGCTGCACGTTCCGGATCGCGCGGCGTATGACGTGTCGGCGCTGCGGGTGTGCGTGTCCGGCGGAGCGGCGATGCCGGTCGAGGTTTTGCGGCAGTTCGAGAACGCATTCAGCTGCATCGTGCTGGAGGGTTACGGCCTGTCCGAGACCTCGCCGGTCGCGTCATTCAACCACCCCGACCGCGAGCGCAAGCCGGGCTCGATCGGCACGCCCATCCGCGGTGTGCAGATGCGGGTGGTCGACTCAGCGGGCGCCGAGCTACCGCAGGGGGCGGTCGGCGAGATCGCGATCCGCGGTCACAACATCATGAAGGGTTACCGGAAAAAGCCCGACGCGACGGCCGACGCGATCGACGCGGACGGCTGGTTCCGCACCGGCGATGTGGGTCGCGTCGACGAGGACGGCTACTACTACATCGTCGACCGCAAGAAGGACCTGATCATCCGCGGCGGCTACAACGTCTACCCTCGCGAGATCGAGGAGGTCTTTTACGAGCACCCCTGCGTGGCCGAGGCCGCGGTGGTCGGCATGCCGCATGCCGAGCTGGGTGAGGAGGTGGGCGCCGCCGTGGTCCTGAAGCCAGGCGCAGCCGTCACTGCCGAGGAACTGCGTGGATACGTCAAGGCCCAGGTGGCCGCCTACAAGTACCCGCGCCGCGTGTGGTTCGTCGAGGCCTTGCCGAAGGGGCCGACGGGGAAGATTCTCAAGCGCGCAATCGCCGTCCCGGACATGGAGGCCGCGCCATGACTACCTCGATGACGCCCGAGCAAGCGGCCGATCTGGCCGATCAGGCCGCGCCACTGGATTCGCTGCTGATCGACGCCGCGCTCGGCCCGGTGCGCCGCTTCGCCCCGGACACCTCGACTGCCAAGTTCGTCGGGGCGCTGGCACGCCGGCCGGCAACGACCGCACGCCGCCTGCGATCGTTTGCCGCCGAGTCCGGCCGCATCGCAGTCGGTACCTCGACGCTCGCGCCGTCCAGGCGTGACCGCCGCTTCGTCGACGGGGCCTGGACGACCAACCCCGTGCTGAGACGTATGGCCCAGATCTACCTGGCCGGCGGGCAGACCGCCGGGCAGCTCGTCGCGGACGCGGGTCTCGGCTGGCGCGATGACCAACGCGTGCGTTTCGTGACCGAGAACCTGGTCGAGGCGTTGTCGCCGAGCAACATTCCCCTGGTGAACCCCGCCTCGGCCAAGGCAGCAATCGACAGCGGCGGGGCGAACCTGGTGCGGGGGAGCGCCCAGCTGGTGCGCGATCTCGCGTCATCGCCGCGCATCCCGGAGATGGTCGATCGGTCGGCATTCGAGGTCGGCCGCAACATCGCCACGACGCCCGGCGCGGTCGTGCTGCGCAGCGACGTGTTCGAGCTCATCCAGTACGCGCCGCAGACCGAGCAGGTGCGTGAGGTGCCGCTGCTGATCGTCCCGCCGACGATCAACAAGTACTACGCCCTGGACCTTGCCGCCGATCGCAGCCTCGTCGAATTCCTTGTCCGCGAGGGACAGCAGGTGTTCGTGATGTCGTGGCGCAACCCGGACGCGCGGCACGCCAGATGGAATTTCGACACCTACGTGCAGGCGATCCTCGACGCACTCGACGCTGTCGACCGGGTGAGTGGCGCCGACCGAACGGTGCTGGCCGGCATCTGCTCCGGCGGCATCCTCGCCAGCATCGCCGCCGCCTATCTCGCGGCGACCGGACGGCAGGAGCGCCTGGCCGCGTTCGCCCTCGCCGTGACCGTGATCGACAGCTCGCGGAGTGGCATCGCCTCTGCAGTCGTCAACCGGCGGCTGGCCAAGGCGGCCAAGGCGGTCTCCCGGCGCCGCGGCTACCTCGACGGGCGCGCGCTCGCGGAGGTGTTCGCCTGGTTGCGTCCCGGCGATCTCGTGTGGAACTACTGGGTCAACAACTACCTGCTCGGCAAGAAGCCACCCGCCTTCGACATCCTCTTCTGGAACGCTGACACCACCCGGATGTCGGCCGGACTGCACGCCGACTTCGTCGACCTGGCCGTGGACAATCAGCTCGTAACCGCTGGCGCACTCACCGTCCTCGACGTGCCGATCGACCTGTCGCGCATCGACCTCGACACGTACATCGTGGCCGGCATCGCCGACCACATCACGCCGTGGCAGAACTGCTACCGCACGACGCAGTTGCTCGGCGGCACATCCCGGTTCGTGCTGTCGACGAGCGGGCACATCGCGGCACTGGTCAATCCACCCGGCAACCCCAAGGCCAGCTACCAGGTGAACAAGGCCAACCCCGCGGATCCCGCCGAATGGCTCAGGAGTGCCGAGACGCGACCCGGCACCTGGTGGACCGATGCCTCGCAGTGGCTGGCGGAGCATTGCGGTCCGCCCCGGCCTGCGCCCGAGCAGCTCGGCGGTGGTGGCCTGCGCCCGCTCGTCGAAGCGCCGGGCACCTACGTTTTCGACAGCTGAAGGAGCACCGATATGTACGAGACGATCGGCCGCTCCCGCGGCACCGACTTCTTTCGCATCGCGGACCAGCTCACCTCAGAGGAACGCGCCTACTGGCGACGCACCCGTGACTTCGTCGACGACGAGGTGCTGCCGGTCATCAACGACTACTGGGAGCGCGCCGAGTTCCCACGCCCGCTCGTCGACAAGCTGGCCAAGCTCGGCATCGTCGGCGACGGCATCGAAGGCTACGGCTGTCCGCCGATGAGCCCTATCGCATGCGGCCTGATCCACATGGAGCTCAACCGCGGTGACGGCAGCCTGGGCACGTTCCTCGGCGTCCAGGCGGGCCTCGCGATGCAGTCGATCGCGATGCTCGGCTCGGAGGAGCAGAAGGCGCAGTGGCTGCCCGCGATGGCTCAGCTGACCAAGATCGGGGCATTCGCGCTTACCGAGCCCACGCACGGCTCCGACTCGGTCGCGCTGGAGACCACCGCTCGACGCGACGGCGACACATGGACGATCAACGGGGCCAAGAAGTGGATCGGCAACGGCTCCGTCGCGGACGTCGTGGTGGTGTGGGCCCGCGACGAGGCCGACCGCCAGGTCAAGGGATTCCTCGTGGAGAGGAGCACCCCTGGCTACGCCGCGCAGAAGATCGATGGCAAGGGCTCGCTGCGCGCGGTGTGGCAGGCCGAGATCACACTGACCGGCGTCCAGGTCGAGGAGGCGAACCGGCTGCCCGGCGCGAACAGCTTCAAGGACACCGGCCGGGTGCTGGCCGGCACCCGCAACGCCGTGGCCTGGGGTGCGCTCGGCCACGCCACCGCCGCGTACGAGATCGCCGCGCAGTACTGCGGCGAGCGGACGCAGTTCGGCAAGCCGCTGGTGAGCTTCCAGATCGTGCAGGACAAGCTCGTCAAGATGCTCGCCGAGGTGTGCTCGATGCAGTTGTACTGCCTGCGCCTCGGCAGGCTCATCGAGGAAGGCAGCCTCACCGACACGATCGCCGCGATCGCGAAGATGAACAACACGCGCAAGGCCCGCGAGGTGGTCGCCGAGGCCCGTGATCTGCTGGGCGGGAACGGCATTCTGCTCGACTTCCACGTGATACGGCATATGGCAGACATCGAAGCGCTGCACACCTACGAAGGCACGGAGACGATCCAGACGCTCATCGTGGGAAGGGACATCACCGGTGTCGGTGCCTTCACGTGACATCCGCTTCCTCGACGTGGACGGGGTGCGGCTGCGCACGTGCGTCGCGGGAGGTGCTGACGGCGAGCCGCCGCTGTTGCTGATCACCGGCATCGGCGCCAGCCTGGAGCTCGCGACGCCCTTCGAGCGCGAACTCAACCGGCGCGGCGTGCGGACGATCAGCTACGACGCCCCCGGCGTCGGCCAGTCGACGGCGTACCCGTGGCCTCGGCGTATGCCCGGCGTCGCGCACACGGTCGAGCGGCTGCTCGACGCCTTCGGGCACGACAGCGTCGATGTCTTCGGCGTCTCGCTCGGCGGCGTCGTTGCCCAGCAACTCGCCCACCAGGCACCGCGCCGCGTGCGCCGCCTGGTGCTGGCGGCCACCGGGCCGGGGCTCGGCGGAGTACCCGGATCGCCGCGCGTGCTGTGGGCGCTGGCGACCCCGCGCCGCTATTACCAGCCCGACTACTACCGCCGCGTGGCGGGCGACATCTACGGCGGCATCGCCCGGCGTGACCCGGACGCGCTGCTGCACGGATCGGTCGCCCGATTCATGCAGCCACCGACCATGCTCGGCTATGCAGCCCAGCTGTATTCCATCGCCGGATGGACGAGCCTCCCGTGGCTGCGCTGCCTGCGTCAACCCACGCTCGTCCTGGCCGGCGACGACGACCCGATCGTCCCGCTCGCCAACGCGCGCATCCTCGCGCGCCTCATCCCCGCGGCGAGCCTGCACGTGATCGCCGGGGGTGGCCACCTCTTCGTGCTGGAGCACCCGGCCGCGGTCGCCGAGCGGGTGAGCGAGTTCCTCTCGGCTCCCGTGGCCACGAGAACTTCGGGCGTGAAGCGCGGAATGAGTGTGTGAGGTGCGCCCTACCATTACCCGGTGGTACGAAGCCCCGACGCCGTCAACCGCGAGCTGTCCGCGGCGAGCGCTGCCGTCGGGGCGCGAGTGCTCGATCTCAGCCACGAGATCTGGCAGCTGCTGACCGAGGACATCCCGGAGTTGCGGGGCGACGACCTTGTCTTGAAGCTGCTCGACGCCAGCATCGAGGAAAACGTCACGACCCTGCTGCACATGTTCGAGCTCGGGACCGCGCTCGACGAAGTCGACGCCCCAGCAGCTGCGGTTGAGTACGCCAAACGCCTCGCCCAACGCGGGGTGCCGATCGTCGCACTGATCCGAGCGTACCGAGTCGGCCACGGCCGGTTCCTGGCGCGGTGTGTCGAGGCGATCGCCACGCGGTCCACGGACGCCGAGCTGACAGCTGCCGCTACCGCTCGCCTCGTCGAGGTCAGCTTCCGCTACATCGACCGCGTTTCGGAGCAGGTGATCTCCACCTATCAGCGGGAACGAGACCGCTGGCTGCTGACCCAGACGGCCGTGCGCGCGGCCCGGGTTCGCGCGGTGTTGGGCAACCAGGCGCTGGACATCGACGTCACAGAGTCGGCCCTCGGCTATCGACTCCGGCAGCATCACCTCGGTGTCGTCGCCTGGGTCGCCGGGGAAGCCCAGGGCAGTGAGGGACTAGCTCGTCTCGAGCGGCTGGCGACAGTCGCAGCCCGCACGCTCGGCAACCGGGGTCACCCGCTGTTCGTGCCGCGCGATGAGGCCCTCGCCTGGATCTGGCTACCGCTCGGCGGTGACGCCGGGATCACCCGCGAGCAGCTGTCGCTGGCGTTCGAGCAGGGCGACTCATCTGTGCGCGTCGCCGTCGGCCAACCCGGCTACGGCCTGGACGGCTTCCGGCGGACGCACCGTGAAGCCGTCCGCACGCAGGACCTTGCCCTCGCTGCCAGACCCGGGACGTCGGTGACCACCTTCGCCGACGTCGGCACGGTCGCGTTGATATGCGCGGACATTCCCGCCGCACGCAGCTGGGTATGGGCGACACTGGGCGACATGGCGATCGACGACGAGCCCCATTCCCGGCTACGCGAGACGCTATGGGTATTCCTGTCCACCGGCAGTTACACCGCGACCGCCGAGCGGATGGTCCTGCACAAGAACAGCGTCCAGTACCGCATCCGCAAGGCCAAGGAGGCGCTCGGTTCGCCCATTGAGGATCGCCGGGCGGACCTGGAGCTGGCGTTGCGTGCGTGCCGCTACCTCGGTCAGGCGGTGCTGCGGCCGGTCGCCAGCGATTAGAGACGCTCGCATCTGGCGGCAGAACGCTTGACAACGCAACCATCTCAGGGTGCGATACCACCCACCTAGGAGCTGTCCCGGTGGCGACCACGCGACCAGGAAGGAGCGTGGCCATGGCACAGCGGGCGAGCTCGGGCCGCAGCCGCGCCGAGCAAGCGGCGATCCGTCAGGTTGCCGCGCGACTAGCACAGCAGTTCCCGGAACTATCGGCGGACGAAATCGATCGCGCGGTCCACGGGCAGTACGACAGGTTCAGCGACAGCCCGATCCGTGAGTTCGTCGCGGTACTCGTCGAACGCGCAACGCGGCGGGAGCTCACCCAGGACGAGGCACAACAGGCTCCCGAGTAGCTAGCTCCGTCGTCAGTAGCGGACGTTGAGCTGGTCGTCCACGTGGCGCACGCCAGGTGCGGCCCAGGCGGCGGCAACGGCAGCATCCCGCTCGTACGCGGAGCGGACATTGCCCCTGAGCGTGACGGTTCCTCCCGGGGACGCTTCGACGTCCAGATGCTCAGCCTCTACCTTGGCATCACGCTCGAGCGCCTTCTTGACCGAGTGTTGAACGTCGTGAGCGTCCGGCACGGACGGGATCAGCTTCACATTGTTGTCGACCGCCACAACGCCCGAAACGTTTCCGGTGACATGCACGGCTTCGTCGCGCTGGTACTGATGCTCGACGGACCCGCCGAGGGTCACGACTCCCTCGTGCACGGTTGCATCCACGCTCGCGGGCACCCAGGCGTCGAGCATCAGGGCCTGGAGCACGTCGCCGCGGATATCCGCGTCGGCACGTCGCTGATCCGTCATGAGCTGGACCTCGAGTTGGTTGTCGACCTCGACGACTCCCCGGACCCGTTGGGCGGCCTTCGTCGCCTCACGCTTCTGATGAAAGGTGCCGATCGTGCCGCGGAGGGTCACGACGCCGTCCTTCGCCGAAACCGCGATCGCCTTGGCGTCGACCTTCGGGTCCCAGTGAATCTCTTCGGCGACCTCCTCTTGCAATGTCTGGTCGCTCATCAGTCCTCCTAGCCACGCGAGGGTCAGCTGATGGGTCACGCAGGTTGTCTCGACAGCGAGAGCGCATCGAGCGACACGGTCAGGCTGAGCGTAGGCCCAGCGCTGTTCGCCAGCCAGATCATCCAGGTAGCGAACACGCTGGGCGTTCAGCCTTGCTGTAGAGCCAGGTCGTCGGCCTCGGCGCGTGCGATCACGGCGTCGGCAATCGCGTACTCCGCTTGGTCAAGCATCGATATGGCGAAGTCGACGGCGTCCACGGCGTCCGCTTCGGCGTCATCGGCGCGGCGCTCGGCTTTCTTGAGATCGCGCTCGGCGCGATGCTCGTCGCGCTTGGCCCGCGCCGCAGCGAGTCGCTCGTCGACGCTGGAACGGGTGTCGTCCCACCACGACTGAGCCTTGCCCTGCGCGGCGGCAGCTTCAGACTGGGTCTTGGCCTTGCTGTCGCTGATCGACGACTTCAGCCGCTCCCGTTCGCTTTCCAGCGCAGCACGGTTCTTCGCCCGGGCTGCCGACACGACATCCTCGGCGTTCTTGACGCGATCGGACAGCTCGCTGAGCTGCTCGGATAGAGGTTTCACGGTCATTCCCTTCGTCTCGTTGAGGTATGTGGTACTGCGGCGCCTAACGTCCCGCGGCCGCTGCGGAATCGTGCTCGAAGGGTAGCCCTGATCGGTTCGTGCCGGGCATGCCGACGAGCCGCGCTGCCTTGCGGACGTTCAGGGCGATCACGAGTGCGCTGATGCCCCACACGATGCTGAACAGGCCGTAGACCTCGGCGATCGTGACCGCCGCAACATCCGGCCGGCGGGCGAACACGACCCCGAGCGCAATGAGGATCAGCCCGGTCAACCCGAGTAGAGCGCGCTCCCCAGCCGTGTCGCCGGATATGAACGCGAGGTAGAGCTCGACGAAGCCGGCGACGAACGCCCACACCGCGACGACGAGCGCGAGGGCGAGCGCGGTGATGTCCGGCCACGCCAGCGCGACCACGCCCGCGGCCACGTCGATTACTGCCAGGAGAAGGTGTCCGGCAACCGGGCCGGCGGTCCTTGACGAGAAGGCGCGTGCGGCCTCCATCGCTGCGGCCGTAAATGCGTAGACGGCGAAAAGTATGACGAACGCCAAAACGGTGATGTCCGGCCAGGCGATGGCGATTACGCCGACGACGATGGCGAGCACCGCTCTCCAGATCGCCGGTGTGGTGAGGCTCCTCATGGTTGCAGCTCCCGTCTGCGATCGTGCGTTGTCTCGCGTACGCACGCTCGGTCGGCGTCTCGAGCTCTGCCGCCCGTCCGACGAGCGATGGTGTCGTCACGCGAACCAGCCCCGGATGGGTCGACCACCGGATCGAACGTAGTTAGGCACGAGACCGGCCACATGGTCAGGCACGCACCAATTCGGCACGGGCTTCGTCCGCCCAGCACAATGACCTGGCCCGGGAACCTCGACCAACAGCCGCCCCGGTCGCGCTAGCCGCGGCTCCCGCGCAACACGACGATCGAGCGCGGGCCGACCGTCACGGCATCCCCCGGCTTGAGAATCGCCGTCGCCGCTAGCCCGGACCGTTCATAGGTGTCGATCTCCGGGTACCAAATCGGCGCAGCGGTGGCGGCAACGAAGAAGTCCAGCGGCTGCCACCATGCGTTAATCATCACCAGGAAGTCGTCGTCGACCTGGAGAGTGCCGTCCGCGGCGCGGTCCGGATCGTCGTCTCCGTCCAGGTATACAGCAATGCTGTGAGCTGCGGGGTTTGCCCAGTCGTTATCCGTCATCGGAGCGCCGGCCGGTGTGTACCACCGCAACGCCGTGGCCTCCACGCCCGTGAGGAATCGCCGCCGCCGGAACACCGGATGTTCCCGCCGCAGCCTGATCAGGCGTTTGGTGAAGTCGATCAGGTCGTAATCGAGGGACGACCAGTCGAGCCAGCTGACGGCGTTGTCCTGGCAGTAGGCGTTGTTGTTGCCCTGCTGTGTCCGGCCGAACTCGTCGCCGCCGAGCAGCATCGGGATGCCGAACGAGACCATCAGTGTCGTGAGCATGGCGCGGCGCTGGCGGGCGCGCAGTTCCACGACAGCGGGGTCGAGAGTCGGGCCTTCGACGCCGCAGTTCCAGGAGCGGTTGTCGTCGGTGCCGTCGCGGCCGCCCTCGCCGTTCGCCTCGTTGTGCTTCGAGTTGTACGAGACCAGGTCGGCCAGCGTGAACCCGTCGTGGATCGTGATGAAGTTGACCGATGCAGTGGGACGCCTGTTCGCTGCGGCGTACAGGTCCGACGAGCCGCTCAACCTGGACGCGAACTCGCCGATCAGGCCTTCGTGGCTGCGCCAGAAGTCGCGCATCACGTCGCGGTAGCGGCCGTTCCACTCGCTCCACAGCGGCGGGAAGCGTCCCACGTCGTAGCTGTCCGCCCGCCCGACGTCCCACGGCTCTGCGAGGAGCTTGGCCCGCGAGACCACGGGGTCCTGCGAAACGAGATCGAAGAACGCCGACAGCTTGTCGAACCCGCCGTCCTGTCGTGCCAGGGTCGGCGCCAGATCGAAGCGGAACCCGTCGACACCCATCTCGCTCAGCCAGTAGCGCAGCGAGTCCATGATCAGTTCGAGGCTCACCGGGTTGCCGGCGTTCAGCGAGTTGCCGCACCCGGTAGTGTCCACGTAATGACGGAGATCGGCGGGATCTAGCCAGTAGTACGCGGGGTTGTCCAGCCCGCGGTGGCACAGCGTCGGGCCGAGGTGGTCGCCTTCGGCGGTGTGGTTGAACACGACGTCGAGGATCACCTCGACGCCGGCCCCGTGCAGTGCGTCGACCATCGCCTGGAACTCGGCGACCTGTCCACCCGGCCGTCCGGCCCGGACGGCGGCGGAGTAGCCGGCGTGCGGCGCGAAGTAGCCGATCGTGTTGTAGCCCCAGTAGTTGGATAACCCACGCTCGACGAGCCGCTGCTCGGGGACGCTGTGATGCACCGGGAGCAGTTCGACCGCAGTCACGCCGAGGTCGATGAGATGTGCGATCGCAGCGCCATGCGCCAACCCGGCGTACGTCCCGCGAAGCTCCTGTGGCACTGCGGGCTGCCCGGCCGTGAACCCTTTGACATGGAGCTCGTAGATGATCGTGTCGGCATAGCTGTGCGCGGGCTTGGGTCGACGACTCCACTCGAAAGCGGCTTCCACGACGAGGCTGCGCGGCACGTTCCCGGCGGAGTCCAGAGCGCTGGGGGTCTCGGGATCGTCGACCGCGTACCCGTACAGTTCCGGCCCGAAGCGCACGTCGCCCTCGATGGCCCGCGCATACGGGTCGAGCAGCAGCTTGGCCGGGTTGTAGCGCAGTCCCCGGCGGGGATCGTACGGACCGATCACCCGGTAGCCGTAGGCCTGGCCCGACCCGACCCCGGACACGAACCCGTGCCATACGTCACCGTCGCGCTCTCGCAGCGGGATCTGCGTCTCCGCGCCGTCGGCATCGAAGAGGCACAGCAGCACCCCGTCACCACCAGACGTGACGGCGAAGTTCGTGCCGCTGCGACTCGGGCTGGCCCCGAGCGGGAATGCCGATCCAGGAAGCGGCACCGCGGTCATGGCTGCCTGCTCACGGCGCTGAGCCCACGCGCGACGTCCGCAGGCGAGGCGACCGTCCCGTTGCGTCGCCGGATGGCATCGGCGACGGGATCCGTCCAGCCGGTCCAGTGCGCGGCGCCGGATGTCCGTGGACGCTCGGTCACTTGGCTCTCCCACTCTCGAGGGGATCGCGCTTCGGCGCTCGGCGTGGTGACGCGCACCGGTTCGTTCATGATGCAGCAGCTATCCGACTCATGAAAAGGAGCCCGATCATGCTGTGTGCAAGTACCGTCGTCATGACCAGGCCTGGCGCGGTCTGGCGGCCCGGCCTTGTCGGCCGCGGCGACGCGGGCTCTCGTCCGGTGGCTGATCGGCGACTCCGGTTGTGGCTGTTTCGGCGGCTTCCTGGACGCCGCGCTTGAGTCCACGCAGGGCAACGACCGACGCCAGTCCCATGATCACGGCCATGGCGTACAAGACCGCGCGGGTGGCGTCGGCGAAGTCGATCCGGATGAACGCGGGGATGTCCGTGGTGCTGCCGCTTTGCAGCTGGGCGATCTTGGACGCCTGCGCGGACGCAGCGGCGTGGGGCACTCCCTGGGCGACGAGCGAGTCGGTCACTTTGGATCGGAACTCCGAGACCAGGATGGTGCTCAGAATGGCGAAGCCGAGACTTGCGCCGTAATTGCGGACAGTCTGGGTGATGCCCGTGGCTTCGCCGTAGGAGTACCGGGACGCTTGGTTGATCGCGTCGGTGTTGGCCTGCCCCAGCATGAGCCCCATACCTGCTCCAGCCATGACGATGTAGACCACTTGGGCGCCGGCGTGCAAGTCGGTCGCTCTGCCGGCCCACAGTGCGAAGCCGACCGTCGCCAGGACGCAGCCGAGCACCACCGGCCGTTTGGCTCCGATCCGGTCGAGCATCCGACCGCCGATCTGCGCGCAGACCACGATGCCGAGGAAGAAGTACAGGAGCAGCAGGCTGGCCGTCGTGGCCTTCTCGGCAAGGGCGATCTGCCCGTAACTGCTGGCGAAAAAGAACACCGGGATGAACGCCATCATGGCGATGCCAAGGATGATGTTGTCGACCAGGAATTGCCGGTTGCCGAAGATCTGCACGTTGATCAGAGGCGATGCAGTGTCGCGTTCGACTCGGACGAACACCACCAACAGCAGCACACCCGCGACGATGCTCAGCCAGATCACGGGGTTGCGCCAGCCCCACATGGCGGACTGCTGCAGGCCGAAGACGCTCGACCCGACGCCGGCGACGATCAAGGCCAGACCGCGGTAGTCCATGGGCGCGGGCCGGTGGTCGGTGTCCGGCTTGGAGATCGCGATCAGCGCCAGCGCGATCAGCGCGACTGGGACGTTGATCCAGAAGATTGCCCGCCACGTCCACTGCAACAGGTAGCCGCCCGCCACGGGTCCGATCGCGGTGAGCCCTCCCGCGATGCCGAAGAACAGGGCCAGGGCCCGGCCGCGCGAGTGCAGGTCGAAAGTCTGCACCACGATGGCGATCGCGGCTGGGAACATGATCGCCCCGCCCGCGCCCTGCAGCGCGCGGAACGCGATCAGCCATGCTTCGGCGATCGATCCCTTTGGCGTCAGGCCGCACAGCGCCGAGGCGCCCGCGAAGATGATCACGCCGAGGACGACCATCTTGCGGTGCCCGGCCGTGTCCGCGAGCCGGCCGCCGAAGGCGAACAGCGCGGCCAACGCCAGCAGGTAGGCATTGATCGCCCACTGCACGCCGCTGCTGCTCAGCCCGAGCTCGTGCTGGATGGTGGGCGCCGCGATCGACACGATGGTCTGGTCGATGAAGGTCATTGCGACTGCGAAGATCATCGCAGTCAGGACGAGACTCTTTGACCGTCCGGTCCCGGCGTTGGCCGTGGCACTCATCAGCTTGCTCCTCGCAGGGATTCGGGCGCGCTTGGGTTCGGGCGTCGGTGCGCTAGGAAGCCGCGACCGCGTCGGTGAGGGCGTTGATGCCGGTCAGGTTCGCGGCGAGCTCGGCGGTGAGGCCATGGCGCGCCGCCAACGCGGCCGGTGCATAGTACGAGACTTTGGTGCGGCCCTCGTCATCCCAGATCAGCGCCTTGAGCGGCAGGTCGAGAGCGGACAACGGCGCGGCGCCCATCACCGGCGTGCCCGATTGCGGACTGCCGAAGATAACGAGCGTGGTTTCGCGCAGCGTGAGCCCGACCTGGCGCGCCTCGGCCGCCTGGTCGATGACCGCGAACAGTTTCAGCCCTTTCGCGCTGATCAGCGCGGTCAGTATGCCCACGGTCTCCGGCACCGATCGATCGCACAGCTTGGTGACCACCTCGTCGTCGGTGGAAGGTTGGCCGTCGGTCATGGCGCGTCACCCTTCTCGGGCGGGCTGATGAGCTCCTGCCTGCGGACGTCAGCCTCCCATTGGCCTGGCGACCGACAAATAGGCGATTCACTCAGGCAGTGTTCGGCCCGGCCGAACAATTCCCCGAATGCCTCGACGGCGCGGCGCTTGATCACGGTCGGTACCGTCGGGCCGTGGAGTTGCGCCAGCTCGAGGCCTTCGTGGCCGTGGCCACCGAGCTGCATTTCGGCCGCGCTTCCGAACGCTTGCACATGTCCGCCCCGACGCTCAGTGAGCTGATCCGGCGGTTGGAGCGCGAACTCGGCACGCCGCTACTCACGCGCACCACCCGGCGGGTCGCGATGACCAGCGCCGGCGCCGAACTGCTCGCCCGCTCGAAAGTGATCCTTGACGAGGTCGCGGCGGCAGACGCCGCAGTCCGCCGGGTTGCCGCGGGAGAGGCGGGTACGGTCCGGGTGGGCATTACCCCGCCCGTCGCCCCGGTCCTCGCACCCCACCTCGTCGACCAATTCACGAACGAGGCCCCCGAGGTGATCGTGAATCTGCAGCGGATGTGGTTGCCCGCGATGGCCGAGGCTCTCATCGCCGGTCGCATCGACGTGGCCTTGACGTGTGGCTTGATTCCCGCACCGCACGGGATCGCCAGCGAGGTCTTCTGCGCTGAGCCGCTCCTAGTCGGATTGCGACCGGGTCACCGCCTGGCCGACCAGGAAGCGATCGCGCTACCAGACCTGGCACATGATGTTCTCGGCACCAGCCCGGCCGAGCTATTTCCCGCATGGGCGCTGAGCCAGCAGCAGGCGCTCGAGGCAGCCGACATCAGCCCGCCCTGCGTTGACCTCATCGACACCGAATTGGCGGCCACTCGCTGGGCCGCGCAATCCGACATCGACTGGATCCTGCTCATCCCGTCGCTTGCCGCCGCGCACACCACAACTGTGATCCGGCAGGTTGCGCCGGCGCAGCTCGTGCCGTTCACCCTCCAATGGAACCCAAGCCGCGCGCACACGACCGCAGTCGCCCGCTTCGTTCACGCCGCGCTCACGGCCGAACTACCGCCCGGCTGGCACACCCAGCCCGACCACCTCCGCCATGATCCGTAACACGCGTCGATCGGAGGCGGCACGGCAAGCATGTGATGCCCGGGCTCGCCAGCGGTGATCCGCATGCCGCTGCGTACGGTCTGCAGGCCATTGCCGGCGCCGAGCGGTGGGACGGCCGATTCGTCGACGCATTTGACCTTGCCAGCCAGGCGGCGGAGCAGCTCGGGCATGCAGGCTCGATCTTCGACGCCCAGCTCGATCCACACATCATCCGCGCGAACTGCCTCGTCGAACTCGACCGCATGAACGAGGCGACGGACGCGTACGCCGACGACCTGACGCTCGCGGAAGCCGGCGTAGGGACGTTCTTTCTGGCCTTCCACCACCTCTCAGTCGCCCGCATGCATTTCCTTTCAGGCTCGTGGGACGACGCCCCCACCGAGATCGATGCGGCGCGTCAGGCCCCCGACCATCTCGGGTACGCACTGCACCTCGACGGTCTCGCGACCGTGATCGCGGTGCATCGCGGTGATCGCGCCGCCACGGCTCGGCTCAACGGGTCCCTTCATCGACCGTTGCCTACCGGCTCGATGCGCCATACCCTCGATGACCGATCGTGGGGCCGGAGCCTTGCGGCACTCGCCGATGGCGACGCAGCAGAGGCGTACGCCGTGCTGGCGTCCGCGTGGATCGACTGCGTCGCAGGCAAGCGTGAGTTCTGCGGGCACTACCTGCTGCCCGGTCTGGTCGCGCTAGGCATAGCGGGCGGCCACGCCGCGGCTGCGAGTGAAGCGGTCGCCGTGCTGAACCGCTATATGCGCGATCGACCCGGCCCCGCGATGCATCGGTCCGCAGCGTTCGCCGGCGCGCTGGTCAATGCCGATGCCGCGCAACTGCTGCGCGTCGCCGACGACTACGCCGCCGCGGGACGGCCCCTCTTCGAGGCGGAGGCTCGCGAGCAGGCCGCGGTGCTGCTCGCTGCGGGCGGTGACAGCAGCGACGCGCGCCGGCACCTCGACGTCGCGCTGGAACGCTACGGAACGCTCGACGCGCACTGGGACGCGGCACGAGCGATCGCGCGGCTACGCCGGTACGGAATCCGCCGCGGAGTTCACGGTCAGCGCGGCCGGCCGAAGACGGGCTGGACGGCGCTGACCCCGACCGAGCAGAAGATCGCGAAGTTCGTATCCGGCGGCATGTCCAACCCGGACATCGCGGCGCGGACGTTCACCTCTCGTCGCACCGTCCAATTCCACGTCTCGAACATCCTCACCAAACTCGAACTGACGTCCCGCGTCGAGCTTGCCGCACTTGTCGCCCGCCAATCCCGCTGAGCCGGTTCAGGCCATCTGGCTGCCGCTATTTCCGGGCCGCGGCATTCGGCAAGGCAGGCATCCGCAGCGGACAGGCCTGGTGATCACTGCGCGGCCCGGAAGGCCGGTACAGTGTTTCGGTCCTCTAGGAATTTAGTACTACGTACTTTGTAGGAAAGGACAAGCATGCATATGACCAGGACGCGCTTGCACGTTGCGAATCCCCTAATCACATGAAGCACGTCGGCGGCGGTACCGGGCACGCCGACCTGAGGTCGCCGATCGAACCGGACGCCATCTACGAGCGCCGGTTCAGCAACGAGATCCTGGGCCGAGAGAAGCTCTGGAAGATCCTGGTGGAGAACTTCTTCCAGCGTTACGTGCGGCCCGAGGACATCGTGCTCGACATGCCCTGCGGGTACGCGCAATTCATCAACAACGTGCGGTGCCTCAAGAAGTTCGGGCTTGACGTCAACCCGGCCTCGGCGACGTTCGTCAGCTCGGACGTCGAGTTCGTGCAGTCTTCGTCGACGCGCACTCCGTTCGCCGCCGAGACCATGGACGTGATATTCATCAGCAACTTCTTCGAGCATCTGAGCCGCGACGACATCGTGGCCACGATCAGGGAGTGTTACCGAATCGTCCGCCCTGGCGGACGCGTGCTGGTGCTACAGCCGAACATACGATTCGCCTACCGCGACTACTGGATGTTCCTCGACCACATCACCCCGGTCGACGACCGGATGCTGGAAGAGGCGTTCGAGCTCAACGCGCTGAAGCTGACCGAGCGCA
>DASXSF010000011.1:0-6137 GCA_036506155.1 Jatrophihabitantaceae bacterium
AACGGGGGAGACCGACTACGCCGGCGACGTCCTGGAGGCGTACGAGCGGTTGATCCTCGACGCGATGCGCGGCGACCACACGCTATTCACCACGGCGGACGGCATCGAGAGCCTCTGGGAGAGATCGATCCCGCTGCTGGAGGCCCCGCCGCCGGTCAAGCCGTACGCGCCCGGGAGCTGGGGCCCGAACGCGATCCACCAACTGATCGCCCCGCACGCCTGGCGGCTGCCATCCGAGCCGATGTGGCGCGAGGAGAATCCGGGCTGACAGCTCGTTGCGACGCGTTCACGCATCGCGCCCGGCGTCATCGCCGAATGCGCCGGGTGGGGGCGCAGCGCCTGCCGGCTCGAGATCGAGCCCGAACTGCACGGCCATCCGCCCCGGAGCCTCGGTACGGATCTCCAGCCCCTCGGCCAGGCTTTGATCCGCCTTGATGATGTGCATCACGGCGTTGATGAGCGCGAGGTGGCTGAACGCCTGTGGGAAGTTGCCCAGGTGGCGTCCGCTGTGCGGCTCGATCTCCTCCGCGTAGAGCAACAGCGGGCTGGCGTAGGAGAGCAGCTTCTCGCACAGCGTCCGGGCCCGGTCCAGCTCGCCGATCTCGGCGAGCGCCGAGACGAGCCAGAACGAGCAGATCGTGAACGTGCCCTCCTCCCCCGTCGACCCGTCGTCGGTCTCCTTCACGCGGTAGCGCAGCACCAGGCCGTCGACCGTCAGCTCGTCGGCGATCGCCAAGACGGTTGCCCGCACGCGTTCGTCGGTGGGCGGCAGGAACCGAATGAGCGGGAGCAAGAGCAGCGAGGCGTCCAGGGCGTCCGTCTCGTAGTGCTGCACAAAGACGCCACGGGCGTCGGTCCCGTTCGCGCAGATGTCGTCGTGCATCTCCTGGGCGGCGGCCTCCCAGCGCTCGGCCGCTGTCGTGTCGTCGCGCAGCCGCGCGAGCCGCGCCCCGCGGTCGGCGGCGACCCAGCAGAACAGCTTCGACGACGTGAAGTGCTTCGGATCGCCGCGCACCTCCCAGATGCCGCGGTCCGGTTCCCGCCAGTGCTCGAGCGCCGCGTCGACCTGGCGGGTGATCAACGTCCATAGACGGTCGTCGAGACGGTCGCTCGAGTGTGTGTGGAGCCGCACTGAGTCGAGCAGCACGCCCCAGACGTCATGCTGCCTGTGGTGCCAGGCGTCGTTGCCCACCCGCACCGGACGCGCGCCTTCATAGCCGCTGAGGTGATCGAGCATGACCTCATCCAGCACGCCGCGCCCGTCGATGCCGTACATGATCTGCAGGTCCGCGTCCTCGACCCGGTCGGCGATGAAGTAGAAGAAGTCGGTCGCCTCGCGGTCGAAGCCGAGGGTGCAGAGGGCCCAGAGCATGAACGTCGAGTCGCGCAGCCAGCTGTAGCGGTAGTCCCAGTTGCGCTCGCCGCCGGGCGCCTCGGGCAGCGAGGTCGTCGCCGCGGCGATCATCGCTCCGGTCGGCGCATAGGTAAGGGCCTTGAGGGTGAGCGCGGACCGCTGCAGGTGGATCTGCCATGCATGATCGGGAAAGCGGCCGCGGTTGATCCACTCGTGCCAGTAGGCCTGCGTCTCCACAAGCCTCGCTTCGGCGTCATCGTAGGTCGCCGGCGGCACGCGGTCGCTCCACCCCAGGGCGCAGAACGCCTGCTGGCCGGCACGCAGGCTGGTCTCGGCGCGCGCCCTGCCGCCCTCGAACCCGAGCCGCACGTCGGTGCGCAGCCGCAGCGACGGCTCCATCCCCTGTGCCTCGCAGACGGCGTCGCCGTAACCGTCGCCTACGTGCCGCCAGCTTCCAGTGCTGCGGCCGTAGTCGAACGCAGGCTGGCAGTCGAGCTCGACGTCGACGAAGCCGTCGAGGCATCGGAAGGTGCGCAACAAGACGTGCTCGGCGACGCGGTCGCGCGGCGCGCGGACGTACCGGTGCGAGCCGTCCCCGTCCTCCCAGGAGCCGATCAGGAGCACGTCGCGCACCTCGAGCCAGCCGGTCGGCGTGCCCCATGTCGTTTCCAGGATCATGGTGCCCGGCAGGTAGCGACGGCCGGCGGGGACCATTCGGTCCAGCGGGCCCGCGCGAAACCGCCCCGCCTGCCGGTCGAGGATCGCCGCGAAAACGCTCGGCCCGTCCATCTGGGGCAGCGACAGCCACTCGACGTTCCCGCTCGGCGCGACGAGCGCGCAGACTTCACAGTCCGAAAGCAGCGCATAGTCGGCGATCGGCGGGAACGAGCTTCCACGAAGCGGAATCTCGTCCATGCCGCGACTCTCCTTCGAGCACAGAGTTGACCGGCCGACCTCACGCCGCCGCCCGGCAGAACAGTGACGTCCGCTGAGTGGTGGAGCTTCTCGCACCGTTCGGGTCAACGGTTCTCATCATGCCGTCATGAGTTCGGCTTGGCCACCTCCTGGTCGTGCTTCTTGGCGACGACGGCCATCGAGCGCTTTGCGAGGTATCCGGCCAGTGAAAGCGCAGGTCGCACCCCCGGCGCCACCAAGATCGCCAGAACGCGCGAGATCAGGTCGAACTAGGGTCCCGCGAAGTTATCCGGGCGTGGGATCCTGACCTCAGATACGACGCACAGGAGCTTGCACCCGACGGTGGACGAAGGGGGGCGGGGATGGCCTCGACCGATCTGCTGCGGGATGCAGCGGGACTCCGCGGCGCCGAGACCGAAGGAGGCGGAGGGTGACCGGCCCGCTGGCCAGCCAGCGGCTGCGGCGCCTCGTCATGGAACGCTCCCACGCCGACCGGACCGGAGTAGCACTCGAGTCGATGCCGGTCGTGGAGGCGGCTCCGCCCGGGGCGGCGGAGGTGACCGGCCGGGTCGAGGAGGCCGCGCGACACCTGGCGGACCGGCCGGGCGTCGACGACCGAGACTTCCGCCGGGCGCTGGATCTGTGGCTGCGCACCACCGACCGGGCCGCACAGCGTCTCGACGACGATCCCGACGCTCCGCTGCCGCCCGACGAGGTGTACGCCCTGGAGGCCGTGGTGCGCGCGGACGGCACCCGGCCGAGCCTGCTGGTCCGCAACGGCGTCGTCGACCCGGTCCAGCCGCTGGCCGCCGGCTGGACCGGGCAGCTCACCGCCGCGGGCGACGCGTTGACCAAGGCGGTCGCCGCGGTCGGTCGGGTGGAGCCGACGCACCCGAGCGGGAGTGATTTCTTCGGCACCTGCTGGGTCGTCGACCACCGCAACGGGCTCGTGCTGACCAACAGGCACGTGCTGGTTGCCATGGTGGAGCGGTTGCCGCACGCGGTGGCCCGCACGAAGATCGGGTTCCAAGTGTTCGACGGCGCCTTCGTCGACTTCGCCGCCGAGTCCGGCAGCGCGGACGTGCGCCGCTATCGGATCGTCGAGGCGACCCCATCCCAGGTCAAGGGCCCTACCTTGGCCGGGCTCGACGCCGCGGTGCTGCGCATCGAACCGTTGCCGGACGGACCGCAGGACGTCCCGGAGGCGCTCACCGTCAGCGCCGACCCCGACGGGCCGCTCGGGCACCTCGGCTCGTACTGCATCGTCGGCTACCCGGCCCAGCCGGTGTACGACTCCGGCACCATCGAGGGTGTCGACTGGGCCTGGGTCACCCGAACCCTGTTCGGGAACGTGTACGGGGTCAAACGGCTCGCCCCCGGCATGACCCACCGTCCGCTCGGCTCGCTCACCCGCGACAAACGGCGGTGGGTGTTCGGCCACGACGCCACCACACTCGGCGGCAACTCCGGCTCCCCCACGCTGGCTTGGAACGGCAGCGGGTTCGGCCTGCACTTCGCCGGCCGGTCCATCGACACGAACTACGCGCACGCCGTCTCGGCCATCACCAGCGAGCTTCGCGCCCTCGGCGTCCCGATCGGCGGGCTCGGATGACCCACCCTGTGCCTCACCCAGAACGGGGGACGGGCAGATCCGGGCAAAGGACCTTGTAGTCGACGTCCTGCGGCATCTCTGCCATTGGTCCTGACTCGGATTCTGCGTCAACTTGGCGCACAAGGCCCCATGCCCGTCCAGCGGTACGGGCCAGGTGCGGATGGTGCCGTCCCTGCTGGCCGAGAGGACCTCGCGGTTGTCCGGAGTGAACATCGCATCGACCACCTGATCCCAATGGCCGATGAGCGGGTTACCGATCCCCTCCCCGGTGCCCGCGTCCCACACCCGCACTTGTCGGTCGTCGCCGCCGGAGACGACGCGCCCGCCGTCCGGGCTGAAGGAGACACTGTTCACGGTCGCCTCGTGTCCGGCCCACGGATCCCCCACCTGTCGGCGTTCCGCCACGTTCCACAGCCGCACCGTCTTGTCCTCGCCGGCCGAGGCGATCCGGTCACCATCCGGGGCAAACGCCACCGCATTCACGACCCCTTGTGCCCTCTCAGCGGCTCACCCACCGGCCTGCGTTTTGCGACGTCCCACAGCCGCACGGTGCCGTCCTTACCGGCAGACGCCAGCAGCCGACCGCCCGGGGCGAACGCCACCGCATGCACGGCCCCCTGATGACCGGTCAGGGGCTCGCCGACCGGCCTGCGTGATGCGACGTCCCACAGCCGCACGGTGCCGTCCGCACCGGCAGACGCCAGCAGTCGCCCACTCCGGGCAAACGCCACGTCGAGAACCGGACCCTGATGCCCGGTCAGCGGGTCACCCGCCGGCTTGCGTGATGCGAGATCCCACAACTGCACCGTGCCCGTCCATACCGGCAGAGGCGAGCAGCCGACCGCCCGGGGCGAACGCCACCGCACGCACGTCCCCCTGGTGACCGGGTCAGCGGCTCGCCCACCAGTTCCCGGTCACGGGGCCCCACAGGCGAATGGTGTCATCGCCGCCGGAGGCGATCAGGCGGCCATCGGCGCTGGTCGCCATGCTGTAGAGCCAGGCCCCCTGCTGGATCGGCACGGCGGCCCTCACGGACCACAAGCGGATGGTGCCGTCGCCCATGCCGGACACGATCCGCCGACCATCCCGGCTGAACGCCGCGCTGAAGACCTCCTTGCCGTGCCCGGTCAGCGGATCTCCGATCGTCTTGCCCGTACGGACGTCCCACAGGAGGAGCGTGTAGTCAGCGCTAGCGGAGACCAGCCGCTTCCCGTCAGGGCTGAAGGCCACGCTGAGCACCCAGTTCTTGTGGGCGTTCAGCAGCGCACCCACGGGCGCGGCGGTTTTCGTATCCCACAAGCGCACGGCGCGGTCGTCGCCGGCGGAGGCCAGCCGCTGGCCATCCGGGCTGAAGGCCACCGCGTTCACGGGCAGGTCATGTCCCCTCAGCGGTAGCTTGGCCCGCCACGCACCGCCGACGGCGTACCACAACCGCACCGTGCCGTCTTCGCCGCCGGAGGCAATCAGCCCACCACCTCGACTGAACGCCACCGCATTCACCCGCTTGCCGTTCCCCGTCAACGGGTCACCCACCGGCTCACCCGAGCGAACGTCCCACAACCGCACCAGGTGATCGTCGCCGGCCGAGACGATCACCCGGCCATCCGGGCTGAACGCCACCGCGTTCACGGCCTTCTCATGGCCGCTTGGCGCCTCGCCGACCGGACGGCCGGTCGCTGCGTTCCACCAACGCACCGAGCCGTCCTCGCTGGCGGCGGCGACCCAGCGCTCATCCGGGCTGAACGCCACCGCGTTCACGGCGTTCTTACCCCCGCCGTTCGCAGCTACCAGGTCTCTCACCGGTTCGCCGGTGTTGGCGTCCCACAGCCGTACGGCACCATCCTCCTCACCCGACGCGACCACGGTTCCCCTGGGAGAGACTGCCACACTCAAGACCGGCGATCCGACGTCGATCATCTTGTAGACGTCGCGCTGCTCCACCACCGAGCTGGCGACGGCCCGATCTCCTTCCGGGGTGTGCTTCAGGTCCTGTGCCGCCAGCATCTCCTGCATCCCTTGCAGTTCGCCTCCCGGCCGGGCACCAGCAAGCAACGCTTGGCCTTCGCCCGCCAACTGCAGCGCCGTTGCCTCGCGGGCCCGATCCGCGTTCCCGGCGGACTCCGGGGTCGGATCGGCTGGTCCGGACCACCTGACGTTCGACCTCGCCGACGAGTCCAAGGTCTCGCTGTCCTACTACGGCAAGCGGCCCGGCCCCGGGATGAAGCTCGACAAGCTGAGCATGCAGTTCTCAACGGG
>DASXSF010000012.1:0-1507 GCA_036506155.1 Jatrophihabitantaceae bacterium
CGATACCCGCGAAACCGGGACGCATCGACCGTTTCAGGAAAACGACTGCGCCGGCTTGGCCGACCTCGATGATCGGCATTCCGTAGATAGGGCTCCCCGGAGACGTCTTGGCGGCCGGGTTCACCACATCGTTGGCGCCGACGACCAGGGCGACATCGGTGTACGGCAGTTCTGGGTTGATGTCGTCCATTTCAACGAGCTGGTCATAGGGGACGTTGGCCTCGGCGAGCAGGACGTTCATATGCCCCGGCATCCGGCCGGCGACGGGATGGATGCCGTACGAGACGACGACGCCGCGGGCAGCCAAGAGATCGGCGAGTTCGCGTACGGTGTGCTGCGCTTGGGCGACAGCCAGCCCGTAGCCAGGGACCACGACGACCTTCCTCGCATAGCCGAGCAGGATCGCCGCATCCTCCGGGCCAACCGAACGAACCGGCCGCGCCTCGCCGCCGGCCGCTGCGCCCGCCGGACCGCGGGCCGTAAACGCACCGAAGAGGATGTTGGTGATCGGCCGTCCCATGGCAGCCGCCATCATCCGGGTGAGCAAGGTACCTGACGCCCCGACGAGAGTCCCGGCGACGATCAGCAGCGTGTTGCCGAGTACGTAGCCGGATGCCGCCACGGCCAACCCCGTGAAGGCATTGAGCAGCGAAATCACGATCGGCACGTCCGCGCCGCCGACGGGCAGGACGAACAACACTCCGACAACGAGCGAGACCAGTACGACGGCGACTGCGGCTGCCGACGCGGCCGTCCCCTGACCGTCGCCGACATAGACCACGACGCCGAACCCGATTGCGATGACGAGCGTGCCGCCGAAGACGAACGGTCCGCCAGGGAAGATCACCGGGCGGCCCGTCATCAGTTCCTGCAGCTTGGCGAAGGTCACCGTCGATCCGGAGAAGGACACCGAGCCGACGATCAGCGAAAAGATGGCGGCCACCAGAGGGAGCCCGTCATCAGTGCTGGCCAGTTCGAGCAGGGCCACCAGCGCGGCCGCGCCACCACCGACTCCATTGAAGATCGCCACGAGCTGTGGCATCGCCGTCATCTGGACTCGGCGGGCGACCACGGCTCCGACGGCGGTCCCAGCGGCCACGGCGAGGAGGATCGGGAGGATGTGGTCGAGACCCTCGGTCGTGAAGACCACGATCACCGCCAGGACGGCGCCTGCGGCACCCACGAGGTTGCCGTATCGAGCGGTGCGGGGCGACGACAGCCCCTTCAGCGCCAGGATGAAGCAAACCGCGGATACGAGGTATGCGAAATCTCTCACGCGGCCTCTCCAGAGTCGCCCTTCGCCGGCTTCCCCTGTGGCAATGACCTGGCCGGTGCGCCCCTGCCGAACATTTCGAGCATGCGGTCGGTGACCACGAAGCCGCCGACCATGTTGAGCGTTGCGAGGACGACCGCGACCAGCGCGACCGCCAGCTCGCCCGTCGTGTCGGCGTGACCGGCGACGAGGATCGCGCCGACAAGAATGACGCCGTGGATCGCGTTCGCGCCC
>DASXSF010000013.1:0-2247 GCA_036506155.1 Jatrophihabitantaceae bacterium
GGGCGCGAACCCCTCGACCAGCTCGCCCTCCTGCGCCAGCACCGATACGGGCACGAGCAGGGGGAAGTAGAAATTCTCATGACCGGTCGCCTTGATCCGGTCGTCGAGCTCGCGCTGGATCGCCTCCCAGATCGCGTAGCCATACGGCTTGATCACCATCGCCCCACGAACCGACGAGTTCTCGGCAAGTCCGGCGCGGCGGACGACCTCGCCGTACCACGCGGGGAAGTCGGTCGACTGGCTGGGCAAAGCGGCGGTGCTCATCGGGACGCTCCCATGAGCAGGGCTACTGCAAACATCGTCCTCTCTTTCGTAGACGTCTACCGGCGGTGACGGAGTTGGTCGCGGCGCTCCGGGCCGAAGCGGCGGGAGCGCCTACGCCGGCACGTGCACGAACGGCGGCCGCGGGAGAACCGCCGGAACCGGCAGAAGCTCATCCACGCGAGGCCGCAGCAACGTCATGCGCAGAGGATAGCGAGCGAAGCTGACGCAGTACGCTGCGACTGTGGCCGTGGAAGCGATCCTCGCGGACACCGGCGAAGGGTTCGTCCCGCAGAGCGACGGCTGGTTCGTGCTCAACGTCCGCGATGCCGCGTGGATGCGGCACGAGATCTTCGGCGCGCGCTGTGGCTTCGAGGCCGACGGCCGCCTCGCGAAGGAGCGGCCGGAGTACGAGGTGCAGCACCACGCGCAGGTTGGCTTCAAGCTCCACGTCCTCCAGCCGGACAAGCCCAGCACCATGTACCACCGCGAGTCCGATCAGGAGGACTTCCTCGTCCTGAGCGGCGAGTGCCTGTTGATCGTCGAAGGGGAGGAGCGCCGGTTGCGCGTGTGGGACTTCTTCCACTGCGCGCCTCACACGACCCACTCATTCATCGGCGGCGGCGACGGTCCCTGCGTCATCGTGATGGTCGGCGCCCGTACCGGGCACGGCACCATCCTCTACCCACACGATAAGGTCGCGCTCGGGCACGGCGCCGGCGTCGAGGAGGACACGTCCTCCCCGCAGGAGGCGTACTCACCTTTCCCGCACTGGCAACTCGGTCGTCCCGACTGCTGGGACGAGCTCCCCTGGAACCGCTGAAGGAGTTAGCGAGCGCGCGACGAGTGCGACGCCGCTGACAGCGTGCGGGAAACCCGCAACGAAGTCTGCGGCCATGCCCCGATCGGATCTGCGGGCCGGCCAGGGTGTCCCAACGAAGCACCGGCCCTACCTTCGGGCCAGACAACGATCGAAGGAGACTCGTATGGCCTCGCACCCCGCCGCTCACCGCGCTTCCACCTACCGCCCGGCTGAGACCGCCGGTCCCGCCAGGCGGCGCACCGTCCACCACGACAGCAGCACCGCCCTCCTCGTCGTGACCTCGGTGCTTCTCGGCCTGCTGGTCGCGGCTCTCGGCCTGGCCGCCGTCCTCATGTGGGTCGACGCCCACAACGCCCGCGACGGCGCAGCCAAGGCCGCCTCGGCCCAGCCCGGGGCTCACGACATGGCCGGAATGGCCGGTATGGCCGACATGCCCGGCATGACAGCCGACAGCCACGCCGCTGCCGCAGGGCTCGAGAGCTACGCCGGCGCCGCGCCGACGAATGCTGACGCCTTGGCCGCCGCCCACAAGCCTTTCCCGGCCGTACTGCCGGCGGCCGCGGCCGCCCCGGTGGCGAACGTCAACCTGATACTCACCGACCGCAACGTCGAGGTCGCGCCCGGTGTCAAGTACGCGGCCTGGGCCTGGGCCGGCGGCGCGCCCGGTCCGGTGATCCACGTCCGCCAGGGCCAGCTGGTCAAGATCACGCTGACCAACGACGGGGCGATCCCCCACTCGGTCGACTTCCACGCCGCCCGCGTCGCCCCCGACAAGGCGTTCGGCGACGTGATGCCGGGCAAGTCGGTCAGCTACACCTTCCGCGCCAACGACCCCGGTGTCTTCATGTACCACTGCGGAACCAAGCCGGTCCTGATGCACATCGCCAACGGGATGTACGGGGCGATCGTTGTCGAGCCTAAGCCGGGTGTGCTGCCGAAGGCCGACAAGGACTACGTGCTGGTCGCCAGCGAGTGGTACCTGGCCTCGGACGGACTCAAAGCGCCGGCGCGGTTCAACATGCCCAAGGCCCACGCCCGGCAGCCGGACTGGATGACCTTCAACGGCTATGCCGGTCAGTACGTCAAGCACCCGCTGACGGCTGAGCCCGGCGAGCTGGTGCGCTTCTGGGTCGTCGACGCCGGCCCGTCGCTCGACACCGATT
>DASXSF010000014.1:0-34964 GCA_036506155.1 Jatrophihabitantaceae bacterium
GCTCCTGGGCTGCGGTGAGCTCACCGTCGGTGTCGATGGACGGCGCGTCCTTGACTAGCTTCTTGTCCGCGGTGACGCGGACGTGCCCGGGGGACACCCGCGCTGCGAACAGCGGGACGAACACGAGTCGGTGCCGGCCGATCATGCCGACCTTCACCGTGGCAAAGGTGGGTTGTTCGGTCGCCGTGTCGAAATACACCGCCTCCAGGGAGCCGATCTTCGAACCCGAAAGATCCACGACATCGTGCCCACGCCAGTCCCGGATGTCCTCTGCCTCGAACAACGCGCACCTCCCTCGCTGCCGGCCCACTGTCGCTGGTCTTCCCAGCATCGCCGTTGGCTCAACCGCAGGCAATAAGACGGATGCATCCGCGGCGCTGCTGGCCATCAACTGACCGATCGCATGCTGCGCCTCGGGACCGATCATGAGGGCCACCGTGAAGCCGGCGCGGTGCCTGTGCGGCAGCTCGATGCTGACGCGCTTGCGCGTTACACGCGCGGCTGCCGCGGATCAAGGCCGCGCGACGTGAGCCGTCCGTTCTGCTTGTTCAGTCGCGAATCTGATTGGCTTGTTCGTCCCCGACATCAGGGCTCCAGCCGCCCTTGGATGAGCTCCGCCGGCACCCGCCGCAGGTGCTACGTCTCGATCTTGGTTGGCACGTGGTCGAGCGGCGCGCCTGCTGGTATCAGCGGTTCGTGATGCAGGCTGGTTTGGAATTCGCTGATGATCCGGTTGAAGTGGGTCGCGACCCAGCTGTGGAGATACGGCAGGCTGACCGGTTCACGCTCGTGCGGGTCGGTGGCGAGGTTGATCAGGCGCGGGGTGGGCAGCTTCGCGGCGGGATCTTGCATGTACTTCTGCGCGACGAGGACGAGTTTGAAGTTGCGCGACTTGACGCCGTAGATCTCCGGCCCCATCCAGTGGATGTAGCCCTCGCGCCGCGAAGTGTCGGTTCCGCCGGTGAGCCAGTCGAGTTGGTTCACGCTGTCGATGACCCGGTCGGTCGGCTCGCTGAGCCGTGCCGCGTGCAAGATCGTGGTGAACCAGTCGGTGACGTGCATGATCTCATTGCTGCTGCGCCCGGGCGGGACGTCGCCCGGCCAGCGGACGATACACGGAGTGCGTAGATTGCCTTCCCCGCCGGCGAACAGGGATGGCACTGGACGCAACTTCTATCCGCCGTTGGGGGGAGGATGAGCTGAGGTGTCGTGGCTACTGAGAGACGCTATTCGTGCTGATCATCCACCGTTCGGAGCGCGCCGATGCGCTGGTTGTCGCGCTTGGACAGGTGCTCAGCGCGCCGGCTGAGGACCCGTTCCGACCGGAGATCGTCGCTGTGCCCAGCAAGGGTGTGGAACGGTGGCTCGCCCAGCAGTTGAGCCATATCCTCGGTGCCGAGCACGACGACGGTGTCTGCGCGAACGTCCTGTTCCCCTCGTATACGCGCTTCCTAGGCGAGATCATCGTTGAGGGCGATGAAGACTATGCGGTAGCCGTCGAGAAGTGGTCGCCGGAACGATCGGTGTGGCCGCTGCTGCACGTGATCGATGAATGTGCACCGAGCGAGCCGTGGTGCCGCGTGCTGGCGCGCCATCTCGGGCTGGACGGTAGCGGGGACAAGGGGCGCCGTTTCGCGGTGGCGGGCAAGCTCGCCGGCCTGTTCGATCGCTACGGGCTGTCCCGACCCGAGATGATCACGGCGTGGTCCGACGATCGAGACGAGCAGGGTGATGGCACTGCGCTGCCGGCCGATCTCGGTTGGCAGGCCGAGTTGTGGCGCCGGCTGCGGGCGGAGATCGACAGCCCGTCGCCGGCCGAGCTGCTGGAGCAGACGTGCGCGAACCTTCCGGCCGGGCAGTCATTCTCGATCTTCGGTGCTACCCGGATCGCGCCTGCGCGGGTGCGGATCCTCAAAGCACTGGCGCTGCGGCGCGACGTCCATCTGTGGCTGCATCATCCCTCACCGGCGCTGTGGGCGGCGGTGAGGGACTCGAATGAGCGGCCGGGTCGGCGACGGGATCAGCGGCCCGCTGTGGCCAATCCGCTGCTGGCGAGTATGTCGCGCGACGTCAGGGAGCTGCAGCAGTTACTGGGCGGGGTCGTGTCGCATGACGAGCACCATCCGATCGGGGAACAGCCCGCCACGCTGCTCGGGCGCCTGCAGGGCGAACTCGCCGATGATCGCGTCCCGGCCGAGCACATCGTGCTCGCCGAGTACGAGCGAAGTCTGCAGGTGCACGCGACGCACGGATCGGCGCGCCAGGTGGAGGTCGTCCGCGAGGTCATCCTCGGCCTGCTCGGTGCCGATCCCACGCTCGAGCCGCGCGACATCCTGATTATGTGTCCGGACGTAGAGGCGTTCGCACCGCTGGTTGCGGCATCTTTCGGCATGGCCGACGAGCCGAACGGCCACCCGGCGGCACGGCTGCGGGTGAAGCTGGCGGACCGGTCACCGCGGCAGACGAATCCCTTATTGAGCCTGTTGTCGCAGCTTCTGGAACTTGCCGCAAGCCGGGTCACCGCGACGCAGATCCTCGACCTAGTCGGGGCAGCGCCGGTGCGGCGGCGATTCGGCTTCGATGCCGACGACATCGAGCGATTGCGTGACTGGACGGTCGCCGCGAACGCTCGCTGGGGACTGGACGCCGAGCACCGTCGCGCGTACCAGCTGAGCAACATCACTCAGGGCACCTGGCGGTCGGCGCTCGACCGGCTCCTACTCGGCGTCGCGATGGAAGAAGGCGTGACCTGGGTCGGCGACACGCTGCCGCTGGACGACGTCGACAGCTCCGACATCGACCTTCTGGGTCGCTTCGCGGAACTCATCGACCGCGTCGACCGAGCCATCCGCGCGTTTAGCGAGAGGCACACCGCGTCGCAATGGGCGCGGCTGCTCGACGACGTGGTCCGCGGTCTGGGCGAGGAAGACCAACCATGGCAGGGCATTCACCTGCAGCGTGAGCTCGGCGAGGTCGCCATGAACGCCGCGGACGCCGATGTCGAGCTCAGCCTCGCGGATATCACCGAACTGCTGCGCGAGCGTCTCGCGGGCCGGCCGACCCGCGCCAGCTTCCGCACCGGCACGCTCACGGTCTGCACGCTCGTCCCGATGCGATCGGTGCCGCACCGGGTGGTCTGCCTGCTCGGCATGGACGATGGCGCGTTTCCGCGGCAGAGCATCGCCGACGGCGACGACGTGCTGGCCCGCGAGCCCCGAACCGGTGAACGCGATGTCCGCAGCGAGGATCGCCAGTTGTTCCTCGACGCGATCTGCTCGGCACAAGAACACTTGATCATCACCTATACCGGTACCGATCCGCGCACGGGTGCCGACGTTCCGCCGTGCGTTCCGCTTAGCGAACTCCTCGACGCTGTCGACGCCACAGCCGTCGCGGCGGACGGCCGCTCCGCCCGCGATCATGTGATCGTCAGGCACCCGCTGCAACCATTTGATCCACGCAATTTCCTACCGGGCGAGCTGGGAACGCCTCGGCCGTTCTCGTTCGACCCGTCCGCGCTCGCCGGAGCTCGCGCCGCGGTGCAGCCGAGGACACAGCCGCCCCCGCTTGTTGCGGATCGACTGCCGAATGCTCCGGCCAGCGAAACCGTCAGCCTGGACGACCTCGTCCGGTTCTTCCAGCACCCGGTGCGTGGCTTCCTCCGTCAGCGTCTGGACATCAGCACCGCTGCCGAAGAAGAGGATCCGGCGGACGCTCTCACGGTGGAGCTCGACGGCCTTTCGGGGTGGGCGGTCGGTGACCGCGTACTGCAGCAGTGCCTGGCCGGCACGCCGCGACAGACAGCTGCCCGTCTGGAGCGCCTCCGTGGTGAGCTGCCGCCCGGGCCGCTGGGGACACGGGCCATGCGCGAGATCGGGAGCCGCGTCGACGCGCTGCTGCACGCGTCCGAACTCGAACGGGCGGACCCAGCAGAATCGGTCGACGTCGCCGTGCCGTTGAGTGACGGACGTACCGTGTCCGGAACGGTCGGCGGCGTCCGCGGCTCGACAATCCTGGCGGTCACGTACTCGACGCTTGCGCCCAAGCATCGGCTTACAGCCTGGCTGCGTTACCTGGCCATGGTGGCCGCAAGCGGTGACGCCGATTATCGAGCCGTCACAGTCGGCCGGCGCAGCGACGACGCGCGCCGCTCGATCCTGCACGGAGTCCAGCCGGACATCGCCCGGCGACTGCTCGAACTGCTCGTTCGCATCCGCGACGCCGGCCTGCGCGAGCCGCTGCCGCTCGTGCTCGAAACTTCCGAGGAGTACGCCACCCGGCGCTCACACGGCGCCATGATCGACGACGCGATCCCGGCTGCCCGCACGCGCTGGGAAGCCGACCGGTTCCGGCCCGAGCGCGACGATCCCGCGCACGTCCTCGTCTTCGGAGCGAACGCCCCGTTCGCGCGACTCAACGCTGGCCCGCCGCTCCCCGATGAATGTTTCCCGGACGAACCCACGAGGTTCGGGGCGCTCGCCCGGCTCGTTTGGCAACCGCTGGTCACGGCCGAGATCGAGGTGCGGCCGTGACCGACGCAAGGTTCGATCTCCTCGGTGAGCTGCCGCGCGGGACGACGGTCCTCGAGGCGAGCGCGGGAACGGGCAAGACGTTCACGATCGCCGGTCTGATGACCCGCTACGTCGCCGAGGGCGTGGTACCGCTCGACGAGTTGCTCGTCGTGACGTTCGGGCGCGCCGCGACCCAGGAGCTACGCGACCGGGTCCGGGAGCGGCTGGTCACGGCTCGCGACGGGCTGCGTGACGTAGCGGCCGCGCGAGCCGGGGACGACCAACTGCTTCGCCACCTCGCAACCGGCAGTGACAGCGACGTGGACAGCAGGCGGCAGCGGCTGGTCGCGGCGCTCGCCTCATTCGATGCCGCCACGGTCGTCACGACACACCAGTTCTGCCAGCAGATGCTCATCGGGCTGGGCACGGCGGGAGACGTCGACGCACACTCCGTGTTGGTGGAGAACCTCGACGACCTCGTCACCGAGGTCGTGCAGGACCTGTACCTGCGCAAGTGGGGACACGGCGATGTGCTCGATCCGCCGATGAACCTGAAGACCGCGCAGGAGCTGGCCCGGACCGTCGTGGAGGACGGGCAGGCCATCCTCGTGCCCGATGTAGACGACGACAACCTGGCTGGGTTGCGGGTGCGGTTCGCCCACGCCGTCCGGGACGAAGTCGACCGTCGCAAACGCGCGCGCCGCGTGCTCGGCTTCGACGATCTGCTCACCCGCCTGCAGCAGACACTCGCTGACCCGCAGACCGGTCCAGCCGCCGTGGCACGACTACGCGGCCGCTATCGCATTGTCCTGGTCGACGAGTTCCAGGACACCGATCCGGTGCAATGGGACGTCTTGCGCATGGCATTCCACGGCGCGGCGACGCTGGTGCTCGTCGGCGACCCCAAGCAGGCGATCTACGCCTTTCGCGGTGCCGATGTGCAGGCTTACCTTGCCGCCGCTGAGCTGGCCGATCACCGGGCGACGCTTGGCCAGAACTGGCGCAGCGACCCGGATCTGCTACGCGGCCTCGATGCGCTGTTCCGCGGCGCGGCGCTCGGCGACCCGCGGATCGTGGTGGGGCCGGTGTCCGCCGCGCATGCAGGTCGGTCGCTGGAGAGCGCCGAAGCGCCCGTGCGTGTCCGGCTCGTGCAGCGGGAGGGCAGTGAGACGCCCGGCGTCGACACCGCGCGACGCCTCGTGGTTCAGGACGTCGTGCGTGAAGTGGTCGGACTGCTGAACAGCCAAAAGACCCTGCACCCGCGGGAGAACACACCCGGCCGCCCGCTACGACCCGCGGACATCGCCGTGATTGTCCGCACCAATGCGCAACTCGACCTGGTCCACGAGGCTTTGCTCGCGGCCCGCGTCCCGTCCGTGCGACGCACGACATCGAGCGTCTTCCGGACCTCTGCGGCAGGCGACTGGATCGTGCTGCTCGAAGCGCTGGAGCAGCCCCACCGCTCCGGCCGCCTGCGCCGACTGGCGGTATCACCGTTCGTGGGGTGGGATGCGGCGGCACTGGAGGGCAACGACGTCGACGAACTCGGGCTCCGGTTGCGGCACTGGCTGCGGATGTACGAGGAGCGCGGGGTTGCCGCTCTGCTCGAGACGATCACGCGCGACGAACGTCTGCCGGAAAGGCTGCTCGGTCAGGTCGACGGCGAGCGCCGGCTGACCGACCTTCGCCATGTGGCTGAGGCACTGCATGCCGCATCGATGACCGGGCAGTTAGGCCTGACGGCTGGACTGGAATGGCTTCGACACCGTGTCGAGGAGGCCGAAGAGGACTCCTCGGTCGAGCGGGGGCGCCGACTCGACTCGGAGGCGGCCGCGGTGCAGGTCGTCACCGTCCATGCGAGCAAGGGTCTGGAGTTTCCGGTCGTCCTGGCGCCGTTCGGGTGGGACAAGCATGTGTTCGATCCGGAAATTCCGCTGTTCCACGAGGAGAGTTCCGGCCGGCGCGTCCGAAACGTGGGCGGGCGAAACAGCCTCGGCTTCCGGCATGACCAGGCCCGCCACCGGAACGAGGAATTCGGCGAGGATCTGCGACTGCTCTACGTCGCGCTCACCCGGGCGCAGTCGCAGGTGATCACCTGGTGGGCGCCTAGCACGCGAAACACCGTCTGTGCACCGCTGCACCGTCTGCTCTTCACCGAGTCACCGGCGAACGGAGTGCCGGAGCGCAGGCAAGTTCCGAGCGACTCGAGGGCTCTCGCCGGAGCTTCGGCGCTTGCCGTGCGCGGCTGCCTGTCGGTGTCGGTGGCGTCCGGGGGCGCGCTGTCGTGGGAGCAGCCGCCGACGGTGGCGAGGGCGCTGTCGGCAGCGACCCTCGGCCGTCTGCTGGACACCTCGTGGCGGCGCACCTCGTACACCGCGCTGACCGCAGCAGTGCACGATGCCGCTCCGGCCGTCGCCTCGGAGCCAGAGGTTGATCAGAAGGACGACGAGCCGATAACGGCTATGCCGGCGGCCGCACCGGGCGATCTCCACGACGTGATATCGCCGATGGATGCGCTGCCTGGCGGCACCGCATTCGGGACGATCGTCCACGCCGTGCTGGAAAACGTCGACCCGACCTCCGCCGATCTTGCCGGCGCGGTCAGTGAGCAGGTGGCGGCGCAACTGTCCTGGTCAGGGTTGGCCGAACTGGATCATGACCAGCTGACTGCTGCCCTGCTTCCGGCGCTGCGTACACCCCTCGGAGACATCGTCGACGGTCGCACCCTCGCCGACATCGCGCCGCAAGATCGGCTCACCGAGCTCGACTTCGAGTTGCCGGTGCGGGGCGGTGATCGTCCGGATGGGACGTCCCGGCTGGTCGAGCTTGCCGACCTGCTGCACGAGCATCTACGGACCGACGACCCGCTTGCGGGATACGCCGACCTGCTCAGCGATCCTGTCCTGAGCGAGGTGGTGTTCAAGGGCTATCTCGCTGGCAGCATCGATGCGGTCCTGCGTGTGGATGGCCGCTACGTCGTCGTCGACTACAAGACGAACCGGCTCGGCGTGCCGGATGCGCCACTGACCGCGTGGGACTACCGAGTCACCGCGATGGCCGAGGCAATGATCCAGGCGCACTACCCGCTGCAGGCGCTGCTGTACGACGTGGCCTTGCACCGGTTCCTGCGTTGGCGACTTGCCGACTACGACCCGGCCCGGCACCTAGGCGGAGTGCTGTACCTGTTTCTGCGCGGGATGTGCGGCCCGGACATCCGGTTTGCCGACGGCACCATCCCCGGGGTGTTCGCCTGGCAGCCGCCGGCGACCCTGGTGACGGCAGCGTCCGACCTCCTCGCAGCGGGCCGACGATGACGTCCCTTCACGTCGCGCGAGCCGCCGGTCTGCTCGGTGTATTCGACCAGGCGGGCATCCTCGCCCCGGCCGATGTACACGTCGCAATGCGACTTGGCGCGCTGACCGGCGAGAACGACGACCGAGTGCTCCTCGCGATCGCGCTGACCGTTCGCAACACCAGGCATGGCTCGGTTGTCCTCGACCTCGCCGACGCAGCCACGACCGTCACAGCGGATGCGGACGATTCGGAACTGATCGAGAACGGCGAGCTGTCCTGGCCTGCTCCCGAGGAGTGGATCGCCGCCTGCGCAGCAAGTCCGGTTGTCGCTGACGCCCCGGGCGGTTCACCTGTGCGTCTCGTCGGCTCCCGTCTCTGGCTGGATCGCTACTGGCGCCAAGAGGCCCAGGTCGCCGAGGAGCTCTTGCATCGAAGCGCGCAGCGCCCGGCCGATCTCGACCTGGCCGTCCTCGGCTCCGATCTGGAGTCCCTGTTCAGCAGCACGTCGGATGCCGACCAGCGCCTGGCCACCTGCGTCGCTGCATTGTCGCGGGTCAGCGTCATCGGCGGCGGACCGGGCACCGGCAAGACAACAACCATAGCGCGGCTGATCACAGCGCTTCGCCGGCAGCGCCCCGAGCTTCGCATCGCACTCGCCGCCCCTACCGGCAAGGCGGCAGCCCGGCTGGAGGAGGCGGTGCGATCGGCCAGCGGATCGCTTACCGCCCACGACCGCGGGCAGCTCGCGGGCATGTCCGCCTCCACGCTGCACCGCCTGCTCGGCCGGCGCCCGGGCGTCGCCAGCCGCTTCCGCCACGACCGGGAGAACCGACTGCCGTTCGACGTGGTGATCGTCGACGAGGCCTCGATGGTGTCGTTGACCCTGATGGCACGGCTTCTCGAGGCGCTTGCCCCGCCGGCTCGCCTCGTTCTCGTCGGCGACCCCGATCAACTCGCCTCCGTCGAAGCCGGTGCCGTGCTCGGTGATCTCGTGGAACACGACGACGTGGGCCGCCGCACCGAGTCCTTTCGCGCCATGCTCCAGGAAGCGATCCCTGGCCTGGACTGTCCCGTGCGCCAGAGCACACCCGCAGCGGCGCTTCGGGAATCAGTAGCACTGCTGCGGACCGTGCACCGCTTCGGGGCCGGCGGACCGATTGCCCATCTGGCAGAGCACGTCCGGGCTGGCCGCGCCGATGAGACACTCGCCCTGTTGACCGATCCACCAGACGGCATAGCGTTCCACCTGACGCCCGACGACGAACCAGTGTCCGGTGCCGCACTGGAGGCCCTGCGCGGACAACTCGTGCACGAGAAGGCGGTCATCGACGCGGCCCGATCGGGAGACGTCGAGCATGCGCTCGATGCACTGGAACGTCATCGCATGCTCTGCGCACACCGCGCCGGGCCGCGCGGGGTGCGGCACTGGAGCGACGCCATCGAACGCTGGCTGGCCGCGGACGATCCATTGCTGACGCCGCGCCTCGACGGGCGATACGCCGGGCAGCCGCTGCTCGTGACGTCAAACGACTACGAGAACAGCCTTTACAACGGCGACACCGGCGTCGTCATAAACCAAGGCGATGAACTTGCCGCCGCCTTTCGCCGCGGCGGCGAGCCGGTCATCCTGCCGCTAGTGCGGTTGTCCGAGGTCCGCCCGATGCACGTGATAACCGTGCATCGCGCGCAAGGAAGCCAATTCGAGGAAGTCACCGTGCTACTCCCCCCAGCAACCTCGCCCCTCGCGACCCGCCAGACCTTCTACACCGCGATCACCCGCGCATCGAAGCTCGTCCGCCTGATCGGCTCGCAAGAGGCCGTCCTCGCCAGCGTCAACAGGCGAGCCGCAAGAGCGACCGGTCTGCGCGACCGCCTCGCAGGCCGCCTGGGAGCAGCTTAGGCCGACGTGCTGCCACGCGCGGCGGCTATCTAGTCGGGGAGGAGTGTCAACGCCTCGACGTGGCGTGGCCTACCGCCGTCGGGGGTCGGGGAAGCCGAGACGAACGTAGCCGGGCGCGCGCTTCGCTAACGATGAGGCGAGCACGCCGGTGCGGGCGTCGTGGTAGTCGTGGACCTCCGCCGTCTCCTTGCCTGGATGTGCTCGCAGGATGCGCCCGACGTACTGCTCGAGCGGGGCTTTGAAGGCGATGGGTGCGGTGAGGAAGAGGGTGTCCAGCGCGGGGCAGTCGAAGCCTTCGCCGATGTAGGAGGCGGTTGCAACCGCCAGCAGCGGTTGTCCTTCGGACGGTTTGGTGAGCCTGGCTAGGGCGGCGGCTCGCGCTCTGGCGCCCATTCCGCCGCGCAGCAAGACCGGATCGTGCCCGTGTTCGCGGAGCGCGGCGTCGAGGCGTTCGAGATGGGTAGTCCATCGGGTCAAGACGAGGCAGTTGCGGCCGCGGGCGAGTGCGTCGAGGACGTCGTCGACGATCTGCCGGTTGCGGTCCTCGTCCGCGGCAAGGTCGCGGTAGACGGCCGGCATGCCGCCCGGCGCGGACGGCTCGATGCTGCCGTTGTAGGTGAACGCGGTTGAGTGGACCTGCAAGACGGGGTGCGGTGGGGCGAGCTCGGTGGATCGGCTGGTCAGCGTGCCAGGTTCCGGGGGCCTCATCGTGTATCGGGCCGGCCCGAGCTGCAGCCCGATGAGATCGTCGAGTTGGTCGCGCCGGTACGGGGTCGCGGTCAGGCCGATCCAGCGTCGGGCCGGGATCTGCTTGACCGCACGCTCGAATGCTGCGGCGGGTACGTGGTGGCATTCGTCGACGACGACAAGCCCGTAGCCAGCCGTTAACGCGCGGATGTCGTCGTGGCGGACCAGCGATTGCAGCATGGCGACATCGACGGTGCCGCGGGTCTTCCTGCGTCCGCCGCCGAGCTGCCCGGCGTTGACTCCAAGGTGTTCGGCGAGCCGGCTGCGCCACTGGTCGGCCAGGGCTTTCCGGTCGACGAGCACCAAGGTTGTGGTTGCGTGCCGCGCGATGAGCGCGCAGGCGATGACCGTCTTTCCGGCACCGGGGCGGTGCGACGAGAACGCCGAGGTCGTGTCCTGCCAGGGCGTCGACGGCGGCCTGCTGCGCGGGTTCGAGGATCGCCGCCGACTCGTACTCTCTGTCTGTTCCGGTGCTGCGTTCGTCGATGATCTCCAATCGGCTTCCTGCCTGCATTGCCACGTCGCCGAGCCGGTCGAGCAACCCGCGGGGTAGTACGAGGCTGCCGTCGAGGGTTTCGTCATAGTTGACGAGGAACCGGGGCACGTTCCATGTGGAGGCACGTAGGCGCTGCCGTTCGTAGAACACCGGGTTTGGCATCGAGGCGGCATGCTTGAGGGTCGCGGCCAGTGCCGGTGTGAGGTCTGCGCCGTGAACAGTGACGCCGGCGCCCAGGCGAACGTGCACGATGGGCGGGATCTGTGGGACGGTGCGGGTCGCGGTCGGCTCCGCGAGCCGGGTTACCTCGGCGCCGACGGCGACGCGGCCGAATCGCCCGACGAGCCGCTTTGCCTCTCGCGGGGTCAGGCGAGGCAGGCTGGACAGATACGCCCACTGGTCGGCGAACGGTTCCAGTGTGGCGACGTCGAGGAACACCGTCGCCCCGTGATCGCGGTGGTGGCGATGCAGCGGCGCAGCGATCAGGTTGCCGATACTGCCGGTGGCAGGCAGCACGTCCTGCGACGGGAACAGCCGGTCATAGCTCGTCAGACTCATGTGGCCGCGGATGGACATTGCCTCGCGGAGTAGCCCGGTCCCGATCTGGCGGGCGGTGCTGGCCGGCACCGCTGTGCTGAAGAAGATCCACACATGCGCGCCCGTGCCCGAGCGAGAGACCTCCAACCCAGTGGCCACCCCCGCCGCGTGGGCTGCCTTCAGGTAGGCCAGGGCATCCAGCATCGCCGTCCGTCCGTCGAAGTCGGCGGCCAGCCACCAGCAGAGGTCCCCGTCCAGCAACGGGTACAGCCCGATCTCCGTCCCCCCCGACAGGTGCGCCACAACCACGTCGTCAGTCAGCGGCAGGTAGTCGCGGCGCGCGGCATCCTTGTGCCAACGGCCACGAACGGCGGGCATCCAGCCCGACCTGCCCGTGCGCCGGTTCTCCCACCGGACCGCGTACACGTCCGCGCGCGCGGCGAACAACGCTCGGTAGAAGGCGACCTTCTTCTCCGACGACGACCCGTTGTCCACCGAACCCGGCGGTGCGTCGAAGATGCCGGTCTGCGTCGGACCTGGCAGCCGCGCCTCACCGGGGCGCAGATCGAGCAGCCGCTGCAACCGAGCGTTCTCGGCCCGAAGTCGGTCCAATTCGGCGTACAGCGCAACCGCGTCGCTCCCGTCGGCACCGCCTCGCGCATTCCACCCGCCGCGCACGTCGGCCACGCTATGCACCCGAGACCCATCGACGGCAGCGGCTCCGCGGCGAACCCGATCCTTTATGCGGCGGATCACCGATCCGGCGACTTGCCGCGAGGCAGGGACAGGACCACTCAGCGAATTTCCACCCATCCACAGTTCTCTACA
Organism: Jatrophihabitantaceae bacterium; assembly: GCA_036506155.1. Lineage (GTDB taxonomy): Bacteria > Actinomycetota > Actinomycetes > Mycobacteriales > Jatrophihabitantaceae > DASXRA01. The sequence continues at coordinate 12,314 of DASXSF010000014.1, forward strand.
GCGGTACCTTGCCGTGAATCGGGCGTCCACCGCTGCCGGTCGGAATGCACGGCCGGATCGACTTTCATCATGCCGGGTTGGGGCGAGTTCGGGCCCGTACAAGGGTCCGTGGCGCTGATGGCGTGCTGCGGGCAATCACGCGTTGGGGTGGCAGCGAAGCAGAGGCCGATGCAAGGTTAATGGTCGCGGTACGCGAGCAGGCCTGCCAGAACGACGGAGTACTGGCCGCCCACACCCGGCTCACCTCGGCCACGCAGGTCTGGCTGAGCGAGCTGGCGCGGTCCGAGCTGGCCGCCAGCACTCGGCAGCTGTACCAGGCTGCGGCCCGCTGCTACCTGATTCCCACGCTCGGGTCGCTGTGCATCGGTGAGCTCACCGTCACGGTCATCGAACGCGCGCTGGCGTCGATCCGATCCCAGCATGGGCCGCAGCCCGCGCGGCCCGCACGCCGAGCCCTGTCGAGTCTGGGCCACTGCGCCGTGCGCCACGGTGCGCTGCCAGTCAACCCGGTGCGCGACACCCGCCCGATCGCCTGCCCGCGCAAACGGGTCCGAGCGCTCACCGTTGGCGAGGCCGCCGAGGTGCTGGCACGGCTGCGCGCCGATCCGACCGCCCTCCGGCTGGACCTGCCCGACTTCGTGGAGTTCATGCTGGGCACCGGCGTGCGCATCGGCGAAGCTTGCGCAATCCGTGAAGCAGTTCTGGACCTCAAGGCCGGCACCGTGCACATCAACGCCACCGTGGTCCGCGTCGACGGCGTCGGGCTGGAGATCCAGCCACGGACCAAGACCGCCCGATCCGAACGGATCTTGCACTTGCCGCCACATCTCCTGCGTATGCTCAGGCGGCGCCCGCTTAACGGCCACCCGCCAGGACCGGCTGGGGTCAACTTCACCTCCCCCGGGCTGATCCGCGACCCGTCCAACACCCAGGCCGACCTGCGCCAGGCCCTTGACCGTGGCGGCTACCCGTGGGTGAGCAGCGACGTCTTCCGCAAGACCGTCGCATCTCGCCTCGACGACGAGGGCTACGGCATCCGCCATATCGCCAACCAGCTCGGGCACAGCCGACCGTCAACCACGATGGACTACTACCTCGGCCGGCGTGCGCTCACCACGATCAACTTCTCCCGCGCGCTCGAGCCGCTCTTAGCCGCGAGTGAGTAAGTGGTTCGTTTATGGTTCGTTTCTGGTTCGCACCCACGGGCGCGGACTAGAATCCCCTTATATGGTGGGCCCCGAGGGACTCGAACCCTCAACCTACGGGTCGATCTTCTGCCTTCGCCGCGAGCATCTTTGGCCTATTTTACTTGGGTATTCGCGTCGCCAGCGGCCCCGAATCACTCTGGCAGGCGGCATTTCATGTCACGTTCCATGTCACGCGAGCTGCACCGGGTAAGCCATCGACACCACAGCGTCTGGCGCTCGGCGCGGGCTCGTCGCTGGTCGTCGAAATCATCTCCGGTTCGACATGGAATCCGCAGACTGTCAGTGTCGGTCGCACCAGTGGGTGAGACCTGCCCGCTGGGCGCAGCGACGCTGCCGTCTGCGATGTCGCGGGCAGACTCTGCCAGGCCAGTAGAGCCAGAGCCGGCGGTGACCTCAATGCCGATCACGGTCGGTAGGACGCCGTGCCATGCGTTGGTGGTACCGCATGTTCTCGTTCTCCGCGCAGCGAACTGCGCGCTGTTGATTCGCTGCCGGCGGAGCGGCGCTACGTAGGAACCGGACGGGGGAGGGTGGCCACCATGGGGCCACCCTTCGCGGTGGCGGCGACGCGTGATGTGTGTGAGCGCGGAAACTAGGCATAACCCGGCCGCCGCAGGGCGCTGGTCCGCCGCCCGCAAGGGGATCCTCTGTGCGAGAGTCCGGATTCGAATGAAGGCGACCAAGGCTCCAGCGTTGCGCCTCTGTCGTGATCACCTTGGTGGCTGGCGGCGTTGGGGGTAGATGGTTTCTTCCTGTTCGAGCATGGAGACGAACTGCTCGATCCGCCGGCGACGGGTCTCGGCCCGCTTGGCGGTCTCGATGCGATACAAAACGGCGTAGCGGTTCTGGCCGCTGAGGGTCTTGAACATCTCCCGCGCGTCAGGATTCGCGGCGAGGGCCGCGGCGAGATCGGGCGGTACCGCGATGCTCGCCGGGCCGGCGTACGCGGCCTCCCAACGGCCGTCGGCCTTGGCCCGCTCGATCGCGGCTAGGCCGGACACATGCATGCGCCCCTCAGTGATCAACCGCTCGGCGATCGCGGCGTTGCGCTTCGACCACCCGCTGCGCGGGCCGCGTGGCGTGAAGCGCTGCCGGTAGCTGCGCTCGTCGCCACCGCGGACCTGCCCGTCGATCCAGCCGTGGCACAGCGCCTCCTCCAGCGCCTGGTCATAGGTGAGGCTCGTGGGCTCGGTCGCGCCCTTCTTCGCGAGAGTCAGCCACACACCGCTGTGATCACTGTGATGTTCCCGGAGCCACGCTCGCCAGGCGGCGGTGTCGTCGACCGTCAAGGGCGGTAACTCGCTTCCCACACTGCAACCTTGCATGTGCACGGCGGCGTTCCACAAGCGGAACCCTGACCGGGCACGCGCTGGCCGGGTCCGCAACCATCCCTTACGCGCCAGGCAATGCCCGTATACCCCGCCCGCATAAGTGCCCGGTGAAGGCGGCCTGTACGGACAGCTCGGGACCGCCAATAGCGGCGGCCCCACGAAAGCTGTGCCGGCGGCGGCCTTCTCGGCTTTGGCGATCTGCTCGTCGATGGCGCTGACCGAGGGCAGCAAAGTTGGGGTCTCCACCGCTGAGAACATTCGTTTCCGACCACCTTGGTAGCGCCGCACGTTCTCCGTATCGGCAAAGTCGCAGGTTTACGACAGGCCAGCTGGCCGCGTCCGCCTCGAAGCAGCTGTGAGGTCGCGCCCAGATCGCCTACTACGCACTGGCGACGCGATACGACAAACTCGCGCGCTCGTCTACCGCGCCGGCCTGGTGCTCGCCGCGATCATCATCTGGCTGCGATGACTTCAGAAACTCGCCCTAGCGGACCTCTAACTCGCGCACGCCGAGGTCGACGAGCTGGGTGCGGTACCGGTCGAGGCGGTGCGCATCTGGCTCCGGCCAGTGCCGCGCTTCGGCGCGCACCCCGTGCTGCCGGAAGCCGATGACCTTGATCCGCATCTGCGGGTCGAGGTCGAGCAGCCAGTCCACGGTCTGGGTGAGCGTCGGATGGTCATCATTGATGCCGGGGATGAGCAGCAGCCGCACCTCATAGAGCTTGCCGGCGGCGGCAACCTGCCGGATCGCGTCCAGCACTTGCGCGTTGCACGAGCCGGTGAGGTGCTCGTGCAGCGCCGGGTCGAGTGCCTTCAAGTCGAGCATGACGCCGTCGGTCACCGGAAGCAGCGACGTCCATGCGGCTGCCGGCGCCGCGCCGTTGCTGTCGATGAACCGGGTCAGGCCCGCCAGATCCGGGTCGGCACGCAGCGTGGTGAACATCGCTCGGACGAACTCCGCCTGCAGGGTCGCCTCGCCGCCGGAGACCGTCATGCCAGCGAGATATGGCGCTAACGGCCGCACCTCGTCGAGGACCTCGTCCACCTCCACCAGGCGCGCCCGTGGCGTATGCCGCGGGATCGTTTGCGGATTGTGGCACGCGAGGCAGTTGAGGTTGCAGCCCTGTAGGAACACGACGAACCGGTTGCCCGGGCCGTCCACCCAGGAAAACCGGACGACGTCAGCCAGCAGGCCCTGCGGCGCTTTCACCGCTGATCACCCGCTTCGGCGTCCGGGCGTCGACATGGTTGTTCGCGACCGAGCCGGCGGCGAGCAAGGTGCTCTGATGGCGGGCACCCTCATCGGCGAGCTTGGCCAGATCCGACTTGCGAACGAGGTATCCGGTGATGCGAATGAAGTCGTTGCCGTCGAGGTTAAAGGTGAAGTCGCGCATGCCGGCCCGGAACGCGCCGCGGATCACGTCGACAATGGCTTGCGGGTTGCGCTTGGCGGTGTCGTCGAAGGCGAGCACGTCGCTGACGCCAGCGGCGAACCACTTGTGGTGCGGCGCGACGGTCATCAGGTGATCCGGCAGTGACGGCTCGGTGCCGATCGGGATGCGCGTGCCGGCCGTGACGTTCTGGTCGAGGTCGATGCCGGGCTGCGAGTGCAGGAAGCAGCGGCCGTCGTTGCCTGCGCAGTAGGGCATCGGGCGCGCTGCCACAAGGTGCACGACGCGTTCAACGAGGCGATACGAGAGTTCGTTCGCAGCCTTGTCGTGGCCATAGCGTGCGTCTGGCCGACCTTCGCGCTCGATGAGCAGGTCCACGCCTTCGGCGAGCCCGAACAGACCGAACATGGCGGCGAAGTTGTCGAGCGAGATGAGTCCCTCATGGGTGAGCCAGTTGTGTTCGTAGAACCTCGCCTGCTCGACGAGGTACCTGATCCGCGACTCGGCCAGTTCCGCGGCGAGCTCGACGTACTTCGGCAGCGTCCGGGTCAGGAACGAGACCGCCCCACTGTCGTGCCGCAGCACGGCCTCCTTGAGGTTCAACCGCACGAGGGTGTGCGATCCGCCGCCGATCTTGAGCGAGTTGTAGCAGCTCACGGCGGCGTACCGCTCGCCGAGGTCGTGCGTCATCAACCGGTGCGATACGAAGTGCGGTTTGCCGCACGCGAACACGGTCTGGACGGCGTCCAGCAGGTAGCTGTCCGGCGTGCGCTCAGGGTCCACACGCAGCGTCAGGTTAGGCGCGACCTGCAGCAGTTCCCGCTCGAGACGCAGGATCGTCCGTCCCACCCGGCTGTCGTCCGGGCCGAGGTCGGTGTGCGTGAACGCGTCCGGGAACATCCTGTCCAGGCTGATCCAGAACAACCGCAGTCGGCGGTAGAGATCCGCGTCGCTCACACCTTCGATGTACGGCGCGAGCAGCGTGTCCAAGTCGCCGAGGTACACCGGGTAGCCGGTGATGGACGGCACATGGGTGCAGAGGATGAGCAGGAAGGCCAGCGCTTCGTCCAGGTCGCGGGCTGGCGGCAGTTCCAGGAACGCCGAGCCGTTGCGCAGCGCCACGATGTAGTCCGGTACCACGTAGCGCGGGCGGTACGGCGGGTTGCCCTCGTACATGTCGCAGATGACCCGCTTGTCGAGGGCCTGCGCGCACTCGTCCGAGACCGGCGGCGGATCCACCGCGTTCTCGGCCAGTGTGGCGAGCTTCTGGACACGCTGGCGATAAGTCAGCGCCGGATCGTCGACGACGCCGCGGACCAAGGTTTGGAGCTCAGCCTTCTCCATACGCTCGACGCTAATTACGCCGCAGGACTGGCGTCAGGGCCAAAGGTCCAGCCTCCGCACCGAGTCGTTTCAAATGGAACGAAATACAACAACGTTCTTCAATTCGCCGCGTTCGTCGGGCACGAACCGCGGAGGCTGGTCATGAGCGGTGCGGCGGGTCGCAGCACTATTACTTTGACGGGCACTGTTGCGCTCGAAAACGCTGAAGCGCCAACGGTCCCGAATCACGACCTCGGAGAGTTGTCGGTGGTACCTAGCGGCAACCTCTGATGGGCAAGCACGAGTTCACGGAGCCCACCTCATCCGCGACCCTCTCCATGCTTCCTTCAGCTGGGTTAGGACTCCCCGCTGTAGCGCATTAGCTATACTGCGCTACATGAGCAGTCCACTGTCTATTCGGTTCGACAGGCGGCTTCTCGAGCGGCTGCGCCGCCGGGCGCAGTCCAGCCCGGGGGCGACGCCGTCCGGATTGGCGCAGCGTCTGGTCGATGAGGGTCTGCGCATGGCCGACCACCCCGGGGTGATCTTCAAGGACGGCCCGAGCGGGCGCCGCGCCGCGCTGGCGTTCGGGCCGGACGTGTGGGAGGTGGTCAAGGTGCTTCGCGAGATCGACGAGCGCGGCGAGCAGGCGGTGGCTGCGGCGGGGGAGGTGCTCGCCCTGCCGGAGGCGAAGGTGCGCGTGGCGATGCACTACTACGCCGCCTACCCGGAGGAGATCGACGCCGAGATCGCCGAAGCCGAGCGCGTCTCGGGTGAGGCCGAGCACGCGTGGCAGGTCGAGCGGCGGCTGCTTGCGTGAGCCTGGCGCTGCTGCTGGATGAGATGCATGCTCCCGTCGTCGCCGCCACGTTGCGCGACCGTGGCCACGACGTGATCGCCGTCGCTGAACAGGATGAGCTTCGCGCGCTCACCGATGAGGAACTGTTTCGGTGGGCGGGCGAGCATGATCGGCGCATCGTCACCGAGAATGTCAAGGACTTCGCTCCGCTGCTGCGTCGGGCCGAGGAACTGCGTCACCAGGTCGCGCTGCTGCTGTTCACCAGTAGCCGCACCTTCCCGCGTTCTCGCCGCAATCCCGGACCGCTCATCGACGCCCTCGATGCGTGGTTGCGTGCCGCGCAGGCCAGCGCGCCGCCAATCGAGGACTGGCTCCAGCCCGGCTGACCGCCGCGGCGGCGAGCAGCACGTGTCGCCGTGCCCCGAGGGACACCGGTCCGCCGGGCTGATCACGATCACCGGCGGCTAACGCTGATAGGTGCCGATTAGGCGTGCCTCGGCAAGCACATGACCGTCGGTGGCGGCGGCGACGTCGGCGTAGGACGGCAATGCACCGAGCCGTATCACGTGATCGACTGCGAGGAGGCGGAACACGTAGCGATGCGCCCGGTCGCCGTGCGGCGGCGCGGGGCCGAGATATCCGGCCGTGCCGAACCCGTTCACGCCGCTCGAGGCTTCGGGTGGGATTTCACCTTTGGCCAAGCCTCGCCGGGTCGGGTCCAGACCGAACATCACCCAGTGCACGTAGCTTCCCCGCACTGGCGCGTCCGGGTCGTCGACGAGCAGGACCAACTCCACCGCCTGGTCGGGCACCCCGTCCCACGACAGCGGTGGGGACATGTCGCCGCGGTCGTGGCAATACGCCCGCGGGATCGGCGCGCCATCCTCGAAGGCTGAACTGTGCAATGCGAACCCCATGCGGTAACCATGTGCCCGGCGGTACCCGTCCCGCAATGACGACCGCACTGAATGCAAAAATGCCGACGCCGGTCCACGCCGCAGGAGGTCAGCCGATCCGGCGCGGACGTGCTCATACTGGAGGCCACGATCCCAGGGAGCGAGCCGTGAGTGACCAACAGGCGGACGGCTACCCGAGTCGCCAATCCGGCCCGGACCTTGAATACGACCTCGCGCACGAGGAGACCAGCCGCTCCGGAAATACCGGCCCCGAACCTGTACAGCAGCGGATCAGCGTGGCCACCGGCACTCCCGACGACGACGGCGACCTCTCCTACGACCTAGCGCACGACGTGCCCGGCCGTTGACGTCATGCCGCTCGACCTGATCAGGTGCCCGCCCGGGCTTGTCGCGCGATTCGGCGTGCCTGCCGCAGCGGAAAAGGGGTCCGCATTCGGCCCGTGCACGCCATGACGACGGTGAGGGCGGTGTTGGGGTCGGTTCGCCAAGCGGCGTGCACCGCGATCGGCCGGGTGCCGGCGCGGGACCGCAGCCAGAAACCAACGGTCTCGCCGTCGAGCAGCAGCGGCGCGGCGGCGCCCGTCGTGTCCTCAGGCCAGGCGCCGTCGGCAACCAGTGCCCGGTTGGTGACGCCCACGGTGGGTTGTTCGAGCACCGCGCCCAGGTGCAGGGCAAGCCCGGCGCGCCGTGGGTGGTCGCGACCGGTCGCGTCGACGAGCAGCACGTCCCAGGAGCGCGCCAGGCGGCCGACCGCCTCGCAGAGCAGCGGCCCGATTCGCAGCCCGAGAAGGCCTGGGATGTAGCCGGCGGCGGCTGCCCCGTACACCACCGCGTGCTCGATGATCCGCTGCCCGCGCATCATGAGCGCGGCCGCCCACGCCGGATCACCCGCCGCACCCGGGCCCGAGGCGTCGCGTGCGAAGCACACCCACGCCGAGGCAATGCGCAGCGCAGCGACGTCGCACGGACGCCAGTGCGCCGGATCCATGCCGCCGATCCTGACTTGGCTCAAGATCACGGGGACTACTGAAGGAGGTCCCGTGTTCCGGCGGTTGTAGCCGTATGGGCGACCTGGATTTGCGCACACTAACCGTGGTTCGTCTGCGTCCGTGGCGTACGTGCGCACGGTCCGGACTGGCGTCCGGGGCAACGCATACGGTCTACGAGCGAGGTTCTCCGCTGCGCGATCGCTGAGTGGCACGGACCGGCGACCCTTGCGGACTGCCTCGGACGGTTCAACGATCGGCACCGTAGCTGCCGGTGAAGTGCCGGTCATCTGCCTGGACCAGCTCGTGGCCATGGTCCAACGTTCGTTGAGAGTCGTGGTCCGGGCGAGTCGGGGATTTCCGGTGGATTCGCGCCAAGAGGCGACCAGGAAAGATCAGAAACTCAGGGATCATTGGAGCGCAGAGAGGGCGACCGATGACAACCGTTATCTGGCACGTGACGATGTCGTTGGACGGCTTCATTGCGGGGCCGGATGACTCGATGGACTGGGTGGTTGCCCAGTGGAGCGATGGTGGTGAGAACACCCGCGACATCGAGGTGCAGAAGAGCACTGTCGCGGACGATGTGCTGCAGAATGCGGGAGCGATTCTCGGCGGTCGCCGCTGGTACGACGTCGCGGTTCGCAAGTTCGACGGTTACGACGGGATCTATGGGGGTCAGTGGACGGGCCCGGTGTTCGTGCTCTCGCACCAGCCGCCCGATGCTGATCATCATGCCGCGATCACCTTCCTTTCGGGGGATCTGGTCGATGCTGTCGCGACGGCCACGAATGCAGCAGCTGGCAAGGACGTCGTTGTCTTTGGGGCCAACCTTGCGGTGCAGTGCCTTCGTGCTGGCCTGCTCGATGAGATTGTGATCCACCTGGTGCCGGTCTTGCTGGGCGGCGGCGTCCGGCTCATCGACACGCTGGACTTCGGCCCGGTCGCACTCGAACGTACCGTCGTTGCGAGCTCTGGCCAGGTCACCGACCTGCGGTTCACGGTCCGGCGCAGCGACTAGCGGCCGTCTGGGGCCGCCAGGGTCGAGCTTCTACGATCTGCGCGCACAGCTCAGGCATGCCCTTCCTAGCTGCTCTGACTTGGGCAGCGATCAACTCCTCGGCCGTCTCCGGCCATCGCTGCGAACTGCCCACATCCACCTCGCCGGCCAGAGCGGCTGACAGGTCAATCCTGCGACGGTGCCGGGCAGCACGTCCGCACGGACAGGAGCAGCTTCTGGCGCATCTGACGCGGCGCGGCGGTAGGGGCCGAGATCGAATACGTCGAGCGGGACGCATGGACCGTACCGGCTGCAGAACGTGCCCGCCACCGGTGCAGCCACACTCCGCAGGCTTTTCAAAGGCAAACGTCAATCTCGAGTCCTCTTCCGGTGCTGATCTTCGACGAGTCCTACACGCTGATCTGCCCCGACACCGTGGCCGCCGCCTTGGTCGCACTCGGCGAGCCGGTCGCGGCCGCCAGACCACCTTGAGCGGGACGGCGCCGCCGCTCTGGGGTCCGCAAGGTGCTGCAGTCCCCGATTGCCCCGAGCAGCAGGTCGCGCAGCAGCGAGTCCGGGTTGGGTATGCAGGCGCGGGCGATGCCCTGCACGGCATAGCGGACGGTGGTAGGCGCCGCATGCCGACGGAATGCCCTTTGCGACATGTGGAGATTGCGCGTGTACCGGGTTGCCCAGGTGGCGGCCGCAGGAGCGGCGGCGAGTGCGTCACCACTCTCCTGGCTCAGCGGCGCACCGGGACAGCCGTCCACCTCGGCCCGCAACCGCTCGCACGTCAGGACGGCGACAGCCATGATCTGCTGCCGCTCTGCCGCCGCGACGGGCAGCGCGGTCCGTGCGGCCCGCAGCGAGATGGCAAGGTCGATGCGCAGATCCTCCCCGGTTAAACCAATCATGTCGGGAACGAGTGCAACCAGTGCCTGTCGAGCCTCATCAGAGCTGAAGTCGTTGACCTGCCGCGCGAGCTCGCCGAGCAGTGGGTGCGTGCACGCCGGATGGTCGCTCCACTTCTCGCCAGCCAGATAGGACGCATACTCCATGACGCATGCACCGTTGCGGGGTCTGCGGTGCTTTCCCCGAGACAGCAGCGGAAGAAACTCCGTCGAACGACCACGCTCCGTCGACATGCCAATCACCCCAATTTTCGCGAGCGCTACCTACGAGTCTGCACCCGACTCCCGTGTGCACGATCAACCGTCCCTGGTTCGAAGCGTTGGCCCGAGACCCGGCATGCGCGTTTTCCTCGCCAGCGTCACAGCGCTGAGTGACCAGCTTCTCTCGCAGCTCGCCCAGGTTGACCACCGCGACCACGAGGCCCTCACGGCAGCCGGCATCCACTGCCTGATAGGGCTCTCTCGCGTCGAACGACGCCATCCTGCGGCTGCTGGGCCGACTCGGCCCGATGACAACCAGCCCGCCCGCGGCCGGCGTGGTCGAGGTACGGATCGGCCTAAGACCGGCGCGCGCAACTGCCGAAACGCCCGTCGGCTGACGCCGTGTTCGTCGCGTGGGCGCTCGATGTTCTGTTCGATGAACGTGCCGGTCAGAGTCGCCGGTTACGGTAAATGCTGTGCCGGCGCGGTGGAGCGTTGATCAGGTGCTGGCGCTTGCGCCGGACGCTGCGTCGGCGGCTGCGGCCAGGAAGGTGGCTGCGGCGGTCGTGTGGATGGGCGCTGGTTGCGTGAGCGGACTCGTCTGGGGCCGCTATGTCGGTTCCGGAACGTTGCGTTACGAGACGGTGGTTGAGCCGGGCGTTCCGGCCTACGGGTGTTCCTGTCCGTCGCGGAAGTTCCCGTGCAAGCACGCGCTGGGGTTGCTGCTGCTCTGGTCCAGTGGCGACGTGCCGGACGCCGACGAGCCGGCCGACTATGCCGTCGCTTGGCAGCAGGCTCGGGCGGAACGAGCAGCGGCGACGGCTGCGCGACCGAGAGGCGAGCGGGACGAGGAGGCGGCGGCCAGGCGCGCCGCGCGGCGTCGTGAGCGCGTAACGGTCGGTCTGGCCGAGCTGGAACTGTGGCTCTGCGACCAGGTTCGGAGCGGACTGTCAGGGGTGTCCGGCACCTACTGGCACGCCGAGCCGGCGGCCGCCCGGATGGTGGACGCCCAGGCTCCGGGTGTGGCGGCGACGCTGCGGCGACTCAGCGCGGTACCGGCGTCGGGCGAGGGCTGGCCGCAGCGCCTCCTCGCTGGCTATGCGCGTGTTCATCTGCTCGCTCGGGCGCACACGCAACTCGACACGCTGCCGCCCGACCTCGCGGCGACGGTCCGCAACTACGTCGGCTATTCGGTCAGCCGGGAAGCGGTTCTAGCCGAGCCGGCAGTGCGAGATCAGTGGCTTGTCGTCAGCGTCCGAGACATTGCGGACGCGGCTATTCCGGCTCGCCGCACGTATCTGCGCGGCGACAAGACTGGCCGGTGGGCGCTCGTCCTCGCGTTCGACCCGCAAGGCCAGTTCGGCGGCGACCTCGACGCCGCGTTCGAGGCCGGGACGGCGCTGGATGCCGAGCTGCACTACTACCCCGGCCGTCCGCCGTTGCGGGTTGCGGTCGGGGCTCGGCACGGCGAACCGGTTGCCGGTCCGCCGCCGCAGCCGCGGCGCCGCCTCAGCGAACTGTTCGACGAGTGGGCCACCGTGCTGGCCCTCGACCCGTGGCTTCCGGAGTGGCCGACGGTGCTGTGCGGTGTCCCGGTGCCCTGTGAACCGAGGTGGCGATTCGCCGACGAGACCGGAGCATCGGTGCCGCTGCAGACCGGTGGCATCGACCCATGGATCCTCGCGGCCGTCTCAGGGGGCGCCCCGGTCACCGCCGCGGGCGAATGGTCGGCCGACGGATTCCGCCCATCGACGGTGTGGCACCGCGAAACGGCGGTGCCGCTGTGACCACCTACGACGAACTCGTGGCGGCCGCGACGGTCGGCATCGCCCAGCGTCCGCTATCGGTCACTCGGCTGCCGCAGCCGGCGGGCGAGCACAGCACCGTCTTCGACGCGGACCCGGCGATGTGCCTGCTCGACGCGGTCGCGCTACTCGACGCGGCCCAGCGCGCCGGTCGGCTTTTCGCTACGCCGATCCCGCGCCCGGCTCCGGCGCCTTCTGACGGCGTCCCCGAGTTGCCACCCCTCGCCAGTCTCATCGTCGCGGACCTGTTGCGGACCGGGCCGGCTGAGCTGCTGGCTGACCTTCTCAGCGCCGCAGCACACGCCGGCTTCCGTGCGCCACCCGCTCTCCTGCCGACGCTGCTGTCTGCCGCCGCCACGAACTCCGCACTTCGCGACGGCGTCGCGGCCACGCTGGGCGAACGAGGACGCTGGCTCGCTGCGCATCAGCCGGAGTGGCTCCGCGTCGTCGACTCCGGCGTCGTGCCAGTGGCCGACGATGCCTGGGAGACCGGGCGGTTCGCAGAACGGCGCAGCTGGCTCGCCCAACTCCGGCGGCGCGATCCTGATGCCGCGCGCGGGCTGCTCGCTGAGGGGTGGATGCGCGAGACGGGTGAGGATCGTGCCGAGCTGATCACGGTTCTCGCTGACAGACTTTCCGCAGCGGACGAGTCGTTCCTCGAGGCGGCCCTGGACGACCGGATGGCTGAAGTTCGGCGGCGCGCGGCACGGCTGCTCCAGTTGCTGCCCGGCTCGGCGTACCAGGCGCGGGCGCGCGTACGCGCCGCAGAAGTCCTGCATCGCGAACGGCGCGGCGTCCGCCGTCGACTCGTCGTCACGCTGCCGGACGAGCTTGACGAGTCGGCACGGCGCGACGGCTTGCACGTGCGCCCCCACACGCCACGAACCGGCGTGAAGACCTGGCTGCTGATGCAGATCGTCGCTGCGGCACCGCTGGAGCTGTGGACCGAGATCCTCGGCGCCGCCCCGCGCGACATCGTCGCCCTGCCGATCGCGGACGGCTTCGCGCCGGACGTGCACGCTGCCTGGCGGCGCGCCGCCGTGCGCCAGCGCAACGCCGAGTGGGCCCGCGCGCTCCTGGACATGAGTGAGCACGGGCCGTCCGACGCCGAGCTCGCCGCCGTGCTGCCGCACACCGAGCGCCAGGCGCGCGTGGTGGCTCTCCTCCAGCGGAGCGCCGAGGCCGTCCGGCTACCGGCCGAGGTGCAGTCCTGCCCACCGCCCTGGGCTCCGCAGCTTGCGGAGGCCGTCCTCGCCTATCTCGAGCGTGAGCTGCGCGGTGGTCGATCCGTCCCGACCGGTGCCCTGCTGGCCACGGTTGCGCGTGCACTCCCGACCGACCACGCGGCGCCGCTTTGCCGACTCGCCGAGGAAGCACCGCTTACCACCGGCTGGCTGCGTGCGCTGCGACGGACAGCGGACATCATCGAACTGCGCCGCCGATTCCACGAGGAGCTGCAGTGACGATCATCGAATCCGCGCTGCTTCGTCCGCACGCCGAGCAGGCGTATGCGGCCGAGCTCGCCGCGCTCGCCACCGCCGATGACCGACCACGCCCGCCGTCCTGGCGGCTGTCGCCGCACGCCGTCGTTGACTACGTCCTGGGCACAACGACGGCGGATGGGACGGTCGTCACCCCGAAGTACGTCGGGCCCAGGCGGCTGATCGAGGTCGCCGTGGCCACCCTCGCCACCGACCGTGCCCTGCTGTTGCTCGGCGTCCCGGGTACCGCGAAGACGTGGATCTCGGAGCATCTCGCCGCGGCCATCTCGGGGGATTCGAGGCTGCTCGTGCAGGGCACGTCCGGCACGGCGGAGGAGGCGATCCGCTACGGGTGGAACTATGCGCGGCTGCTGGCCGACGGCCCGACGCGGGCGGCACTGGTCCCGTCGCCGGTCATGACCGCGATGAGCGAAGGACGCATCGCCCGCGTCGAGGAGCTCACCCGGATCCCGTCCGACATCCAGGACGCGCTGATCACCATCCTCTCCGAGAAGACGCTTCCCATTCCGGAGCTGGGCACCGAGGTCCAGGCGAGGAAGGGCTTCAACGTCATCGCCACGGCCAACGACCGCGACCGCGGAATCAACGAACTGTCCTCGGCGCTGCGCAGGCGGTTCAACACCGTCGTCATGCCGCTGCCGGCGAGTGAAGAGGACGAGGTGGCGATCGTCGCGCGGCGCGTCGAATCGCTCGGTCGCGCCTTGGAGCTTCCCGAAGTGCCGTCCGCCCTCGACGAGATCCGGCGGGTCGTGACCGTCTTCCGTGAGCTGCGCTCGGGCGTCACCACCGATGGCCGCACGACGCTCAAGTCGCCGACCGCAACCATGTCGCCCGCCGAGGCCATCTCGGTGATCACCAGCGGCATCGCGCTGGCGGCGCATTTCGGCGACGGGGTGCTGCGCCCGGCGGACGTTGCCGCCGGCATCGTCGGCGCCATCGTGAAGGACCCGGTCACCGACGCGGCGGTGTGGGCCGAATACCTCGAGGCAGTCGTCCGGGAACGTCGCGGCTGGGGCGACTTCTACCGCGCGTGCCGCGAGGTGAGCGGTTGACCCGTACCGCGGTGCTGGGTGTGCGCCACCACGGCCCCGGCTCGGCCCGCTCGGTGGTGGCGGCCCTAGACGAGCTGCGGCCGGCGATCGTCCTGATCGAGGGCCCGAGCGACGCGGACCAGCTGCTGCGGTTTGTCGGGCATCAGGACATGACACCACCTCTCGCGCTGTTCGCCTACGACCCCAAGGAACCGCGCACGTCGGCGTTCTGGCCGTTCGCGTCGTTCTCGCCGGAATGGCAGGCGCTGCGCTGGGCCGCCGACCACGAGGTGCCAGCACGATTCTGCGATCTCCCCTCCGGCGCGTTCTTCGACGAGCCGGAATCGAAGCCCGGTCGTGAGCTTCGCGAGGATCCGATCGGCATGCTGGCCCACGCGGCCGGCTACGACGATCCCGAACGGTGGTGGGACGACGTCATCGAATCGCGCCTGGACGGCGAGCCACCGTTCGAGGCGCTGACCGAGGCGATGGCCGAACTCCGCGACGTCACGCCATCCGATGCCCGCGATGATCGTCGGGAAGCATTCATGCGGCAGGCGATCCGCGCCGCCCTCAAGGAGAGCGGCGGCATCGTGGCCGTTGTCTGCGGCGCCTGGCACGCACCCGCCCTGGCCGAGCCGCTTGGCCCGGCCTCGGCAGACGTCGCGGTGCTGCGGGGCCTGCCACGCCGAAGGACGACGCTCAGCTGGGTCGCCTGGACGCATTCGCGGTTGGCCGCGGCATCCGGTTACGGCGCTGGTGTCACGTCCCCGGGCTGGTACCACCACCTGTTCACCGCGCCGGACAACGTCGTGGCGCGCTGGCTGACGAAGGTGGCCGGCGTGCTCCGCAGCCATGACCTGCCGGTCTCGTCCGCACACGTCATTGAAGCCACTCGGCTCGCCGAGGCACTGGCGGTGCTGCGCGGCCGCCCACTCGCCGGCTTGGCCGAAGTCAGCGAGGCGACGCGGGCCGTGCTGTGTGAGGGCAACGAAGCTGCGCTCACCTTCGTGCAGCGCGACCTGGTTGTCGGCGAGCTGCTCGGCGCCGTGCCGGCTGACGCGCCCAGCGTTCCGCTCGAGGCAGACCTGCGCGCGCGGGCAAGATCGCTCCGGCTCAAGATCGATCCCGTCGATAAGCCGACCACCCTCGACCTGCGCAAGGATCACGACCGGGCGAAGTCGATCTTCCTCCATCGCCTTGCCGGCCTGGGCATCGGCTGGGGGACGATCCGCGAGGACGACGTCCGCGGCACCGGCACGTTCCGGGAGACCTGGACCTTGCGGTGGCGCCCTGAACTGGCAGTGGCGATTGTCGACGCCGCGCTGTGGGGCACCACGATCGCCGAAGCGGCCAACGCGAAGCTGCTGGACGAGGCACGCACCGCGACCGAGCTCCGCACCGCGACCGAGGCAGTCGAGCACGCGTTGCTCGCGGACCTCACGGATGCGCTACCGGAGGTGCTCGCCCTCGTCGAGTCCAAGGCGGCCGTGGACGCCGACGTCGTACGACTCATGGCCGCGATTCCCGCGCTGGTCCGGGCAGTCCGTTACGGAGACGTCCGAGGCACGGACACCGCCTCGATGTCCGCCGTCGTCGACGCACTGATGGTTCGGATATGTGCCGGCCTGCCGGCCGCCGTGGCCGCCCTGTCCGACGAGGCATCCGCGGCGGTAAGGGCCGCGATCGACGCCGTTCACCGGTCTCTGGCCGTACACGCGCGTACGGCGCATGGTGCAGAGAGCCGCGAGCGCTGGATCGAGACGCTCGGCCGGCTGGTCGACCGCCGCGACCTGCACGGACTGCTGGCCGGGCGCATCGTCCGGCTGCTGACCGACGCCGGGGTGATCTCACACGCGGACGCGGCCCGCCGGTTCGCGGCGCACCTTTCGATCGGCGTCGTCTCGGCCGACAAGGCCGCCTGGGTCGAGGGTTTCCTGGCCGGGAGCGGTCTGCTTCTGGTCCACGATCACCAGCTGCTGGCGGCGCTCGATGCCTGGGTGATGTCGCTCGGCGCGGACGACTTCGTCAGCGTGCTGCCGCTGTTGCGGCGAACGTTCGGCGAGTTCTCGACCGCCGAGCTCACCAACATCGCCGACCGGGTCAAGCATCTGACAGGCGGAGTGCCGTACCAGCCGGAAGCTGATCAACTCGATGTGCAGCGTGCGGCGGGCGTGGTCCAGACCGTCGCGCAGATCCTCGCCGGAGCTCGCTTGTGAACGCCGCGCCAGATCGCGAACGGCTCCGCCGATGGCGGCTGCTCCTCGGCTCGGCGGCACAGTCAGGGCCCGCCAGTAACGACGGCGCGCCGCTGCTCGAGAGAGCCGACCAAGCGATCGATACCGCACTCGCCGCGCTCTACGACGCGGAAGCGCACCGCCCCGTCAGTTCGCGAAGCGCCGGCCTAGGCGCGTCGGCACCGTCCGTCGCGCGATGGCTCGGCGACATCCGCACCTACTTCCCGTCCAGCGTCGTCCAGGTGATGCAGCGCGACGCGATCGACCGGCTGAACCTCAAGCAGCTGCTGCTCGAGCCGGAGATGCTTGCGTCCGTCGAGCCCGACGTCCATCTCGCCGGAACGCTGCTCAGCCTCAACCGGCTCCTGCCCGAACATGCCAAAGCCACCGCCCGGCAGGTGATCGGCACAGTGCTGGCCGAGATCGAGCGCCGGATCGCCAACCGCACCCGGGCCGCCGTCACCGGCGCCCTCAATCGCGCCGCCCGTTCCCGCCGGCCGAGGCTGCGCGACGTCGACTGGAACCGCACGATCGCCGCGAATCTTCGGCACTACTCACCCGAGCACCGCACCGTCATCCCCGAGCGGCTCGTCGGCTACGGGCGCCGGCAGCAGATCGTCGCCCGCGACGTCGTCCTCGCCATCGACCAGTCCGGCTCCATGGCATCGTCGGTCGTCTACTCGTCGGTCTTCGGCGCTGTGCTGGCGTCCATCCGCGCGCTACGCACGTCGCTGGTTGTCTTCGACACCGCAGTCGTCGATCTCACCGATCAACTGCACGATCCGGTCGACGTGCTGTTCGGCACGCAACTCGGCGGCGGTACCGACATCAACAAGGCGATCGGCTACTGCCAGACCCTCATCACCCGCCCCCGTGACACGATCTTCGTGTTGATCTCCGACCTCCTCGAGGGCGGCGTCCGCGAACAGATGCTCGCCCGGGTCGCCGCGATGCTTGAGTCCGGAGTCAAGGTCATCGCCCTGCTGGCCCTCTCCGACGACGGCGCACCGATCTACGACACCGACAACGCCGCAGCGCTCGCTGCCAGCGGCGTGCCGGCCTTCGCCTGCACCCCCGACGCCTTCCCCGAACTACTCGCCCTGGCGATCGAGGACGGAGACATCGCCGCCTGGGCCCATCGCAACGACCTCGCTAGGCGCTGAGCCCCGGCGCAACGGCTCCGACCGGCGCTACCATCGCGGCGATGGCCGAGATCGACGGCTACGGCTTCGGGCGCGTGACGATCGACGATCGTGAAGAGACGCGCGACGTCATCGTGCTGCCCAAGCGCGTCGTGCGCGGCTGGTGGCCGAAGGAAGGTCACCGGCTCGTGCTCGAGGATCTCGACGCGGTGCTCGACGAGCTTCCCGTGCGGCTGCTCGTCGGCACCGGCGCGTACGGGCGTATGCGGCCCGATCCGGGCACGCTGGAGGCGCTGCGCGCCCGCGGGATAGACGTGGAGGTGCTGCCGACCGAGGACGCGCTGCGGCGCTACGCCGCGCTCGATCCGCGGAAGACCGCGGTGGCGCTGCATTTGACATGTTGACCGTCGCGCTCTCGCGGGCCGAGCTCGAGCGGCGGGCGGTCGAGGCGCACCACCTGCTGGGCGAGCGTTGTGTGGTTTGCCCACGCGGCTGCAAGGTCGACCGTCGAGCCGACGTAGCGGGTCTTTGCGCGATCGGGCGACACGCGGTCGTCGCGTCCTACTTCCCGCACTTCGGCGAGGAAGACTGCCTTCGCGGCCGGCGCGGATCGGGGACGATCTTTTTCTCCGGGTGCAACCTGCGCTGCGTGTTCTGCCAGAACCACGACATCTCGTGGCGGGTGCGAGGCGAGCGGGTCACGCCTCAGCGGCTCGCCGAGATGATGACCGAGCTACAGGCGGCCGGCTGCCACAACATCAACTGGGTGACGCCCGAGCACGTCGTCCCGCAGATCCTTGAAGCGCTGCCACGCGCGTTCGCGCGGGGCCTCGAGCTGCCGATCGTCTACAACACGAGCGCCTACGACTCGCTCGACAGCCTCCGTCTGCTGGACGGGATCGTCGATGTCTACATGCCCGACTTCAAGGTGTGGACAAGCGAGTCGGCGCGTCGTTATCTCAAGCGCGCCGACTACCCGGACGTCGCACGCACGACGATCGTCGAGATGTACCGCCAGGTCGGCGATCTCGTCCTGGACAAGCGGGGCATGGCGCGACGCGGCCTCATCCTCAGGCACCTGATCATGCCCGGATTGGTCGAGGACACAACGGCGATCCTGCGCTTCGTCGCCGAACAGCTCGGCACCGGCACGTATGTGAACCTGATGGCCCAGTACTACGTCGCTGGTCGGGTCGGCCAGAACAGCCAGTACACGGAGATCGCCCGGGGCATCTACCGCGAGGAGTACGAACAGGCCCTCGCGGTCGCCCGTGAGCTCGGTCTCCGCCTCGACCCCCGAAGCATCACGGAAAGACGCCGCCTGAGCCAGGCAATCTAGCCACGGGTCAGACAAGCGGCGGAGTCTGGGGTGTCGTTTGTCAGCGCGTGGTCGTGTCGGTGGGTCAGCACGTGGCGGACACATCGGCGGATGTGTGGACGGCCGGTGTCGATGACGCCGTGTTGGGCGTCGTGAGCAAGGAGTCACGCGGTTTCCCGGACCTCCTTAGCTGGCCAACTGGGCTGGATTGACCCCGCTGCACCGCGAGTCCGACACCACCGTGCACCGCCGGCGCATCTCCAAGCAGGGCTCCCGACTGGTCCGTTGGGCCGCCATCGAGGCCGTGCAACGCCTCCGCCTGCACACCGGGTACAGCCCGCGGCTTTGCGCGTTCCAAGCCGCAGTCGCGCAACGACGCCTCGTGAGGTCAGTCGGGAAGTGTGGCCACCTGCAGGCGGAGCGTGTGTGGGTTGACGAGCCCGATCTGTTGCCGACCTAGGCTGGTGATCAGTAGCCACCGGCCGTCTGTGCTCCAGGTCAGCGTGGGGATGATGTCCAGGTCGGTGCCGGGGATCACCGTGAGCCGGTGTGTCGCCTCGTTCAGGAGTGCGATCTCGACGGCCGAGGCGCTGGGGTCGGGAGGAGCGGTGAGCAGCAGCGCCAGGTGGTGGCCGTCCGGGCTGTAGCTGCCGAGTGTGGGCATCTGTCCAGGCGGGAGCGGCTGGGTGCTGGTGGTGCCGGTGTTCGGGTCGGTGAGGTGTAGGGGGCAGTTCGCCTCGGTGCACGACGAGGCGGTCCAGGCGATCTGGTGGGCGCTCACCGCTATCACCGAGCCGTATGTGGCGGTGATCCTGCCGCTGCCGGGGTCCCACAGCGTGTACTCGGCGCCGGTGCGGTTGGGATTCGTCCACGCCCGCAGGAGCAGCGTGCTGGGCGGCTGTTCGAGTGCATCGGCAGCGGGTACGTAGCCGGATGGGAGCGGTGTCGGCGTGCCGAGCGGGTGCCCGGATAGGTCGACCTTGTGCGCGGTGAAGGTCTGCGAGCGGCCCGAGTACGGGTCGGTGGCGGGCTGGTAGCTGCTCAGCCAGACGGCGGTGTGGTCGGCGGTGACCGCGGCATCCCAGTTGGCAAAGCCCACCCGGGTCACCGTTCGAGACCCGGTGGCCGCTGAGTAGATCGGGGTCGGTTGGCTGGGGCAGCCCTTGCACGGCCGGGTGGTCTCGGGACGCAACAGCGCACCGCCGGGGAAGGCCTGCACCCGGTAGGGCTGCACGTTCGGGGGCAGATCCAGTGGCGTGAGCGTGCCGGTGTCGAGGCTGAACCAGGCCAGCGGCCATCCCAGGTGCCGGCTGATCAACAGCTGTACACCCGTCGTCCCGGTGACCGGACTACCCTGCAGGGTCGTCCGCTGCCGGCTCGCGGACGTGCTCAGCGGTAGTGGCGGTTGCACACCGATGCCGGCCGGCGGGGCTGGGTGACTCGGGGCCGTGTGCCGGTGGGTTACAAGCACACCGGTCAGCACGCCTACGGCTAGCGCGATCGCGGTGATGATCGTGATCACGCCCTGGCGTGAGCCGGCACGCCAGGTCCACCCACCGATCGTGAGCACCTCTTCCCGATCCTGGTCGACCGGATCAGGCGGCTCGGTCATAGCCTCATACTGCGCGGCCGATGGCACAGCGTGCACCCGCTCCTCCGCTGCGCATTACCTGACCTCGTCGGCCCAACTATCACGGCACTCGGCTCTTCGGGTGCACGGAAGGCGACGCCCGGCGTCCAGTCGAGGCCGCCGGCAGAGTCCTTTGCAGCTATGAAGGCGATAACCTGCCCTCACGCTGGACCTGGAAACAATCCACGTTACGAGACGCATCGACGAGGCCAGCGTGGTGAGCCGACGCTGATTACCGTCGAGCAGCGACCCGCTGGACGCGAACTCCGCCGCTGACGGATTGATGCCCAAGGCGGCGAGGTCGCTGCGAGGCGGTCGCCGACGCGAACACAGGCGTAATGCGTGCGACGACCAGCGCCTACCGTCCCGGTTCATGGGTAGGCCTCCGCTGCCGGTCGGCACGTTCGGCCGGATCGATTTCCATCACAACGGCGAGGGGCGAGTGCGCGCCCGGGCGAGTTTCCGCGACGTGGATGGGGTGCGTCGGCCGGTGACGCGTTGGGGCAGCAGCGCGGAGCAGGCTGAAGCCCGGCTGCGGGCGGCGCTGGCCTGCCGTGCTGGGCCGGCGGTCGGAGCGCTGAGCGCACAGACCCGGGTGACGGACGCGGCACGGGTTTGGCTCGCCCAGGTCGATGGCTCGGGGCGGGCGTCGGGGACGAGGAGTTTGTACCGTTCGGCGGTGCGCGGCTACATCGTTCCCGCGATAGGCGAGCTGCAGCTGGGCGAACTGACCGTGCCGCTGATCGAACACGCGCTGGCGGTCGTGCTGTCTGGGCACGGGCCGGGCGCGGCGCGCACCGCCCGAGCGGCGCTATCTGGGATTTGTTCGATGGCGTCGCGGCACGGTGCACTGCAGAGCAATCCGGTGCGCGAGACCGCGCCGATCCGGCACGGTCGCAAGCCTGTGCGGGCGCTGACCGTGACCGAGGCGGCCGATCTGCTGGCCCGGCTGCGCCGCGATCCACGCGGCGAGCGACTCGATCTGCCGGATTTGGTGGAGTTCATGCTGGCCACCGGGATGCGGATCGGCGAGGCCGCCGCGGTGCGCGATGCGGTCATCGACCTCACTGCCCGCACCGTCACCGTCAACGCCACGGTCATCCGAATGCCGGGTATCGGGCTGCGGCTGCAGCCGCATCCGAAGACCACTGCGGCCTATCGGACCTTGGCGCTGCCTGCGCACCTAGTGGCTATGCTGCACCGCCGGGCAAAGACGGACCGCACCAATCCGGCGGGAATCGTGTTCTGTTCACCGGCCGGGATGATCCGCGATCCGTCCAACACCCAGGCCGACCTGCGCGAGGTGCTGGATCGGATCGGCTACGGCTGGGTCACCAGCCACACCTTCCGCAAGGCCGTCGCCACCAGACTCGATGAAGCGGGAATGTCCGCCCGGCAGATCGCCGACCAACTCGGGCACGCCCGCCCATCAATGACCCTCGACGTCTACCTCGGACGACGACGCTCCGTGAACACAGCCGCTGCGGCCGTGCTGGACCGGGCCGCCACCGGGCGAGAAGTTTATTGATCGTAATTTGTTCGTTTGTTGTTCGTAGGTTGTTCTTTGATCAACGGCTGGACGGAGAAGCCCTTAAATGGTGGGCCCCGAGGGACTCGAACCCTCAACCTACGGAAAAGTGGATCAGGTGGCTTCGACGCATGCATCTTTGCCCGATTCTATTGGGGTTTTCGCGTCGCTGGCAGCCTCAAATCACACTGTCAGACGGCGCTTCATGTCACGTTTCATGTCATGCAGCGATCCTGGGCAAAGACGGCGACGATCACCGCGCCTGACACCGGCGGCCCCCAATTCGCGGGCCTGTCGAAACCCTCTCGCGGTGAACTCCGAATCCGCAGACAACTGGTTTCGCTGGTGGCGGCCACACGGCCCTACTCGCATCCAGCGGATGCCCTTCTGC
>DASXSF010000015.1:0-4049 GCA_036506155.1 Jatrophihabitantaceae bacterium
TGAGCCGCGGCCCCGACGTGGGTGTCGTCGACCCTTCGTTCCGCGTCCATGGCTTCGAGAACCTGCATGTCTGCGACGCGAGCGTGTTCCCGTCGAGTATCACCGTCAACCCGCAGCTCACGGTGATGGCGCTGGCGCACTACGCGGCGCCGCTGATCGCATAACTGACAACTGTTGCTGAACCTTGTCTGAGAAAGGGAGCTACCATGGCAAAACTCGTGAGGGTTCTATCGATCGACGGTGGTGGTATGCGCGGGATCATCCCAGCGATGATCCTGGCCGAGATCGAGCGGCGCACCAAGCGGCCGATCGCGAAGCTGTTCGACCTGATCACCGGCACGTCGACCGGCGGGATCATCGCGCTCGGCCTCGGACTAGATCGTTGACCGGGAATTCGTTGCTGGCCAGGGGTCAGTGATCGTAGGCGATCAAGGAACGTTTGACCGGTGCGCCGATGTTCCAGTTGTGCCAGATCACGCAGTTGAGGGCGAGCAGGCGTTGCACGGTGCGGGTCCACAGCCCCAGCGGGACACGGCCGCCGTGCTGTTCCAGGCCGAGTTGGTGTTTGAGCGTCCAGATGATGGCCTCGATGCGTTGGCGTAGCCAGTTCGGGAATGGCCTGGGTGTCTTCTCGTCCTTGCGGGCTGGGCGGATCAGCAGCAGGTCCAGGTCGGCGAAGAACTGCTCGCTCTCGGCGCCGGACAGGCCCTTGTCGGTGACCACCGCAGTGCCCGGGGCGGGCCGGTTGGCCGGCTGACCGGTCAGCACCTGACGGGTCTGCTCGCGTTCACCCATGAGCTTGGGGTTGGCCAGCCCGAACCCGGTGACCGTACCGTCAGCGGTGGTGAGCAGCAGGAGCTTGACTCCCCAATACCAGCGGCTGTGGGCGGACTCGTAGCCGTAGCCGGCCCAGCCGAACAGATCCGACCGCTGCGTGGTGGTCTTGGACTGGCCGCAGCCGATCGGGGTGGCGTCCATCAGCCGCAGCAGCTCCGCTGAGCCCGGGGTGTGCCCGCCCAGCCAGCGCAGCGCGGCCTGCATCAGCGGCGCGGCAGCCTTGAGCCGCTCGTTGTACTCGCTTTGCTCCAGCAATCGGGGAAAAAGGTGACCCACCCGCGACGGCGCGGCGCGTAGCCAGTGCCGCTCGTCGTTGTACCGCAGCAGCACCTGGGCCACGGCCAGGCACACCAGCTCCGCGTCGCTGACCACCGGTGGCCGTCCCGGGCCACGGCGGACACCGCGCCGGAGTGCCGGGATGATGTGGTCTTCCAGCTGCACGTACAGTGCGATCAGAAGAGTGTCCAGGTCGGCGTCCACTCGGCCTCCATGGTCGACGTTGGGTTAGCAACGCCGATCATGGACACTCTTCGACTTTCAATCACGTACCCGGCACACGTGTCGCCACCTGCCCTGAATTTCCGGTCAACGATCTAGGCGGTGCGACGCCTAGGCTCGGCGCGTGCGACTCGTGCTGATGGCCGACACCCACGTGCCGCGGCGCGCTCGCGACATTCCCCGCGAGCTCTGGACGGCAGTGGACGCCGCCGACGTGGTCGTGCACGCGGGCGACTGGGTAGGCGTCGGGATGCTGGATGCCCTCGAGGCCCGCGCGACCAGGCTGATCGGCTGCTACGGCAACAACGACGGTCCGGCGCTGCGGGCTCGCCTGCCGGAGATCGCGCGAGCCGACCTGGACGGCGTCCGGCTGGCCGTCGTCCACGAGACGGGCCAGGCGGCCGGCCGCGAGGTGCGCTGCGCGGCCCGGTTCCCGGACACGGACATGCTGGTGTTCGGTCACTCCCACATCCCGTGGGACACCACCGCCCCGTCCGGCCTGCGCCTGCTCAATCCTGGCTCCCCGACGGACCGCCGCCGCCAGCCCTTCGCCACTTATATGACGGCATCCATAGAAGACACCCACCTCACCGAGGTGAAGCTGCACCGACTCCCGGGCCCCTGACGGATCCGGCCCGCCCTGACCCAGTTGATCATGGGGTTAGCACGCGACAGTTTGGACATATAGGCGCGCTAACCCCATGATCAACCGGTGCGAGGACGGGCAGGGTGCCGAGTCGCACCGTGGGCGTGCCCACTACCCCGCCAGGTGGCGGCCTCGTCGACGGGGAGCTGCACCGACTCCACCAACCGAGGGCGACCTGGCGGATTGGGCGCACGGACCTGGCAGGGCACGGCTATCCGCTCACGAGCGCCAGCGAGTGGATGGCCGTGCCCGTGCTCGGCGGGAGCGACGATCTTGAGCACGACGGGCGTCGCGCGGGAAGATTTTGATCTTGGCCTTGAGGCCGGGGCGCAAAACGAGGATCAACCCAGATCGACGGTGGGGTACAGCGGGTAGTCGGCGAGCATCTCGGTGGCCTGCTTGCTGATGTGGTCGGCGACGGCCGGGTCCAGGCGGTACTTGGCCTTCGAGGCGTCGGCCGGCGTCGTGGATGTGAGCACCGTGTGCATCAGCTCCGCGATCTGGTCCATGTCGGCCGGGCCGAGGCCGCGTGTGGTGAGCGCCGGTGTGCCGATCCGGATGCCGCTCGTGTACCAGGCGCCGTTCGGGTCCTGCGGGATCGCGTTGCGGTTGGTGACGATGCCGGAGTCCAGCAGGGCCTGCTCGGCCTGGCGGCCGGTCAGGCCGAACGGGTGCACGTCGACCAGGACGAGGTGGTTGTCGGTACCGCCGCTGACCAGCTGCACACCGCGCTTGAGCAGGCCTTCGGCGAGCGCCTGGCTGTTGTCCACTATGCGCCGCGCGTACCCGGCGAAGTCCGGCCGCCTTGCCTCGGCGAACGCGATGGCCTTCGCGGCCATGACGTGGCCGAGCGGGCCACCGAGGACCATGGGGCAGCCGCGGTCCACCTGGTCCGACAGCTCGGGCTGGGCGAACACCGCGCCGCCGCGTGGACCGCGGAGGCTCTTGTGCGTGGTCGTGGTGACGATGTGCGCGTACGGGATCGGGTCGAAGTCGCCCGTGAAGACCTTGCCGGCGACCAGGCCGGCGAAGTGCGCCATGTCGACCATGAACGTCGCGCCGACCTCGTCCGCGATCTCGCGCATGACGCGGAAGTTCACCTTGCGGGGGTACGCCGAGTAGCCGCCCACGATGACCAGCGGCTTGAACTCGCGCGCCACCGTACGAAGCGCCGCATAGTCGATCTGACCCGTGGCCGGGTCGACGCCGTAGCTGCGCTGGTCGAACATCTTGCCCGAGATGTTGGGCCGGAAGCCGTGGGTGAGGTGGCCGCCCGCGTCGAGGGACATGCCGAGCATCCGCTGGTTGCCGAACGCCGCGCGCAACTCCGCCCACTCGGCGTCGGTGAGGTCGTTGACCTGGCGCTTCTCCACGCGGCGAAGCGTCGGCGCCTCGATCCGGTCGGCGAGGATCGCCCAGTACGCCACGAGGTTGGCGTCGATCCCGGAGTGCGGCTGCACGTACGCGTACGGCGCGTCGAACAGGGCCTTGGCGTGCTCGACCGCCACCGCCTCGACGGTGTCGATGTTCTGGCAGCCGGCGTAGAACCGGCGGCCGATGGTGCCCTCGGCGTACTTGTCGCTGAGCCAGTTACCCATGGCGAGCAGCACGGCCGGGGACGCGTAGTTCTCGCTGGCGATGAGCTTGAGCGACTCGCGCTGGTCGTTCAGCTCCTTGGCGATCGCGTCGGCGATGCGCGGCTCGACGGACCGGACCACCTCGAGGGCGGAGCGGAAAGCGGTCGATTCGGGGTTCAGTGCGGACATCGGACCTCCCTATCACAGGTGAAGAGGCCCAGGCGCACGGCATGCGTGAGAACGAGGCCGCTCCCCGATGGTTTGCCCATCCGAACGCGCCAGTCACGGCCCGCCGCACAGCATACTGCTTTCCGTCCCCGCCCCCGGTTAGGGTGACGGCGTGAATGC
Source organism: Jatrophihabitantaceae bacterium (assembly GCA_036506155.1). GTDB lineage: Bacteria > Actinomycetota > Actinomycetes > Mycobacteriales > Jatrophihabitantaceae > DASXRA01. Next base: position 3,907 of record DASXSF010000015.1, read on the forward strand.
CGACGGGCTCGTCGGGCGCGATCGCGAGCTCGCTGAACTCGAGCGTCATCTCGCGGTCGGCCAAGACGATCTACAACCAGCTGCTGCCGTACGCTCACCGGTACGTCACCGGCGCCGCGCACGCCCCCAACGAGGGTCCGGTC
>DASXSF010000016.1:0-2160 GCA_036506155.1 Jatrophihabitantaceae bacterium
GACGGAGGTCGATATCCACGGCAGCCGCAAAGAGCTGGGCCTTGCTGCCGTAATAGCGCATGACCATCGACGGATCGATCGCCGCGTCGGCTGCGATCGCCCGGATCGTCGCCCTTTGATAGCCGTCAGTGGCGAATCGAGTCTGCGCAGCGTGCAGAATCTCGGCGCGGGTGACATCAGAACGGCGCGGCAAGTCCGACCGAGGCATGCCAACGACCGTAGGCCAACGCCTGTTGACTAGCAAGTCACCAACCGGGTACTTTGCCAACATGCGTTTGCCTACAGTTGTTGACCCAGGCGCGCTGGCCCTGCGTACCAATGTGACGGCGTTGACGACTCTGAGTCCGATCGGACCCGTTCGGAGCTGAGGCTAGGTGGCGACGCGGGGCTACGACGTGATCGTGGTGGGCGCTCGGGTGGCGGGCGCAGCAACGGCAATGCTGCTCGCTCGCCTGGGTCTGCGGGTGCTCGCGGTCGACCGGGCACGGTTTCCGAGCGACACGCTGTCCACCCACCAGCTGCAGGTGCCTGGCGTGGCTCTGCTCAACCGGTGGGGAATGCTTAAGCCGCTCATTGCAGCGGGCACGCCCGCGACCCGGGGTGTCCGATTCGATGCGGGTGACGTCGTGCTGGACGGCCGCTTTCCGTTCTATGACGGTGTTGACGCTCTCTATAGCCCGCGCCGCACCCTGTTGGACTCGATCCTGGTCGAGGCGGCACGTGAGGCCGGCGCAGAGGTACGGGAGAACTACCTGGTTAAAGACCTGGTGTGGGAGGGGAGCCGCGTGGTCGGGATCCGCGGCCACGAACGACGCCAGAAGCCGACGACCGAGACGGCTCGACTTGTCGTCGGCGCCGACGGTAAGCACTCCATGGTCGGCGACGCCGTCAAGGCAGGTCGCTACCGGGAGCGACCGGCGGCGACGCTGGCCTGCTATACCTACTGGAGCGGTGTCCCGCTGACACGCGGTGAGCTCTATCAGCGGCCGGGTCGCGCGGTCGCCGCCTTTCCCACCAACGATGGCCTGACGATTGTCTACGTAGCAGCACCACGCACCGATCTCGCGGCGTTCCGAACCGACATCGAAGGCCACTACCTGAAGACCTTGGACCTATGCGGTGACCTCGGAGAGCGGGTCCGTGCTGGCGAGCGCGCCGAGCGCTTCCGTACCACCCCAGATCTGCCCAACACGTTTCGCATCCCATCTGGGCGCGGCTGGGCGCTGGTCGGCGACGCGGGCGTCGTCCTGGACCCGATCACGGCGCAGGGAATCGGCAACGCGCTGCGCGACGCCAAGCTGCTCGCCGACGCGATCGGGGCCGGAGTAGATGCCTCGGGGTCGCTGGATGCGCATCTTTCGGACTACCAGCGACGCCGAGACGCCGCGGTAGGGCCGATGTACGACTTCACCGTTGGCGTCGCCGCTTTCAGGCCGCCACAGCCTGCGGACCGGCAGCTGCTGGCCTCGCTGCAAGGCCGGCAGGCGGAGATCGACCGTTTCATCGCTGTACTCGCTGGCGTGATCTCACCCGCCGACTACCGCTCCCCGCGTAACCTCGCGCGTGTCCTCGGCCTCCGCGGGCTGGCCCAGCTCGGTGCCACCGGCCTGCGGGCCGGCGGCCACAGGGGGGCTCGAACGCTGCTGGCGGCGCTGGGCCGCGGCCGGGTGCCAACCCGCGTCACCGCGCGCTAGGCACCGCTGAGCTCCAGCGACGGGGGCCGACTCCGCTCCACCGGAATGTCCAACGCAGCTGTGCGGTTGGCGAGCACAGCCGCCGGATCGCCGTGGTCCAGCCCCCTCTGAAGGCGAGTCCCATGAAGGCAGTTGTCGTGCGTGACTTCGGCGGACCGGATCAGTTGGTCCTCGACGAGGTTGCCGACCCGACCCCAGAGCCGGGACAGATACGGATCGTCGTGCACGCTGCGGGAACGAATCCCGTAGACGCCGGCAACCGGGCGGACGGCAGCTGGGCCGGGCTGACCACGCCCTACATCCCGGGGTACGACATCGCCGGCGTAGTCGATCAGGTGGGTTCGGGGATCACTTCGTTCGCTGTCGGGGATCGGGTGATGGCGATGACGCACTTTCCTGGCGGTGGGGGTGGCTACGCGGAGCTTGCCGTCGTGAGTGCGGACAATGCGACCCGCCTTCGTCCGAC
>DASXSF010000017.1:0-5160 GCA_036506155.1 Jatrophihabitantaceae bacterium
GGCCCCGTTCATGTTCCTGCTGTTCGGCAACTCGCAGGCGCTGTTGCTGGACACCGGCGCCACGGCTAACCCGTCATACTTCCCGCTGCGCCGGACCGTCGACGAGCTGATCGCCGCCTGGCTGGCCGACAATCCCCGCGACGGCTACGGGCTTACCGTCGCCCACACCCACGGCCATGACGACCATGTCGCCGGCGACGGTGTCCCGAGACATCACAGGGGTCGGGGTGGCGGGATTTGAACCCATGACCTCTTCGTGTTGCTGCTTCCATTCTCCGGGAAGCCGATCGATGTGACGTGTGCCGGATGGTGCAGCGGATCGCGAAGGCCGCGCGGATCCCGCGGCATATCAGCCCTCACTCGCTGCGGCACGCCGCGATAACCAATGCGCTGGATGCCTGCGTCCCGCTGCGCGATGCGCAGATCCTGGCCCGCCACGCCGACCCCAGGACCACCGAACATTACGACCGCGCCCGCGGCAACCTCGACCGTCACGGCGTCCACTTCCTCACCGCCTACGTCGCCGGCGTCTGAGGGGTGCCGTGCCCGCACCTCCGAGCGCGGAGTGGATGCATCAGTTCCGCCCAGATCGGGCAGGCTAGTCGAACGGGTTGATGATGGGCAGCCCGGCCGTGGTGGAGAAGTCGCTGACGTTGCGTGTCGCCAGCTCGTAGCCGCCGGCGAAGCGCGGGTGCTGCTCGACGTCTTCAGTCACACCGCCGCGCTCGGCCGCGCATCGGCGGCCATCAGGCCGGGAGTGTCCACCAGGTGTCCATGCGGGCGACGGCCTCAGCCTCGCGGCCCTGTTCGAGGACCCGGGCGAGACGGTACAGGTAGGCGGCGATGCCGGCCGCACCCTGCATCCAACCCGTGCCGGGCGGCAGCAGTGGATCCTCGTTGCGGTGTTCGACGAAGCGCCAGAAGGCGTGCGTGCCATCATCGAGAGCGCGACTGACGAGGGCGTCGCCGAGGGTGAGGGCAAAGGCGAGGTCAGCATCACGGCCGTGGCGTTGCCACACGTTCAGCATGACATCACCGGCGCCCGCCGTTCCACAGCAGCGGCCGTCGTTGTCCCAGAAGCCTGGATAGAGCCGCTCGGGAATCCCGGAGACCTGCAGTGAGTGCACGCACGCCGCTTCGAGTTCGGCCGGCGTGCGGCTACCGACGGCCGAAACTGCGGCCCTGTCGAGGGCCGCGAACAGCAAGGAGGTCCCCGTCGGTCCGTGACACCAGGAGTAGGTGAACGTGTCCAGGTCGGGGAGTCCGGGGATCCGGTGCGGCAGACGCAGCCCGCCGTCGGTGGTGTCGGCGAGGGTCAGCAAGTACTCGGCGCCCGACGTGGCCAGGGCGACCAGGTCGGGTCGGTCGAGCGTCATCCCGGCAGCCGCGAGCGCGGCAGCGGTCCCCGCTTGACCGTGCGACCAGTTCGGCATCTGGACGTCGTCGCCGAGCAGGAAGCGCAACGGTACGAACGGCCAGTACGCCCCACCGTCGCGCGGCTCCGTCTCGGCGACCAGGATGTCGACGGCCTCCGCGGCAAGCTCTGACGCGTCCGGCACCTGGTGCCGCTGCGCCCACAGGGCGCCGAGCAGGACGCCGGCCGTGCCCAAGGTGGCGTCGTTGCAGCGTCCGTCGACGGTTGCCCGCGGCGGCTCGATCCACGACGATGGCCACCCGACCGGCGTGGCGAGCTCCCGCAACCGGCCGACCGCCAGATCTGCACCTTCGGCATCCAGTGCGATGAGCACGCCGATCGTGCTGGTCAGCCCGTCGAAGTAGTCGTATGCCGTCTGCTGGGAGATGCGGTCGACGAGCGACTCACAGATCTCCTCGCCAACGGCGAGCTCTGCGGCCGTCAAGGGCCGAGTCAGCCGGATCTCCGCCATCGCGTGCGCCAACCCGCCCACACCGGAGTGCATGCCGACGGCGAACTCCCCTCGCATGGTCTGCTCCGGATGTTCGGCGAGCCAAACCCCCTCAGCGTCCCGACGCACCTGGGTCAGCACCCAGGCCCAAGCACGCTCGGCCAGCTCCCGGTAGGTCGGCGGATCGGACGGCACTCGACGATCGTGGCACCCTCATCGCCCCTGCGACCACTCGTGAACCTTGAGTCAATCCGCCACGTCAGCGGTCACCGGCGCATGAGTCAGTCGGCGAACGCTTCGTCGGGGAGGCGAACTTGAAAGAGCGCGGGCTCGGCGTAGGAGACCGCCGTAGGGCCGTCCAGTTCGCACCAACCCGGCTCACCGAGAGCATCCGTACGACGACGAGACGCCAGTTCACATCCACCCGCGCGGCCTTGTGCTCGTTCGCCGTCAGGAAGGACCGGACCAGTGAGCCAGCGACTCCCTTCACCTCCACGTGGAGCTCCTCGTTGCCGCGAGCGGTGGTGAGGTCCCAGCCGCAGCGCGCAGCCTCGACGCTCGTAACTTGGTAGCCCTCTGCCTCGTAGGCGTCCGTGACGTGCTGGACAGCGGCCTTCTCGACCTTCCGGTTCTGCTCTGCAGTACCAAACCCGGCGCCTTGGACGACTGGTGGAAGAGGAGCCGCCTCGGTCGCCTGTCCGAACCAGAGTTCTTCGAGGGCCGCGCCATGCTCGGTGATGTCGCGCCCGGAGCTGTAAATGTTGTCCCACTTGACCGCGGGTATGGCTGCCTTCAGATCGTGGATGTCCACTCGCTGTACAAGAGGTACCGCTTCGAGCCAGGTCACGTAGACGTACTGTGCTGTCCCGCCGTCGTCAGGTCAGGAGTCATCGGTGGATGGCTCGCTCGTGATGTCACCGATTGCGACGAGCCCGCGCCCATGTGTGCCCTGCCTGAGTAGGTAGGCGCGGTCGCCGGGCTCGATGCCCTGGACACGGTTACCGACGCTCCAACGGCCGTCGTAGGTCCGGCTTTCGGACGTGCCGTCAACCATCTCGATCTCCCACTGCTCGGGAGACCACTGCTCGTCGTTATGTAGGCCCGGATTCCACGTCGGAAGGATGTGGCGCATGGGACCGAGTCTGACAGCGGACAGATCGGTTGGCTTCAAGAACTCTCCCGAAGTAAGGCGACTTACCTGCCCTCCGTCAAAGCGCTGAGCACTGCAAACAAACGGTCAGGCAGGACGTGGATCGGGCTCCGCCGCATCATGCCGGGGCAGCAGCCCGTGCGTCATTCCGCCGCGTATCCCGTCGAGACTGATGCGCCAGCGCCGGAGTGATCCTCAGGGGCGCAGTCCCGGCCGCAGGGCCACGGCACAGGCTGCAGCGCCGCTGAGCGCGACCCCCAGCCACACCGTCCGCACGGGGTCTGGGAAGTCGCCTATCGGGTAGAGGGTGCCCCAACTGAACAACCCCGCGAACGTCACCGGCGCCACCACAGCCACAGCCACCACCGGCGCGAGCGCAGCGCCGGGCGCCGGCACGAGCCGGCGCGATGCCAGGGCCGCCGAGCCGGCGACGAGCAGGACAGCGGCGCCGCCCACCAGCCACCACCCCTGCCGCGCGAGCGGCACGTCTCCCGGTCGGAGTGCCACCACCACGGCCCACACCGCCAACGGCACCAGCGCCGCGGCGAGCCGGTTGGCGCGCCGCCAGCGCGTGCCCCGTGGCGTCACGGCCACCACCGGCAGGGCGTCCTCGTCGTAGACGAACGCGGCTGCGGCCGCACAGCAGGCGAGGAGTGCGGGTGCGAGTACGACGGCCGCGTCTGGCCACCGCGCCAGGAGCAGCGCGGTGATGGCAGCGACGCCACAGCCCACCAGGACCGGGAGCCACGCGACTCCGCGCCGTAGGTACCAGAGCCGAGCGCTCAACTCTTCACCTTGAACGGGATTGGTTCGGACACCCGGTTGTCGTGGTTGCCGGTCATGACCCCGAGGGCGAAGAGTGCCAGCGCGGTCGTCGCGAGGGCCGCGATGACCGTGTGGAACCTCGGCGTCCGGGCCGTGCGGTCGTGCCACATCGCCGCCAGGACCGCGAGGGCCCCCAGGGCCAGCAGGTAGCCGAGGTACGCCCCGGGGTTGCCGGCCAACAGCGTCTGGGTGCCGTCCGCGTCGGTGCCGGAGTGGAACATAGCCCACGGCACCCAGAGCCGCCATTCCGAGCTTCCGGTCTCGAGGAGCGGGACCTGCCCGAGCAAGCTCACCACGATGAGGGCGACCACCACGACGGCCGAAGCGCCCCGGAACCTCAGCCAGCGGCCGGTGAGCACGCCCAGCAGCGCACCGCCGAGGCACGCGGCCGGACAGAGGAGCACAATGCTCCACACCTGCCAGTCGGGCAGCGTGTCGAACCACCACTCCTGCGCGGCCACGCCCTGCACCTGCGCGTCGATGACGACAGCGGCCGAGAACGCCAGCCCGGCCAGGAGCGGTGGGATCCCGGCCGCGGCGAGCGCGAGTGTACGGCGTGCCTCTGTGCCAGGCGCGGTGGCGACCGCCTCGACGGCGACCTCGGTGGAACGGGTGAGCCGCGCGGCGGCGATCACGCTGGTCAGACCGATGTAGAACGCGCCCAGCACCGGGAGGGTCAGCACGTCGGGGACCACCTCGTCGTCGTTGAGGGCCAGAAAGAGCGCCAGCACGACGTAGGCGAGGACGACACCGAGCAGGAAGACGGGGTGGCGGGCCATCCGGCGTGCCTCGATGATGGCCATCGCCCGGTGCCCGGCGATGCCGGACGCGGACACGGAAAGACTGCTCATGGTTTCTCCAAGCGTGGTGGGGCGTGAGTGACAGAGAAGTGGCGACAGTGCCGGACTGGCAGGTCAGGCGGGTGCGCGGACCCGCCGCGCGTCGGGCCCGAGCATGAGCAGGTAGGCGTCCTCGAGGGTGGGCTCGGCGGGGTCCGCGCCGGCCGGCGGCGTGCCGCCGACGACGTGGTGACGGCCGGTGCCGGTGCGCCAGCTGACCAACGCGTCGTCACCGGGCTCGTCGGCCAGCCAGACCCTCCCCACCGCGGTGGCGACCAGGTCGGTGACGGCGCCATCGAAGCGGATGGCCCCGCCCGCGAGCACGACCACCCGCTCGCACAGCGCCGCGACGTCCTCGGTCTGGTGGGTGGAGAGCAGCACCGTCGAGCGGTGGCCGAGGGTGGAGAGCGTGCGCCGCAGGTCGGCGCGCTGCGCCGGGTCGAGGCTGGTGGTCGGCTCGTCGAGCACGAGCAGCCGCGGG
>DASXSF010000018.1:0-35696 GCA_036506155.1 Jatrophihabitantaceae bacterium
CTGTTCGTCACGCTGTCGCTCGTCGCGCTGAACCGCGTCCCCGAAGCCGACTCCGGGGTGGCCTCCAGCCTGCTCAACACCGGCCAGCAACTCGGCGGCTCCATCGGGCTGGCGCTGCTCGGCACCGTCGCCTGGACCGTCGTCGCCCACAGCACCCACGCCCTGGCCGCCCACGCCGCGCGGGCCGGGCACCCGGTGCACCCGGGCGGGCCGGTGGCCGCAGCGATCTACAACCATGCCCTCGCCACCGGGTTCACCCGCGGGTTCCTCGTCGCCGCCGGGATCGCCCTGCTCACCCTCGCCATCAACATCACCGTGATCCGGATCCGCCGCGCCGACCTCGCCGGCGCCCAGCAACCGGTACCCGCCGTGCCCGCCGAACCGGCATAACCGCGGGGACAAGGCAGCCGTTAGCAGACGGTCGATGACAACTCCCGCATCCACCGGAGGCACTCATGTCGCTGTCCGAGCATGAACAACAGGTACTCGACGCGATCGAGCGCGACCTCACCAATGTCGCCGCCGACGGCCACCTCCCGTCGGGGTGGCGACGCCCGGGTCGGCTCGCTCGCGCCGGGCGCGGCGGCGCGCTAGTCGTTGGCGTACTGCTCATCGGCGTGGGGCTCGTGCACCCGAGCGCCGCGGGCGAGGCGATCGCCGTCGCGGGATACCTCGTCCTCGTCGGCGCGCTCTCGGCGGTCCTCGACGCTCGCCGCCGGTACGGTTTGCGGCCGGCATGGTCGCGCCTGTGGCGGCTGCTTGCCAGCAGAAGCACTACGCCGCAACGAGGAGACGACAGCGGCCCGGCGGAGCCGGCCTAGACCTTGCGCCCCAAGATCAACTCGGACAGGTCACGCTGCCGGGTTGATGTCATCGGGGTTCCATCCTTTCGCGGTAGGCAGGTCAGGTCGAGCACGGTGGTGCCCGTAGCCCCGGTTGTCCGTAGTCGAGCCCGATGATCGGTCGGCTCCACTCGGTGGGCCTCCTATGCAGCAACGATTGAGCAGTCGGCGTGGTGCTACAGCCGGGCGGCGGGCAAGCTCGCAATCACCGCGAGGCGTCGCGCAGCACGACAGATTCGCGCAGCGCCTGCGGCCCCCCACTTTGTGCCTCGTCGATGTCGCAGTGCACTTGCCCGGCTGCGTCTGACCACTCTCCGCCAACGCCGTCGAGGCTCACCTCACCCGCTCAGAGCACGGTGGTCGCGCAGTACGCCGAATATGGGGCAGAGGGAAGCGATTGCCGCAGGATCGCGACGGCGTCGTTATGTGCGGGCGTCAGCGTTGCCGGCTATGCGGCGAGGACATCCGTCTACGCGAGGTCTTGGGGTTGCGGCATCCGGGCGTGCGCCCGAGTCAAGGACGAGCGCGCGGCGCCGACCCAGAAGCGCGGCAGCTATTGCCGCGTGGTTAACGCCGCGAATACCTGACGCCACCGTCTCTGCTGAGCCGAAACAGCAGTCAGCTGGCAGTGCCCTCGCTGGCGGCCGAAGCCGCCCCCCATCCGGACGGCAGCGTCAGTCCGGATACTCGTCCTTTCGCCAACTGCGGGGCTCGGCGGGTTGACGCTTCGGCGTTCGCTCGAGCAGGAAGCTGTAGTACGGCGCGACAAACGGGTCGGGCGCCGACACGGTGTAGGTGTGATAGACGGTCGCGTTCTCGCGCGCGAAGGCGATCCAGCTCGGGTTCTCGCGCAGCCCGTCCTTGAGTTCGGCCCCGATCTGGCGTGACCACTCCTCGAGCCAGTCCGGCGGGTTGTCGATCATCTGCCTGACTTCGGGAATCTGCTGCGCCTGCTCCTCGGTCAGCGCAAGGCCGAATTCGAAGGCGAAGTCGCTGTTGTAGGTGGAGACATACGGGAACTGCCAGCCCATCCGCCGCTTGTAGGCGGCCAGCCGCTCGATCGGCGCCCGCGAGAAGCAAAGCAGCGTCACGTCGCGGTGGTTCAAGTGGACAAGCGAGCCATCGAGCCCGTCGGCCAGGCCCGTGCAGCCGGGGCAGGCGCCGAGCGTGTAGTCGGGACCGAACATGACGTTGTAGGCGAGCAGCTGTGAGCGCCCGTCGAAGAGCTCGGCGAGCGTCTTCCTCCCGTCCTCGGTGTCGAACTCGTACTCCTTCTCGACCGCGACCCAGGGGAGATCGCGACGCTTTTCGTTGATCTCCTCGATTCGCTCCGCCTGCTCCGCCTCAAGCCTTGCAAGCTCGCCCCGGGCCGCCCGCCATTCCTCACGCGTTCCGATCTCGTGTTCAGGCATGTCGTCTCCCTCCGTCGGACTCAAACGTTCCACGAGCCGATCCCATCGTCGGATCAGACGCTAACGGGATCACGAACGTAGACCCGCAGCGACCCGGAAACTCATCGCATCGGCTCCAAAGATGCCCTCCAAAACGCGCGGTCGACGACCAACCAGGCGTCACAGAGGCCGTTCCGGGACGCCCAGAACGGGCACGCAGAACATCGCCGCATTCTGCGCTCCGGACGCGCAGATCGAGACGGATATCTGAATGCTGCCACTGGCGTCAGAGGTCCAGCCACGGCCAAATCGATCTTGAAAGTCATTCACTCGCTCGTTACGCGAGTGGTGATCAAATGGGGCACATAGCCATAACGGGTATGCGTCATAGCATCGGGGACGCGCGTCCTTGATCGCCCACGTGTCACGGACTTCTCACGGAAGACTCTGGGACCCCTCGGATCGGGTCGATTCTGCGGATGCCGGCCGGACGCAGAGCCCAAGAAATGGGACCTATAGACTAGCCGGACGAGGTGCCCGTGATTGGGAGCGACGGCGGCGCGCACTGGCGGCCGGTCGAAGCCGATCCGCTGGGCGGCGGCCGCTTCCTCGCCGAGCTAACGTTCCCGCGTCTCGCCGGCACCTCGGGGCTGGTAGGCCTGCGCGTCGAGGCATGGGACGCGGACGGCAACCGTACGGTCCAGACCGTCAGCAACGCGTTCGGGCTCGCGGCCCGCTGAGCCGGGCCGGATTTGTCGAGGCCGGTCGGCGACCCGTCACCAGCAATGCGCCTTGCGAGAGAACCGGAGACGTCGCAGTCGCCGGCGATACCGCTCGACGTCTTCGCCGAAGACGCCATCGACATGCACGCCTACGCGTCGTCGCCGGTCAGGCGGGGCTGCCGGTCCTCCTTCGATTGAGAGGTAACCGGACATTCCCGCCGCCTCGTTGATCACTTCCGACGCGGCCGAATGCCACGGCGGTGATCATCGGGTGCGCTCCTTGCGGAAGAGGGACTTGGACCAGACGTAGCCGACGATCGCGAACAGCACACACCAGCCGACCGCGAGCAGCCCGCTGTCGCCGACCGAGGTGCCGAGCAGCAGGCCACGGACCGTCTTGATAACCGGGGTGAACGGCTGGTACTCGGCGAACCAGCGCAGCCAGCCCGGCAGCGAGTCGTTCGGTACGAAGCCGCTGCCCAGGAACGGCAGCAGAGTAAAGATCATTGGCGTGTTGCTGGCCGTTTCCACCGACTTCGCGTTCAATCCGACCGCAACGGCCATCCACGTCAACGCGAGCGTGACGAGCAACAACAGCCCGATGACGGCCAGCCATTCGACCGGGCCGGCGGACGGACGGAAGCCGACCAGCAGCGCGACACCGAGCACCACGGCCAACCCGATCGCCGTCTGGATCAGCGTGCCGACCACATGTCCGGTGAGCACCGACGCCTTGCTGATCGACATGATGCGGAACCGAGCCATGATGCCCTGGGTCATGTCCATGGCCACCGAGATGGCGGTGCCCAGGATCGCGCCGGTGATCGTGATGATCAGGATGGTCGGCGTGACGAAGCCGATGTAGGCCTGTCTCCCGATCGCGCCGTCGGCCGCCGCGCCGCCGAGGCCGTTGCCCAACGTGCCGCCGAAGACATAGACGAACAGCAGCAGGAACAGGATCGGCTGCCCGAGCAGCATCAGGGTGAGGGAGGGATAGCGCTGCATGCGCCGCAGGTTGCGGCGCAGCATCGTGAGCGAGTCCCGCATGGGATAGGTCATGGTCATTTCAGTGCCTCAGGTTGCGTCTGGTGGCCGGTGAGGGTGAGGAAGACGTCGTCGAGGTCCGGGGTGTGCATGGCGATGCCGTCCACGGCGACGCCGTCGAGTCGGTCGAGCAGCGCACGCAGCGATGCCACCGAACCGTCCGTCGGCACCTGCAGCGTCAGCGCCTCTTTGTCCACAGTGGACGCATCGAGATCGGCTGCGGCGTGCCGCAACGCTTCGCCGTCGGTGAAGGTGAGCTTGACGTGGCCGCCGGGGACCCGGCGTTTCAGCTCGTCCGGGGTGCCCTCGGCGATGATCCGGCCGTGATCGAGTACCGCGATCCGGTCGGCGAGATGGTCTGCCTCGTCCAGGTATTGGGTCGTGAGGAAGATCGTCACGCCGTCGGCGACCAGGTCGCGGACGATGTCCCACATCGTCTGCCGGCTACGTGGGTCGAGGCCAGTGGTCGGCTCGTCCAGGAAGATCACCTTCGGGTCACCGACCAGTGTCATCGCCAGGTCGAGCTTGCGCCGCATGCCGCCGGAGTAGGTAGCGGGGATCGTTTTCGCAGCGTCGGTCAACCCGAACCGGGCCAGTAATTCGGCGGCCCTGGCCCGGCCGGTCGTGCGCGGCAGGTGGTGCAGGTCGGCCATGAGCATCAGGTTCTCCTCGCCGTTCAACAGGTCGTCGACGGCGGAGAACTGGCCGGTAACACCGATGGCGCGTCGGATGCCGTCCGGGTTTTCGGCGAGGTCGGCGCCGGCAACGGTCGCGCTGCCGGCGTCCGGCGTGATCAGCGTGGACAGAATGTTGACGATCGTGGTCTTGCCGGCGCCGTTCGGTCCGAGCATCGCGAACACGCTGCCCGGCCTGACGTCGAGGTCGATGCCGTCAAGCACCACCTTGTCCGCGTAGGACTTGCGCAGTCCTCGGGCGGATATGGCGTTCAATGTGTTCCCCTCGTTGATTTTCAGGCGCGGCGGACGGTGACATCGCCGAACCCGGTGTTGGCGTGGATCTCGACCTTGTCGGCGTGCTCGGCGGGCGCACCGGACGCGGTCATCTCGTTGCGCACCTTGCCGAACTTGGTCGTGACATCCAGCCAGGCGGCGCTGCCCTCGCGGACTCCGATCTCGATCTCGCCCATCGCGGTCTCCAACGTCAGCGACCCGCGCACCGCGTCGAGCACGCGCACCGCCCCGTTCGCGGTCTTCGCGTCGACGTCGTCGGCCGCCTCCTCGACGGTGACGTCGCCATTGGCGGCGCGGACCTTGAGAGGCGCGTGCGCGGCGCCGACGACGGTGTCGCCGTTGGAGTTCTTCAGCTCGCCGCGGCCGGCGAGTTCGGCGACGTGAAGGCGCCCGGCAGTCGTGACGCTCACCTTGCCGGTGACCCGGTTGCCGAGCACATTGCCGGTCCCGGAGCTCACCAACAGCGCGGCGGCTTCGTCGAACTGGACGTGGCCGAGCCCGGTCTTGTAGCTGACGTCGCCGAGCCGGCCGGTGGCGGTCAGGTCACCCATCCCGCTCTTGCCGTGCACATGCGACCCGGCAGGCAGTTCCACGGTGACCTCGATCGAGCGGTTCTTGCTGGGCCCGATGAGCGGGTTGTACCTCGGTCCGCGGACTGTCAGCGTGTTGCCGGCGAAGTCGACCGTCGTGCGCGCGACGGCGTCGATGTCGGCCGCGTTGTCCGGGTTGGTCGGCCGGATCTCGACGACCGTGTCGATCCGCTCGCCGGCGACGACGGTGACGGAGCCGACGCCGGGTTCGATGTTGGCGGTAATCGGTTCCGGCGTGTCGAATTTAGGCATGGGTATTCCCTCGATTCTTTAGGAGAGCGAATTCGTGATCTGGTCAGCTGACCCAGCCGGTGACGTGCTGCTTCGCCCGTCCGCCGGGTGATTTCTCGTTCGTGGTCGTCTGGCTGGGCATGCGCAGCGCGGCGGACGCGGCCCGGGTGAGCCAGGCGTTCACCGACCGGCCCTGAGCGGCGGCGGCCTCCTCGATGCGTGCCTTGAGCGCTTCGGGCACCCGGAAGTTGATCCGGGCGGTCGCGCCCTCCGCGTCCATTGGTGTGTCGTCTGGCTCCGCTGGCGCCAGGGCTGGCGCCACTGGTGGCGCCGCCGGCTCGACGATTGGTGCCGTGACAGCGAAACTCGGTTCGCCGCCGCGCAACCGCACCTCGACGGACCCCGGCGCGAGATCACTGGTGATCTCGTCCGCCGCCCTCGACAGTGCTTCGAGCAGGACCAACTGGAATGCCGACGCCAGCGGTGCAGTCAACCGTTCCGCCAACGCCACCGCCTCCGGCCCGCCCGCCTCGGCGGCCACTGCCAGCTCCCGTTGAACCCTGTCCACGAACACCGTCAAGTCCATGACGCCATAGTGGCACCTAAATGGCGTCACCGCAACCCATTCCGGCGCCACCAGGTCGGGGTTCCGCCTCCTGGGCCGAAATCGGCCCGGGAACCGTCGTGTCGACGTCCTGGCATCCGGCAGGGGAGGCGCGGGATCCTGCTCTACGAGGGCGTTGGTGATGGCCCCGGGGGTGTGCGTTGGGCGAGGACTGGGCTGGGCGGGAGCGCGGCCGTGTTGTCGGCCGTGAGGTCGAGGTGGCGGTGCTGGCCGACTTTCTCGCCGCGGGGCAGTCCAGGCCTCAAGGACTTGTGCTGGACGGCGTCGCAGGGATAGGGAAGACCACCCTGTTCGACGCAACGGTGGTGCAGGCGCGGCGGCAGGGCTTCGCCGTTTTCTCCTGCCGTCCCGCGGCTGCCGAGGCGGCCTTCTCATTCGCTGCGCTCGCCGATCTCTTGAGCCCGGTACTGGCGGAGGGGCTCAGCCGGTTGCCGGCGCCGCAGCGCCGGGCGCTTGCGGCGGCGTTGCTCCTGGAGGAGTCCGGAGGGTCTGCGCCGGACGAGCGGGCGATCGCGTTTGCGGTGCTCCAGCTTCTCGGTGAGCGCAGTGGGGAGCCGCTGCTGATTGCGGTTGATGACGTGCAGTGGCTCGATGCGCTGTCGGCCTCGGTGCTGGCGTTCGCGCTGCGGCGGCTTGCGGCGGCGCCGGCCGCGATTCTTGTCGCTCGCCGTGGCAGCGGGAATGAAGCGGCTCCACTCGGCCTCGATCGTGCGTTTTCGAGTGAGGGGCTGCGGCGGTTGCGGCTCGGTCCGCTGAGCGCCGGTGCAACGCACCGTTTGTTGCGGCAGCACCTCGGAGTCTCGTTTCCTCGTCCGACGCTGGTCCGGCTTCACGAGACGTCGGGCGGGAATCCCTTCTATGCGCTGGAGTTCGCGCGCGCGCTCCAGCACTCGCGTGAGTGCGCGGGCCCGGGTGAGCGGCCGACGGTTCCGACATCGCTCACCGATCTTGTCTCGGCGCGGCTGGCGGCGCTGTCGGACGAGGTTCGCGAGGTGCTCGAGCCGGTTGCGCTGCTGAGCAACCCCTCGATCTCGATCGTCGAGGCGGTGGCATCCGACACCACGAGTGCGCGTTGGCGGCTCGGCACAGCAGAGGCTGCAGCGATCGTCCAGCTCGACGAGGAGCGTATTCGCTTCACCCATCCGCTGCTGGCTGCGTGCGTCGAGGCGGAGCTCGATCCCCGCCGGCGGCGATGGCTGCATCGCCGGCTCGCGGAGCTGGTCGGCGATCCCGAGCAGCGCGCCCGGCATCTTGCTCTGGGCGCGAGCGGGCCGTCGGCCGAGCTCGCCGACGAGCTGGAGGCCGCCTCGGCGATCGCGGCCTCGCGTGGTGCGTCGGTGGCGGCGGCCGAACTGGCGGAGAGTTCGGTCTCGCTCACGCCAGCCGATGCTGCCGAGGAGACTCTGCGCCGCCGGCAGCTTCTTGCGGCCGATCATCGCTACGCGAGTGGCGACGCAGAGCGGTCGCGGGCGATCCTCGAGCCGCTCCTCGATCAGCTGCCGCCTGGTGCCGAGCGCGCGGAGGTGTTGCGGCGGCTCGGCGAGCGCTCGGTCGACGATTTCGAAAGGTCGGAGCGACTCCTGGAACAGGCTTTCGTCGAGGCCGAGTCCGATCGCCGGCTGCGCGCGGAGATCGTCATGCCCAGAGTGGCGACGGCGTTTCTTCGCCATGGGCCGGCGGCAGCAGTCCAGCTGGCACGGGAATCGGCGCAGGTCGTGGAAGAGAGCGGCGACATTGTTCTGCTCGCGATGTTTCTGGCGCAGCTGAGCTTCTCCGAGCTGTGCGGGGACGGTGTGACGGCTGGGGTGCTCGAGCGGGCGCTCGAGCTCGAGCAGCAGCTAGGACCGCTTCCGACACAGATCACGCCGACGTTCGTCGAGGGGCTGCGGCTGATGTACGCAGACGAGCACGGGCCCGCTCGCGAGGCCTTGCAGCGGGCGCATGCCGCCGCCGTGGCGCAAGGCGACGAGTCCGCACAGGACAATGCGCTGCTCTTTCTGACCGAACTCGCGTGCCGCGCCGGTGACTGGGGCCGCGCCGACGACTATGCGGAGGCAACGCTGCAGGCGGGTGAGCGGTGGGGCCTCGAGTTTCAGGGCGGCGCGGCGCTGTGGATCAGGGGGTTGGTCGATGCCTATCTCGGTCGCCTCGGCCAGGCTCGGGCGCGCGCGACCGAGGGGGTGTCGCGCTCGCGCGAGGAGGGCGAGCAGGCGTTTCTCGAGCGCAATCTCGCGCTGCTCGGTCTGATCGACCTGTCCACGGGCGACTACTCCGCGGCGGCGGAGCGGCTGGCTCCGGTCGTCCGACGGCGGCAGGCGCGTGGTGCGGGCGAGCCGAGCCTCTACCCCGCCCGGGAGCTTGCGATCGAGGCGCTGGTCGCTGTCGGCGACCTCGACGAGGCCCGCGTCCAGCTCGATTGGCTGGAGGAAGCCGGGCGCCGGCTCGCGACTCCCTGGCCGCTCGCCATGGCTGCGCGCTGTCGGGGCCTGCTCGAGGCGGCCGAGGGCGACTACGAAGCTGCGCTCGCAAGCTGCGAGCAGGCACTTGAGATGCACGAGCGGATGCCCGTGCCGTTCGAGCGCGCTCGTACCTTGCTCATCTACGGCACGATTCTTCGCCGTATCAAGCGGCGAAAGGCGGCACGCGAGAAGATCGAAGCGGCGCTCTCGATCTTCGAGGCGCTGCCCGCGCCGGGCTGGGCAGACAACGCGCGCGCCGAGCTCGCGCGCCTCGGCGGGCGTGCGCCGTCGGGCAGTGGGTTGACACCGAGCGAGCGGCGGATCGCCGAGCTGGTCGCGGCGGGGAAGAGCAACAAGGAGGCCGCGGCCGCACTATTCCTGAGCGTCCATACGGTCGAGGACGCGCTGAAACGGATCTACCGCAAGCTCGAAGTGCGCTCGCGGACCGAGCTCTCGCGCCGGCTGAGTCCCGACTCCTAGAGCAAAGACCCCGGATTTCCAGGGTTTCGGGCGGTCGCCCGTGGCCCCAGCCTGAAGCCATGCCCGAATACCTGGTCGAGCTGTACACCATCACCGACCCGGACTCGGTTGCCCTTGCCCGTCTCGGCGCCCGAAACGGCGTTCGCTACCTGCGCTCGATCCTGATCCCGGGCGACGAGACCTGTCTGCACCTCGTCGAGGCCGCCTCCGCAGAGCAGGTCGCGGCGGCATTCGAACAGGCAGGTCTAGTGGCGGATCGGATCGTCGAGGCCGTCGGCCTGCAGGCGTGCATCGTCGTCGACAACCCAGGGAGGACGTCATGACCATCATCAAGGCAATCCTCGGATTGCTCCTCGCCGCCTGCACAGCCGGAGCGTTCGCCGGCGCGAGCTCGGCCGAGAGCACCGGCTCCTCGCACCGGAGCGGAGAGCTCCAAGTGACGAAGAACTGCAAGGACTACACAGGCGCCAGCGGTTCTTTCTGCACGATCACGTCGTCGAACGTCAACGCGATCAAGGTCGGATCGAGGGTCGTCTACACCTCGGCGGCCGATTGGACCGCCGGAAGCCTGAACAGCGACCTGGTCATCTACGGGCCTGGCGCCAACCGCGCGCGTGGGCATGTCGTGCTAGATCTTTCGACGCTGTCCGGCGTGGTCACGCTCTCTGGCGGGACCGGGGTATTCACCCACTTCCATGCTGGACCGCTCACGGTCGCCTGCCCGTACTTCCCGGACTGCTCCTGGGTCGGGCCGTACGGCTTTAGCCCGCACGACTGACGGATAGGCGAAGCGTCCCCGGGATCCTCGCGAGCGGTCTCGTCTGCTCGGGACCTTCGGCCCTCATGTCGTGGGGGGCAACTGTGCTGTGCTTATGAATATCGGGCACAGGAGGTGGCCGCCATGACTGCGCCGGTCGTCGTCGGAGTGGACGGCTCGCAGCCAGGCGAGCGGGCGCTGGTGTGGGCAGCTGACGAGGCGGCGCTGCACGGTGCTCAGTTGCTGATCGTGCACTGCGGCGACGTCCTTACCAGGGAGGCCCGGGCCCGGGGCGAGGTACCCGACTACAGCCACGCGGTGCTGCGCGAGGCCGTCGCCACCGCACTCGACGCCAGCGATGCATGCAACGTCAGCACGCTGCTCCGGGACGACCAGCCCGCCGGAGTGCTCGTCGAACTGAGCAAGCACGCCCGCATGCTTGTGGTAGGCACCCACGGCGCCGGCCGCATCGCCGGCGCCCTGCTCGGATCCGTGGCGCATCGCGTCGCCGCGCACGCGGGGTGCCCGGTTGTGGTGGTGCCGGAGGAGTGGCGCGCGCCAGCAGCGGGCGAAGCACGTCCGGTGGTAGTCGGCGTGTCCGGTTCGCCGTCTGCGCGGGACGCGTTGGAGTTCGCGTTCACCGAGGCCGAACGTGCCGGTGTGCCGTTGGTAGCGGTCCGATCGTGCGCCGAGAGCGACCAGACGGACGGCGAAGAGGGCGCAATCCGCCGGCGGCACCAAGCGCAGCTCACCGAGCTTGTCGAGGCAGCCTGGACGAACCATGCAGGCGTCGAGGTTGTCACCGAACTGTCCAGCGCTTCGGTCTACGACGCGCTGCACGATGCCGCCGCCCGCGCCTCGCTACTCGTGCTCGGCTGCCGGCATGCCGAGGAAAACCGCTTCGCCCGGCTGGGTCCGGTCTCGTCGCGGCTGCTGCACAGCTCACCCTGCCCAGTCGCGATCGTCGGCCGACCCGTCGCACTCGCGGCGGCGAGCGTTGCGGACGATCTCGCGCTGGCCGGGCAGTCATGAGCCGCATCGTCGTCGGCGTCGATGGCTCCGAGCCCTCCAAGGCGGCCCTTCACTGGGCGGCGCGGTTCCTGGCCGTTACCGGCGGCTGGATCGATGCGGTGATCGCGTGGCATCCGCCGGTGAGCTACGGCATGTCCCTCTTACCAGGTGACTGGAACCCGGAGAAGGACGCCGAGAAGGTGCTCAGCCGCGCTGTAGACGAGGTGTTCGGCGCGGACCGGCCTGCGGGAACGCGGCTGATCGTTCGCGAGGGCAACCCCGCCAAGGTGCTGCTCGACGAGAGCAGGGACGCCGCCCTGCTCGTGGTGGGCAGCCGGGGGCACGGCGGGTTCGCCGGGCTGTTACTGGGCTCGGTGAGCGCCCACTGCGCCGAGCACGCGACGCTCCCCGTCCTGGTCGTCCATAGCGATAAGGAGATTCCGTGAGTACTCGTGTTGGCATCAACGGCATGGGGCGCATCGGACGGGAGTATCTGCGCTATGCGTCCACCTCGACCGATCTCGAAGTGGTGGCCGTCAACGACATCGCCGACCTGCCGACAATTGCGCGGCTGCTGCGACACGACAGCACGTTCGGGCCTTTCGGCAAGGACGTCGACGTGAGCGGCGAGGCGATCGTGGTGGACGGTCGCAAGATCGCCGTCAGCGCGGTCCGGGAGCCGTCCGGGCTCGACTGGGCAGCGCACGGCGTCGAGGTCGTGATCGAGTCCACCGGCAAGTTCCGCACCCGTGACGCGGCACAGGCGCACCTGACAGCCGGCGCGCAACGGGTGATCATCTCTGCGCCGGGCAAAGGCGTGGACGTGACGATCGTGATGGGCGTCAACGATGACATCTACGATCACGCGAACCATCGCGTGATCTCGAACGCCTCGTGCACAACGAACTGCGTGGCGCCGATGGTGAAGGTGCTGCACGACGCGTTCGGCATCGAGCGAGGATTCATGACGACCGTGCACGCGTACACGAACGATCAGAACGTGCTGGACGCACCGCACAAGGATCCGCGTCGCGCCCGGTCGGCAGCAGTGAACATCATCCCCACCACGACCGGCGCCGCCCGAGCCGTCGGGGAGGTGCTGCCCGATCTGAAGGGCCGGCTGGACGGCGTGGCGCTGCGCGTTCCGGTCGTCGACGGATCGTTGGTCGACCTCGCCGCACTGCTCGAGGTGGACGTCACGGTCGACGACGTGAACACGGCGTTCCAGGCCGCTGCCCAAGACGGCCCGCTCGCCGGATTGCTGCGCTACACCACCGAGCCTGTCGTGTCCACCGACGTGATCGGCGACGCCGCGTCCTGCGTGTTCGACTCCGGCCTGACCCAGGCGGCCGGCCGCCTCGTCAAGGTTTTCGGCTGGTACGACAACGAGTGGGGCTACACCTGCCGGCTTGCCGACCTCACCCGTCTGATCGCCGGATGACGATTGCTGCGATGGAGCTTCACGAAGTCGATGCGCTGCGATCCGACGGCGGGCTGGTCCACCTGCGCCCAGTGAAGGAGAACGATCGCGAGGGATTGCTGCGGCTCCACGCCCGCGCGTCCGACGAGTCGATTTACTACCGCTTCTTCACGGTGAGCCGGCACGCGGCCGACGCGTACCTGGAGCGGTTGCTGGGCCCCGCCGACGGCGAGCATCAGGCCCTGGTGGCGCTGGTCGGCGACGATGTTGTCGGGGTGGCCGGATTCGAGCCGGTGAGCGACACGACCGCCGAGTTCGCGGTGCTCGTCGAGGACACCGAGCAGCACGAGGGCATCGGCACGCTGCTGATCGAGCACCTCGCGAGCATGGCCCGGCACCGCGGCATCCGTCAGTTCGTCGCGGACGTGCTGGCCGAGAACACCGTGGCGCAACGGATGATCCGCCGCCTCGGCTTCGAGGTGAGTGCCGATCTGGAGTACGGCACCACCCACCTCCGCTTCGACCTGGAACCGCGCTCGCCGGTCATCGCGGCGATCGACGACCGGGACCGGATCGCCGACGTCGCGAGCCTGCGGCCGCTGCTCGCGCCGCAGTCCGTTGCCGTGATCGGTGCGAGCGTGCGTCCCCGGGCAGTGGGCCACGAGGTGCTGCGCCACATTCTCGACGGCGGCTTTACCGGCAGCGTGTACGCGGTCAACCCCAAGCACGATTCCGTGCTCGGGGTGCCGTGTGTCGCCTCTGCGCAGGAGCTCCCGGTGGCGCCCGATCTTGCCCTGGTGGCCATCCCGGCCCTCGGCGTGCCCGATGTGGTGCGCGCCTGCGGAGAGCGCGGGGTACGCGGGGTGGTGCTGCTCACCGCCGGGTTCGGTGAGACGGGGGCGGCGGGCCAGGCGCTGCAGCGCCAGGTCCTGACTGTCGCCCGTCGCCATGGGATGCGGATGATCGGCCCGAATTGCCTCGGCGTGGTGAACAGCGATCCGGCGGTGCGGCTCAACGCGACGTTCGCCGCACTGCCGATGCGGCCCGGCCGCCTCGGGCTGGTGTCGCAGTCCGGCGCGCTCGGGATCGCCGTCCTCGCCGCGGCGCAGCGGCGCGGGCTCGGGATCGCGCAGTTCGTGTCGGTCGGCAACAAGGCCGATGTCAGCGGCAACGACCTGCTACTGGCCTGGGAGCGCGACGATCGCGTGGCCGTGATCGGGCTGTACCTGGAGTCGTTCGGCAACCCGCGCAAGTTCGTGCGCATCGCCCGCCGCGTCGCGCACACGAAGCCGATCATCGCGATCAAGGCTGGGCGTTCGCTTGCCGGGCAGCGCGCCGGCCGCTCGCACACCGCGGCGGCCGCGGCGTCCGACGCAGTTGTCGACGCACTGTTCACCCAGGCCGGCGTGCTGCGCGTCGACTCGATGGAGCAGTTGGTCGACGTCTCGCGACTCTTGCTCGACCAGCCGCTTCCTGCCGGCCCCCGCCTGGCCATTGTCGGGAACTCCGGCGGTCCGGAGATCCTCGCGGCGGATGCGGCCGAGGCGGCCGGACTGTCCGTGGTCGAACTCGATGCATCGACCGTCGACCGGCTGCGCGGCACAGCCCCGTCCGCGGCGTCGTGCGAGAACCCCGTCGACCTCACGGCCGGCGCGCAGCCGGAACTGTTCGCCGATGCGGTGCAAGTGCTCCTCGACGCTTCGGAGGTCGACGTCGTCCTGGGGGTCTTCACCGAGACTGCGGTGGCCGATCCCGCCGAGATCCTGTCGCGGGTCGCGACGCTCGCCGCCGGATCCGGCAAGCCGTTGGCCGTGACCCAGGTGGGCGGCGAGCCGAGCAGCGCACACGGCGTGCCCGTCTTCGCATTTCCCGAGCCCGCCGCGGCTGCGCTCGGCTACGCGTACCGCTACGCGCGGATCCAGGGCGCTGCGGTGTCCGAGCCCACCCGAATCGACACGGTCGATCTCGCCGGCGCGCGTTCGCTCGTGCGGCAGGACTTGGTTGCCGGCGGCGACTGGCTTCCCCCGGACGAGGTCGCCGCGCTGCTCTCGACATACCGCATCCCAGTTTGCCCGTACCGGATCGTCAGCGGCGCCGACGACGCAGTGCAGGCTGCCGCCGAACTGGGCTACCCGGTCGTGGCCAAGATCGCCCGCGGCGCGGTGCACAAAACCGAGGCCGGTGGCGTGCGCTTGGACCTGCGCGACGCCGCAGCGGTGCGGGACGCGGTGGCGGCCATCCAGGCGACGGGCGCTCGGGATGTGCTGCTCCAGCCGATGACCGGTTCGGGTGTCGAGCTGATCATCGGCGCCGTACAGGATCAGCAGTTCGGACCGGTCGTCATGATCGGCGCCGGCGGCGTGCTCGCCGACATGATCGCCGACCGGCAGTTGCGGCTCGCTCCGCTCAGCGACGACGACGCCGACGACATGATCGGCAGGCTGCGCACTGCGCCCCTGCTGGACGGCTACCGCGGCGGGCCGGTCGTTTCGCGGCCCGCGGTACGCGGGTTGCTGGTCCGCCTGGCGGCGCTCGCCAACGATTTGCCCGAGGTGGCCGAGCTCGACCTCAACCCGGTGATCTGCCGCGGCGGCGACGACCTGATCGTCGTCGATGCCAAGGTGCGCGTTGCGCCGGCGCCTGTCCTGCCTGACCCGTTGCTTCGCCAATTGCGGGCTTAGCGCTTCGATCGGCCCGGCGTCGTCGGGACGTTCGGCTCTGGGTGGGCGCCGCGTGCGCCAATAGCATGCGGTACATGAGCGCAGGTCAGATTGTTGTCGGTGTTGACGACTCGGCGGGAACGGAGCTCGCGCTGCGGTGGGCGGCCGACGAGGCCCTGGCCCGCCACGTCCCGGTCAGGCTGGTCACGGCGTTCCGTTATGAGCTCACGGCAGGGCGACTGCCGACATTCGTGACCGTACCGGCGGTCGACCTGCTCGAACCCCGGCAGGTGGCCGAGCAGCTGCTGGCGAAAGCAGTGGACAGCGTCACCGCGGACGGTGCCGAGGCGAGCGCTGAGGCCGTTGACGGGGACCCGATCCAGGTGCTGGTCACCGAGTCAGCGAGCGCATCCGTGCTCGTACTCGGATCACGGCAGCTCAACGCATTCGGCTCGGCCGTCTTGGGGTCGGTGAGCTCGGCGGTCGCCGCACGAAGCAACGGGCCGACCGTAGTGGTTCGCGGGCCGGCCGGCAGGCCCGAGGAGGGCGCCGGCGTAGTGGTCGGAATCGATGGCACGGAATCGTCCGAGAGGTTGCTCGGGTACGCGTTCGAGCACGCCAGCCGGCATCGGGTGCCGCTGCGCGCCGTGCTGTGCTGGCACCCTGATCTGCTCGCGCTCATGAGCTGGCGCGCCGAACCGCCGCCGCCGGCCCGGGTGGACGCGTGGCTGGCCGAGGCACTTGCCGGATGGCAGGAGAAGTACCCGAACGTGACGGTGCATCCGGAAGTGATCCGCGAGCACCCAACGGCAGGGCTAGTCCTTGCGTCGGCCGCGCAACACCTGCTGGTGGTCGGCAAGCACGGCCGGCACGCACGGGCCATGCTCGGGTCGGTCAGCCAGGGTGTGCTGCATCATGCGACCTGCCCGGTCGCCGTCATGCCCACCAACGGCGAGTGAGCGCGGTTACCGCCCATCCTGATTCTTGCCGACGGGCACCCAATAGCGACGCAGGCGGCTGATGCGCTCCAGCCGGGACTCGGAGTAGTGGTCGGCGGCCTCGGCGGTACTGACGTGATCCTCGCGGGCGACCGTGAACACCTCGCGAAGCGTTCGATAGACGTTCTCTACCGACGCTCGCGCTCGCTCGGGCGCGTAGCCGGCTAGCTCGTCCGCGACGTTGATCAGACCGCCGGCGTTGGTGATGAAGTCGGGCGCGTACAGGATGCCCAACTCGGCAAGAGCTTTGCCGTCCTCGGGGCGTTGCAGCTGGTTGTTCGCAGAGCCGGCGACAGCACGGCAGCGCAGTTGCGGGATCGTGTCCGCGTTGATCACTCCGCCGAGCGCACAGGGGGCGAAGATGTCGCAGTCCACGGCATGGATCCGCTCTGGCGAGGCGGTCTGCACGCCGAAGTCTCGAACCACTCGGGCAACAGCGTCGACATCGACGTCGGCCACGACGACCTGCGCACCGCCGTCCTGGACCACGTGCTTCACCACGTAGTAGCCGACCTTGCCGATGCCCTGCACGGCGATCCGCCGCCCGCGCAGGGAATGCTGGTGCCACACCTCTTCGGCGCACGCCAGCATCGAGAGGTAAACGCCGTAGGCGGTGCTCGGCGACGGGTCACCCGATCCGCCCAGCGACGGCGACACTCCGGCGACGAATCGAGTCTCCCGCCGGATCATGTCCATGTCGTTCCGGGACGTGCCGACGTCCTCGGCGGTGACGTACCGGCCGCCGAGTGACTCGACGAACCGGCCGTACGCCCGCAGCAGTTCTTCGGACTTCACACGCTGCGGATCGCCCAGGATGACTGCCTTACCGCCTCCGAGATCCAGTCCTGCCGCGGCCGCCTTGTACGTCATGCTGCGGGAGAGCCGCAGTACGTCCTCTAGTGCTGCATCCTCGGACGCGTACGGGTAGAACCTCGTGCCGCCCAGGGCCGGGCCGAGTGCGGTCGAGTGGATCGCGATGATCGCACGCAAGCCGCTGGGCGAATCGCTGAAATGGACGACCTGTTCGTGCTGCTCGAACTGCTCGAAGACCGACATGCCGTCACGATGCCCCGTGGAAGCGCCAGGCGCCAAGAGGCGAGACGGGCCGGTACGGGCCGCACACCGAAAGCCCGACCGCAGCGTCCATACGCTAATCGTCGACCGGCCTCGCAGCCACGGAAAGGGCCGAACGGCACGGTGGGCGTTGCGGGCAATAGGACCTTCGGCCCTGGTCGCACGCAACGCGCGACCGACGCCCTGCGCTTCAGCAACTGCCAGGGAAGCGGATCTACGTGACCCGTGCCGCGCATTCGCGGTGCAGCGCTGTGAGCTGGTGGGGCGTGCCGACGGCGATCAGGATCGTGTCGTCGTCGAGGCAGGAGTCCGGGCTGGGATTGGCTGCGAAGGGCGCCGCGACGCCGGGACGCAGGGCGAGCACAAGCACCCCCGTGCGCTCGGCCAGCGCCGCCTCGCGCAGCGTCCGGCCGCAGACCGACGATCCTCGAGCGACGGCCACCTCCTCCATGCGGAACTCCAGCGACTCGTCGTGCATCACGACGTCGAGGAACTCCGCGACGTGCGGCTGCAACGCGAACGTCGCCATCCGCCGCCCCCCGATCAATTGCGGATTGACCGCGCGGTTCGCGCCGGCGCGCACCAGTTTGGACTTGGATGTCTCGGTACGGGCTCTGGCGATGATTACGAGGTCCGGACGCAGCGCCCGGCTTGACAGCGTCACGTAGACGTTGTCGGCGTCGGTGTTCAATGCGGCGATGAGCGCGCGAGCCTTGGTGATGCCGGCCGCACGCAGCACGTCGTCGTCGGTGACATCGCCTACCACCAGCGGATGGGACAGCCCCTGGAGCCGGAGCTCGTCTCGGTCGACGACGACGAACGGCTGCTCCGTGGTTACGAGGTACTGCGCGCAGGCGCGCCCCACGCGTCCCCAGCCGCAGATGATCACGTGGCCGGTCATGCGGCCGATCTGCCGGTCCATGCGACGCCTTTCCAGATGATGGTGCAGGTGGCCCTCGATCAGTGCCTCGAGCAGGACGCCCAGCGTGTACAGCGCGGTGCCCACCCCGAGCAGGATCAGCACGATGGTGAAGGCCTTGCCGGTGGGGCTGAGCGTATGCACTTCCCGGAATCCGACTGTCGTCACCGTTGTGACGGTCTGATACAGCGCGTCCAGCCACCCGAACCCGAGAATGACGTAGCCGACCGTTCCGGCGAGCAACACCAAGCCCAGCGCGCCCAGCGCGAGCCGGATCCGTCGCAGTGTGCCCACTCGCGGATTCTGCGCTCGCGCCGACCCGTATGCGAGGCCCAGCGTCGGTAGGCGCCGGGACTTCCGACCCTGTGGGCTCGGTGCGCCGAGCGTGTCTGATGAAGGCGTGTTCCAGGTACGGTTCCACGGCCGCGGCGGTCAGGGTGTCGTGACGTCCGCGGAGCTGCTGTCCGTCGCGGCGTTCCTGGACGGACGTGAGGCGCAAGCGTTCCCCAGCTTCGGGTCGGAGCGCATGGGTGCGCCGGTGATGGCATTCTGCCGGGTCGCCGACGTCCCGATCCGAGTGCGGGAGCCGGTCGCCGAGCCGGATGCCGTCGTGGTGGCCGACGCGACGCTGTTGCATCACGTGCAGCTGTTCGCCGGACTCGGCGAGGAGGGCTACGCGCTGATCAACTCCACACGCTCGTGGGATGAGCTCGGCCTGGCCGAGATGACACGGCGGCACTTCCTGGAGCGGCTGACGACCATCCCGGCGACGGACATCGCACGCCGGCACACCGGACGGCCGCTGCCGAACGTGTGCCTGCTCGGCGGGCTGGCGGCACTGACGCGCGTGGTGTCTATCGACGCACTGGACCGCGCGGTGCGGGAACGGTTCGCCGGCGCCGTCGCCGAAGGCAACGTCGCCGCCGCGCGCGCCGCGTACGACCGCATAAGGAGTGTCCTGCATGCGTAGGCAGCTGGAGGGGTCGCGGGCGATCGCGGAAGCGGTGGCGCGCTGCCGCCCGCAGGTCGTACCGGCGTACCCGATCACGCCGCAGACGCACATCGTCGAGGCGATCGGCGCAATGGTGCGTGACGGCTCGCTTTCCGGCTGCGAGTTCATGACGGTCGAGTCGGAGTTCGCGGCTATGTCCGCAGCGATAGGGGCTTCCGCCGCCGGCGCTCGTGCGTACACCGCGACGGCAAGTCAGGGACTGCTGTACATGACCGAGGCTCTGTTCAACGCGTCCGGGCTGGGACTGCCGATCGTGCTCACCGTCGCCAACCGCGCGGTCGGCGCGCCGATCAACATCTGGAACGATCACAGCGACTCGATGAGCCTGCGCGACTGCGGATGGGTGCAGCTCTACGCGGCAGACAACCAGGCGGCGGTGGATCTGCACGTGGTGGCGTTCGCGCTCGCCGAAGAGCTGTCGGTGCCGGTGATGGTGTGCGTGGACGGCTTCGTCCTGACGCACGCGTTCGAGCCCCTCGACGTCCCGGGCCAGAGCGCGGTTGACACGTTCCTGCCGCCGTATGCACCGCGGCAGGTGCTCGACGTCGACGACCCGGTCGCGATCGGCGCGATGGTCGGCCCGGAGGCGTTCACCGAAGTGCGTTACCTGTCGCACTACCAGCTGACACAGGCGCTGACCGTGTTCCCGCAGGTGTGCGACGGGTGGGGGCGGCCATTGTCCACTGTGGACGCTTATCGCGTGGACGGCGCCGAGACCGTGATCGTCACGCTGGGCTCCGTGAGCGGCACGATCAAGGATGTCGCCGACGAGTTCGGAAACGTCGGCGTGCTGACACTCACTATGTTCCGGCCCTTCCCGTACGCAGAAGTACGAAAGGCGTTGGGCGCAGCCAAGCGTGTGGTCGTCGTGGAGCGGGCGTTCGCGCCCGGCGCCGGCGGCATTGTCTCGGCGGATGTCCGCACCGCGCTGGCCGGCACGTTCGCGGAGGTCAGCACTGTCGTCGCGGGCCTCGGTGGCCGGGCGGTGACCAAACCGGCGTTGCGCCGACTCGTCGCCGATGCGATGTCGGGCTGGCTCGGCGAGCGGCTGGTCTTCCTGGACCTGCGCGACGAGCTGATCGAACAGCAGATCGAGCGGATGCGACAGCGGCGAGCCTCGGGTCCGCCACGCCCTGGGGGTGCTGCGTGACGCCGGCGTTCCTGGATCCCGGATCGGTTGAGATGACCGTGCAGAATGTGAAGTTCTACCAGGTCGGCAGCCGTGCTGTAGGAAACCGGCTGCTCGACGCGACGCTGCGTACCGAGCAGGCGAGCCCGGCCCGCCGCAACGCGCTCACCTCCGGACACCGCGCCTGCCAGGGCTGCGGCGAGGCACTCGGAGCGCGCGACGTACTCGACGCCGCCGTCCGCGCGACCGAAGGGAAGCTCGTCGCGGTGAACGCCACCGGCTGCCTGGAGGTGTTCTCCACGCCGTACCCGGAGAGCTCGTGGCAACTGCCCTGGCTGCACTCGCTGTTCGCGAACGCGCCCTCGGTGGCATCCGGGGTGGCAGCGGCGCTGAAGGCGCAGGGCCACGACGAGATTCGCGTGCTGGCCCAGGGCGGAGACGGCGGCACCGTCGACATCGGCCTGGCATGCCTTTCCGGGATGTTCGAGCGCAACGACGACGTCCTCTACGTCTGCTACGACAACGAGGCGTACATGAACACCGGCGTTCAGCGCTCCGGCTCGACGCCGCCGTTTGCGCGCACCGCCACCACCGAGGCAACAGGCGCCGAGCCAGGCGCGCCGATCGGGCAGGGCAAGGACGTGCCGCGCATCGCGATGGCGCACGAGATTCCGTATGTGGCGACCGCGACTGTCGCCGAGTTGCACGACCTCGAGGCGAAGGTCGAGCGAGCGATGATGATGCGCGGGGCCCGCTACCTGCACGTACTCGTGCCGTGCCCGCTCGGCTGGGGATCCGCGCCGGCGGACACGGTTCGCCTGGCCCGATTGGCCCAGCGCAGCGGGCTGTTCCCGGTCTTCGAGGCGTCGCACGGTGAGGTCACCGAGGTGCTGCCGATCCGCGGACGCGTCCCGATCGAGGAGTACCTGCGCCCGCAACGCCGCTACGCGCACCTGTTCGCTGACCCGCCGCGCACCGAACTGCTCGCGCGCATCCAGGCGATCGCCGACCGCAACGTCGCTCGCTACGGACTGGACGAGGTGTGATGGACCGCCCCTTCGCGATCACGCTCGACGTGAAGTCCAGTCTGGCCAACCACACCGGTGCGTGGCGCACCGAACGCCCCGTCTACGTCGACCGCTGGCCGCCCTGCAACGAGAAATGCCCGGCCGGCGAGAACGTCCAGGCCTGGCTCTATGCGGCCGAGGACGGCTCGTACGAGATCGCGTGGCGGCGGCTGGTCGCCGACAACCCGTTCCCCGCGATCATGGGCCGGGTCTGCTACCACCCCTGCGAGACGGCGTGCAACCGCGCCCAGCTCGACCGGGCGGTCGGCATCAACTCGGTCGAACGCTTCCTCGGCGACGAGGCGATCCGCCACGGCTGGCGGCTGCCCGAGCCCGCCGCCGACACCGGCAAGCGAGCGCTCATCGTCGGCGCCGGCCCGTCCGGGCTGTCGGCGGCCTATCAGCTACGCCGTCTGGGCCACGCCGTCGAGATCCGCGATGCGGGCACGCAGCCGGGCGGGATGATGCGTTACGGCATCCCCACGTTCCGGCTGCCCCGCGACGTCCTCGACATCGAGATTGCCCGGATGCTGACACTCGGCATCGACCTGCGGCCGGACACTCGCGTCACCGACCTGCGAGCGGAGCTCTCCGACTTCGACGCGGTGTTCCTCGCGGTGGGCGCACAGCTGGCGCACCGGGCCTACATCCCGGCCGCGCAGTCTGCGCGCATCCTCGAGGCCTTGGACGTGCTGGGGCAGACCGCAGGCGGCGAGCGCCCGCAGCTCGGCCGGCGGGTGATCGTCTACGGCGGCGGCAACACCGCCATGGACGCCGCCCGTACCGCTCGCCGGCTCGGCGCCGATGAAGCGCTTGTCGTCTACCGCCGCACCCGTGAGCGTATGCCGGCCAACGACATCGAGGTGGAGGAGGCGATGGCCGAGGGCGTGCGCAT
Source organism: Jatrophihabitantaceae bacterium (assembly GCA_036506155.1). GTDB lineage: Bacteria > Actinomycetota > Actinomycetes > Mycobacteriales > Jatrophihabitantaceae > DASXRA01. Next base: position 22,298 of record DASXSF010000018.1, read on the forward strand.
GCGGTGGCTGTCGACGATCAAACACGTCGGTGCCGGGCGCCTGTCGGTCGAGCGAATGGAACTCGACGAGACCGGCTTCCCGCAGCCGGCCGGTGAGGTCGAGGAGCTCGATGCCGACACGGTGGTCCTTGCGCTCGGTGAGGACGTCGACCACTCCCTCGTCGACACACTGCCCGACGTCGAGATCGTCGACGGCGTCGTTCAGGTTGACGCGCAGATGATGACCGGCCACCCGGGGGTGTTCGCCGGCGGCGACATGGTGCCCGCCACTCGCTCGGTGACGGTCGGAATCGGACACGGCAAGGCAGCGGCCCGCAACATCGACGCGTGGTTGCGCGGGGCACCCGCGCCGGTCGAGCCGGCCCGTGAGGCGGCCACCTTCGAGCGCCTCAACACCTGGTACTACAGCGACGCTCCGCACGCCATACGCCCCCGTTTGGAGGCCGTGCGGCGCACATCCGATTTCACCGAGGTCGTCGGCGGACTCGACCCGCAGACGGCGTTGTACGAGGCGCGGCGCTGCCTGTCCTGCGGCAACTGTTTCGGTTGCGACAACTGCTACGGCGTGTGTCCCGACAATGCCGTCCTCAAGATCGACGGCGCTCACGGCTACGCCATCGACTACGACTACTGCAAGGGCTGCGGCCTGTGCGCCGTGGAATGCCCCTGTGGCGCCATAGCCATGCAGCCGGAGACCAGCTGAGCAGGGCGGGCCTGAGGTCCCGGCCGCTGGGGACGGTCGTCTCTACCGCCGCGGTGGCGCATCGGCTGGACTGGAGGTGGCGGGACGGCCTGGCGCGCCGACGGTTTCAGACCGCGGCGACGCTCGCGCTTCCAGGCCGTCCCGCCACCAGACGGGGTGAGGAGGAGCGATGAAAGTCCTTGTCGTCTATGAGTCGATGTACGGCAACACCCGCACGATCGCCGAGGCGATCGGTTCGGGTCTCGGCGCGGACACCGAGGTCCTGCCGGTTCGCGAAGCGTCTCCCGAGCGGGTGGCGAGCGCCGACCTCCTGGTCGTCGGTGGCCCCACTCATGTGCGCGGCATGAGTCGCCCGTCCAGCCGCAAAGCCGCCCGCGATGCGGCCGGAAAGCCGGCCACCACGCTCACCCTCGAACCCGGCGCTGACGGGATCGGCCTGCGTGAGTGGTTCGCCTCCCTCGGTACGGTGTCGTGCCGAGCAGCCGCGTTCGACACCCGCATCGACATTGCTGCGATCTTCGCCGGGCGCGCAGCGCCGCGCATCGCCCGGCTGCTGCGGCAACACGGCGCACAACTGGTCGCACCGCCGCACAGCTTCCTCGTCGACAAGCAGAATCACCTGCTCGACGCCGAGCCGGCCCGCGCTCACGCGTGGGGCGAAGACCTCGCGAGGGCCGCGTCAGGGCAGCGGATTTCGTAATCGCGTTCCGGGCACGTGTGAGATGTCGGATCGTGCGGAGCCGGTGCGACCCACAGTGAGACTGTGGTGTCGTTGAGACGGCACGGCGCGACGGCGTTCCTTGCCGCGTCGGCCGTCTTGCTGGCAGCCGGCGCAGCCGCGTGGCTGGGGCACTGGCGCACCGTGGCCGACGCCTTGTGGGTCGGTGCGACCGTCGTCGGCCTGGCGTATGCGATTGCGCTGGTGGCGGGAGAGCTGCGCCGGCGAGAGATGAGCGTCGATGTCATCGCCGTGCTCGCTCTGGCCGGGGCGCTGGCCGTCGGAGAGCCCTTCGCCGGAGCCGTGATCGCGGTCATGCTCGGCACCGGCCAGGTCCTCGAAGCCCGCGCCGATGCCCGGGCCCGGCGCGACCTCCGCCTCTTGGTGGAGCGGTCACCGCGCACCGCCCGGCGCCGGCTCGAGAACGGCGTGGCCGAGGTGCCCGTCGATGAGGTGACGGTCGGCGAGCGCCTGATCGTTGCCTCCGGTGAGGTGGTTCCGGTCGACGGACGGCTGCTGACCCCGGCGGTGCTGGACGAGTCCGCGCTCACCGGCGAGTCGCTGCCGATCGATCGGCGCATCGGCGATGACGTGCGCAGCGGGGTCGTCAACGCCGGGGAGCCGCTCGAACTGCTTGCGACCACCACAGCTACCGACTCCACGTACGCCGGCGTGGTCCGCCTCGTCGAGCAGGCGCAGGCGTCGTCGGCGCCCTTCGTGCGCTTCGCCGACCGGCTCGCGGTCTACTTCGTCCCGTTGACGCTCGCTCTCGCGGGTGCGGCCTGGGCGTGGAGCGCCGACGCGACGCGCGCCGTGGCCGTACTCGTCGTCGCGACGCCGTGCCCGCTACTGCTCGCGGCGCCGATCGCGATCATGTCCGGCCTGTCCGGCGCAGCCCGCGCGGGCGTGATCGTAAAGGGTGGCGGCGCCCTGGAGCGTCTCGCCGCCGGGCAGGTGATCCTGTTCGACAAGACGGGAACGCTGACCCGCGGCCGGCCCCGGGTCACGGACATCGTCGCAGCCGACGCGCGCCGGCCGCCTGAGGAGGTGCTGCGCCTGGCGGCTTCCCTGGACCAGATCTCGCCGCACGTCCTTGCCGCGGGCATAGTCACGGCGGCTACTCACGGCGGTCTGGCGCTGCGCATGCCGAGCGCGGTCCGCGAAGTCCACGGCTACGGCATCGAGGGCGACGTGGGCGATCACCGGGTCCGCCTCGGCAAGCTCGTCTGGATCGTGGGCGACGATCCGCCGGGCTGGGCACGCCGGGCGCGCCGGCGTGCGGAACTGGACGGTTCGCTCGCCGTATTCGTCGGAGTCGACGACCAGCCGGCCGGTGCGCTACTGCTCCGCGATCCGATCCGCCCGGATGCCCGGCGAATGGTGCGCGCCCTGCGCAGCGTCGGCATCGGCCGGGTCATCCTGCTCACCGGGGACCGCGCCGACATCGCGGACACCGTCGGCCGGATGGTCGGCGTAGACACCGTGCTCGCCGACCGCGATCCTGCCGCCAAGCTCGCCGCCGTCCAGCACGAGTCCGCTGCGGCCGCGACGATCATGGTCGGCGATGGCGTGAACGATGCGCCGGCGCTCGCCGCAGCCGGCGCCGGCGTGGCGCTGGCCGCGCGCGGGGCCACCGCGTCGTCCGAGGCGGCCGACATCGTACTGACCGTCGACCGGGTCGATGCGCTCGCCGACGCGATCCTGATCGCTCGACGTGCGCGCCGCATCGCCTGGCGCGCGGTCGGTGTCGGGATGGGGTTGTCGCTCGCCGCGATGGTGTTCGCCGCGGTGGGTTTCCTCGCGCCCGCGGTCGGCGCCCTCCTCCAAGAGGTAATCGACGTGCTGGCTATCGGCATCGCGCTCGTCGCTGCATTGCCGGGTCGGATGCACACCGTGGCGATGCCCGCGGCCGACATCGCCACGGCGCACGATTTGCGGGCCGAGCACGACGCGGTGTTGCCCGTGATTGAGCAGATCCGCACGGTCGCCGACTCGCTGTCGCGGCAGCAGCCCGACCTCGACCCGGCGCGTCGAGTAGTGGAGCGTCTGGAGGACGAACTGCTGCCGCACGAGGACGCGGACGAGACCGTCCTGCTGCCGCTCGTGGCGCGCGCGTTGGGCGATACGGCCGCCACCGCGGGATTGAGCCGTATCCACGCGGAGATCGCGCAGCAGGTTGCCCAGCTGCGGCGGCTCCTCGACAGCATCGAGCCCGACCACGTGGGCTCCGAGGACGTCGTCGAGCTGCGCCAGCAGCTCTACGGCCTGCACGCGATCCTGCGGCTGCACAACGCGCAGGAAGAGGAAGAGGCGTTCAGCGTGGTACCGCAACGGGCGGGCGCGTAGCCTGCCCCGTCAGTCGCGGGCAAGCGCGCCGACGCTGGCGAGGACGATTTCCGCCAGGCGGTGATCGCCGTCAATGGTCACATCAAGCTCGGCCGGGTCGAGTCGACGGGCCGCGACGCGGCAGAGGTCGACCGGGTCGGTGACGATCGTGACCCCGGGCTCCGCGGCCGGAGTCTCCGGCGCGAGGGGCACCGTGTAGCTGCCGCCGGCAGGGCCGGTCAGCACGAACCGCGCACTGCGGCCGGGCGCGGTGCTGCCTCGATAGGCAAGGGCGACGGGGATCGCGCGCATGAGCTCGGCGGACAGGGTGGTCATCCGCTCTGAGTCCAGTTGCAGCACCGGCCGACCCGTGGCCAGGCAGACGTCCGTGGCGTGTGCCCACAACTCGAAGGTGCGCATGACGAGCAGAACGTCCATGCTGAGGGTGATGTCGTGGAACCTCACCGCCCGCGCGGGGTCGCCGCCCGCCGCGGCCGACGCGACCGCTCGGGCTGCCTCGTACCACTGGCGGGCGACCTCGCGCGGCTGGGTGTCGGCGAGTTCGGCCACCACCGGGCGCGTCGCCGCGACGTGGTCGGCAAGTTCGGGAGCGCTCTCGTCGGCCTCGAGCCAGCGCAGCACGAGCCGCTCGACGCCGACGAGGTGCGCGACGAGGTCGCGTACCCGGCCGTGATCGGGGTGCGCGGGTGCATTCCACTCAGCGGCCGTGAGCGAGCCCAACAGGCGGTCCAGGTCGGCGACGGTGCGGTCGAACGTCTCCGCGGGCGTGCACGGTCGGGCCGCGCCGAGGGGGCGGCCGGCCGGGCGACGGACTGTGGCGCGGGCGAGCGTGTCGGCGCGCAGCTCAGCGGGCGGGTGGACGACGGTGTCCTCAGCAAGCGTGGCGACGGCGTCGGCGAGTCCGGGAGGGAACGTGCCGATGCGCAGCTCGGCATCGGCCTGCTCATCGGGTTCCAGGGCGTCGAGAGCGAGCAGCGCAGCCGTCTCGTCGTCGTAGGGCCGGTTCACCTGATCGCCGCCCGCGTCTCGTCGTCGAGCATCGTGCGCAGCCGGGCGAGGGCGAGTCGCAGCCGGGACGTGGCGGTCCCTTTCCGGGATTCCGAGCGTCTTCGCCACCTGGGTGTAGGTCAGCCCGTTGTAATAGGCGAGCTGCACCGCTGTGCGCTGTTCGGCCGGCAGTGCCTGGCGGACACCGGCCTACGCGATCAGCCGCACCTGGAGACTGCATCCCTATACCGGAAAGGTCCACCTGTTCCTCGGCGCCAATCCGCAGCGGGCGCTCTGCGGCACCCTTAGCTTCCCCGCCGCCTACCGCCCGCAGCCGGCAACGGGGTACTGCTGCCGTTGCGCCCGCGCGGCACGGCGGTGCGGGTAGGCGTTCACGCGTCAGCCGATCGATCGGCTAGCGTTCCGGTCGAGACCGCTCAGGACGGAAACCGATCCGATGACGCACAAGCTCTCCCTCGACGCCCTCGCTCGTGAGCAACTCGACGCTGCGCGCCGTGCCCCGTCAAAGCGGTCGTCCCGCACCGTCACCGGCGGGCACGAGGCCACGCTGCGTCAGACCGTGGTCGCGCTCTGCGCGGGCGCGAGCCTCGACGAGCACGAGAACCTCGGCGAGGCGACAGTGCTCGTGCTGCACGGGCGCGTCGAACTGATCGTGGGCGCGGACCGGTGGCAGGGCCGCGACGGTGACCTGCTCCTCATCCCGAACGCCCGCCACGGCCTTTCTGCGCTGACGGACTCGACAGTGCTGCTCACCGCCGTGCCGCTTGCGCGCTCATTCCGCGACCCGGACCGCCAGGGCGGGTAGCACCTTCGCCGCACGGCGCGCCGGCGCCAGCGTCGCGAGCACCGACGCGACCAGCGTGGCCGCTGCAAGGGCAGCAATGGTGAGCCACTCGATCGGGAACCCGCTGCGGATTCCGTCGAACGCGGCGCTCTTCTGGTACATCAGCCACGTGGTGAGCACGCCGAGCACGGACCCGAGGAGCACCCCCTCGACGGCGATGAACGCACTCTCGGCGAGGAAGGAGCGTTCGATCGTGCGGGCACGGAATCCCAGCGCGCGCAGCACGCCGATCGTGCGGCGCCGTTCCCGCACCGCGCGCACCATGACGACGCCGAGTCCGGTGATGCCCACGAACAGCCCGAGTGCGAGGAACCCCTGCATCAGCCGGAAGAAGGCGGTGTTGGCAGCGAACATCCGCCGGACGTCGGCTGCGATCGGGGTGGCCACGAGACTCGCCGACAGATAGCGGGCCTGCAACACCGGCCCGAGGCGTTGTGGGTCGACGCCCGGCCGGGTCCGGACGAGCGCCGCGCCCACCTGCGCGGCCGATCCGAACTGCGTGCGCACCGCTTGCTCACTGGCCACGATTGGATAAACGGTGCCCGAACTGCTCGACGCGGGATAGAAGGCGATCGCACTGGTGAGAATGCCGGCGATCGTCTTGCGCTCGGTGACGCCGGTCCGCGGGTTGGTCACCGTGAATGTGTCGCCCGGCCTGTAGAAGCGGCCGTTCGGCCCGCCGGTGGCGCCGAAGTACTGGTCGACCAGGACGTAGCGCGGATCGGCGGCGACGAGATCCCATACGGCGCGGTCGCTGTCCAGTCGCGGTGCCCGTGAACTGAACGTCATCGAGGTCAGCCCGCCGCCGGGCACGCCGACCGCGATCGCAGCGAGTTGCGCCGTGGTCCGATGTCCAGGGTCGGATGCGAGCGCCGTCGCGGATGCCAGCGGCGTAACGCCCGTGACGTCGGGGCTGCGGCGCAGGTCGGCCAGGGTTGGCGCGGCGTCTTGCGGGTTGACGTCCACGCGCATGGAGTAGCCGGCCGTTGCCTGGGCGACATTCGTGGCGACGCTGCTGTCGATGACGCCGCTGATCTCCACCAGCAGCACGAGGACGAGCATGATCAGCGTGTACATGATCAGCGTCGCCCCCGTGCGGAACCGTTTGGCGAGCGGGTAGGCGACCGCGAGGCGCACCGCGAGCCCGTTCTCGGACGGCCGCTCCACCAGCCGTCGCACCGATCGCAGCACGGCGGCCTGGTTCTGGCTGACCAGCGTTACCCCGGAGAACGCGACCAGCACACCCAGGATTACGAACACGGCCATCGACGGGTTGTCGAACATGCGCGGGCGGACCACGCTCGCCGCCAGGCTCCAGACCAGCACGGCGGCGGCAACTGCGCTGAACACCGAGCGCGCGGGCAGCACCTGGCGCAGCACAGGAATTGCCAGCGCGGCCGCGAGGGCGGGCAGCAGCAGCGTCGACTCGGGCTGGCTTCGCGCGACCGCGGGCACGGCCGCGGCCGCGACGACCACTGCGAGCGTCGTGGCAGCGACGAGCGTCAGGCGCCGAGCCTTGCGGGTCGCCGTGCGTGGCAGGTCACGGATCGCCGCGATGATGTTGAAGCGGCTGATCCGCACGCTGGTCGCCAGGATCGTGACGAACGAGATGATCAGGCCCAGCGCGACCGCGTTCACGATGCTGGTCGGCGTCACGGCGAAGCGGATCGCCAGGCCCGACCCGTTCGCCGACCACCCGCGGAAGATCTGCGCGGAGATCAGTGCGACCGCCCAGCCGACGCCAAGGCCGAGCAGCACGCCCGGGACAACGGCGGCGAGCGCGTACGCGCTTCCTTCCAGGCTGAACGACCCGACCAGTCGCGAGCGCTTCATGCCGATCGCGCGCAGCATGCCCAGCTGCGATTTCCGCTCTTCGGCGAGCATGACGAAGATGTTCACGAGCAGCAGGGCCCCGGCGATGATGCTGAAGCTTCCGATCATCAAGAACAGCGCGCCCAGCGCGTCGCCGGTCTTGCGCGCGGCGTCCAGCACAGACTTCTTCGGGGTCTCGACCAGCGCGTGCGTGCCGGCTACGGCGGCGCGAATCTGCGCCGTGACCGGCGCGGTCAGCGCGGCGCCCCGCTCGACGCCGCCACGGTTGGAGACGAACGTGGCCGCGCGCGGCTGGGTGTCGGCCGCGGCCGCCGCTGTCTCGAGCACATCGGAGGGCAGGAACACGTTCCGGTTGACCCCCGCGCCGAGGCCGGCTCCGGCCAGGCCGCGCTCGGGCACCACCCGGGTGATGAGGAACTGGTAGGTCTTGCCGTAGAGGAACAGTGCGAGCGGATCGCCGGCCCTGGCATGCAGTGACTGCGCGAGCGGCTGGTTGATCACCACCTGCCCTTGGCCGGGCCGGGCGCCGGAAAGGCCGGACGGACCGCCGGCCCGGCCGAACGCCGCGGCCTGGGCGAAGTCGATGTCCCAGGCAAGCACCCGCGGTTCGGCATAGCTATCACCCTTGGCGTTGAGCGCGGCGGCCTGGTCGACGCGTGCATCGAGTACGCCGTCGACGCGGGGATCCGACCGCAACGGGGCGAGCCGCGCTGCGACCTCTGCCCCGGTCGCGGTGGATGCAGACACGATGCGCTCATCGATCGGGCCGAGCGCGCGGTACGCCTCCTGCCGCACCGAGAAGTTCAGGGTGTCGCCGACGACGAGCGCGCCGACGATGATCGCCGTGCCGAGCGTGGCGCCGGTGATCGCAAGTGCCGCCTCGCTGCGCCGGCGGTTGAGCTGGCGGGCGGCCAGGCGCCGCGACACGGGTTGGCGCAGCGCCACGAATGCCAGCCCGGCCAGCAGGCAGGCCACCAGGACGAGCAGCGGGGCGAGCAGGTTCGGGTACATGGTCAGCCTGCAAGAAGCGCGGCGTGCTGCCGGAGATCGTCGGCCAGTTCGCCGTCCCGCATCCGCACCAGGCGGGGCGCGCGCTGCCCGATCGCGGCGTCGTGGGTCACGAGGACGATCGTCTGACCCTCATCGCGGTTGAGCTCGCAGAGCAGGTCCATGACGGCGCCGGCCATCGCCGAGTCCAGATTGCCGGTGGGCTCGTCGGCCCACACGATGGCCGGACGGGCGACCAGTGCCCGGGCGATCGTCACCCGCTGCTGCTCGCCGCCGGAGAGCTCGGCGGGGCGGTGGCCGACGCGGTTGGCCAGCCCGACACGGGCCAGCATCTCCTTCGCTCGGGCGCGGGCCCGGTCCGCGCGGGTGCCGACCAGCAGCAGGGGCAGCTCGACGTTCTCGAGGGCGGAGAACACCGGGATGAGGTTGAACGCCTGGAACACGAAGCCCATCGAACGCGCGCGGTGCGCCGTGCGCTCTGCGTCCGACATCGCGAACAGGTCGCGACCGTCGACCTCGACCCGGCCGCCGTCGATGTCGTCGAGGCCTGACAGGCAGTTGAGCAGAGTCGTCTTGCCGGAACCTGACGGGCCCATCACAGCAACCAGCTCGCCCGGGTGCACGGTCAGGTCGAGCGCACGCAGCGCTTCTACAGCAACGCTGCCGTTCCGGTACACCTTGCGCACTTGGTGCGCCAGGAGTAGGGCATTCATCACGCGACCTCCCCTCTCCGTCCCCAGATTGCGCGGGTCAGGCATCGTTGCGGAAGCGGCGAATTCCCTGTCTTCCCGCGGTCATTGGTCCCGGGACGGGCGCACGACGGACGCCGTTACGACATGGAGACTCGCGGGGCGTTTTCCCCGGGCTGAACATAAGCCAGGTAGTGGAGGTCGCGTCGGGACAACCTGATCCGACGCCTGTCAGGCTCGAGTATGTCTCTCTCCGACTCCCTCGCACGTCCCGCGAGCCGTTCTCATCCTCTGCCGTCCCGCCGGGGCGCGGACAGGGCCGAACGTCCCGGATTGGAGGGCACGGCCCCGTGTAAGACGTCTGGACGCCAGCCCCGTGGCGCTGATCGAGTTCTCACTAGGCGTTGCCAGGTGGCTACCCGATGTGCATACTGGCCCTAGCTCAGGTGGCCGTTCCCCCGTGCGGCCGCCTGAGCTATGTGATGTGATCCGCGAGACCGCCCGGCGGTGATCACGCAAGGGCGGACGAACATCCGCGCGTGCTTCTCGTGCGCCCGCAGGCGTCGCTCATCGCGGGATCAAGGCCTGGTGGATCAGCGTGGTGACCTCGGCCATGCCTGCTGCGGCTAGCTCCGCCATTGCGGCGTCGGCTCGATGGGTCCACAGGATCGTTGACGCGGTTCTGCCGTCGAGACCGACTGGTTCGAGAGCTCGACGAGCCGATCGGAGTGTCTGCCCGGAGAAGACCAGGTCATCGATCAAGTGGACGGATGCGCCGTGCGGCAGACGCTCGCCCACCAGGCGGCCGTCACCGATCGTCGGGTCGTCTCCATAAGAGACGAAGTATGTCTTCGGGACGCGCCGGATCAGGACCGCGGGTACGCCGAGCTTCAGGGCAACGGCGCCGACCAGCGCCCACGCTCCCTCGTCACACGCGGCGACGGCGTGACCGGCGGGCACGGTTCGGGCAAGTTCGCCGACAACGACGGCGAACTCCGACGGACGGCCAAGAATGCGCTTGAGATTGGTGAAGCCGCGGCCGGTCCGACCCTCACGGTCTCGAAGCTCGAAGTCGGACACGCAGCGCAGCACGATGTCCGCGATCGCGGGCGGGTTCACAACCTTCAGTCGCAGCGGCACGGTGCGTACTTCCGATTCGCTCCGCAAGCGCCGCGTCGCGGCGGCGGGCTCTTCGCGCGCGCGCTCATCGCTGATTCATCCCGCCTGCGCGGCGCGCAATCCGGACCACTCGCTGCGCTCGGGCCCGTCTCGCGCACCGCTCCTCGCTATCGCTCGGGCCGCGTTGCTGCGGCGGGCTCTTCGCGCGGGCGCTCATCGCGGGAGTTAGCTACCCCTGCGGGTGATCTTGCTGCCGAGCCACGCAATGGGGTCGTACTTCCGGTCGACGACCCGTTCCTTCATCGGGATGAGCGCATTGTCTGTGATCTTGATGTGCTCCGGGCAGACCTCGGTGCAGCACTTGGTGATGTTGCAGTAGCCCAGCCCGAACTCATCCTGGGCCTGGTTCTTGCGATCCAGGGCGTCGAGCGGGTGCATGTCCAGTTCGGCGACCCGCATGAGGAAGCGCGGGCCGGCGAACGCCTCCTTGTTCTGCTCGTGGTCGCGCACCACGTGGCAGACGTTCTGGCACAGGAAGCACTCGATGCACTTGCGGAACTCCTGCGAACGCTCGACGTCGACCTGCGCCATGCGGTATTCGCCGGGCTGGAGGCCGGGCGGCGGCGCGAATGCCGGGATCTCGCGTGCCTTGACGTAGTTGAAGGAGACGTCGGTGACCAGGTCCTTGATCACCGGGAAGCTGCGCAGCGGGGTCACGGTGACCGTCTCCTGCGGCGCGAACGTCGACATCCGCGTCATGCACATCAGCCTCGGCCGGCCGTTGATCTCGGCGCTGCACGAGCCGCACTTGCCGGCTTTGCAGTTCCACCGCACGGCGAGGTCGCCGGCCTGGGTGGCTTGGAGCCGGTGAATCACGTCGAGGACGACCTCGCCGTCGTTCACCTCGACGGTGAAGTCGACGAGGTCGCCCTTGTCGGCGTCGCCGCGCCACACCCGGAAGTGCGCGTCATAGCTCACTGGCGAACTCCCTTTCGGATTGCGCAAGAGTTCCTCGTCCGAGACGAGCGAATCTTGCGCGATCGGCGGGTCATGCGGGCTCCTCGGCTGGCAGTTCCGCCGCGGTCAGGTACTTGGCCAGCTCGTCCCGGTCGAACAACGCCATCAGGTCAGGCCGCATCGGTGGTATCGGCTGCTCGACCACGTCGACCGCGGAGCCGTCCGTGAGCGAGCACACCAGGTTCTTCGTGCGCCATTCGGGGCGCATCATCGGAAAGTCGTCGCGGGTATGCCCGCCGCGGCTCTCCTCGCGCAGCAACGCGGCCCGAGCCACACACTCGCTGACCACCAGCATGTTGCGCAGATCGAGCGCGAGGTGCCAGCCCGGGTTGAAGTGCCGGTCGCCCTCGACGCTGACTTTGCCGACACGGACCTTCAGCTCGTCCAGGCGCTTGAGCGCCTCGTTCATCTCGTCCGCGGTGCGGATCAGGCCCACCAGGTCGTTCATCAGCTGTTGCAATTCCTGGTGCACCGCATAGGGGTTCTCTCCACCGTTGAGGCGCAGCGGTGCAAGGGCCGTCGCGGTGGCCGCCTCGACCTGATCGGGACGCACGGCCGGGTAAACCCCGCCGAACTGCCGGACGTACTCGGCCGCGCCCAGCCCGGCGCGGTAGCCGAACACGAGCAGGTCCGAGAGCGAGTTGCCGCCGAGCCGGTTCGAGCCGTGCATGCCGCCGGCGACCTCTCCCGCTGCGAACAGTCCCGGTACCCGTGCCGCTGCCGCGGTATCCGGCTGTACCTCGACGCCGCCCATCACGTAGTGGCAGGTCGGGCCGATCTCCATGGGCTCTTTGGTGATGTCGACATCGGCCAGCTCTTTGAACTGGTGATACATGGACGGCAGCCGCTTGAGAATTTCTGCCGCCGGCAGCCGGGTCGAGATGTCCAAGATCACCCCACCGTGGGGCGAGCCACGTCCTGCCTTGATCTCGGAGTTGATCGCGCGGGCCACCTCGTCACGCGGCAGCAGCTCGGGTGGCCGCTTGTTGTGGTCGGGGTCGGTGTACCAGCGGTCGGCCTCATCCTCGGTCTCGGCGTAGCTCTTGCGGAACACGTCCGGGACGTAGTCGAACATGAACCGCTTGCCCTCGGAATTGCGCAGCACGCCACCGTCGCCGCGGACCGACTCGGTGACGAGGATGCCCTTCACACTCGGCGGCCACACCATGCCGGTCGGGTGGAACTGCAGGAACTCCATGTTGATCAGCGTGGCGCCGGACCGCAGCGCGAGCGCGTGGCCGTCGCCGGTGTACTCCCAGGAGTTGGAGGTGACCTTGTAGCTTCTGCCAACCCCGCCGGTGGCCAGGACTACGGCCGGCGCCTCGAGCAGGAGGAACTCGCCCGACTCGCGGTAGTAACCGAAAGCGCCCGCGATCTTGCTTCCGTCGAGCAGCAGCTCGGTGATCGTGGTCTCCCCGAACACCCGGATCCGCGACTCGTAGCTGCCGGTCTCGGCGTAGTCCTCCTGCTGCAGCGAGACGATCTTCTGCTGCAGCGTGCGGATCAGCTCGAGACCGGTGCGGTCGCCGACGTGCGCGAGCCGCGGGTATTCGTGGCCGCCGAAATTGCGCTGCGAGATCTTGCCGTCCTTCGTACGGTCGAACAGCGCGCCATACGTTTCCAGCTCCCAGATCCGGTCCGGTGCCTCCTTGGCGTGCAGCTCGGCCATCCGGTAGTTGTTGAGGAACTTGCCGCCCCGCATGGTGTCGCCGAAGTGCACCATCCAGTTGTCGCGGGGGTTGACATTGCCCATCGCGGCGGCCGCGCCGCCCTCGGCCATGACGGTGTGCGCCTTGCCGAACAATGACTTCGAGATGATCGCCGTTCGCTTGCCGGCCAGTCGGGCCTCGATCGCCGCCCGAAGCCCGGCGCCGCCCGCGCCGATCACGACGACGTCATAGTGGTGTCGTTCGATTCGCGTGGTCATGTGCTTCCCTTAGCCGATGAACCGCAGGTCGGAGAACCAGTGCGCCGACACCGCCATGACGTAGAAGTCGGCCAGCGCGAGCGTGCCGAGCGTGGTCCAGGCCAGCATCATGTGCCGGGTGTTCAGCTTCGACACGAGGGTCCAGAAGCGATACCGCAGCGGGTGCCGGGAGAAGTGCTTGAGGCGG
>DASXSF010000019.1:0-2442 GCA_036506155.1 Jatrophihabitantaceae bacterium
GACATCAGCCGCGCGCTCCAGCTGGCCGACCTGCGCTCGTTCCAGGCGTACCCCCCACCGCACGGAGCCGACCTCACCACGGTCCGCCCCGACGGCTGAGACCTTGAGGTCAACTGGCTACCGCGGCCATTAAGCCGAAGCGCCCGCAATTTGGTGATCGGGACAGCAACGCACAGTGCGCAAGAACCGGACGTCTGATTCTGCAGAATGTAATGTCAGCAGCCGCATCGCGGCACCCTCGGCAACGCGCGGGCGAGACTACGACTCGCCGAGGATCGCGAGGACGACCCCGCGCATCGCGGGCGCCCAGCCGACCGCGGCGCTAGACGCTGCAGCGGGCTCGCTCACGCTGGGCGGAGAACTCGGGGACGTGGTGAGGCCCTCGCCCGGCTCGCCCGAGTCTGTGATCGACGGACCGGGCGACGGGGTCGAGTCTGGGACCGAAGGCTCGCTGGATGGTGCGGGAGATGGCTCGGGCGCGCTGTCCGCGGTGTTGCTTTGTGATGGCTGCGGTGTCTCGTCCTCCCCGGTCTTGGGCGCGGATGATGGTTCGTCCGGCGCCGCGTTCGGTGATGCCGGCGTGGAACTCGGTCGAGGCGTTGTGGACGGGGTGCCGCCGCCGTTCCGGTTCGGCATACCACCGGTCTGCGGCGTCGGCAAGGCAGACGACCGGGACGCCGAGGGCGCATCCGGCAATGACGGACTGCTTGCGATGCCGTCCGGTCGATCATCGGTCTGCGGCGGACCAGCTGGTTCCGGCACCGATTCCACGATCTCGACGCCGCCTGTCTCGTACATTTCGGCCAACCTGAGTACGAGCCGCACGTACTCGTCGGCGTTGTTGTAGCGACGCACCGCCCGAATCCGGTCGTCGAGCTCACGCAGGTCGGTGTCGCCGGCGCAGAGGTAGACCCCCGCTCCCAGCGCGGCGTCGAAGATGTTATTCGGGTCGGGCAACTCGTCGCCGTTGCCGTCGACCGCGACCGACCTCCAGGTCGACGGGATGAACTGCATCGGCCCGACGGCCCGGTCATAGACCCGGTCTCCGTCGAGCGCGCCTTCGTCGGTGTCGCGGATGACGGCGACGTTCGGACGGCCGTCGAGCGGAAGGCCACGGATGCGCTTCGTCCCGTAGCCGTCCTCTCGCAGCTGGGCGCCGCCAAACCGGCCGTGGTTCGACTCGACTCGCCCGATCGCAGCAAGCAGCGTCCAGCGCAGTCCACACGACGGGTCGCTCGTGGCTAGCCGCGCGGCCGCCTGCTGGTAGGCCTTAACCGCCACCGCGGGAATGCCACTCTGTCCGAGCTCGTCGACGATCGGCGAGCTGTTGAGCACCATCTCGATCGGCTCTGCCACGTCCTCGGGCCCGACGGGCACCGCCTCGAGCTGCTCGGAGTCGAGGAACGGCTCGAGGCTGCGGTCGTCGAATGGCCCGAGGTCGGGTGGCACGGCCGGCCTATCCGTCGGCCTGGCGGCGTGCGGCGGTGCCTCGGTCATCAGTGGGCCGGCCGAGATGCTCCCGAGCAGCACGACGGCGCCTGCCGCCATCAACGCGATCGACGCCCATGGTCCTCGCGATTCCGACCCCTGTGTACGGCGATCCGTGGGCCCGATGCGTCGTACCCAAGATCGGACTCGGCGTTCGGCCCGCGCGGTTGGCTCGCTCTGATCCGATTGCCCAGCGTCGATGCCTTTGTCGGCTTGTCCGGCATTCATACCGTCGACCCCTCAGCCCTGGTCTGATGACGCAGTTCAAAGGGTCTTCGGTCCGATCCCGTTCGCAGATTGGCGCCGCCCGAGATCCACCATGGTGACCGACGCCGTGTCTCGCCTTACCTTCAGGCCACGACTCACAGCAGCCCACCGGCTGTACGACCGAGCGCTGCACCTCCTGGACGGCTCCATCCCGCCGAAACCCGGCATTAGATTGCGCTCCGCAGCGGCCGGAAAGGCCGGTTCGCCAGGTAGGCCGGCATGTCGGTGAAGCCCGAGCACGGCGACACGGGCGGCGATTCGCTCCTCGTTGTGCCCCCGCTGGTGCGCCAGCCGCTGGGCAGGACGCATGCGCGCTCCGACGGCGACGATCCTGCCCGCCAGTCCTTGCCAGGCTAGGGTGCCTTGAAGGCCAATACGGGCACGGCCGCCGCGGTGAGGTCGCCTGCCAGCGCCGCCGCGAACGGGTGGTCGTCGCCGGTGAGCCCGCCCGGGTTGGCGACCAGGAAAGTGGCCTTGGAACCGGTCCGTCGCAGCGTGTAGGGGGCGCCGTAGCTGCCAAGCAGCGCCCCGACCGCATCAGTGCTCCTTGCAGGGACACTGATACGCAGCGGCGACTCCAGCGCGGCGATCGACGCCGCCGCGGAGCGGGCCGCCCGCTCCCTGCCGGCGCGGGCCGCTGACCCGGCCCGCGCGGCGACGCCGGTGAACGCCTCCGGCCCCAGCACC
>DASXSF010000020.1:0-2490 GCA_036506155.1 Jatrophihabitantaceae bacterium
CGCCGCGTGGGTCCCCGAGTCCTGGTGGCAATCCCTCTTCCTCGTCGACCACCCGACCGCCGCGAAGGTCTGGGGGCCGGTGATCGGCCCGCTGGTGGCCGTGATCAGCTTCGTGTGCTCCGTCGGGAACGTGCCGCTCGCAGCGGTGCTGTGGAACGGCGGGATCAGCTTCGGCGGCGTGATCGCGTTCATCTTCGGCGATCTGATCATCGCGCCGATCCTGAACATCTACCGCAAGTACTACGGCTTGCGGATGGCCGCTTTCCTTGCCGTCGTCCTCTACGTGACCATGGTTGTGGCGGGGCTCGCCGTCGAGCTCCTCTTCCAGGCGTTCGGGATCGTCCCGACCGAGCGGAACGCGAAGGTGGAGATGGCCAGCGTCACGTGGAACTACAGCACCTACCTGAACATCGTCTTCCTGGCGCTCGCGGCCGTCCTCGTCTGGCGGTACTTCCGCCGAGGCGGGGGGATCGCGATGCTGCGGCTGATGAACGCGCCGGCGGGCTCGACGCACGACCACCACGCCGGCCACGAGGCGGGGCACTCCCACGGCTGAGCGACGTGGCTAGCGGAGCGAGACGATCCAGGTCAGCGTCCGCACGCGCCCGTAGGCGTCGACGGCCGCCAGCCTGATCGTGTAGTTCCCCGGCCCGAGCAGGAACGGCCCGAAGGCGACCCGGCCCGCCCGGCCGAGGAAATGCTGGTTGACGAGCAGCCGGCCCGCACGCAATGCCCGGATCCGCCCGTCGTAGATCTGGTTTGCCCGGACGTGCAGCGTGACCGACCAGACGTCGCCCGAGCGGGTGACTGCCGGCGCTTCGCGCACGAGCAGGAAGGGCGGCGGCGGCGCGGCGGCGCCGCAGCGACCGAGGCAGGCGGGCATGCGCAGCAGGTCGCCGCCCAGCCGGATCTCGAACGTGTACAGGCCGGACAGCGGCAGCGGGAAGGGGCCGAGCCGCACTCGCCCGGCCGCGACCTTCGCGGCGACCGACGTCACTATCCGCCCGGCGCGGACGCCGCGGACCCTGGCGGTGCCGCCGACGGTCGTCAGGAACCGCAGCGTCACCCGGTACCCGGTGGCCGTCCTCCTGGCGATCGGCGGGCCGAGCGACGTGAGCGTCGCGGTCCTCGGCGTCCTGTTCGTGAACGTCGCCGTCGCGGCGAGCGCCTTGGAGAGCTTGACCGTGCAGGTCGTCAGCTTGCCGCTACAGGCGCCTGCCCAGCCCAGGAAGGCCTGGCCTGCGGCCGGCCTGGACGTGAGCCTGGCGGTCGCGCCTGCCTTGAAGTGCTGCACGCACGTCTTGGCGCGGCCGGTGGAAGCACACGCGCCCGCCGAGGTGGACACCGAGCCGCGACCGACGACGTTGATGGTCAGCGTCCCCGGCGTTCCCGCAGCGGTGAACGTCGCCGACACGCTTCGAGCCGCGGTCATGCTGACGGTGCACTTGGGCACGGTGCCCGTGCAGGCTCCGCCCCAGCCGCCGAATGTGACACCGCTCCCGGGGGTCGCGGTCAGGGTTACCGTCGTGCCCGAGCTGAAGGTCGCGGTGCAGGTGCTCGCGCCGTTGCCGCAGCTGATCGAGGCGCCCGTCACTCGGCCCGGGCCGGAGACGGAGACGCTGAGCGGGAACGTCCCTGCCGACCCGCCGCTGAACGTGGCGACCACGGTCTTCGACGCGTCGAAGGTGACCGTGCAGGTCGTCGCGGTGCCGGTGCAGGCGCCGCTCCAGCCCGTGAAGGTGGCACCGGCGGTCGGTGTCGCGGTGAGGGTGGCGGTCGAGCCGGCGGCGTGGTTCGGGCTCGTACAGGTGGTTGCGCCGGCGCCGCAGTTGATCCCGCCGCCGGTCACGGTGCCGTTCCCGACCACGGACACGCTGAGGGTGAAGCCGGTCCCGCCGGTCGTGCCGCCGCTGAAGGCGGCCGTGACGTTCTTCGACTGGTTCATCGCGACTGTGCAGGTGGTCGCGGTGCCGCCACAGGCGCCGGTCCAGCCGGTAAAGGTGGCGCCGGTGGCAGGTGTGGCGACGAGCGAGACGGTCGCGCCGGACGCAAAGTTCGCCGAGCAGATGTTCGCACCGGCGCCGCAGTTGATCGCGCCGGTGCCGCCGCTGACGTTGCCGCTGCCGTTGACGGTCACGGTCAACTCGATCGTCTGCGTGAACGTGGCCGTGACGCTGCGGACGTCGTCCATGGTCACGGTGCAGGTCGGCGTCGTGCCCGTGCACGCCCCCGACCAGCTGGTGAACCTGTACCCGTTGGCGGGGCTGGCCTCGAGCGTGACCTCCGAGCCGGCGGGCTGGTCTGCGGTGCACGTCGCTGGCCCGTCACAATCGATTCCCCCGCCTGTCACTCGACCGTTGCCGGAGACGGTGAGGGTGAGCAGATTGGTCGACGCGGCCGCGTCGATCCAGGTCGCGTGCGCGGTCTCGTTGTTGTCCAGCACAACGGTGCAGTTCGCCGTGTTGGTCGTGCAGTCGCCGGTCCATTTGC
>DASXSF010000021.1:0-57156 GCA_036506155.1 Jatrophihabitantaceae bacterium
TCGACGACCCGTGCCTGGTCGGAACCCCGCCCGGGCCTGGCTACCAGTGCAACAACGCCAAGTCCTACGTGTTCAACGACAAGGAGTCGGTGACGGCCGACCCGGTGCACCCGGGCGTGGCGTACGCCGTGTGGGACCGGCTGGTGGCGCCACCGGCCACGGGGCCCGGCTTCGTGCACGAGCGGGCCTACTTCGGACCGGCGCTGATCTCGAAGACCACCGACTTCGGCAAGACATGGAGCCATCCTCGCGTGATCGTCGGGCTGCCGTCCCTGGACCAGACGATCGGCAACCAGATCGTCGTCGATCGCCAGACCGGGGCGCTGTATGACTTCTTCAACCTCATCCAGGGCGCGTCGAACGCCGGCGGGAACCGCGGATACAACGTCGCCTTCATCAAGTCCACCGACGGCGGCGCGACCTGGAGCGCGCCCAAGGTGATCGCGGCCCTGCAGACGGTCGGCCAGAACCGCGTCTCCGACCCCAACAACCTCAACGCCCTCACCAACGCACCGCCGGCACGCTCACGCACCGGCGACATCATCCCCGAAGCCGCGATCAACCCGAACAACGGCCAGCTCTACGTCGTCTGGCAGGACGCGCGATTCAACGCCTTCAGCAACGATGAGACCGTCATCTCCACCTCCAACAACGGCGGCACCACCTGGAGCGCACCCGAACTGGTGAACGTCCACACCGGGCAACCGGCCTACGACCCCAGCGTCTACGTCAACGCCGCCGGCGTGGTAGGCGTCACCTACTTCCAGTGGCCGAGCACCGTGTCCGGCAACGAACCCACCAACCTGCTCATCCGGCACTCCACGACGCCGGGCAGCAGCGCGGCCGGCCCGGCATTCGACGGCCCGACCACTCTCGACGGACCGTTCAACAACCTGGCCGCTCCGGTGTCGCGCGCCTACTTCCTGGGTGACTACCAGGGGCTGGTCGCCAACGCCAACGGCTTCATCCCCTTCTACGTCAAGACCAACTGCTCCGACGGCAACGCCACCACCCAGCCGTCCTGCCGAGCCATCCAGTCCGTCCTCAACCCCACCAACCTGACCCCCACGAAGAACAACTCCACCGACGTATACGCAGTGACCGGCGCGTAACCCCTACAGCAACGGCATGGGCGGGATGAGAACCTCTCTCTCACCCGCCCGATCCGGCGACCCTGACGCTCAGCTCGAACTCTCGTCGCCCCACCGTCAGACCGATCAGACGGGTAGGCACCTGCGCGAGCTCGATCCGCTGGCATCCGTCAACCGCTGCAGGCGGAAACTGCGAATCGCGCGCATCTGCCGCTGCGAGTGCGCACTCAGGCCGATGGGCGTATGCATGGTGTCGATCACGAGAGAGGATGAGCAGCGCAGTCGGCACACACGCACAGGTCGCACCAAGGATCGAATCAGATGCCGGAGGCGACGTTGACCAGCGATGCAGTGACCGTCCGGATCGAACGGCGCGGCCACCCAGCCGAGGTCCGCACCGTCACCGACGACAACCGCTCGTCGGTCGAGGAGCTTCTCGCCGGACTCAGCGACGAGACCGATGTCATCCTCGGCCTCGAAACGGACGCAGGAACGCTCCTCATCGCGCTCGATCGAGCCAAGGCGACCATTGGCCTCGACTCTCTGGATGGCACGTATCAGTACGTCGCCGGCGAGCCCGGAGACGGTCATGCAACTCTGATCGTTGGCGGCCAGCAGACCGACATCGATCGTCGCTACGTCGTGGGTACGTCCGAGGCGGTCGACGTCGTCCGCGCCTGGCTGTCCGGATCCCCGCTGCCCGCGGGTGAGTGGGAACGACGCTGACGGTCCTCAGCGGCGTCGAGAAAACCGTCCGGAAATGCCGCGATCCGCGCGCGCCGATGCCAATGTGTGGATGCAAGAGCACATGGCACTTCGTTGGACGGCCTGGTTGCCCGTTGGCGTGTGCCCATGCCCCTTGTCGGCGTAGTACCCGTTTCGACACCGCCGTCGGGGCGTGATCACAACGAAATGCAGCGGCCGTCGCGTCTGAACACCGTGATCACCATCCGAGAGGCTGTGCCGCTAGCCGTCCTTACAGGCGTGGTGGTCAGCGCGTCCTCGACCGGCACCGGCAGTATGGCGACGCCCTGGTCGCTCGTTTGCGGTAGCAGGTTGTCGTTCGGGTGCCCGTCGAGGTAAACGGACGGAGGGCGCACGATGGGCGACGGGGCGTCAGTCCAGCGGATGCGCCGCTGGGGCAGCTTGCTCCTGCCGCTGGCCTCGGCGCTCGCCGTCGCGGCGGTAGCGGCTGTCGTGGCGGTCTTGACGATGCCGCACCACGACGCCACCGATGCGGCAGGGCAGAAGCAACTTGCCGTGGGCGGGTTCATATTTCACTACCCGGCGACGTGGCACAAGATCAACGCGGGCGACCACAAGCATCCGGCCGAGGCGGCCGTGCCATCAGTGTTCCTCGCGTCGATGCCAATGCGCGGCAACTGCGCAAGAACCTCGGACGGGATCGCTCGTCGGCGTCAGACGCCGGCCGGCACCGCGAGCGACAGCACCCTGGCCAGCGAGTCCATCGCCCCGGGAACCAGCCGCCGTCATCTCGACTTGATATGTCCCTGGTTGTCGATCTCGATCTTGCCTAGTGTCTGCACACCCTCGCCTCACACTCTTCACACTGATCGTCTCTCGTGATCTTCACCGCTGATCGGACTCGGCCAGCTGGCTGGAAAGTCGAGATCGCTGCTGAGTATGAGGGGCTGCTGACACTCGAGGTCGCTGCCGGATCGGTGAAGACACATCACTTGCTCATCGCTGTCATGGCTCGTGCCGACTCATCGGGTCCACGGTGCAATAGCGGGTGCCCGCCCACTCGAAATTTCGTCCCGTCGGGCCAAGATCGATTCGATCTGAACGACGAGAGGAGGCGGCATGGATGCCGTGAGCTACGACGAAGGTCGACTCCTTGCCAGCCTTCACGAGCAGCTCTTCCCGCGCCACCACATCCACGTGGTCCACGTCGAGAACCACAGTCGCCTCGAGTGGACCTCGTTGTGCAACCACTGCACGTGGGTAGTCAACATCCTGCAGGGTGGCGTGAAGATCGACGAGACGTTCGCCGCGCGGCCCGGAGGCGGTGTCGGTCACCCCGGGGCCGTGGCGGCGGCGATGACCGCCGGGCGGGCTGGTGCTGACCCGCCGCCCGCACCGCGTCGCTGATGCCGGCCTGCCGGCCGCGAACGCCAGCGCCAGTCCCGGGCCGGCCGGGACCGCTGACGCGGTCGCGTACGCCAGGACCCGGCGGGGCAAGCCAACATCCTGCCAACCCGATCGTGAGGAGTACCCCAGCCATGAGCGAACACGTCTCGTCACCGCGGATCTCCCGCCGTAGCCTGCTGCGCGGCGGAGCAGCCGCCGCGGCGGTGGCGGTGGTGGGCCTGCCCCTTTCCTCCTGCACCACACGCCGGCACGGCACAGCGGCGACCAGCTCGACCGCAACGACACCCGCGTCAACCGGGCGACGGCCGGGGGGCATAGGGAACGTCCACGTCAGCCGCGATCACTACGGGTGCCATATCGAGCCCTCGGTCGCGGCCAATCCCCGCCACCCGCGCCAGCTCCTCGCCGCCTGCCAGGCGTCGCACACGGCGAACCCCCAGTTCATCGCGACCTACCTGTCCTTCGACGCCGGCGCGACCTGGCAGAACGGCGCCCTGCCCCAACCGCCCGCGCACCAGGCCCCTGCCAGTGACGACGTGACCGTCGCCTTCGACCCGCAGGGCCGCGGCTACCTGTGCGCCACGCGTGCGTCCAACACCCCCGGCGGCCGCGCCATGTTCGTGTGGCGAACCGACGACGGCGGGCGCGACGGCATCGGCGAGTGGTACGTCGAGGCCTGATCTGTCCGCCCGCACCCAGGACTGCACCGTGACGTCCCACTCCTCGGAGGCCGAGGGATACAGGTAGACGCAACCGATGACGTCGTTGTCGGCTGGGTCGAGGACGGTGAAGGTGAAACCGGCGGCCCGCGTGAAGTCATCAGCGTGGCGGCGAAGGTCGGTGAGGTTCTCCTCGAGCGTCATGCCGCTGCGTGGTGGCCAGTTGCCGTCGGGATAGCCGGGAGTGGAGCGTATGTGCTCGATGCTCGACATCCAGGCGGCATGATCCGCCTGATTGTGCTGCGGCCCCAGCGGTTCGAGGTGGAACTGGTCGGTGGCCAGTGAGGTCGGCGGATCGAAGCCGACTGGCACGAACTCATCCGAGGAGGGCATGACCGGGACCGTACTGGGCTGGCCAGACCTCCCGCACTCAAGTTCTTCTCGGCGGCATGCGGAACCGACGCCCGCTATTCGGCCGACCGCTCGGACGGCGGCATGAGCGCGCGCATCGTTGCTTAACGACGTTCTGCGGGAGTATGCGGTCGGTGCGGCGACCTGCGCGGGGATTGCTCGGTCGGCTCTGGCAGGGCGGGCCCTCGCCGGTCGCGGACCGCGCCGGAGAATGGGCCTGGAACGACCTAGCGGCTGCGTCGACTGCCCGATTGGACGGAGACGACACATGATCAAACCACAGGACTACTTAAGCCGTGTCGACGCGCAGCGGCAGCAAGTGCGTCGGGCGCGTGAGCATCTCGATCACGCAGAGGCCGACTTTCACGCGGCAGCAGAGGCCTGGGAGGCGGCAGACCACCCGGAGGATGGCGAGTTGCTCTACGCGTATAAGCGCGCGGCCGTCTGGCTGTCACATGTCGCGGCCACCCATCAGAGGGCTGTCAAGAGTCAAGACCGGATGCTGGCACGCCTGTTCGTACGTGAGGAAGGTGTCGGTTAGGGCGGCAGCTGCCCTGTAGGTAAGGTCATACGGGATGGTCGCGTCGCCTAGCCTGGGCGAGATCGATGCTTCCAGTCGGCGTCCCACAACTCCGCCCTGGTCACGAACTTTGGTTGGTCAAGTCAGCCAGCCACGCGCGCGAAACTATGCGCGCAGTCGCATACTCGCCCGCAAGATGATCTTCCGCTAATCGGCATGTGCGTGAAAGTCGGCGAGCTCCAACCGCTGAGCGACGTGATCCCGCCGAGGCCGGTTTATCGGCACTTGACTACGAATCGATGACCCCGCCTCGAGCGGGACCACACCCGGCGACATCGACGAGGCAGCGGGCACGGTGCCGCCGGCGCTCGGCAAGCCCGCCGGCGCTGCGCCACGCCCCGAGGTGATTGTCAGCTTGCCCGCTACCGCTGCCGGACACGTCGGTCGAGAGCCTCCAAGCCCGGACCGGCGAATGGAACGACGCGGTGCTTGCCGACGCGATGGCGTGCGCGACGCCGGGTGGCGACGCGACAGCACTGACGCCAGCAGATGTCGATCACATCCTCCGAAACCAGGCGAACGGGCGTAGCCGCCCAGGCCGGCGCACACGCCCTGCCGATCGCTGCCGCCGAGCACAAACCGGGCCCGACACCAGCGAGGCTCACCGAGCATCCGCCTGATCGCCGATATGGTCGGACTGCACTTCGCTCACGACCCCGAGGAGATCGACGTGGAGCCCCGAATTCTCGGGACTCGACTACGAAGCACACGGGCCTACCGGAGCTACGGCGCTCGTGTGCGTTCGTGGTAGTGGCAGTCGGCTGCGAATGGCACGAGGCTGCGACCGCGGCCACGCATCGTGAGAGCGCTCGCGCGCACCGAGCGTCGAGCTGGTGGAGGTTGCAGGGACCGGCCATTTGGCGCGTCGCGCGCCGAGATCGATCAGTCGGTCGCACTCGGATACGCACTGACATGAATCGCCCTCGGTCGCATGAGTGCCCCCGATCACTACGGCTGACCCAAATGCGGAACGTTCGGCGGGCGGTGAGCAGGCTGCGCCCGCGAAGTACGCGTACGAAGATCTTCTTTGTGCCCGCAAGGGGATCCGGTTGCGGGAACCCGGCCGGTGCCGCGCGGTCTTGTGCAACAGCTTGGTCCACTGGCCGCGAAAGCGGGTTGGCGCGGCCGGGAGCTGTTGACCACGATGACCGAATGCAGCCCGTGTTTGTGTTGGTGCACAGTCCGTCCGTCGGTCCGCTGACGTGGCAGCCCGTCGCAGAACGACTCGCGGCGCGAGGTCACGAGTGCATTGTTCCGTCGTTGCTCGACGTCGCCGACGCGGGTGAGCCCTTCTGGCCTCGTGTCGTGGACGACGTCGCCGCGGCGACGAGCCGGCTCGACCGCGCCCAGCAGATGCTTCTGGTGGCGCACAGCAACGCCGGCTTGTTCGTCCCGTTGCTCGTCAAGCACGCCGTGCGGTCCGTACGTGGCTGCCTGTTCGTCGACGCTGCGCTCCCTCCGAGAGCGGACTCGACTCCGGTCGTACCGGCAGAGCTGCTCGACATCCTGCGCGGCAAGGTGACCAACGGCAGGCTGCCACCGTGGACCGAGTGGTGGGATGAGCAGGACGTCGCGCCCATGTTCCCCGACCCGCAGACCCGGGCGGCTGCAACGGCCGAGCAGCCGCGGCTGCCGCTGGCCTACTACGAGCAGGCGGTGCCTGTGCCCATCGGCTGGGATACCGGGCCCTGCGGCTACCTGTTCTTCGGACCGCCGTACGACGAGGTGGCGGCCGACGCCCGCCGCCGAGGATGGCTGGTTGAGGAACTACCTGGTCAGCATCTGCACCAGATCGTTGACCCCGACTCCGTCGGCGACCGGCTGATCACAATGGCGCAACGGCTCGCAGCGACGACGTAACGACGGCGAACTCCGTTCGCAACGCTGCTCGACGCCAGCGACGATCGGCATGTTGCGTGTTGATCAACGCTCGCACACAAGGACCCGCCGGTTGTCAGGCAACCAAGCGCAGCTCGCCAAGAACGTGTCCCACGCACGGATCCCCTACGGCTACGGATGCCGACTCACCCGGGGTCACTCAACGAGCGGGCGGCGGTTTCGGGGCAGCCGGGCGACCACCTCGCGGTAGGAGACGGCGAGCAGTTCTGCCACCTCGGTGTCCGGGACCGCTGCGCCGAGCGGGACGGTCACCCAGTACTGCTGGTCGAGTGGCCGCGCGTCGTGCACGTCGCTCGGGTACGTGTGTCGCAGCTCGGTGACCAAGTCGGCGGGCAGCTTGACCGCCATACGTGGACCGTGGCCGAGCCAGCCGTCATCGAGCGGGATCCAGGCGAACACCTTGCCGCCAACCTTGGTGGTAAGCAGGTCGTCGCCGAACGGGTAGTCCTCGACCGCGCTCGGGAACGCCAAGGCCTGTGCGATGAGCTCGTCGCGGGTCACCGGTCAGGGTCCTGAGCCACGCAGAATTCGTTGCCCTCCGGGTCGGCCAGCACGAACCAGCGTTGCCCGAACTCCTCCCGCGGGCCGGGCGTCAACGCGTTCGCGCCCAACGCGTGCAACCGCGCGACCTGCGCCTCGACGTTGTCGACGAGCAGGTCCAGATGCATGCGGTTCTTGCCCGTCTTCGGCTCGGGCACCCACTGCAGGCTCAGGCTTGGACCATCGCCGGTGAGCGTCACGAAACGACCCTGGACCGTGTCCTCTCGCTGGTAGCCGAGCGCAGCCTGCCAGAAGGTGGCGGTGGCGTCGAGATCGGCGCAATCGAGGGTGACTTCGATACGCATGACGCCATGCTCCGCTCAGCGCACCGCAGTCTGCACCCAGCAGAGCCGCTTTCGATCTCCGCAAGCGGATCCGCTCGCGGCGCGCGTCTTCGGTCGAGATGCTCAGGCGATGTACGCAATGCGCACGTGGCGCCAGCGCAAGCCGTGACTCCCATTCAGCCCCAGCTGTGGGTCGACCAGGGCGCGGCGGCCCTCGCGTTCTATGAGTCGGCGTTCGGCGCGACGGTCCTACACCGCGTCGGCGAGGGAGATGACATAGTCGCGCAGCTCGCCATCGGCGACGCGGCGTTCTGGATTGCGGCTATACGGTCGAGCACTGAGCGCCTGGTGCCGCGAGCCATCGGCGGCGCAACCGGCCGACTGTTTGCTGGAGGTCGAGGATCCAGACTCGGTTGTCGCTCGAGGTCTCGTCGACGAACCAGCGCTCACCACCGGCGTGGCGGGCAGGCCGGGCCGCGTCGATGAACTCCGCCGTGAACATCTGCACCCACCGGTAGATCGTCACATGGTCGACCTCGACGCCACGCTCGGCCAGTAGCTCCTCCACGTCGCGGTAGGACAACCCGTAGCGCAGGTACCAGCGCACCGCGACGGCAATCACCTCACGCGGAAAGCGGTAACCCGCCGGCGCGAACGATCCAGACCGTGACCTGATCACCGCCTTAGTGTTCCGACGCCGCACCCAGCGCGCCACCGCAACAGCACCGCCCGACCGAGACCAACGGCCCCATGCTGAACAGCGTCTCTCTCGCGAAGCCAGTGAAACCGGAAACGCGTCCGGATGATCATCCCACGCGGCCTTGCTTCCCGGGTGGCATGATCCCGCGCCTGCGCGCTGTACTGACCCACTTGTGCACCGTTCGAGGAGACACACCGGTAGCCGCAGCTATCGCGGGTGCCGGCGGAGTGCCGTTCCTGGCCGCGATCGCGTATGCCCGTGTCAGTTCCCGCAGGAACTGATCTGTGATCCGACGTCCAGCCGGAGCCTCAAGTGGCGGCAGCTCCTCGGCCCAGCTGGCGGGTGGATCCGGTTCCTTCGGCATCGGAACTTGTCGTATCCGAGTGCCCTTCTCGTGAAACGCGTCATACGAATACTGGGCGAAGAAGCTTTCAGCCACCCAGTTTTGGGTGGCCCGCACGTCGCGGTCGGCTTCGGGCACACGTCGGCCCTTGATTGGACCACCACACCTGTCGCAATGCAGGCCTGCATAAGTCTGCGCACCCCACGTTGTGCCGTAATGCGCGGCCAGCCTCCGAAGATCGGGGCCCGGTACGCCGCTCCGTGAGCTCAAATTCTCGCCGTGCTCGAGCACGGCGGCTTCGAGGTCAGCGAGCGGTAGGCGGAGTGTCGCTGAGGACAGCGGTTCCCCGTTTCCGTCGACGTAGAGCTCAACGGCACGCCAGCGACCTTGGTCGTCGTGCGCGAACCGAACGTAGAACGGTCCGGGCAACCCGACGCCATCGACTCGCACCCATCCACCGTTGCCGTATGACATTCGCACGAGGGTAAGTATGGCACATCCGGTAGCAAGCTAATGCTACTTGCTACCGACTCACTTGCATAGGCTAAGGGCAAGTCAACGAACCTTACTCCCGGGAGGAGCGCGTGATCATGGGCCAGCTCTTCCTCGTCGTGGCCGTCGTTGCTGCGCTGCGCGCCGCCGCCGTCTTGATCGCCGTCGTTGCGGCCATACTCCCCCGCTGCCCGGCCCGCCGCCATGACGCGTTGAAGGTGCTCAGAGCCCTAATGCCTTGCCGACGGCGCTAGACCAACCATGCTCGGCAGGCTCGACGAGGTCGACTACGAGACTGCCATCACGGGCTCACCGTCCACACTGGACCGTGGCACTGTCGAGCTGAGGATCTCGAGCGGACGGCATCGAAGCCGAGCCAGGGACTGGATGGTCGGGCAGCGTCTGTTCGGTGATGATGGGCCGGTGGCGTCGTCGTTGCTGGTTGCGGGTACGTCGAGCTGGGCAGGGAAGAGCGTGCTCGCGACCGCGCTCTGTGCGTCATTGCGGCGTCGTGGGGTCCGGGTGGCGCCGTTTAAGGCGGTCAACATGGCCAACAACGCCCGGGTGGTTGAGGGTGGGGAGATCGGCGCGGCGCAGTATTTCCAGGCGCTCGCGGCCGGGGTGACGCCCGAGGTCGATCACAACCCGATCCTCGTCAAGCCCGAGGCCGACTCGCGCAGTCAGGTGGTTCGCCTCGGCCGCGTCGACCGGCAGCTGTCGGCGATGCCGTGGCGTTCTCGGGCCGAACGCATGTGGCCGACCGTGCGCGAGGCCTTCGACCGGGTAGCGGGCACAGCGGATGTAGTCGTGATCGAGGGTGCGGGAAGCCCGGCCGAGATCAACCTGGCCGGCATCGATCTGGCGAATCTGCGCATCGGTCGGCACGCTAACGCGCCGACGCTGCTGGTCTGCGACATCGACCGGGGCGGAGCGTTCGCGCACCTGTACGGCACCTGGGCACTGCTCGACCCGGCCGACCGGGATCGCGTACAGGGCTTCGTGTTGAACCGATTCCGCGGCGACGCGGCGCTGCTGCACCCGGGTCCGGCGGAGCTGCAACGGCGAACCGGCGTCCGCACCCTCGGCCTGGTCCCGGTGATCGACCACGGTCTGCCCGACGAGGACGGCGCCGAGCCAGCACCCTCCGGCGGGGCCGGGCGGCGCGTCCGGGTCGTGCGCGCCCCCGGCGCGTCCAACCTGGACGAGTGGTGGCCGCTGCGCCAGGCCAGCGAGTTTCGGTGGGCGACTCGACCGGCGGATCTGACCGACGCCGAAGTGATCATCCTCCCCGGATCGAAGACCGTTGCCGACGACCTGACCTGGATGCGGGCCCAGGGGCTCGACCGCGCCATCCGTACCGCCGGCCAGCGCCACGTCCCGATCCTGGCGGTGTGTGGCGGGGTCCAGGTGCTCGGCGAGGCGATCGCGGACCCGCACGGCGTCGAGGGTGCAAACATCCAGGGCATCGGCGTGCTGCCGGTCACCACCGTTCTCCGCCCAGTCAAGACCGCGCTGCGAATCAGGCAGCAGTTTCGATCAGACCTTCCAACCCCGTGGGACGAGCTGTCGAACCTGGCCGTGGACGGCTACGAAATCCACTACGGGGATACCCAGCCGACCCGCCCGATCGAGCCCGCCTTCACCGACGGATCAGGGTTCATCCACGGCAGTGTGCTCGCCGTCTACACCCACTGACTGGCCGAAGACCCAGACGTGGTCAGCGCCATATCCGGGGAGCGCCCCCAGCGCCCACTACCCGCGGTCATGGCGGAGCTGGCCGACCTCGCAGACAACCACCTAGACATCGAACACATCCTCGCCCTGCTCTGAATCGAATCCCTCCCAAAGTCGCTGCATCGAGATCCTCGAAGTCCGGACCGCCGAGCGGAATCACGCGGTGCTTGCCGACGCGATGGCGTGCGCGACGCGGGTGGCGACGCGACAACGATGACGCCAGCAGATGTCGATGACATCACCCGAAACCAGGCGAACGGGCGTAGCCCAGGCCAGCGCACACGCCCGGCCGATCGCTGCCGCCGACCACAAACCTGGCCCGACACCAGCGAGGCTCACCGAGCATGCGCCTGATCGCCGATATGGTCGGACTGCACTCGCTCACGACCCCAAGGAGATCGCCGTGGAGCCCCGAATTCTCGGGACTCGACTACGAAGCACACGGGCCTACAGGGACTACGGCGCTCGTGTGCCTTCGCGGTAGTGGCAGTCGGATGCAAACGAGGGAGACCGCGTGTGCGGCCGGCGGCTCTTGCTGCTTGCCCAGCTCCGTCATCGGCTGCCGCGGCTCGAAATATCGGCTGGGGCTCAAGCACGCGTGACTTCGCCCGGCTCAATCGGTGGCCGTGCCGAGGCGACGTACGCGCGTGTCCTCCGGCAGCGTGACGCGAACGGTCTCCGAAATCTTGAGACCAACCGCCCGTAGCTCCAGGACGACGTGGGCGTCGACGCGCACCACGCGCTCTACCCGCTGCGCTTGAGGGTCGTCGAGTCGAACACCGTCACCCACACGTAGCTGACGGGCCGATGAACCCGAACCCGCGGTTGCTGGGGCGCCGACGAAGACCACTCACCAGTCAGGTGATCGAGCGCCGTTCGGCGGACCTCGCGTTACTGGCCGAACCCGACACGGTGACCACGATCGTGCGACAGTGCTGCCGAGGTCTCGACACCGCGGCGGCGCCCCCCGCGCCGGTAGCCGTCGAGGAATTGGGCCCCCGAGGCTGATCAACGTGGGCAGGAGCCGTTCGCGCCGTAGGCGCCCCCGCACGCTGTGGTTTCAACACGCAGCGCCGTGACGGCGCACGTCCCGCCCCGTGGCGGCGCCTACCGTGCCAATGCCCTACTGGGTCGTCGAGTTAAACCCGGAGGAGCAGAAGACTGAGCTAACCTCGCTGAATCTGGTCACCGAGCGTTGTTGGTCGTTAGTCGCTGGAGCAGGTCGCCGACGGGCCGGTTCGGGTTCGAGACGTGTCGGGTCCGGGCGGGGCGCAGGCTTCGGCTCGATCGGTGCAATCACCGCACGGATCAGGTTGGGCCTCGCCCCTCCTTGAAGCCGAAGGCGTGTTGAACATCGACGGGCGCCCCGCGGCCGGCCGGTGATTCGGGTGCGGGTCAACGGCGCAGATCGCGATGCACGACGAGACGGGCGGACGAGCCTGTTGCGGGCCCATCGCTCGCCTCGGGCGTGAGCTCGAAGACCGGCATATCACCTAGCCGTTGCCGCGCTAGTCGCTCCACCAGTTCGGGTAGCGCCGGTTCCGGTTCGGCATCCAGGCCCCGCAGACACTGCTGCGCGACCACGGCAACCGTCTCAGGGTCAACGACGGGCGAGAACTCCTGCGCGAGCCGCTCGATCACCCCCGCGACGCAGTCGCGCATCAGCGCCCCGCCGCGCGTATCAGGACGGCTGCGCCTGGCCGGTACCAAGACCGCCACCCACCCGGCCAGTACCGCCGCCTGTCATCGCCGCGTGCCGCCGCGGGCGATACGTGCGCCGCCGGACACCACCGATGATCAGCCACAATCCCAGGCAGAAGATCAACGCCAGCGCGGCGCCGGCGCAGAACACTCCCAGCGTGTTCAGCGTGGGCAGCGTGTGCCCGACGATCTGCGGCGTGTATTTGGGCCCGCCAGCGGTGTTGTACGCGATCACTAACCGGTGAACGCGCCGGCACCCCCAGCGATCAGCATTCCAAGAACAATCAGCAACATCAGGGATCAGCTCCTTCCCCGACCGCCGACACCAGCCAGCGGCCCGATGGGTATGCCCGCAGCGGCCCGAACCGAAACCGCAGGGCACTACCTGTGGGGCCGCCGCGCCGACAGCAGAGGCACCAAGCGGCGCCACCACAACGACCGCTGCGGAATCGGCGCGAACTGTTGCACGAACCGGGGATCGTCCGCGGTCAAGGCACGCTTTAGCTGAGCGAGCACCCGCTGCTCATGCTCGGACAAACGCATCCGCGCTCACCCACCATCAAGCGCCCGGCCGCTGTGGTCGTGGCGCGGGCGGCGGCGGGGTCGAGGGATCCGGGATCGGTGACGGGTCCGGCTGCGGGATGGGTGCAGCGGGGTCGGGTACCGGAGTGGGTGGCTCGGGCTGCGGTGGTCGCACACCCTGCCCGGCATGGGTGGTTCTCAACGGTGATGACCTCCTGGCCTATCCGGGTTCGCCGCGCCGCTTGCGGCGAGCGATGACTGCGATGTCGATGACCGCGATCACGGCGAGGACCGCGACCACGACGGTGAATCCCACCGGGGCGCCGGCCAGCGCGAGCAGCACTGTGCCCACGCCGCACACCACCAGCCCGAAGATCGCAAGCACCAGACGCAGGGTCAGCCCACTCAGCGCGGGCCGCGCTCCACCGAAGCCCGCCAGCGGGTCGTGGTAGCCAGGAAGCCCGTGGGCAAACCGCTCCCGTTCGCTGAGCTGGCGTTGCGCGCTGCTGTGCCGGTTGCCGTTCTCGTCGTCGCTCATCGCGTCCCGCTCAGTGCGTACGACTCCTTCCCCCAGCTATCGATCTACCCACCGGGCTACGGGCTCAAAACGCATACCGCCCGCCTAGATCGGCCCACTTCGCCGCGCGTGTCGCACACACGAGCTTGTTGCGCCTCCGGCCTGCTGCAAACGCCACCTGCGTGCACCCGCCACACCCGCCGCGCTCGGCGCGCGTTATACGAACTGCAGTGCTCGTGGCGTTGGCAGGGCTGTGGCAGGCTAATGCCCCGGCCCGGCGCCGACGCGACGGATCCGGGGTTGGCTGGTCGAGGTGCGCTATGGCGGAGCGATCTGAGCTGGGCTGGGCACGGCTGTTCGCCGACCTGGCCCGTGAGCTCGAGATCACGCCGACGACCGAGCAGCGGCTGCACCGGATCGCGGAGCTGGCCACCTCGGTGACCGGATGCACCTGGGCGGCAATCGCCATGGCGACCGACCAGACCCCAGTGGTCGCAGCGACCAGCGACCCCGACATCGGCGAGCACATCGCCAAACTGCAGGCCGCCGCCGGCGGCGGACCGACCTGGCAGGCCGTGCGCACCGGCACCACGGTGCACGTGCCCGACCTGATCAACGAGACGCGTTGGCCCGAGCACGTGCGCGAACTGATCGAGAAAACCCCGGTGCGTGCCATCCTCGCGTTCTGCCTGCAACTAGACGACCAGCACCCCCTCGGTGCACTGACCCTCTACAGCGACAGGCGCGACGCGTTCCCGCCGCGCATCTATCAGGCCGCCACCGTCTACGCCGACCACGCCGCCATCGCCCTCGACCACGACCGCACCCAGGCCACCGCGGACAACCTCAAAATCGCGCTGCAGACCAGCCGCGAAATCGGCGTCGCGGTCGGCATCCTCGTCGAGCGCTACCGCGTCAGCAGCGAGCAAGCCTTCGACATGCTCCGCCTGGCCAGCCAACACACCCACCACAAACTCCGCCACATCGCCGAGGACCTCGTCCTCACCGGCGAATTCAACGATCCGCGCTGACCACCACGGCGACACGCGCGCGCCAACTGCCAGCCCGGTTTGCGTGTGCCCGAGCTAACGCTGGCCTACGTCGGCCATCCTTGCGAGGATGCGTTGAACGGGGCAGTGATGCCCGATCCGCTTTCGTCGGGTTCGGCCGGCCAACCCTGGTCCGCCCACGCCTTTGCAATACGCGCCACGGCACCCGGTTCGGTCACTCGCACAGCATCACCTTCGATCACGACGTCCGCGTCGCGGATCGACAGCGCGATCGAACACCGCGGATCGCGCGCGACATTGCGCCCCGGCCGGCAGTTCCCCAAAGTCGAAACCATGCTGCGCGAGGCCGCCGACGAGATCACCGCCTTCGCCGACTTCCCCACCGCGCACTGGAAGAAGATCTGGTCGAACCGTTCGAGCGCGTCAACAGGGAGATCAAATGCCGCACCGACATCGTCGGCATCTTCCCCAACCCGGCCGCGCTGCTCCGCCTCGCCGGCGCCGTGCTCGACGAGATCCACCACGAATGGCACGTCAGCGACCGCCGCTACCTGTCCGAGAAATCGATGGCCGACCTGCTCAACCCCGAACCCGCCAAACCCGCCGACGATCACGACCAGATCGAACAGGACCTAGCGCCCCGGGCCCAACTCGCGTCATAGTGCAAACGGCAACCCGCCACCGCGAGAACTCACACGCGGACAGTTACACCACTCGGCGGTACTCGACCACGGACGAATTCGGATGTCGAAAGCGGGTGGGCGAAGCGACACCTACGGATCCGCGCGCACAGCGCAACCGGGCAAGTCGCAGGGGCGGCCATCTATTACCACGGGCTCTCAGCCCACCGCATGACACCGGCCTGCCCACCCTGCTTCACTCCCCGCGCCCCTGTCCCGGACGGTCGCACCGTAACCGACCAAACCCCACCCACCAGGTGGCGAACAGCCAACCGAACCGGCGACGCCACCGCCTTTCATACCGATCAACAACCCCATCGAGGCCGACCACGGCCGGCTCAAAGCCCGGCTACGCCTGATGCGCGGCCTCAAACGCGCCGCATCCGCGCGCACCGTCGCCGCCGGACATGCCTTCGTGCAGAACCTGCGCCGCGGCCACTTCGCGATCACCGCCGACCTGCCCGTGCAAGATCGGATCCGCGTCGCATTCGACGAGCTGGCCTTGGTCCTCTGACCAGTACCGAACTGCTGGCGATCCTGGTCCCAGCACGGTCTGCTTGCACCAACGCAACAGCGCCGCGTGGCGCTGCCGCACCGTCCTTTCTAATAGGGCCTCCACTGGCATCGTTTGGAGGCAAGTTCTTTAATGAGTAGGTTCGGTTATCGACAGTCTTAATCGCTCTGTTCGGATCACCGAGTTGCACTGCGCACTGAGCACGAAGGCAATCGATGAAGGCGAGGCGGTGGCTGTCGAGCAGTTTGTCTAATTCAGAGGTCCGGCCGAGACCGAGGAGACCGGCTTTCCCGGCTTCGGCCTTCGATCGGCCTAGTCCAAGTAGCCACCGGTTCGGCGTATAATTGAGCGCCGTAACACAGGAGGACAAATGGCACAGAAGACCGTCATCCAGCTCATCGATGATCTGGACGGCTCCGAGGCTCAAGGGACGGTGTCTTTTGGCCTCGACGGAACAGCCTACGAGATTGAGTTATCCCAAGTGCACGCGGCTGAGCTTCGCGAGGCTGTGGCCCCGTACCTGGCGGCAGCTCGACGCGTCGGACGTGTCTCTGGTCGACGGACCAGCGTTCGTCCAGTCGCAGCCACCGCGCCAGCTCGCCCAACTCGGCCCGACAGGGAACAGGTCGCCGCAATCCGGGAATGGGCGCGAGGCCAGGGATACGAGGTCAAGAATCGAGGCCGCATTCCTGGCGCAGTAATGGAGGCATATAACGCTTCGACGGCTGAGCCTGCACCCAAGCCAGAAGCGCCGGCTAAGGCAGCCAAGGCCGGACCAGCTAAGGCAGCCAAAGCGACTCGTCGCCGCCAGCGTCGTGCCGTCAAGTCATAAGTTCAGCGGCTAGGTGTGACATTACCTCTGGAATGATTAGGCGAGTGCGCCTGACGGGCTCCAGAGCAAGTGCGTAGCTTGCTCGCGGAAAGCGCTGGTGCCCGTCTAACGTGTCACCCATCGTCGCGGCGGAGAGGGCCACTCGCCGGCTCCGGCTCTACAGCTCCGTACCTGTCAGAACGTAGACCGTTTGCGCGATAGCGTGTGCTACGTCTGATGCCCGGACTCGAAGCTCTTGAGGCGCACTCGCGTTAGCCGCCAGCTCCCGTAGGTGTCGGACGTGCTCGTCCAAGCCGCCTAGCCGGGCCTGTTGGCTGTCGATATCAGCGTCGATAGAGACCACCAGCCGACGCGCCGAATCGGCCGTTCGTGCCCTTCCGTGGCTAGGCTGTCCGCTGCGACGTTCTGTGCACGCCACGTGCTGCGGCTGTTCTTGGGTCCGACTGCCAGCATCGCTCTACGCTGGTGCTCGTGCCGGGCTGCCAAGCCTGCCGTGCGGCATCTTGCCAACCTGCGGCAGCGATCGAAGAAGGGCGGGCGGGCATGAGGATCAGCCGTCTGGTGCTCAGTGGGGCGGCGATCGGCACGATCGCAGGTACCGGGCGCGCCGATTTGAATCGCACTCATGTGTTCAACCCGAACTGGCCGCCGCATGCGCGATTTCACGGCGCGGCCGGGTGGGGGACGGTCGCCGGATCACAGTTGCTGGCGTTGTGGCTGATCTGGCGCCGGGGCAGTGCACCTGCCGAGGGTGACCTTGCGATCAAGACCGCGGCGCTGCTGCCGGTGATCGCCTGGACGCCGTTCTTCCCCGCGCTTGCGACCCCCGGAACGGGAGTGGAAGATCAACCAGGTCACCTGCCGCGGGTGGCCGGCATCCCGGCGAACCTCATACCCGCGGCATTGGTACCTGCAATTGCCGGGCTCGGCTACTTGCTGCACCGCCGCGGACTGTAGGAGGGACTCCGAGGCTGGCGGCGTTCCGCGGCTAGCTCAGCCAGGCTGGGCACGCTCGCCTGGCTCGCCTGGCATGGTGTTATCCGCCTCGCCAAAGCGGCATCCGAGATCGGCCGAATGCCGCACCAGTCCGCCGGCCCAGCACCGGTCTACGAGCAGCTTGGCGCCGCGGTAGACCAGTTCGGGCGTCTGTCCGAGATCGTCGCCGGTTAGCGGCGCACCGACTCGGCCGGGCGCCGGTCGGCGACTCACGCCAAATCAGCCACGGTCCGGATTCGACGCCGGTGAGATCGACGGCTCGGGTCGCCGGTGGCCGCGCCCAAACGATGTCCAGTCAGGGATGGCTTACGGTCACCGGTTCGCTGAAGGCAATCAGGTCGCTGCGCTGCCAGGGCGTCCTGTTGTCGAGGCGGGTCGCGAACTGCGCGGCATCGGCTGCGTGTGCACGGCCGAACGGTCAGGTCGACCCGGCTGCCGATCGCCGGTCTCGGTGTTGGTCGGCGATTCTGGCGAGCCGCACGGCGGCCAGCCGGGCCGCCATCTCCGGGAGCGCCTCGGCGCTGATCGACCCGCGAAGCTCGGCGACCGCATCCCGCACGCAGGCTTTGATGACCAGCTCCGGGAGCGTGCCGGCGAAGTCCCGGGACAGCTCGCGGCACACCCGTCCCGCGGCCTGGGGCGGCACGGCCGCGGTCACGGCGACGACCAGTCGACGTGCAGCCGTGGCTCGTGACGGCACCAGCTCGCGGTAGACAGCGGGCATGCCGCCCGGCGCGGACGGCTCGACGGCGCCGGAGTAGGTGAACGCGGTGGGATGAACGCGCAGCACCCGTCGCGGCGGCGTCAGCTCCGCCGAGCGGGTGCTCAGGGTGCCCGGCTGCGCCGGCTTGATCGTGTGCCGCACCGGGCCGAGCTGCAGCCCGATCAGGTCGTCGAGCTGGTCACGCCGGTTCGGGGTCGCGGTGAGGCCGATCCAGCGCCGGGCCGGGATCTGCTTAACCGCGTGCTCGAACGCCGCGGCCGGAACGTGGTGGCACTCGTCAACCACGACCAGCCCGTACCCGGCGGTGAGGGTGGGCACATCGTCGCGGCAGGTGAGAGTCTGCAGCATCGCCACGTCGATCGTGCCGCGGGTCTTGCGCCGTCCACCGCCAAGCTGGCCGGCCTGCGCCCACAGATGTTCGGCGATGCGGGCCCGCCACTGCTCGGCGAGGGCCTTGCGGTCCACCAGCACCAGCGTGCTGGTCTCATGCCGCGCGATCAGCGCGCAGGCGATGACCGTCTTGCCCGCACCTGGCGGTGCTACGAGCACGCCCAGGTCGTGACCTGCCAGCGCGTCGACGGCAGCCTGCTGCTCCGGTTCCAGGATGATCGCAGACTCGAACCGCACGCTCGCGCCGGTGCCGCGCGCGTCGGTAATCTCCAACCGGCTGCCAGCCCGCCCGGCGACATCGCCAAGCCGGTCGAGCAGGCCGCGGGGCAGCACCAGGCTGCCGTCGAGCATCTCGTCGTAGCTGAGCAGAAACCGGGGCACGTTCCAGGTGGAGGCGCGCAGTCGCTGCCGCTCGTAGAAGATCGGGTTGGGCATCGACGCGGCATGCTTGAGCGTCGCGGCCAGCGCCGGGGTGAGATCGGCACCGTCGATCGTGACGCCGGCGCCGAGACGGACGTGCAGCACCGGCGGGACCTGCGGCACGGTGCGAGTCGCGGTCGGCGCCGCCAGCCGGGTGACCGCCGCACCAACCGCCACGCCGCCGACCCGGTCAGCGATCTGGTTCGCCTCCCGCGAACTCAGCCTGGGCATGCTGGACAGGTAGTCCCACTGGTCGGCGAACGGTTCCAGTGTGGCCAGGTCCAAGAACACGCTCGCGCCGTGCTCACGGTGGCGGCGATAAAGCGGCGCGGCGATCAGGTTCCCGATCCCGCCGGTGACCGGCAGCACGTCCTGGGCGAGGAAGAGCTGGTGACGACTCGCTGGCCAAACAACGTCGAAACCGAAGGACACGTTAGACGCCATGAGGAGGCAACTGCTCGCCGCGCACGCGACTCCGGTCGTGCTGGGCGAGGTCGGCATGGTGAACCGACCAGAGGACGATGTCCTGGACTGGTCGTCGATCAACTGGCGGCAGGTCGAGGGTGACGTACGGCGTTTACGGCAGAGAATCTTCTCGGCGTCGCAGGCGGGGGACTTCAAACGAGTCCGGGGCACCCACCCGAAAACCGGCCTGTTAACAGACTGATTCGCAGCCTGAGCCCAATAGCGCGCTCGCGCCGGGCCGCCCGTCCCAAAACCACCGTGTCAGCCGACTGATGTCGGCTGCGCGGGCGGAAATCGCCCCGGCTCCGGGTTGATTCCGCGGCCCCAAGATCGACGCTGCCGTCCAGACGTACCGGCCCGGTGCTGATCGGCCGCGAGGCGCTGCCACGGGCGCCTACGCTCGACCCATGGCCAGAGCTGCCACGGCGCGCGATGCGCTGGACGCCGTGCTCGCCCGCAACCGTGGCCTCCAGACCGAGGTCCGGGCGCTCCGCGCCGCGTTGGACCGCGTCGAGGACGTGCTCGACCACGCGGACAAGGTCAGCACCTCGCCCACGATGACCGTCTACGTGGTCGAGGTCCGCGAGGCGATCCGGTTGAGCCCATGAGCGACTGCGCCTGCGTGCGCTGGGCGGACGGCACCACCGACCTGTGCCTGGAGCATTGGAGCCGGCTCGATCCGTACGAGCGGCGCCGCTACGCACAGCGGCATGGCTTTCGCATCGTCCGCACCTACGTCGAGCGCGAGAAACGCAGCGCGCACGCTCCAGAGATGATGATCTTGTAGACTTGTCCCCTCATAAGGCGTGACCCGGCCTCCCGGGTCGAGGCCAGGCGCCCGAGCAAGACCGGAGCGCTGACCATGTTTGAGAGAAGCGTTTTCGAAGACGTCGGACACGCTGGCTTTGGCTCGCTTACGCTGGAGCCCGACGACGTCGGGGGCACGCTCGATGCTCTGGCCGCACTCTCCGACGCCGACTTCGACGCGGTGCTCGACGCCTACGCGCCCGCCACCGACCTCTCCGAGCCCGAGTACGAGTCCGACGTCCTGCTCGATGCCCGCGAGATCGACATCGTCCGTGACGCGCAGAGCGCCGCCGGCCGCATCGACCTGGCCACCGTCGCAATCAACCGGGCGGCTGAGGTGATGGAGACCTATGGCGACTACCTGGAAGTCGAACATGACGCCGAGCTGATGACGCTGTGGGATCGCCAGCAGTACCGCTGGCGGGGCCTCCCGTACGAGGCGCGGGTCGACCTCGCCGGGTTGGCCCGCGGGATGGCCGACTCCGACGCCGATCCGGACGTGATCGCCGCCATGCCGGACGTCGTGCTGGCTCAGTACGTCAACGACCTCGCTGACCAGGGCGACTACAGCGGCCTTTCCGACGTGGAGCTGGCCAACCGGCTCGACGAACAGGACCCGCCCGGCGACGACGAGATGCTGGCGCGCTGGGAGGCGCTGCATGGCGCGTGACGTCTACGGCACGGCCCTGGTCGACCAGCTCACCGACGAGGAGCTGGCGGCGATGCTCGCCGAGTCGCCCGCAGTCGCCGACGTCCGGGCCACGATCGAGGCCCAGGTCATCGTCCTGCAAGCACCCGTCGAGGAGGAGTGATGGCAACCTATGCGCGCAAGGCCGCCGGGCACCACACGACGATCAGCTCGACCGACCGACCGGATCGGAGAGTGCGCTGCCCGCTTGGACTCGTTGTCGATTCTGTGAACGGCCGCTCGTGCCCGACGTTACGGCGGGATCGGAAGCGCAGTTCGTCTGGACCACCGCGAATGGCACGAGTTGTCCGAGTTGCGCCGGAACGCTCACCGGAGTGATCACCTGATCGCCGAGGACCCGACGCTGGCCGCCATCCGAGCGGAGTCGGCGGCCAACGACAAGCTCGCGGCCGAGCGCACTGCGCCACGTCCGCAGTTCGCGGAGCCCGACGACATCACTGCGCGCCCGTCGCAGATGAGACCCGCGCCGCCGCTCGACCCCGCGTTCGAGCCGCGGACGTTCTACGTGGCGCCACGCACGCCCGACGACCAGGCGCTCGACCGCATCGTCGAGTGGTATCTCGGCACCGACTGGCGCTCGAAGCCACCGCCGCCCTTGCCCGCGAGCGAACCGCTGCCGCCGCTGCCGTCGGAGGTCGAGGAGTGAAGCTGCCACTCACCAGGCGGTGCTGGTCCTGGGGAGGTATCACCGCCGACGCGATACCGAAGGTCCAGTGCGAGCGAGAGCGGGGCCATCCGGGGGATCACTACTGGTGGCCCGAGCAGTGGCCGACGGAGGACGAGTGAGCGACACCAAGCGACCCCACGGGTCGGCGCAGCCGATCGTGGCCTGGGCCGAGATCGAACGCGAAGCCGGTGCGGGCGACCCCATTGAGGTCTACCAGAGGTTTGCAGGTCGCCGGACGGATGAGCTGAGCAACGGCCGCCCCCGCCCCATCACGGTCACCGTTGCGTCGTTCACGAGGCACCTCGGCATATCCAGCGACACGTTCACGATCCGGCTGCGCGCCGCCGGTCTGGGTGGCGGCGTCGTCATGTCCAGGCCGCCGACCGCCGAGCAGGTCGCGTACCTGGCCAGGGTCGAGACGCTCCTCGCGGACTTCGCACTCTTGGATGAGTTTGCCGCGTCCATGGGCGAGTTCGCCCGCGACGCGGTGGCCGGGCCGCCGACCGAGGCTCAAGTGACAGCGTTCTTGCGCAACAGAGACCGCGACCCGGCCGACCCCACCGAGCGTGAGGCCGCCTGCGCCGAGCTGGCCGCACTCGAAATCAAGCGCATGGTCACGCTGATCGACCCGGAGCGCAGCTGGGCGACGCACAGCGGAGGCGTCGTCGACCGCGCATAGGACCGCCCTCGGCCCCTTGGCTGCGGGGGGAATGCAGCAAGGGGAGAGCCGGGGCGGCCTGGGGGCACCGGCCCGCCCACCATCCAGAACGCGGGCGGGCCGGGCCGTCTTCTTCGGTCAGCGGGATCGGACGCATAGGCGCACAGGACATCATCGCCGAGATAAGCGTCGACATGTCGGTGTTCGCCACCGCGGCACATCTGGTGTCATGGGCGAAGTTCTGCCCGCACGCCCATCAGTCCGGCGGCAAGCCGGCCCACAACCGTGCTACCGGACGCGGTGACCCGTGGCTGGGCGCCGCTCTCGGCGAGGCGGTGATCACGGCAGGCCGGACCCGGACCTTCCTCGGCGAGCGTTACCGTCGCTTGGCCCGCCGCCGCGGCAAGAAGAAAGCGCTCGTCGCGGTCGGCAACTCCATGCTCACCATCATCTGGCACCTGCTCTGCGAACCCGACGCACACTTCCACGATCTCGGCCCGGACTTCTACGAGGTCCAGGTGAACCAACGCCGACGCGAACGGGCACTGATCAAACAGCTTCAGCAGCTCACCGGCATGCAGGTCAGCCTCCAACCACGACCGGGCCACCCCGCATAACCTGCCGCTGCCACCGGCCGGGGGGCCTGCATTTGCCCAGCAGCTCCCTGCTGCCGACTCAACCTTTGATTTTCGGGTCAGTGCGGTCGTCGCCGACGCCCTACTGATCGATATGCGTGCCCCCTGGTTCTCGCCGTCGCCACGCAGATCGGCGGATCTCGCGCCCGGGTCTATCTCGCTAACGGTGTTTCCGGCGTCTTCGGTTAGTAGGTTTCC
Organism: Jatrophihabitantaceae bacterium; assembly: GCA_036506155.1. Lineage (GTDB taxonomy): Bacteria > Actinomycetota > Actinomycetes > Mycobacteriales > Jatrophihabitantaceae > DASXRA01. The sequence continues at coordinate 23,291 of DASXSF010000021.1, forward strand.
GCGGCCGGGAACCGGTCCGCGAAGGTGATCGAGAACGCGTTGAGTGCGGGCTTCCAGCGGATGGCCCATCGTGCCCTTCCACGACCGGTGGGGTCTAGTGATCGGGTGACGAGGTAGAGACATTTGAGCGCGGCCTGTTCGGATGGGAAGTGCCCGCGGGCCTTGATCGCGCGCCGGTAGCGGGCGTTAAGCGACTCGATGGCGTTCGTTGAGCACAGCACTCGTCTGATCTCGACGTCGTAGAGCCTGTTGCAGAATGCGTGTCTCGGCGCGATGTGATGGTGGCCGCTTGGGAGAATTCGCTTATGGCGAAGGGGTTCCGGCCCGTGCTGCGTGATCAGGTGTTCCTCATGCCACCGGACGTGCGAGAGTGGCTGCCGGAGGATCACCTCGTCTGGTTCGTCCTGGACACCGTCGATGTCTTGGACGTGACCGAGTTCGAGTGCTGCCGACGGCGGGGCGGGGTTGGTGCTGCCGGCTATGACCCACGGATGCTGCTCGGTCTGTTGATCTATGCCTACTGCCATAGAGTGCGTTCATCACGTCAGATCGAGCGGTTGTGTCGCACCGACGTAGCGTTTCGTGTCCTGTGCGCGCAAGACGTTCCTGACCATGCGACGATCGCGAGGTTCCGCGCGCAGTGCCAGGACGCGTTCATCGGCTTGTTTGCCCAGGTTCTGATGATCGCCGGCCGGGCTGGTCTGGCGCATTTCGGCACGGTCGCGATCGACGGCACTCGGATTCCCGCGAACGCATCGATCGACGCCAACCGGGGCCGGGCATGGTTCACCGAGCAGGCCGCTGCGGTGATTGCCGAGGCCGAGCAAATCGACGCGCTCGAGGATGCCCATGCCGATCAAGGCGAGGACGTCGCTAGTGATCGGATGCCACCGGGGTTGGTCGACCGGTCGCGTCGCGTCGAACGCATCCGCGAGGCGGCCCGGCAGTTGGCTGAACGGCATCGCCGCCTCAACGAGCAGGACGATGCGCGTGATGTCGCCGCTCGGGAGCGACTGCCACAAGTCGCACTGGGCGATCTCACCGGGCTCCCCGAATCATCCTCAACGACCGAGCACCGGCTGAGCTCTTCGCAGCGCTGCTGGCCTCCAACAGTCCGTCCGTGTTGCAACGTTGACTAGAACCCGCCTTGCCACACCGGGGTCAGGAGGGATTCACGCCGCCGACAAGGAGTGCACGATGGCCGCGAGGCCAGTCTCGATTTGTCCGGTTGGCTCTCGGAGCAGCTGGCTCAGGCCAGCCCCCCGATTTGTTGTCGGTGTCAGCCCGCCCGTTGACGGCTGCAGGTAGCCCGCTCCAGGGGCGGGGCAATAGGGGTCGGCGAGCATCGTGCGAGGCATGATGCGCTTGAGGTAGGTGGTGGGAGTCAGCGCCTGGCAATGACGCGGCAGGCGGTCCCGGTCGGGTCGGTCGCCGCGGCGCCGGCGTCTAGGTCGGCGCGTATAGGTGCTCGGGACGGCCGGTGGCGCCGTAGCGAAGGTGGAGTTGCACGAGGCCGTAGCGTTCCAGGTAATTCAGGTAGCGTTGCGCGGTTGCGCGGCTGACGCCGACACGCTGAGCGATCTCGGTCGCTGAAACCGCGTCGTCGGCGGCTCGGACGGCGTCGCGGACCAGCGCCAAGGTAGCTGCCGAGTGTCCTTTCTCGGGCTTGCCGCCAGTCGCGGTCGGGGCGCGGAGTATGCCGAACAGCTCGTCGACGTCGGCTTGCTCGGCTTCGTCGGGTAGTCCGGCAATACGAAGGTGAAGGCGCCGGTAGGCCTCCAGCCGCTCGTTGAGCGCTGCAAACCCGAACGGTTTCACCAAGTAGTGGACGGCGCCGAGCTGCATCGCGGTGCGCACGGTGGCCACGTCGCGAGCGGCGGTGATGACGATGACGTCGGGGTGTCTCTCGCGGTCCATCAGCTTCCGCACGACGGTCAGGCCGTCGCCGTCCGGCAGAAACACGTCCATGAGCACGAGGTCCGGACGAAGATCAGCGACCGCCTGCAGTGCCTCGGCCGCCGTGTGGGCCTGGCCGACGACTTGGAATCCCTCCACCCTGGCCACATAGGCGGCGTGGACCGCAGCGACGCGGTAGTCATCGTCGACGACCAGTGTCCGAATGGGCGGCGTCAACGGCTCGCCCCCGCCTGGACCGGTGCGGTGCTCGCCGTCGCCGGCAGGAACACCGCGAAGACCGGCGCCGGGCCTTCCGTGACGGTGATCGTGCCGTTGAGGCGCTGCACGAGCCGGTGTACGAGCGCCAGGCCCAGCCCGCGGCGCAGCAGACCACCGTCGGACTTGGTCGTGTAGCCGTCCTGGAAGATTGCCTCGGCCGCGCCGGGCGGAATGCCAGGACCGTTGTCCGCGACGCGCAGCGAGATCGCACCACCGTCGTCCTCGACGATCGTGACGACAACACGCCCAGTCCCGGCGGCGTCGGACAGCGCGTCGAGGGCGTTGTCGACGAGGTTGCCGAAGATGGTCGTCAGCGCCTGCGGCTTCTGCGGCGACTCGCCGAGCCACGTGTCCTCGCTGATCTCGAGGGTCAGCCCGCGTTCGCTCGCCTCGGCGGCCTTGCCGAGCAGCAGGCCGATGATCAGCGGCGAGCCGATGCGCGCACGCAGCGACTGGGCGAACTCTGCGGCCCCGCCGCGCAGCTCGGTCAGGTAACCGATTGCCTCGTCGACCTGGCCCAGCTCGAGCAGGCCGGTGACCGCGTGCAGCCGGTTGGAGAACTCGTGTTGCTGGGCGCGCAGCGCGTCGCTGAGACTGCGTACGCCGTCCAGCTCGCGCAGCAGCCCGGACATCTCGGTGCGGTCGCGTAGCGTCGCAACCGCACCGTGCGGTTGACCGGCGAGCGCGACCGGCATCCGGTTGACGGTCAGGCAGTAGTCGTCGGTGAGGACGACCTCGTCCGGTCCGGTCACAGTCCCGGCGAGCACGTCGCGCAACCGCCCCGGCGGCAACAGGTCGTCCAGTCGCGAGCCGAGCGGGATCGCTGCGCTGCCCAGTAGCCGCTGCGCCTCGTCGTTGACGACGGAGACCCGCCCGGTCTGGTCGAACGCGATCACGCCTTCGCGGATCCCGTGCAACGTCGCCTCCCGCTCCTGGAGCAGGCGGGCTATCTCGTCGAGCTCGAGCCCGAAGGTTCTCCGCTTGAGCCGGCGGGCCAGCAGCCAGGAGATTGCAGCGCCGACCGCGAGGGCCACCGCGAACCAGCCGGCGTAGGTGGGCAGCTCGGCCCAGAGCGCGTTTGAGACGGAGCTGTCCTTGATGCCGACCGACACCTCGCCGATCATCCGGCCGTCCGGCGCGTACATCGGCGCCCTGCCGTTGGCGGACCGACCCGTCGCGCCGTTGTCGATGCGGTAGTGGGTCTTGCCGTCGGTCGTGACGATCGGCTCCTCGACCTTCTGCCCGATGAGCGCCGGGTCCGGGTGCGAATGCCGCACTCGGTTCATGTCGATGACCACGACGTAGGACGCTCCGGTCGCGTGCTGGATGCGATTGGCGATGGTCTGGATGGGCTCCCGGCACTGGTCGTTGGCGCTCTGCAGGCACGCCTGGATGTCCGGGACCCCGGCTACGGTCTGCGCAATCGCGCCCGCGCGCTGCTCGTACTCTCGGTCCAGCTGGGTTCGCTCGGCCTGCGCGAACAGGACGAAGCCGATCAGCACCGTCGCCGTCAAGATGGCCAGCTGGGCGATGAAGATCTGGGTCGACAGCTTCCGCGTCGAGGGGCGCCACACGGCGCCGATTGTCACCGCGGGTCCGGCCGCAGACAACAGATCTAGGTGTGCGCAGAACGCGCAAAACCCTGGCAAACGCGGGAAACGCGGGATGCGCGCGAAACAGAGACGCAATGCCCGTGTCACGCCTACGGTCAGCGGCCACCAGTGATAGACGAGCAGGAGCGGACAGCGATGGCTTTACTGAGTCGCATCGGTCGCGGCGCGACCGACTTCAGTGTGCCGGTGGACGTGGGCGGGTCGGCGCCGGCCCGCATCGAGGTGGCGCGGCTCACCAAGTGATTCCTGACGCCCGCCGGTAGCCCGTTCACGGCCCTGCGCAACGTCACGTTCACCGTCGAGCCCGGCCAGTTCTGCGCGATCGTCGGCCCGACCGGATGTGGCAAGTCCACGACTCTCGGGCTGGTTTCCGGCCTCGACCGGCCCAGCGAGGGCTCGGTACGCGTCGGGGGTCGCGAGGTCCACGGCGTCACCAAGGGCGTCAGCTTCATGTTTCAGGCCGACGCGCTGTTCCCCTGGAAGACCGTGCTGGCCAACGTGATGATCGGTCCCACGCTCAACGGCACGTCGAGGAAGAACGCCGTAGCGCTGGCACGTGACTGGCTGCGGCGCGTCGGGTTGGCCGGCTTCGAGGACCGCTACCCACACCAGCTCTCCGGGGGGATGCGCAAGCGCGTCGCAATGGCCGCCGCGCTCATCAACGCCCCGCGAATCCTGCTCATGGACGAGCCCTTCGGTGCCCTCGACGTGCAAACCAAGGCGATCATGCAGACCGAGCTGCTGGCACTGTGGGAGCAGATGCGCCCGTCGGTGCTGTTCATCACCCACGACTTGGACGAGGCGGTTGCCCTGGCCGACCGGGTGCTCGTGATGACCAGCAGCCCCGGCTCCATCAAGCAGAGCTTCGACATCGACCTGCCCCGCCCCCGCGGGGAGGTCCAGGAGATCCGCCACGAGGCGCGCTTCCTGGAACTGCAGGGCCAGATCTGGGCGTCGTTGAAGGACGAGGTGCAGCGCGCCTACGCGCAGACGGCCGGTGCCGCATGAGCGCCTCGAACGTGCTGCTGGAGCAGGCCGCGCCGGTCGAGTCAGACGCCGGCATCAAGCAAGCCGCACGACGCGCCAAGCGGCACCGCATGTTCCGGCTGTGGACCGCCCGGCTGGGCTTCGCCGTCTTCATCATCGGCGGCTGGCAACTGTGCACTGCGCTGAAGTGGGTGGACCCATTCTTCTTCGGCCAGCCGTCGAAGATCTGGGACTCGCTTATGCACCTGTTCACCAAGGGCACCGAGTTCGGCTCCATCTGGGACGACATCGGCGTGACGCTGAAGGAGGCACTCTACGGCTTCTTCCTCGGCACCGCCGCCGGCGTCATCCTCGGCTTGCTGCTCGGGCAGAACCGCTTCCTCGCCGATGTCCTCGGCCCGTACATCAAGGTCGTCAACGCGGTACCGCGGATCATCCTCGGCTCGATCTTCCTGGTGGCCTTCGGGCTGGGCACCTTCCCGAAGGTGCTGCTGGCCGCGGTCCTCGTGTTCTTCATCGTGTTCTTCAACGCGTTCCAGGGCGTCCGCGAGGTCAATCCGAATCTCGTTGCGAACGTGAAGGTGCTCGGCGCTTCACCGGTGCAGGTGGCCCGGCACGTGACGATCCCCTCCGCGCTGACCTGGATCATCGCCAGCCTGCACACCGCATTCGGATTCGCGATCATCGGCGCCCTCGTCGGTGAGGTACTGGGTTCCCAGCGCGGGATGGGCCTCGTTATCACGCAGGCGCAGAACAAGTTCGACCCGAACACCGTCTTCGCCGGGATGGCGATCATGGCCGTCATCACGCTCGTTGCGGAGTACCTCATCACGATGCTCGAGAAGCGCGTCCTGGCCTGGCGTCCGCCCAGCCATTCGGAGTCCGCCGGCGGCTGAGCCGACCAGATCGCGACCACTCGCACCACCAGCACTATGCCCAACCCACTGAAGGGAAACAACCATGCTCAGACGCGCAATCACGGTCGCGGCGATCGGCGTCCTGGCCATCGGAGCGGCGGCGGCCTGCTCGAGCAGCAAGTCCGGCACGACGGGCAACTCCGGGAACTCGTCCATGCCCACGGTGAAGCTCATGGTCGGTGGCATCGACAAGCAGATCTACCTGCCCTACCAGCTCGCGCAGAACCTCGGCTTCTACAAGAAGTACGGCGTGAACGTGAAGCTGTCCACCGAGCTCAACGGCGGCGTCGGCGCCGAGGAGGCGATGGCCTCCGGACAGGTGGACATGGCCGGTGCCTGGTACATCCACACCATCGACTTCCAGTCCAAGGGCAAGCAGGTCGAGGACGTCGTCCAGCTCTCCGGCGCCCCGGGCGAGCGGGAGATGTGCGGCACCAACAGCGGCGTGCGCTCCGCGGCCGACTTCAAGAACAAGACCATGGGCGTCACCGACCTCGGCTCGGGCACGGACGAATTGACCCAGTTCCTCGCCGCGCAGAAGGGCATCACGCGCAGCCAGTACCACACCCTTGCGGTGGGCGCGGGCGTGACAGCGATCGCGGCCATCCAGCGCGGCAGCGCGCAGTGCGTGATGACCACGCAACCGACCGTGGGCGCGCTGGAGAGCAAGAACCTGGCCTACTCGGCGATCGACCTCGCCACGACTTCAGGCGCCCAGGCCGCCCTCGGTGGAGCCTGGCCGGCCGCCGGCGTTCTCGCCCGCACGAGCTGGGTCAACGCGCACAAGGACACCGTGCAGAAGGTCGTGGACGCCCTAGTCGCAACGATGCACTGGATCAACACGCATACCGCCACGGACATCGCCAACGCACTGCCGCCGGACTTCGTGCAGAACAGCACCATCAGCAAAGCCCAGTACGTCGCCGGCCTGACAACCGACAAGGGGCAGTTCCTGCCCGACGGCATCATGCCCGCCGGAGGCCCGAAGACCATCTACGCGATGGAAAAGCTCATCGGCACCAACGTCTCCAACGTGACGCTCGCCGACACGTTCACCAACGAGTTCGCGATGCAGGCCAACCGCCTCGAAGGGTTCAGTACCACAACCGCGCCCGCCGGCGCCGCCGGCTGACCGAGTCGCAGCACCACGTCTTGCAGAACCGCGATCGCCCAGAGCCCCGCGGGCGGCTGAGCGCACAGCCGCCTGCGCATCTTTGCCGTCGGCCGCCCGGCCCGGACGCTGCCCACGGCTAATCGGCCTGTGGTCGCTGCAGGTTGCCGCATAGGTGCTGATCGGCAACCGCCTGGTGGACTTCGAGGTTGCGCAATCGAAGCAACTACCCGGAAGCAGCCCGAAAGTAAGCCTCATCAAGCCATCGACCCTGTCCGTCCAAGCGGGACAACCCCGGCCAAAGCGCGGGCCGGCGTGTGGTCACCGGCGCGTGACGTGCTGCCTTTGAGCCGCTCGATCGACGGCTACCGGTTACCGCCGACGATCGACGCGTGACCGAGGTCCACGACCTGCTTGTCGCGGGTCCCGAGAAGCGCGAGCCCGGACTGGCGTTCGAGGGTGGCGAGGATCGCGGTGGCCTCGCCACCGAACTTCAACGACGGACGGCACATCCTGACCCCGCAGGGCGCCAGGCCGTGCCCTGCTGCGAAGTGCTCCTGGTCGCACATCGCTGTGCTTAGTTACACGCTCGTAGTTCCGGCGCATCATTGTTATGGAGACGTGGCGGGGAGCGTCCACCCCCCGGGACTGCGAAGATCCGCCACGCCTCCATCGAATGCCCGTTCAGGAGGTCCAGAAACGATCTCGGTCACGGGCAACGGTCGGTAGGAGCTATACACCCTGGGTGCCTGCGTCCTGCCAGCCGCGTCCCGAAGGTTCCCACCCTGCCCCGGCCAGAGCAACAGCATCCGCACGTCGCCTCGAACCCGCAGCAACGGTGCCCATCTCAATGAACCCGGGCGCCAGGGGCCTGACGCATCGGCGATCCATCCCTGTTGCGCCCAATGCGCGGCGTCATCGACCGGTTGCTTCTGCGACCGCCACCCTGCGCACCATGAGCCAAACGCTCAGCCTGCACACAACGCCCGGCTGGGGACGACGTCACCGGACTCGGCACTCCGGCCAGCACGTTCCCCGGCACCACCACGTGCGGCGTGAGCGAACGCCGCGGTGCGTGTGCTGCCAAAGTCCACCTACGCAGCACGGTCCCCGTTGAAGTGGATCTACCCGTCGATCGTGGTGCTGGCCATGGGCCCGGTCGCCGAGGCCCCGCTATTCGGCCGGCGCCTTGCCGGGCTCGAGCCGCTGATCGCCGGGTTCCTTGTGGCGCCACGATGAGCGTTCCGCTGGCCAGTGTGCCGTCAGCCCGTTGGCTCAGTGTCCGAGCGATGGCACTGGCGTTCGTGGTCGCCGCCGACGCAGCATGCCTGTTACATCGGGATCGGCAGCAACTCGTACACGTCGACGCTGAAGTTCCCGGTCCCGTCGCTGAGGAACGGGTGACCTTCGACAAGCGCGAGCGCCCCGTCCCGGTCGTCGGCCTCGACGATCGAATATCCGTTCAGTTCGGTTGGCTCGCCCGTCGAGCCGTCGTCGACCACCGACGCGCCGTTGGCCATCGGCGCGCCGATGTCGACGAGCGCGGCGCCGACTCTCTCAATCCACGTCTGCCAACCAGCCATGACTTTCTCCGTCTGGTCCTGCGTCATCTCGGACGCGGGCGTAGCCGGGCCCTTGTACAGCAGGATGAACTTCGTCATGCCCTTCGCCTCTTTCTGCGATACCTCGCTGACTGGGGAAACTCTTCGCGCGCCAAGCGAAGTGGTCAAGCGAGGGCCGTGCGTCGTCTCGCGGTGGGCCGAGTGCGCCGCGCGGACAACCCCGCGGCCCGCGCAGCCGGTCGCGGCGCCGCCACGATCGCGGGGAGACGATGCGCCCTTACAACGCTGGCCACTGCCCGGGCGGCGCTGCGCGAGCCCGACCTGCCGGGGGCGCGTCTGGATGGCCCAGATCGCGAGGTGCGGCTGCTTGTTGACCACCGCGAAGCCCTTGTCGCCGACCGGACTCCCATCATCGCGCGGCTGCGCCGACGGGCTGCTCCCGCGGTACCGGGCCCAGCGGGTCGAGGCGGTGTCCATGCCGGCCGAGGCTCCGCTGTTCCTCATGTACACGAGCGGCACGACCGGGCGTCCCAAGGGCTGCCAGCACAGCACCGGCGGGTACCTGGCGTAGGTCACGGGAACATCGAAGTAGTACCAGGACATCCACCCCGAGGACTGTGGCGCATCGCGGAACGCCTCGGCGTGACGATCTTCCACACGGCGCCCACCACGATCCGGATGCTGCGCAAGCTCGGTCCGGACGAGCCTGCCAAGTACAACTACCGCTTCATGACCATGACGCCGGTCGGCGAGCCCATCGAGCCCGACGTCTGGCGCTGGTACCACAAGGTGGTCGGCAAGGGCCAGGCGTGCATCACCGACACCTGGTGGCAGACCGAGACGGGCGGATTCCTCGGTGTGACGCTCCCCGCGCTGCAGCCGATGAAGCCGGGCAGCTGCGGGCCCGGCGCGCTCGGCATCTACCCGGTGATCTACGACGAGAACGGCGACGAGGTCCCGGCGGGCAGCGGCAAGGCGGGCAACATCTGCATCCGCAACCCGTGGCCGGGCATCTTCCAGACGATCTGGGGTCAGCCCGAGCGCTTCGTACAGACGTACTACGCGAAGTACAACCGGGACGAGAAGAGCACCGATTGGCACGACTGGCCGTATTTCGCGGGCGACGGCGCGGTGCAGGCCGCCGACGGCTACTTCCGCATCCTGGGTCGTGTCGACGACGTGATCAACGTCGCGGGGCACCGGCTGGGCACCAAGGAGCTGGAGTCGGCCAGCCTCACCGTCGACGAGGTGGCCGAGGCCGCCGCGGTCCCCGTGATGGACGAGCTTCGCGGGCGGGCAGTGGAGATGTACGTCTCGCTCAAGCCGGGTTACCAGGCGAGCGCGGAGATTCAGGACAAGGTGGTCGGCGCGATCGAGCGGGACATCGGCAAGATCGCCCGCCCCAAGGCGGTGTGGATCGTCGCCGACATGCCCAAGACCCGCTCCGGCAAGATCATGCGGCGGGTCATCGCGTCGATCTCCAACTTCGCCGATGTCGGCGACGTGACCACGCTGGCTAACCCGGAGATCGTCGACAGCATCCGGCACCAGGTACAGAGCGAGAAGGTGGACCGGGGGGAGACGCCACGCGAGCTCAGCCCACAGGAACTACAGGAGATCAGGGCGTTCGGCCAGGTCGAATAGCACGGGCCGCGACCGTCACATCGCCGGTGCGGCGCAGCTTGTGCCAGCGCAGCCGCACTCCGTACAGCGCGCTGGCCACCGACTGGATCACGACGAGGTACATCAGCTGCCGGTACAGCACCTGCTGTACCGGCAGTGTCCACAGTGGACGCTGGCTCTCCCGGTCGAGACGGAACGCGTACACCGCTGCGACGTACTGCGCGGCTTGCAGGCCGAGCCACGCGATCGCAGCGGTGGTCGCGTCTCCGGCCAGCAGGCCGTATATCGCGGCCACGTCGATCAGCGGCGCGAGAAGCGGCAGCAGTACCTGGAACAGGAACAAGTACGGCAGGCCGCGCCGTCCGAGCCGCCCGGACGCGCCAGATTCCACTACCGCCCGCTTGTGCTTCCACATCGCCTGCAACGTGCCGTAGCACCAGCGGTATCGCTGCCGCCACAGCTGGCCGAGACTCGCGGGCGCCTCGGTCCAGGCGAGCGCATCGGGTGCGTACACCACCCGCCACCCGGCCCGGCTGATCGCCATGGTGAGGTCGGTGTCCTCGGCGAGCGTGTCGTCGCTGACGCCGCCGGCTTGCGCGATCGCGACTCGCCGGAACGCGCCGATGGCTCCCGGCACCGTCGGCATGCACCGCAGCACGTCGAACATCCGTCGGTCGAGGTTGAAGCCGATCACGTATTCGACGTGCTGCCATCGCCCGAGCAGCCCGCGTCGGTTGCCCACCTTGGTGTTGCCGGACACGGCACCCACTTGCGGGTCGGCGAAAGGCGTGACCAGCTGAAGGAGCGTCCCGGGCTCGAACACCGTGTCCCCGTCCACCAGCACGAGCACGTCGTGGAGCGCTGCGGCGATCCCGGTGTTCAGCGCGGCGGGCTTGCCACCGTTGGGCCGGCGTATCACCCGGACGTTCGGGAGCGCGAGCGACTCGACGAGTTCGGCGGTGCCGTCGGTCGAGCCGTCGTCGACGACGACCACCTCGAACACGGGGTAGTGGCTGGCGGCGAGGGAGTGCACGGCGGCGACGATGCCGGCGCGCTCGTTGTAGGCGGGCACCATGACCGACACCGGTGGTAGGTATCGCAGTGGCGGCTGGCGATCGCGGCGACGGTGCCGTCGGGCGAACAGCACGAGTACGCCCACCCGGACCACGGAAAGCACTCCGGCGATGGCGAACGCCCACCACAGCATGCGTGCGAACCAGTCAGCTGCGAGCACCGCGAAGATCAGCGCGCTGCCCCGGGCGCGCTGCGAGAACGACGCCGGGTGCCACGGCGGCGGATGGCCGGCCGCCTGCGACGCCGTCACGAACCGGTAGCCGCGGGCCTTCAGCGCGGGAACGAGCCTGGCGAGGGCGGCAACCGTCTGCGAGCGGTCGCCGCCGCCGTCGTGCAGCATGATCACCGCGCCGCGGGTGCCGGTCGGGGAGGCGTCCCGCACGATCGCGTTCGCGCCCGGCCGCGACCAGTCACGGGTGTCCAAGTCCGCGAGCACGACCCGGTAATTGCCGGACCGCTTGATCGCCCGCCAGGTGCCGGCGTCGAGGGCGGACGGCACCGATGAGAACGGCGGGCGGAGCAGGTCGGTCGTATAGCCGGTCGCCGCGGCGATGACGAGCTGCGTCTGATCGATCTCGAGCCGTTCCTGCCACGCGGGCAGGCTCGCCAGATCTGGATGCGTGAACGTGTGCACGCCGATCTCGTCGCCGTCACGGATCATCCGGCGCAGCAGTTCCGGACGTGCCGCGACATCCTCCCCGATCACGAAGAACGTGGCCGGCACCTGGTACCGCTCGAGGATCGCGAGCACCCTGGGCGTCCAGGTGCTGGGCCCGTCGTCGAACGTCAGCGCGATGGTGCGGGCCGGAATGTGGGCGCCGGCACGCCGCGACCGCGCATCGAGCAATGGGCCCCCGGCACGGATCGCTGGTGGCACGCCGGCAAGTTCGCCTGCGTGCTCCGGCGCCCGCGGCCCCTCGCCGTGGTGGCCGTGGGTGTAGCCGGCGATCACGAGCAGCAGCGTCGCGACGAGTAGCACGGCGGCGAGCAGCAGCCAGTGCGACCGCGGATCGCGGCCTTGCGCGCGCGCGCCGCTCACGGCCGCCGGGTGTGCCCCGGCGGGGTGGGCGGCTTATTGCCGTGGGTGCGTCCCGCCGCCGACGAGGGCGTACTCGTTGTCGGAGTCGGCGTCGTCGGCGACGGCGCGTGCGTCAGCGGCGCAACGGCCGCCGGCGGGGTCGGCTGCGGGGTTGACGTAGCGTGCGTCGGGGTCGTCAGGGCCGCCGGCGAGCCGCTGACCGCGGGGACCGCCTGCGATGTCGGGCCGGCGCTGGTGTGCTGGCTGCCCGGTTGGGCGGCCGGATGCTGCGTCGGCAGCCGCACCGGCTGGGTGACCCCGGGCATGGGAACCCCGCTGAGCAGGCTGATGAGCACGATGACCATGGCGGCGACGAGAGCGGCTGCCGCCGTCCGGATGGTGATACGCAGCGCGCGTGACCGGGCGCCCGTCGCGTCGGCGAACACCGTCAGCTTCCTGGTGTGGTGCCCCAACTAGGGTCCTCTCGCCGCGCGCGTACGTACAGCTAACCGACGACACGGCGTCCAGCGTTACTGCGGCGACAAGCGCGTCCGCGGCGTGATCTTGGCGTTCTGGTCGCTATCCAGCCACAAGTCCAAGATCACAACGGGATGGGACGGAACAGGGATGTACCCGGAATTCGGCCGAGCACGTCTGCGTTGCCTGTATTGGGTCGGTGTCGGAGCGCTGCTACGCTGTGATTGCGACCAGCCTCCGTTTCGGCGGGGGTGTGCAAGCGGAAGCCCAAGCCTCCCACCCGAGCCGCTCATGGCGTGCCGGGTCCGGTCCGCGGATGTTGCCGTTCGCGGACGGGTCGGAAGAGCGGGCCCCGTGCGCACTAGCAGCGGGGCCTTTCGCATATCGCGGGAGCCCCGGCCCGAAACGACAAGAGGAACGACCAAGGAGGTCTCATCAGCTCAGAACCTAGGATCAACGACCGGATCCGCGTACCCGAGGTGCGACTCGTCGGACCCGAAGGGGAGCAGGTCGGCATAGTTCCTATCGGCAAGGCGCTCGAACTCGCCGACGAATCCGACCTGGATCTGGTCGAGGTCGCCCCCATGGCCCGCCCGCCTGTCGCGAAGCTCATGGACTACGGGAAGTTCAAGTACGAGAGCGCGCAGAAGGCACGCGAGGCCCGGCGCAACCAGACCCTCACCGTCATCAAGGAGATGAAACTCCGCCCGAAGATCGACTCGCACGACTACCAGACCAAGAAGGGTCACGTCGAGCGGTTCCTCAGACAGGGCGACAAGGTGAAGGTCACGATCATGTTCCGGGGACGCGAGCAGTCCCGGCCCGAACTCGGGTTCCGGCTGCTGCAGCGGCTCGCCGACGACATCCAGGAGCTCGGATTCGTCGAGTCGTCACCGAAGCAGGACGGCCGCAACATGATCATGGTGGTCGCGCCACACCGGAACGTGAAGCCCGCCAGGCACGCGGGCCCGGCCGCCAGCCGCGGCCGCGAATAGAAAGAATCGTCAATTGCCCAAGAACAAGACCCATAGCGGCACCAAGAAGCGCATCAAGGTGACTGGTACCGGCAAGCTGCTGAAGCAGCGGGCCGGCAAGCGGCACAACTTCGAGCGCAAGCCGTCCACGCTGACTCGCCGGCTGACCGGCACGACCGAGGTCGCCCCTGCCGACGCACCACGCATCAAGAAGCTGCTCGGCCGCTAACCATTCGTCCATCCCTCCCAGCCGCCACCTCGACGGCGGCCCGATCTGTTCAAGGAATCCACCGTGGCACGCGTCAAGCGGGCATTGAATGCCCACAAGAAGCGCCGCAGCACGCTCGAAGCTGCATCCGGCTACCGCGGTCAGCGCTCGCGGCTTTACCGCAAGGCCAAAGAGCAACTGCTGCACTCCTCGACCTACGCCTATCGCGACCGTAAGGCGCGTAAGGGCGACTTCCGCCAGCTGTGGATCACCCGGATCAACGCGGCAGCGCGCGCGAACGACATCACCTATAACCGCTTCGTCCAGGGCCTGCGCCTGGCCGGCGTCACCGTCGACCGCAAGGTGCTGGCCGAGCTCGCCGTCTCCGACGCCGCCGCCTTCGCAGCCCTCGCACAGGTAGCCAAGGACGCGGTCGCGGCGAACGGCGCCGGCAGCTCCGCGGCTTGATCGCCGACACCAACGCGCGCCTCGTCGCGGCGCGCCGGCTCACCCGCCGGCAGCCTCGCCGTGAGGCCGGGCGTTTCCTCGCCGAAGGCGCCCAGGCAGTGCGCGAGGCCCTGGGGCGCCCGAAAGTGGTGCTGTCGATCTTCGCCACCGCCGAGGCGCTCGATCGCAACACCAAGCTCGTCGATGCGGCCCGCACGCTTGGCGTCCGGGTCGACGAGGTCAGCGTGCGGGCCGCGGCCGGCCTCTCCGAGACCGTGCGCCCGCAGGGCATCGTGGCGGTGTGCCGCAAGGTGCACGTGCCCCTGCGCAAGGCGTTCGAGACCGATCCGCGGCTCGTCGCGGTGCTCGTCGAAGCCAACGACCCGGGTAATGCCGGGACGATCCTCCGCACCGCGGACGCCGCCGGCGCGACCGCGGTGGTCTTCGCCGGCGACAGTGTCGATGTCTACAACGGAAAGGTCGTACGCGCCTCGGCCGGCAGCATTTTCCACGTGCACGTGGTCACCGACGTCACTGCCGAAGAAGCCGTCGCGGCAGCTCGGGCCGCCGGATGCGCGGTCTTGGCGGCCACCGGCACCGGTGCGGACGACCTGAACGATCTCGCCGACGGCCACGCGCTGGACAAGGCGACGGCGTGGCTGTTCGGCAACGAGGCGAACGGTCTGTCGGACGAGGTGCTCGCCTGCGCCGACCGCACCGTGCGAGTGCCGTTGTACGGTCATGCGGAAAGCCTCAACGTGGCCGCCGCCGCGGCCGTCTGCCTGTACGCCTCGGCCCGGGCGCAGCGCGCCTGAGCGGAGCCTCGTGGCGTGCGTGATAGGTTCGCCAGGCTTCGATATCTCCCTGGCGAAAGGTCGCGCGTCTTCCTATGAGTTACGTCAAGTTGCCTGTTTTCGAAGACTCCGGATACGTCGTCCTGGACCGCTACGACCAGTCGCAAGACCCAGCCGAATGGCTGGACATCGAGTATGTCGACTGGAAGTCGTCGGGCGACACCCGGTTCGCGCCGCTGGCCAGTGCCTACGGTGACCTGGAGTGCAACGGCTTCTGGCACCACACGCCGCCGAAGACGGACAAGGACGGCGTCTGGGTTCCGGAAAACATCGCGAAAGCGCCGCGCCTCAAGGCCCGCGCCGAGGAGCCTGGCGCCAACGTCGGCCGCTGCCGGGTGATCGAACTGCAGCCGAACACCTACGCCGACTGCCTCTACAACCTGCACCGCGACGACAACAACCGGCTCAACCCCGAGGGCACGGGCTGGGTGGTGCGCGGGTTCTTCAACCTCACCGACGACCCCGAGTCGGTCATGATCTTGCGCGAGGATGTCGACGACCCGTCGACCGAGACACGCGTGCCGCTGCCGGCCGGCGCCCAGGTCATCATCGACACGCAACGGTTGTGGCACGCCGTCTGGCACCCGGGTGCGCAGCCGCGCTACTGCCTCATCACGTCCTGGGAATCCGGTCCCGAACTCGACGCCTACATCGGCGCACGCCATCCGCAGCGCAAGGTCGAGAGCAAGGCGCTCGACCCCGAGTTCGCCGAGCGAGCGTACGACGAGGTCGCGCAGCGCAAGGCCGCCCGAGCCGCTGCACGGGCAGCCGCGGGGATGGATTCGCCGGCGGCCGAGGTCAAGTCCGAGGCCTGACGCCACCCATACCGGGCCGCCTCGCACCAGGCGCGGCGGCCTTCGGTTATCCGCTGCCGGGAGGCCCATAGACTCGGTCGCACCATCCCTGAATTTGAGGACGCGCTCGTGAGCTACGACCCGGTCGAGCCAGTCGCCTTGCAGCCGGAGCAGGTGCAGCGCAACGTCGACGACGCGCTCGCCGCCATCGCGAAGGCGGCCGATCTGGACGAGCTCAGGGCCGCCCGTCTTGCGCATGCAGGCGATCGTTCGCCGCTGGCGCTGGCGAACCGCGAGATCGGGCAGCTACCGCCCGCCGCACGGGCCGCTGCGGGCAAGCGGGTGGGGGAGGCCCGGAGCACGGTGCGCGCGACGCTCTCTACTCGCCAGGCCGAACTCGAGGCCGAGCGTGACGCCCGGGTGCTGGTCGACGAGGCCGTCGACGTCACGCTGCCGTGGGACCGTCGCATCGAGGGCGCCCGGCATCCACTCACCACGCTCCAGGAGTTCATCGGCGACGTGTTCGTCGCGATGGGCTACGAAGTGCTGGAGGGCCCCGAGGTCGAGTCCGAGTGGCTGAGCTTCGACGCGCTCAACATCGGCCCGGATCACCCGACCCGCACGCTCATGGACACGTTCTACGTGGCGCCGCCCGGGTCCGGCCTGGTGCTGCGCCCGCACACCTCGCCGGTCCAGGCCCGCGCGATGCTCGAACGCGATCCGCCGATCTACATCATCTGCCCGGGCAAGACGTTTCGCACCGACGAGCTCGACGCGACGCACTCACCGGTGTTCCACCAGGTCGAAGGGCTGGTCGTGGACGAGGGCATCACCATGGCGCACCTCAAGGGCACCCTCGACCACATGGCCCAGGCATTCTTCGGCCCGGGCATCGTCACCCGGCTACGGCCGTCGTACTTCCCGTTCACCGAGCCGAGCGCTGAGCCCGACCTGCTGTGCTTCGTCTGCCGCGGTCAGTCGGTCGGCAATCCGGACTGGAATTGCCGCACCTGTAACAACGAAGGCTGGATCGAGTGGGGCGGCTGCGGCATGGTCAACCCGCGGGTGTTACGCGCCTGCGGCATCGACCCGGACCGCTACTCCGGGTTCGCGTTCGGCATGGGCATCGAGCGCACCCTGATGTTCCGCAACAACGCCGACGACATGCGCGACATGCTCGAGGGCGACGTCCGGTTCACCCAGGCATTCGGGATGGAGCCGTAATGCGGGCGGCTGTCAACTGGGTGGCGCAGCACGTCGGACTTCCGGATGGCACCACGCCGCGCGACGTCGGCGCCGCGCTCGTACGAGTGGGCCTCGAGGTCGAGCGCGCCGACTCCGCCGCCGAGGCGATGTCGGGGCCGATCATCGTGGGCCGCGTCCTGTCCTTCGACGACGAGCCGCAGAAGAACGGCAAGACCATACGCTGGTGTACGGTCGACGTGGGCGAAGCAGAGCCGCGTGGGATCGTGTGCGGTGCCCTGAACTTCGCGGTCGGCGACCTGGTCGTCGTCGCGCTGCCCGGGGCGGTGTTACCCGGCGGCTTCGCGATCAGTGCGCGCAAGACGTACGGCCACGTGTCCGACGGGATGATCTGTTCGGCCCGGGAACTGCGCATCGGCGACGACCACACCGGCATCCTGGTGCTGCCGCCGGATGCCGGCGAACCTGGCGACGACGCGCTTGACGCGCTGGGGATGCGTGACGCTGTTCTGGACATCGCGGTCACGCCCGACCGCGGGTACTGCCTGTCGGTCCGGGGGCTGGCCCGCGAGGCGGCCGCCGCGTTCGAGGCACCGTTCCGCGACGTCTCCGAATCGGTGACGGTGCCGCCGGTCGACGGCCGGGCATACCCGGTCGGCGACGTCGATCCGGCGTGCGCCGACATGTACTCGATGCGCGCCGTGACCGGTCTTGATCCCGAAGCGCCGTCCCCATCGTGGATGCAAGCCCGACTGCGCCAGTCCGGCATGCGGCCGATCTCTCTGGCCGTCGACGTGACGAACTACGTGATGCTCGAGACCGGCCAGCCGCTTCACGCCTTCGACCGTCGCAAGCTCAGCGGGCCGATCGGGGTACGCCGCGCCCGGCCCGGCGAGGTGCTGCGCACCCTCGATGACGTCGAGCGCACGCTGGACCCGGACGACATGCTCGTCGTCGATGACCGGGGCCCGATCAACATCGGCGGCATCATGGGCGGCGCCTCGACGGAGATCGACGCGTCGACGGTGGACGTGGTGCTCGAGGCGGCGCACTGGGACCCGCCTTCGATCTCGCGCACGGCGCGGCGCCACAAGCTGCCGAGCGAGGCGGCGAAACGGTTCGAGCGAGGGGTCGACCCCGACATCGCCGCGGTCGCGTTGCAGCGGTGCGTCGACCTGCTCGTCGAACACGGCGGTGCGCACGCCGCCCCGGGATTCACCGTGGTGGGCAAGGGCCCGGCACAGGTCGAGATCGTGATTCCGGTCGGGCGCCCGGCGGCGACGGCGGGCATGCCGATCGACGCGCCGAGTGTCGTCGCCCGGCTGACCCAGGTGGGCTGTGACGTGTCAGGCGACGGTGTGCTGCGCGTACGGCCGCCGAGTTGGCGCCCGGACCTGACCGACCCGGCCGACCTTGACGAGGAGGTCATCCGCCTCGAGGGCTACGACAAGATCCCGTCGCAGCTGCCCACCCCGCCGCCCGGCCGCGGGCTCACCGCCGAGCAGCGGCTGCGCCGCGGCGTGTCGCGGGCGCTCGGCGCGGCCGGGTGTACCGAGGTGCTCAGCTCGGTATTCGCGGCGCCCTCGGTGCACGACGCGTTCGGTCTCGCGCCGGACGATCCACGCCGGGCGGCAATCCGGGTGCTCAACCCGCTCTCGGATGCCGAACCGGAGCTGCGGACCTCGCTGCTGCCCGGCCTGCTGGCCACACTGCGCCGCAATGTCGGCCGCGGTAGTCGGGACCTCGCGCTGTTCGAGACGGGGCTGGTCTACCTGCACAACGCCGGCGCGCCGCCCGCACCGGTGCTGGGCGTCGAGCACCGGCCTTCTGACGACGAGCTTGCCGTGCTGTACGCGACGGTGCCTCCTCAGCCGCGCCACGTCGCCGTGGTGCTCGCCGGTGAGATCGCGCCCTCGGGCTGGTGGGGCGCGGGGCGTGCCGCGATCTGGGCGGACGCCGTGCGGGCGGCGCGCACTGTCGCGGAGGCGGCCCGCACCGAGCTGATCGTGCGGGCCGCCGACTACGCGCCGTGGCATCCCGGGCGGTGCGCCGAGCTGTTGCTGGATGACGTCGTCGTCGGCTACGCCGGCGAGCTGCATCCGCGCGTCGCCGCGACGCTCGACCTGCCGCCGCGCACCGCAGCCATGGAGCTCGACCTGGACGCGTTCTCGCCGCCGCCCCCCGCGCAGGCGCCGCAAGTCTCGCCGTTCCCGCCGGTGCTGCTCGACATTGCTCTCGTGGTGCCGTCCGACGTGCCGGCGGCGACCCTGCTGGCCGCGGTGCGTGAGGGTGCCGGTGAGCTGCTCGAGTCCGCGCGCCTGTTCGACGTCTTCGCCGATGCCGAGCGGCTCGGGCCGGATCGCAAGTCGCTGGCGTTCGCGCTGCGGTTCCGGGCGCCGGACCGGACGCTGACCGGCGACGAGGCGGCGGCGGCTCGCGACGCCGCTGTGGCCCGCGCCGCCGAGCTCTGCAGTGCCGAACTACGCGGGTGAGGGAAGGCCGGCGAGCCTTGTCGACCGGTTGAGCGACCACACCGGCGTACTCCGGAGGCTGCTGATACGCCAGCCGTCAGCGGTGCGCCGCAACTCGAACCGGTAGACCTCCCCGAGCAGGAACGGCTGCGGGTCCTCAGGGCCGCCGGCGGCGAAGGCCACGAGCAGGTTCGCCCGGACGCTCGCTCGATCGCCGTCGAGATCGACGAGGTGGTTGGTGATGACGTGCTGGATGCCCTTGTCGCGAGAGTGTCCCCGCCGAGCCTGAGCCACGAGCGCATCGTGGCCGCTGACCGTTCCGCCCGGGGTTGCAACGGTCGCATCCTCGGTGAACAGCTCCCGCAGCCCTTCGAAGTCACGCTCGTCGAGGCAGCGGCCCACGGACGTGACGAGATCCACGATGTGCAGCCGATCGAACAGTTCGTCGGACATGGTCGCTCCGTTCATAGGCGATATAAATAATGGGTCGTACCAATAATAGCTGGTCCCCGGCTGCCGCGCTAGGGTGCGCTCTGTGGATCTCGACCAGGCACCGGCACGGCTGCGCACGATGCCGAGCTGGCTGCTCGCGCAGGCGTCGATCGCCGGACGGCGTGCCGTCGCGGAAGCGCTCGCGGAACAGGGGTGGCATCGCAGCCAGTTCACGCTGCTCGCGGTGCTCGAGGAGTTCGGCCCGCTCAACCAGACCGAGATGAGCGAGCGAAGCGGCCTCGACCGCAGCGACATCGTGCGGTGGGTGGACGAACTCGCAGAGCACAAGCTCGTGCGGCGTACGCAGGATCCCACCGATCGCCGGCGCAACGTCGTGACGATCACTGCCGCGGGTCGCCGCCGCCTCGACGCGCTGGACGCACGGCTGCGCCAGGCCCAGCGTGAGCTGCTGAGCGCACTGTCCGACCAGGAACGCGAGCAGCTGGTCGTCGTGCTCGGGCGGTTACTCGGGCTCTAGGTGTTTCAGCGCCTCGCGCCGCGACAGCGGGCTCAGTTCGTGCGTCGCGACAAACGCCCGCACCCAGTCGGGCTCGCTCCTGGCGTAGTCGCGTAGCGCCCAGCCAATGGCTTTGCGCAAGAAGAAATCCCGGTCGCCCAGATTGGCGATGATGGCGTCGCTGAGCAGTTCCGCGTCCGTCGCGCTGCGCAGTCCGACCTGGCAGATAACGGAGGTGCGGCGCAGCCAGCGGTCCGGGTCACGGGCCCAGGCCGAAAGCGTCGGGCGCATTTCGGCCGGATGGGCCACGAGCAACTCGCCGATCCGGTGTGCGACCTCATCCACGTGGTCCCACCAGGCGCCGGTTGTGATCATCTCCTGGTACAGCGGCAGCAACTCCGTCGTGCGCAACCGGCGCGCGGCCGGTACGCCGATGAGCGCGGTTGCCGCGTAGCGCTCCTCCCGGTACGCCGCCTCGTGCCACAAGGCCGCCGCCGTGCCCGCGAGCGCGCCGGTATTGGCCGGCGGGCGCGCCTTCGCCGCGACGCGGACGATGCGGCGGACGTCGGGCAGCCGTACGCCTAGGTACGGCATGGTCGACTTCATGTACGCCTGCATCTGCGGCGCGCGCACCGGATCGGCCGCCGCGCGCAGGTCGGCGCGCACCGTCTCGACGAGGACACGATCCACCGCCGGCAGGATAGTCGATCGAATGAATTTGCGCTGGCCTGCATAATTGTTCGTATGGGTACGCGAGTCGCCGTCGCCGGCGCGAGCGGGTACGCCGGCGGCGAGCTGCTGCGGCTGCTCGCCGGTCACCCGCACCTGGAAGTCGTCGCTGCCACGGCGCACGAGAACGCCGGAGAGCGGGTCGGCGATCTACACCCCGGCGTGCGGTCCCTTGCCGACCTCACGCTCGGCACGACGTCGCCGGATGCGCTCGCCGACGCCGAGCTCGTCTTCCTCACGCTGCCACACGGACTGTCCGCAGCACTTGCCAAGGCGCTTCCCGAGCAGGTGCGGGTCGTCGATCTGGGCGCGGACCACCGGCTCGTCGACGCCGCCGCCTACCGCAGGCACTACGGCGGGGTGCATCCCGGAGCGTGGACGTACGGTCTGCCCGAACTGCCCGGCCAGCGCGCTCGCATCGGCGCAGCCAAACGGGTGGCGAGTACCGGCTGCTACGCCGTCGCGACGATCCTGGCGCTGGCGCCCCTGATCGCGGCCGGGCTGGTGGAGCCCGACGACGTTGTGGTCGTGGCCGCAAGCGGCACCTCGGGCGCCGGCAGGACCGTGAAGCTCAATCTGCTCGCCAGCGAGGCGATGGGCGACGTGACGCCGTACAAGGTGGGCGCGCACCAGCACGTCCCGGAGATTCTCCAGGCGACCGGGGCGACCAGCCTGGCGTTCACACCGCTGCTCGCGCCCATGCCGCGCGGCATCCTGGCGACGGTGACGGCCCGCCCGGCAGGCAGCGGCGACGCCCGGGCGGCTCTCGTCGCCGCATACGCCGACGAGCCGTTCGTGCACGTGCTGCCGGAGGCCCGGCAGCCGCATACCGCTGCCACCTATGGCTCGAACTCCGCCCACCTGCAGCTCACCACCGACACCAGCTCCGGCCGGCTGATCGTGACCAGCGCCATCGACAACCTCGGCAAGGGCGCCGCCGGGCAGGCCGTGCAGAACGCCAATCTGATGCTGGGCCTGCCGGAGACGGCCGGCCTGTCTGTCGACGGGATCTCCCCGTGAGCGTCACGGCGGCGCAGGGTTTCCGGGCCGCGGGCATCGCGGCCGGCATCAAGCCCGCCGGGCTCGATCTCGCCCTCGTGGTGAACGACGGGCCGTCGGACGCTGCTGCGGCGGTGTTCACCGCGAACCGGGTCAAGGCCGCGCCGGTGCTCTGGTCCCAGCGGGCAGTGGCGGACGCGCGGCTGCGTGCGGTGGTGCTCAACTCCGGCGGCGCCAACGCCTGCACCGGTCCGGGTGGCTTCGCCGACACCCACGCCACAGCCGAGCGGGTCGCCGCCGCACTTGGCCTCGGCGCCGGCGACGTGGCTGTCTGCTCCACCGGCCTCATCGGTGAGCGACTACCCATGCCCGCGGTGCTCGCCGGAGTGGACGCGGCGGCGGCCGCCCTCGGCGATCACGGCGACGCTGCCGCCGAGGCGATCCGCACCACGGACACGCTCGCCAAGCAGGCGGCGTTCATCCACCCGGACGGTTGGACGCTGGGCGGCATGGCCAAGGGTGCCGGCATGCTCGCCCCGAGCCTGGCCACCATGCTCAGCGTTTTGACGACTGACGCATCTGTCGACAAGTCCATAGTGGACGGTGCCTTGCGGGCGGCCGTCCGGCGGACGTTCGACCGGATCGACAGCGACGGGTGCTTGTCGACCAACGACACCGTCGTGCTGATGGCAAGTGGGGCGTTCGGCGTCGCGCCTGAGGCGGCGGCCTTCGTGAGCGCAGCCGAACACGTCTGTCGCGACCTCGCGCTGCAGCTGCTCGCCGACGCCGAGGGCGCCACCAAGGACATCACGATCGACATCGCCGGTGCCGCCAGCGAGGCCGACGCCGTCGACGTCGGGCGAGCGATCGCCCGCAACAACCTGCTCAAGTGCGCGTTGTTCGGCAACGATCCCAACTGGGGACGCGTCCTTGCCGCGATCGGCACCACGAGGGCTGTGTTCGAACCGGACGAGCTGGACGTCACGATCAACGGGATCGCCGTGTGCCGCAAAGGCGCAGCGGGCGATCCTCGCGAGCTCGTCGACCTATCCAGCCGAGCTGTACACATTGGCGTCGACCTGCACGCCGGCGCGGACACGGCAACGATATGGACGAACGACCTCTCGCACGGCTACGTCGAAGAGAACTCGGCCTACTCGACATGAATGCGATGGAGAAGGCGGCCATCCTGGTCGACGCGCTGCCGTGGCTGGAGCGCTTCCACGGCAAGGTCGTCGTGGTCAAGTACGGCGGCAACGCGATGACCTCGCCCGAGCTTGCGAAGGCATTCGCCGAGGATGTCGTCTTCCTGCGCTACGCCGGCCTGAAGCCTGTAGTGGTGCACGGCGGCGGACCGCAGATCACCGAACATCTCGCCAAGCTGGGTATGCAGACCGAGTTCCGCGCGGGACTGCGCGTCACCACACCGGACGCGATGGCGGTTGTCCGGATGGTGCTCGTCGGGAAGGTCAACGGCGACATCGTCAGCGTGATCAACGACCACGGCGCGTTCGCGGTGGGCTTGTCCGGGGAGGACGGGGGACTGCTCACCGCCGAGCGGCGCCCGGCCTTCGTCGACGGCGAGCCGGTCGACATCGGGCAGGTCGGAGATGTGATCGCGGTCGACCCGAGCACGGTGCACGCGTTGCTCGATGCCGGTCGAATCCCCGTCGTGGCGACGGTCGCACGGGGCACGGACGGGCTGTCCTACAACGTCAACGCCGACACCGCCGCGGCAGCACTCGCTGTGGGCGTCGGCGCGGAGAAGCTCGTCGTGCTCACCGACGTCGAAGGCCTCTACGCCGACTGGCCGGCCAGCAGCGAGGTGGTCAGCGAGATCGACGCGGCCTCCCTGGCCGAATTGCTGCCCGGACTGTCGTCGGGAATGGTGCCCAAAATGGAGGCCTGCGTGCGCGCCGTCGAGGGCGGCGTGCCACGCGCGCACGTGCTCGACGGGCGCGTCCCGCACGCCTTGCTGTTGGAGATCTTCACGAGCGAAGGGATCGGCACCATGGTGCTGCCCGCGAAGGAGCCTGCATGACGTCGCTTGCACAACGGTGGGACGCGGTGATGATGCCCACCTACGGCACGCCGCCGATCGCGATCGACCACGGCGCAGGCATCCGGGTCTGGGACGTCGACGGGCGCGAGTACCTCGACTTGGTCGCGGGCATCGCCACGTCGTCGCTGGGCCACGCACACCCCGCCGTCGTCGAGGCGGTCTGCATGCAGGTGGCGCGGCTCGCGCACTCTTCCAACCTCGCGATCCACGAGCCCGGCGTGCGACTCGCCGAGCGGTTGCTCGAATTGGTCGGCGCGGACGGGCGGGTGTTCTTCGCCAACAGCGGCGCAGAGGCAAACGAGTGCGCGCTCAAGCTGGCCCGCCTTTCCGGCCGCAACAACGGCGGGCGCGTCGAGATCGTCGCCGCGCGGGGCAGCTTCCACGGCCGTACCCTCGGCGCGCTGTCGATCACCGGCAACGCCGCCAAGCGCGAGCCGTTCGCGCCGCTGCCCGGGCCGGTCACGTTCGTCGAGTACGGCGACGCTGCCGCGCTGCGCGCCGCGGTCACCAAGCGCACCGCGGCCGTCGTCCTCGAACCGACCCTCGGCGAAGGGGGCGTGGTGCCCGCCCCGCCTGGGTACCTGGCTGCCGCACGGGAGGCATGCACCGCCACCGGCGCGCTGCTGATCGTCGACGAGGTGCAAAGCGGCATCGGGCGCACCGGCCATTGGTTCGCCAGCCTCGCCGAGGGCGTCCGTCCGGATGTGATCACGCTCGCAAAGGGCCTTGGCGGCGGCATGCCGATCGGCACCTGCATCGGCCTCGGCGCGGCGGGCCGGCTCTTCGAACCGGGTGCGCACGGCAGCACGTTCGGCGGCAATCCGGTCTCGTGCGCTGCCGCGCTGGCCGTACTCGACACGATCGCCGACGAGCACCTGCTCGATTCGGTCAAGCGCGTCGGCGAATATCTGGCGCACGAACTCGGCACGCTTGACGTCCCGGTGCGCGGATCCGGGCTGTGGCGGGCGCTTGCTCTGCACGGACCGCACGCGGCCGCGGTCGAAGACAACGCCCGCGAGCACGGCCTGCTGGTCAACGCCGTCAAGCCGGACGTGATCCGCCTGGCGCCGCCCCTGATCTTGACCGAGGCCGACGTGGACGAGGCGATGCCACTACTGCGCGCCGCATTGGCAGACGTCGATGCCTAGGCACTTCCTCCGTGACGACGACCTGAGCCCCGCTGAGCTTCTCGAGGTGCTCGACCTGGCCGACGCGATGAAGGCCGACCGCCTCGTGCGCCAGCCGCTCGCCGGCCCGCGAGCCGTTGCCGTGCTCTTCGACAAGCACTCGACCCGCACCCGCGTCTCGTTCAGCGTCGGCATCGCCGAGCTCGGCGGCTACCCACTCGTCATCGATGCCCAGACCAGCCAGCTCGGGCGCGGCGAGCCGATCGAGGACACGACGCGGGTCCTCGACCGCCAGGTCGCCGCGATCGTGTGGCGCACGTTCGCTCAGGAACGCATCGAGACTATGGCCGCCGTCAGCCGGGTGCCTGTGATCAATGCGCTCACCGACCGGTTCCATCCGTGCCAGGTACTCGCCGATCTGCAGACCATTCGCGAACACAAGGGTGGCCTCGCCGGGCTGACGCTGAGCTACGTCGGCGACGCGGCCAACAACATGGCCCATTCGTACCTGCTCGGCGGCGCTTCCGCAGGCATGCACGTGCGGATCGGTGGCCCGCCCGGGTATCAGCCCGACCCGGTGGTGGTCGCCGATGCGACACGAATCGCAGATCACACGGGCGGCTCGATCACCGTCACCGCCGAACCCCGGACGGCGTTCGACGGCGCCGACGTGGTGGCCACCGACACGTGGGTGTCCATGGGTCATGAGAGCGAGCAGCACGGCGACGTGTTCGTGCCGTTCGCAGTCGACGCCGACGCCATGCAGCACGCCGCAACCGACGCCATCGTGTTGCACTGCCTGCCCGCCTACCGGGGCAAGGAGATCGCCGCCGAAGTTATCGACGGCGCGCAGAGCGTCGTCTGGGACGAGGCGGAGAACCGGCTGCACGCGCAAAAGGCACTGCTCACCTGGCTGCTGGGACACGGCTGATGGCCAGCAGAGCTGCGCGCCACGCCCGCATCGTCACCATCCTGAACAGCCGGCAGGTGCGCTCGCAGGCCGAGCTCGCGGCGGCGCTCAATGACGATGGCTTGGAAGTCACGCAGGCGACGCTCAGCCGCGACCTCGAGGAGCTGGGCGCCGTGAAGCTACGCACCCCCGACGGCGGACTGCCGAGATATGTCGTTCCCGAGGACGGTGCGCCCCTCGCCGCCCGGGCCGCCAAGGACGCCCCGCCGCACCGGCTGGCCCGGTTGATCGACGAGCTGCTCGTGTCGGCCCAGGCGAGTGCCAACCTGGTCGTGCTGCGCACGCCCCCGGGCGCTGCGCAGTTCCTCGCCTCCGCCGTCGATCGAGCCGGCCTGCCGGACGTTCTCGGCACCATCGCCGGCGATGACACGATCCTTGTCATTGCTCGCGAGCCGGACGGCGGCACGGCCCTGGCCCATCACCTCCTCGAACTCCAGGAGATGTCAACAGAGTGAGCAAGGTCCTGACCTCCCTGCCGGTCGGCGAGCGCGTCGGCATCGCGTTCTCCGGTGGGCTCGACACGTCCGTCGCGGTCGCCTGGATGCGCGTCAGGGGCGCGATCCCGTGCGCCTACACCGCCGACCTCGGCCAGTACGACGAGACGGACATCGCCGGGGTGCCCGGACGCGCCATGCAGTACGGTGCGGAACTCGCCCGCACCGTCGACTGCCGCCGGGAACTGGTCGAGGAGGGCTTCGCAGCGCTTGCGTGTGGCGCGTTCCACGTCCGGTCGGCCGGCCGGGCGTACTTCAACACCACCCCGCTCGGCCGCGCCGTGACCGGCATCATGCTCGTGCGCGCCATGCAGTCCGACGACGTGAACATCTGGGGCGACGGCTCGACGTTCAAGGGCAACGATATCGAGCGGTTCTACCGGTACGGCCTGCTGACCAACCCCGGACTCCGGGTCTACAAGCCGTGGCTCGACGCCGACTTCGTCCACGAGTTGGGCGGCCGCGCCGAGCTGAGCCAGTGGCTCGTCGAGCACGATCTGCCTTACCGCGACAGCACCGAGAAGGCCTACTCCACCGACGCGAACATCTGGGGCGCCACGCACGAGGCGAAGACGCTGGAGCATCTCGGTGTCTCGTTGGAAACCGTCGAGCCGATCATGGGCGTGCGGTTCTGGGATCCGGCCGTCGCGATCGACCCCGAGGACGTCACCGTGCAGTTCTCAGCCGGACGCCCGGTCGCGATCAACGGCGTCGGGTTCGACGATCCCGTGGCACTGGTGTGCGCGGCGAATGCCATCGCCGGCCGGCACGGGCTCGGTATGTCCGACCAGATCGAGAATCGGGTGATCGAGGCCAAGTCGCGGGGGATCTACGAGGCGCCGGGCATGGCGCTGTTGTGGATCGGCTACGAGCGGCTGCTGAACGCCATCCACAACGAGGAGACCATCGCGAACTACCACGCCGAGGGACGCCGCCTCGGACGCTTGCTGTACGAAGGGCGGTGGCTCGACCCGCAGTCGCTGATGCTGCGCGAGTCGATCCAGCGCTGGGTCGCCTCATTGGTCAGCGGGCAGGTCACCCTGCGGTTGCGTCGTGGCGAGGACTACTCGCTGCTCGACACCCGCGGCCCGGCGCTGTCCTACCACCCCGACAAGCTGTCGATGGAGCGCACCGATAACGCCGCGTTCGGGCCGGTCGACCGGATCGGCCAGCTCACCATGCGCAACCTCGACATTGCGGACTCCCGTGCGAAGCTCGAGCAATACGCCGGCTCCATGGGGCAGCTCACCAGGACGGCCCTGTTCGACGAGCTGGGAGAGGGCCACTCCGATCAGATCGCCGCACTCGAGACCCCGTTCCGGGCCGACGACAGCGCGCTGGACAGTGCCGCGCTGGAGTCCGGCCGTGACTAATCCGCGCGCGTCTTTGGTCACTTCTCAGGCCTGGACGACCCATGGCTGACGGAACCCGGCTCTGGGGCGGGCGATTCAGCGGCGGGCCGTCGGAGGCGTTGGCCGCCCTGTCGGTGTCGGTGCACTTCGACTGGCGGCTCGCACCCTACGACCTCGCGGCGTCGCGGGCGCATGCCCGAGTGCTGCATCGGGCGGGGCTGCTCACCGACGACGAACTCGCGGCGATGCTCTTCGCACTGGACGAGCTGGACGCAGCCGTCCGCTCCGGGGAGTTCCAGGCCACCGCTGCCGACGAGGACGTCCACACCGCCTTGGAACGCGGGCTGGTCGAGCGCCTTGGCGCGCTGGGCGGAAAGCTGCGCGCCGGACGCAGTCGCAACGATCAGGTGGCCACCGACCTGCGCCTGTACCTGCGCGATCGCGTCCGCAGCATCATCGCCGAGGTCGCCGAGCTCGAGGCGGCGCTCATACGGCTCGCGGAGGAGAACCGCGACGTCGCGATGCCGGGCATGACGCACCTCCAGCATGCCCAACCCGTGCTGCTGGCCCACCACCTGCTCGCGCACGTCCATGCCCTGGCGCGCGACGTTGACCGACTACAGGACTGGGACAAGCGCACTGCGGTATCACCACTCGGTGCGGGAGCCCTGGCCGGGTCGTCGCTGCCCCTCGACCCCGCCGCGGTCGCCGCCGAGCTGGGGTTCGACCGTCCCGCCGCCAACTCGATCGATGCCGTCTCCGATAGAGACTTCGCCGCCGAGTTCCTGTTCGCGGCGGCACTGCTCGGCGTACACCTCTCGCGGATGGGCGAGGAGATCATCCTCTGGGCAACGCCCGAATTCGGCTGGGTGCGACTCGACGACGCCTGGTCGACCGGCTCGTCGATCATGCCGCAGAAGAAGAACCCTGATATCGCCGAGCTGGCCCGCGGCAAGGCCGGGCGCTTCATCGGCCACCTGACCGGGCTCCTCGCCACGCTCAAAGCGCTGCCGCTGGCGTATGACCGCGACCTCCAGGAGGACAAGGAGCCGGTCTTCGACGCCGTCGAGCAGCTCCTCCTCCTGCTGCCCGCGATGACCGGACTGGTCGGCACACTGGACGTCGTGACCGAACGCATGCAGGCCGCCGCGCCCGCCGGGTTCGCGCTGGCCACCGACGTTGCCGAGTGGCTGGTCCGGCGGGGCAGCCCCTTCCGTGAGGCGCACGAGATCACCGGCCGGCTCGTGGCCTACTGCGAGCAACACGGCATCGACCTGGGCGGCCTCAGCGACGCACAGCTCGCCGAGATCGACCACAGGCTGACCGCGGACGTACGCGGTGTGCTCTCCGTCGACGGCGCGCTGCGCGCCCGCGCGACGTACGGCGGCACAGCGCCGGCGCGCGTCGCCGGGCAGCTCGTGGCGCTGCGCGACATTGTGGCTGCCCACGCCGCCTGGGCCCAAGGATGACCGTCGAGCGCGAGTCATTGGCCGAGCCCGCCCTGGAAGTCGCCCCGCTGCTGCTCGGTGCCGTGCTGGTGTCCGCTGTGGACGGTGCCGAGGTGGCAGTTCGGCTCACCGAGGTCGAGGCGTACGAGGGCTTGGCCGACCCGGCCTCACACGCCTACCGTGGCCGCACGCGTCGCAACGACGTGATGTTCGGCCCGGCCGGGCACCTGTACTGCTACTTCACGTACGGCATGCACTGGTGCGCCAACGTGGTCTGCGAACGCGACGGTGTGGCGTCCGCCGTCCTGCTGCGTGCCGGCGAGGTCGTGCGCGGAATCGACACGGCACGCGCGCGCCGTGCCGCCGCCCGCGACGTACGCCACCTCGCCCGGGGGCCGGCCCGGCTGGCCGCCTGCCTCGCCCTCGGCCGCGACACGAACGGTGCCGACCTGTGCGACCCGGCGTCGATCGTCCGGCTGGAGTCGCTCGGCAAGCCCGAGGCGGCGGTCCGCTCCGGCCCCCGTGTCGGGATCACGCTCGCCGCGGATCGCCCGTGGCGGTTCTGGCTCGACGGGGAAGCCTCGGTGTCGGTGTTCCGCCCGGGCGGGCGCAAGCGGGTTCCCGCGCCACGGCAGACTGGTACGCCGTGAGCGAGACCCTGCCAGACGAGCTGCGCGAGGCGTACGAGGTGCTTGCCTCGGGTGCTGCGCAGATTCTTCCTGCTGACGGT
The DNA here is from genome assembly GCA_036506155.1 of Jatrophihabitantaceae bacterium. GTDB lineage: Bacteria > Actinomycetota > Actinomycetes > Mycobacteriales > Jatrophihabitantaceae > DASXRA01. The sequence goes on from DASXSF010000021.1 coordinate 53,659, forward strand.
CTGGCCGAGCGCCTTCTCGCCGCACACCGCGAGCGCCGCCCGCTGCGCGTCAAGCTCGGCATCGACCCCTCCGGCGCGGACCTGACGCTCGGGCATGCCGTGGTGTTGCGGAAGTTGCGGCAGTTCCAGAACTACGGCCACATCGCGGTGCTCGTCGTGGGCGGGTTCACGGGCCAGGTCGGCGATCCGTCGGGCCGTACCGACACCCGAGGCGCACAGACCGTCGCACAGGTGATCGCGAACGCCCAGGGTTACTTCGACCAGCTCATGCGCATCCTCGACGTGCGGCGCACCGAAGTTGTCAACAATGCCGAGTGGCTGGCGCCGATGCGGCTCGCTGAACTGCTGGAGTACACGCGACAGATCACCGTCGCCCAACTGCTCGAACGCGACGACTTCGCGCGCCGGTTCGCCGCCCAGCAGCCGATCACGCTGTCGGAATTCTTTTATCCGCTGTTGCAGGGCATCGACTCGGTCGAGATCCGCGCCGACATCGAGATCGGTGGCACCGACCAGACATTCAACAACCTCGTAGGCCGCGAACTGCAGAAGTCGCGTGGCCAGGCGCCCCAGGCCGTCCTGACCATGCCGCTGCTCGTCGGCACCGACGGTGTGGAGAAGATGGGCAAGTCGCTCGACAACTACATCGCCATCAACGACTCGGCGGACGACCAGTTCGGCAAGGTCATGAGCATCCCGGACTCCGTCGTCGGCACGTACGCGCGGCTGTGCACCACCTTGCATCCGCATGACGTGGACGAACTGGAGAAGGCCGTCGCCTCCGGCGGCCCGGGGGCCAACGCTGCGAAGCGGCGCGTCGCCCGCGAGATCGTGACGCTGTACCACGACGCCGACGCGGCGCGTGCCGCCGAGCGGCGCTTCGACGCGATCTTCAAGGAGCACGCGACGATCGAGGACGCCCCGGAGTTTCCGGTCGGCGCCGGAACATCCGTCCACTTGCCGGCGTTGATGACCGATGCGGGGCTGGCACCGAGCACGAGTGCGGCCCGGCGATCCATTGACGAAGGCGCCGTTCGCCTCGACGGCGTGCGGTTGGCGGCGAAGCGGTACGACGTCGATCGCGCCGAGTTGGTGGGCCACATCCTGGCGGTCGGCAAGCGCCGGGCGGTGCGCCTCACCGGCGCCCCGGACGCCTGATTGGCCCGGCTGGCCCCCCCAGGGGAGCCGCCCGCTCGGGTGCTACAGTCGAGGCGTTCGGCGCACGGAACCGCAGAGGCGGGCCCGGCCGGGCAGTCCCCCAGTTCGAGCGACGCGGTTGTCCGCGCCCGCAAGACCAAGCGGGAGCGGGCGGTGCCGGTTTGACCGAGCGAAGCCGACCGAGTAGAGTTTCGTGGGTTGCCCCGGAAGCGGTCCGAAAGGGTCGCAGCGGTGTGCGTCCGCTCCTTGAGAACTCAACAGCGTGCCGAAAGTTAGTGCCATAAGAATAACCTCGTCGCGCGTGATCGTATTTGGTCATGCGCGCGATTCCTTTGGTACAGACGAGCACATCAGCTCGAATGGACCAGTGATCATGCCGCAAAGATTTGCGGCGACTTTCTGTGTCGACATTCTGAGGCTCCGCCTCAGCTGTCATACATACCTTCACGGAGAGTTTGATCCTGGCTCAGGACGAACGCTGGCGGCGTGCTTAACACATGCAAGTCGAGCGAGGCCCTCTCTCCGGAGAGGTGCCCTAGCGGCGAACGGGTGAGTAACACGTGGGCAACCTGCCCCTAGCACTGGGATAAGCCCGGGAAACCGGGTCTAATACCGGATACGACCTTCGAGGGCATCCTCGAGGGTGGAAAGGGTTACTGGCTAGGGATGGGCCCGCGGCCTATCAGCTTGTTGGCGGGGTAGTGGCCCACCAAGGCAACGACGGGTAGCCGGCCTGAGAGGGCGACCGGCCACACTGGGACTGAGACACGGCCCAGACTCCTACGGGAGGCAGCAGTGGGGAATATTGCACAATGGGCGAAAGCCTGATGCAGCGACGCCGCGTGAGGGATGACGGCCTTCGGGTTGTAAACCTCTTTCAGCAGGGACGAAGCGCAAGTGACTGTACCTGCAGAAGAAGCGCCGGCTAACTACGTGCCAGCAGCCGCGGTAATACGTAGGGCGCAAGCGTTGTCCGGAATTATTGGGCGTAAAGAGCTCGTAGGCGGTCTGTTACGTCGGAAGTGAAAACCCGGGGCTTAACCCCGGGCTTGCTTTCGATACGGGCAGACTAGAGTGTGGTAGGGGAGACTGGAATTCCTGGTGTAGCGGTGAAATGCGCAGATATCAGGAGGAACACCGGTGGCGAAGGCGGGTCTCTGGGCCACTACTGACGCTGAGGAGCGAAAGCGTGGGGAGCGAACAGGATTAGATACCCTGGTAGTCCACGCCGTAAACGTTGGGCGCTAGGTGTGGGGGTCCTTCCACGACCTCCGTGCCGCAGCTAACGCATTAAGCGCCCCGCCTGGGGAGTACGGCCGCAAGGCTAAAACTCAAAGGAATTGACGGGGGCCCGCACAAGCGGCGGAGCATGTGGATTAATTCGATGCGACGCGAAGAACCTTACCAAGGCTTGACATACAGGGAAAACTGGCAGAGATGTCAGGTCCGCAAGGGCCCTGTACAGGTGGTGCATGGCTGTCGTCAGCTCGTGTCGTGAGATGTTGGGTTAAGTCCCGCAACGAGCGCAACCCTCGTCCTATGTTGCCAGCGGATAATGCCGGGGACTCATAGGAGACTGCCGGGGTCAACTCGGAGGAAGGTGGGGACGACGTCAAGTCATCATGCCCCTTATGTCTTGGGCTTCACACATGCTACAATGGCCGGTACAAAGGGCTGCTAAACCGCAAGGTGGAGCGAATCCCAAAAAGCCGGTCTCAGTTCGGATTGGGGTCTGCAACTCGACCCCATGAAGTCGGAGTCGCTAGTAATCGCAGATCAGCAACGCTGCGGTGAATACGTTCCCGGGCCTTGTACACACCGCCCGTCAAGTCACGAAAGTTGGTAACACCCGAAGCCGGTGGCCTAACCCTTGTGGGGGGAGCCGTCGAAGGTGGGACCGGCGATTGGGACTAAGTCGTAACAAGGTAGCCGTACCGGAAGGTGCGGCTGGATCACCTCCTTTCTAAGGAGCGCCTTACAGCTGTGCCTCTTGCCGCGTTGTGTGGTGGGGGGTGGTTGTCAGGAGATGGCCCATTGCGCAGGCGTTTGTTCTGCGGTGGGTGCTCATGGGTGGAATATCAGCAAATGGTGCCGGTTGTTTTTGGTGGTGTGGTTAGTACGGTTCCCTCTTTGGGGGGTGCCTGGAACGCTGTGCTGCGGGGGAGAGCTGGTGCGTGTGGCACACTGTTGGGTCCTGAGGCAACAGGACCGTTGTGCAGCAATGCGGGACCGGGGTGGTTGTTTCTGGTTTTTCCTGCCTGTGCCGTGCATGCGCCGTGTGGTGTCCGTCTCCTTTGCGGGGGTGGGGCCGGGTGTGTGGGGTGTGCGGGTTGGGGTTGT
>DASXSF010000022.1:0-157510 GCA_036506155.1 Jatrophihabitantaceae bacterium
GCGCGTGAACGTCCTCGCCGAGCTGGCCGATGCGACGGTCCGGGTCATCGACGTCGGGGTCGACCGGCCGAGCGGGCGGATCGACCGCGAAGACGCGTTGAGCGCCGACGACACTGCCCGGGCGGTACAAGCCGGCGTCGATGTCGCCGACCAGGAGGTGGACGCCGGCACGGACCTGGTTGTCGTCGGCGACATCGGCGTAGGCGCGACGACGGTGGCCGCGGTGCTGGTTGCGGTGATCACCAGCACCGAGCCGGTAAAGGTGATCGGCCGCGGCGGCGGCATCGACGACGACACGTGGATGCGCAAGGCCACCGCTGTTCGGGACGCGCGGCTGCGCGCATGGAGTGAACGCGCCGCCATGCTCAGCCTGCTGTCAGTGGCCGGCGGCGCGGACGTCGCCGCGATGGTGGGGTTCCTGGTGCGCGCGGCGTCCCGGCGCACACCCGTGTTGCTGGACGGTGTGGTGGCCTCGGCGGCTGCCCTGGTCGCACAAGATCTACAGCCACGCTGCGTACGCTGGTGGCGCGTCGCGCAGCGGACCAGCGAACCGGCCCAGGCCGTCGCCCTGCGTCGCCTTGGCGGGGAACCGGTCCTCGACCTCGGCGTCGAGGCCGGCGACGGGACCGGCGGCCTGCTCGCCGTTCCCGTACTGCGTGCCGCCGCGCGCACAGCGCGATGAGCGCTCGCGCGAAGAGCCCGCCGGCCGCGCGTACCCCCCTCACACCGGCACGGCGATCCTCGTGATCTTTGAGTTTCGGTCGCCCTTCAGCCACAAGTCCAAGATCATCGGCGTCGCTGGGCAAGTCACCTCACGTGCGACTCGACGAACGGCGGCTTGACCACCCGGGCCGGAATGCGCCGGCCGCGTACGTCCACGACGACGTCGTCACCTTCCGCAACGCCGGTGCGCAGCAAGGCCAGCGCGATGCCCTTGCGCAGCGTTGGGGAGAACGTCCCACTCGTCACCTCGCCGGCCGGTGCGTCGTCCGTCGAGAGGACGCTCATGTGCGGACGCGGTATCCCCCGGTCGAGCGCTTCGAGCCCCCACAGCACGCGAGCGGGGCCGGCCGCCTTCTCGGCGAGGAGGGCCTCCCGTCCCCAGAACGCCTCCTTGCCCCAGCCCACCGCCCAGCCGATGCGTGCCTGCACCGGTGAGATCGACACGGACAAGTCCTGCCCGTGCAGCGGGTAGCCCATCTCGGTGCGGAGCGTGTCACGAGCGCCGAGCCCGGCCGGCAACCCGCCGAGCGAGCCGACGGCATCGAGCAGCGCGTCCCACAGGGCCGGTGCGTCCCTCCAGGACGGGATCAGCTCATAGCCGTGCTCGCCGGTATAGCCGGTACGGCAGATCCGCACCGGGCGTCCTCCGAACGACGCGTCGACGTAGGCCATGTAGGGCTGATCGGCCGGCAGCCCGAGCCGGTCGAGCACCTCGGCCGAACGTGGCCCCTGCACCGCGAGGACACCGAAGTCCCGATGCTGCCCGGCCACCGTGATGCCTTCCGGCGCCGCCGCGGCGAGCCGGCGTACCACCTCGGCGGTGTTGGCCGCGTTCGGCACGAGGAACACCTCGTCGTCACCGACCAGGTAGGCGATCAGGTCGTCGACGACCCCGCCCGACTCGTCACAGCACAGCGTGTACTGGGCCTTGCCGGGCTGGATGCGGCCGAGGTCGTTGGACAAGCAGGCGTTGACGAACGCCCGCGCCCCCGACCCACGCACTGTGGCCTTGCCGAGATGCGAGACGTCGAAGAGCCCGACCGCCTTGCGCACTGCGGCGTGCTCCCTGAGCACGCCGCCCGCGCCGTACTCGATCGGCATCTCCCAGCCGCCGAACTCGGCCAGCTTGGCACCGAGCGCGACGTGCCGGTCGTACAAGGGTGATCGCAGCAGCTCGCTCACGCGTGCACGCTAACTCATCCCCGCCCACGCGAACCCGCGCCTACACCGCTCGCTTCGCGCGGGCGCGTCCGCGGCTCCGCTCGCGCCTTCGGCGCGGCCGAGTCACGGCGGCGGGGCTCTTCCCGCGAGCGCTCACCGCTAACGCTGGGTGCCAGTGGCGCCGCAGCGCCGCAGCAGCGCCGAACCATACGCATAGGCTGCGCGGATGCCCACGGTCTCGCTCGTCAGCGCCGCTTCCCTCGACAAGGACGCCGCGGTGGTGATCGGCGTACACGCCGGTGCGGAGCCTGCCACCGGATCGGCGCCCGTCGACGAGGCGCTTGGCGGGCGGCTGCGGGCGGCACTCGGCGCACTCGGCGCTACCGGGAAGCCGGACGAGGTCGTCAAGATCGCGACGCTCGGACTCGCGCCGTTCCCGGTCGTCGTGGCGACGGGGCTCGGTCCGGTTGCGGGCGCCCTCGATCCGGAGCGCGTCCGGCGCGCGGTCGGCGCGGCGCTGCGCCACCTACCGGACGCCGCCCGAGTGCACATCGCGGTCGGCGATGCCACAACGACCGGTGCGGCAGTGGAGGGCGCACTGCTCGGCTCCTACACCTACACGCGGTACAAGTCGCAGCCGAAGCCCTCGGCCCTGCGGCGGCTCACCGTGGGCGTGACCGATCCGCGCGACCGCGGCGCCCGGGCCGCCGCACGCCGCGCGCAGATCGTGGCCGACGCTGTGACGCTCACCCGGGACCTGGTGAACCTCCCGCCCAACGATCTGTACCCCGAAGTGTTGGCGGAGCGCGCCGCCGAGGTCGGGCGCGCGGCCGGCCTCGAGGTCGAGGTCCTCAACGAGCGGGCACTGCGCCGCCAGGGCTATGGGGGAATACTGGGCGTCGGTTCGGGGTCGGCGCGGCCCCCCCGGCTGGCGCGCCTGCGCTACCTGCCACAGCGTCCGCGAGCCCGGATCGCCTTGATCGGAAAGGGCGTCACGTTCGACTCGGGAGGACTGAATCTCAAGCCCGGGGCCGGCCTCCCGCACATGAAGTCCGACATGGGCGGCGCCGCCGCCGTCCTCGCCGCCGTCGTCGCCGCGGCACGGCTCGGGCTGCCGGTCGAGGTGGTGGCCACACTGCCGATGGCAGAGAACATGATTTCCGGATCGGCGTACCGCCCCTCCGACGTGCTGACCCTGCGCGGCGGGAAGACGCTGGAGATCACCGACACCGACGCCGAGGGCCGGGTGATCCTGGCGGATGCCATCGTCCGTGCCGGTGAGGACGACCCCGACTACCTCCTGGAAATCTCTACGCTGACCGGCGGTCAGGTCGTCGCGCTGGGCAACCGCGTGATCGGTGCCATGGGCGAGCCCGACTTCCGGGACCGCGCGGTGGCTGCCGGCAACGCCGCCGGCGAAACGCTGTGGGCGATGCCGCTGCCGGACGAGCTGCGCGCCGGCCTGGATTCGCAGGTCGCCGACATCGCTAACCTGCCCGACGATCGGTGGGCGTCGATGCTCGTGGGCGGCCGTTTCCTGGGCGAGTTCGTGCCAGACGGGGTGCCGTGGGTGCACATGGACATGGCCGGCCCGTCATGGAACGGTGCGGCCGCGCACGGCTACACCCCGAAGGGGGGCACCGGCGCCGGCGCGCGCACGCTGATCGCCGCGCTGGAGATGCTCGCGTCAGGGTGAGGTGCCGGGCGGCTGCCCGAGCTCGCCGGCCTTGCGCTTGGCGTTCCAGTCACGCATCCGCTGCGGGTAGCCGACCACGCTGGCGTCATAGAGCGGTACCCCGTGCTTGCGGGCGAACTCGCGTGCGCCTTCGGCGCCGGCGACTCGGCGGCGCGTCCATTCACCGCTCGCCGCGACGAGCACGACTGTGGTCTCGGTGACCGTGGTGCGCGGCTCCAGGTACGCCTCGACACCGGGACGGGACTTCACGAACTGCGCCAGGTGCGCGGTGTCCGTGGGCGACGCAGCCCGCAGTGTGCCGCGACGCCTGGCTTTGCGCCGACCGAATAGCCGCACCACTCCCCCTTCGATGGCCCGACGATACCGGCGTGGCCCAGTATCCGGCCCGCGCGCACCCTAAGGGCGCCTGCACTCGCGCGTGCTTCCAGCCGTCTCCGGGCGGGTTGAGCGCTGCCAGCGCCGAGTGTCGCCGCTTGTGCGGTCGGTGCCAAGATGGAAGCTGGCACGGTCCACAAGCGGTCAGGAGATACAAACGTGGCTGACAACACCACTGTCGATCTTGTCATACTCGGCGGGGGTAGTGGCGGCTATGCCGCAGCGCTGCGCGCAGCCGAGCTGTCGAAGTCAGTGGTCCTCATCGAGAAGGACAAGGTCGGCGGTACCTGCCTGCACCGCGGTTGCATTCCGACCAAGGCGCTGCTGCATGCCGGTGAGATCGCCGACCAGGCCCGGGAAAGCGCGCAGTTCGGTGTGAACGCGACCTTCGACGGCATCGACGTGGCGGGCGTCCACAAGTACAAGGACGGCGTCGTCGACAAGAACTACAAGGGTCTGCAAGGGCTGATCCGCAGCCGGGGCATCCAGATCGTCGAGGGAGACGGACGGCTGACCGGCGCCAACCAGGTCAGCGTCAACGGCACGACATACACCGCCACGAACGTTGTGCTGGCGACCGGCTCCTACTCGCGCACCCTGCCCGGCCTGGAACTCGACGGGCACCGGGTCATCGCGAGTGAGCACGCGCTCCAACTGGACCATGTTCCGGCCAGCGCCGTGGTGCTCGGCGGCGGGGTGATCGGCGTTGAGTTCGCCAGCGTCTGGAAGTCCTTCGGCGCAGACGTGACGATCGTCGAGGCGCTGCCGCACCTGTTGCCGCTCGAGGACGAGGCCAACTCCAAGCTGCTGGAGCGAGCGTTCCGCCGCCGGGGCATCGGCTTCAAGTTGGCCGCACGCTTCGAGCGCGTCGAGCACACCGACTCCGGCGTGCGGGTCTTCCTCGAAGGTGGCGAGACGCTGGAGGCGGAGGTACTGCTCGTCGCCGTCGGGCGCGGCCCGTGGTCGGCGAACCTCGGCTACGAGCAGGCCGGCGTCGCGATCGACCGCGGCTTCGTCGTGGTGGATGAGTACTGCCGCACCAGTGTCGCGGGCATGTACGCGGTCGGCGACCTGGTCACGATGCCGAACGTCGCACATCCGCAACTGGCACACGTCGGCTTCGGAGAGGGCATCCTGGTCGCCGAGCACATGTCCGGGGTGCCCGTGGTGCCGATCGACTACGCCGGCGTCCCCCGCATCACGTACTCCTCGCCCGAGGTCGCCTCTGTCGGCCTCACCGAGGCACAGGCGGCTGCGAGGCATGGTGCCGACAAGATCAAGACCGTGACCTACGACCTCTCGGGGAACGGGCGCAGCGCAATCCTCCAGACCAGGGGTGCCGTCAAGCTCGTCGCGCTGCAGGACGGTCCCGTGCTGGGCATCCATATCGTCGGCGACCGGGTCGGGGAACTGATCGCCGAGGCACAGCTGATCTACAACTGGGAGGCGCTGCCCAGCGAGGTCGCCCAGCTGATCCACCCGCACCCGACGCAGTCCGAGGCCATCGGCGAGGCTCACCTCCTGCTCGCCGGCAAGCCGCTGCACGTGCACGAGTAGCCCAGCCGAACGTTGACTCGAAGGAGCCTTGATACATGTCGGTCTCTGTGACCATGCCGCGCCTCGGTGAGAGTGTCACCGAGGGAACCGTCACCCGGTGGTTGAAGAATGAGGGCGACCACGTCGAGGCCGACGAACCGCTGCTCGAGGTCTCGACCGACAAGGTCGACACCGAGGTCCCCTCGCCCGCGTCCGGCACGCTCACGTCGATCAAGGTGCGCGAGGACGAGACCGTCGAGATCGGCGTCGAACTTGCCGTGATCGGACAGGACGGTGCGCCCGCCGCCGAGAGCACGCCGCAGGCCGTTGCGCCGCAGGCCGTTGCGCCCCAGGCCGCGCAACCCGCGCCACCGGTGGCACCGCCGCCGGCACCGCTCACACCTGCGCCTGTCCAGCCCGCTGTCCCCCAGGCGGAACCCGCGCCCACTGCGAACGGGGCTCCGCGCTGGGCACCCAGCCCGGCACCGCAGGCGCAGGCCGTCGAGGCGGCCGAGGAAGACGACGACCTCGCCGGCACCTATGTCACGCCGCTCGTGCGCAAGCTGGCCAGCGAGTATGGCGTGGACCTGAGCACGATCGCCGGTACCGGCGTCGGCGGGCGCATCCGCAAGTCGGACGTACTAGCCGCCGCCGAACGCGCCGCTGCCGCGAAGGCCGAGACAGCGCCCGCAGCCGCGGCTGCGCCGAGCGCCGAGGCGTTCGCGCCCAGCACTGCTTATGCGCCGCCGCCCGCGCAGCTGGCGGGAGCCGAGGCCGCACCTGCCGCCGCACCCGCTCCAGCCGCGGAGCCCGCCGCGCCCGTGGCAGCGGCCGCGCCGGTGCCGGCCGTCGTGCGCGGCCAGGTCGAGAAGATGAGCCGACTGCGCCAGACCATCGCCGCCCGGATGGTCGAGTCGCTACAGGTGTCAGCCCAGCTCACGACCGTCGTCGAGGTCGACGTCACCAAGATCGCCCGGCTGCGCGAGCGGGCCAAGGCTGCCTTCGAGGCCCGTGAGGGCGTCAAGCTCTCATTCCTGCCGTTCTTCGCCGTGGCCACTGTCGAGGCGCTCAAGGCGCACCCGGCGCTCAACTCCTCGATCGACACCGAAGCGAAGACAATCACGTACCACGACGCCGAGCACCTGGGCATCGCGGTCGACACCGAGCGTGGCCTGCTCGCCCCGGTGATCCACAACGCGGGCGACCTCAATCTCGCCGGGCTGGCGCGCAAAATCGCCGAGCTGGCCGAGCGCACCCGGACCAACAAGATCAGCCCGGACGAGCTGTCCGGCGGCACGTTCACCCTAACCAACACCGGCAGCCGCGGCGCGCTGTTCGACACCCCGATCATCAACCAGCCACAGGTCGGCATCCTCGGCACCGGCGCGGTGGTGAAACGCCCTATCGTCGTCACCGACCCCGAGCTGGGCGAAACGATCGCAATCCGGTCGATGGTCTATCTCGCGCTTACGTACGACCACCGCATCGTCGATGGTGCAGACGCAGCTCGGTTCCTCGGCACCATCAAGACTCGCCTCGAAGCGGGCGCCTTCGAACGAGCCCTCGGTCTCGCCTGAACGCGATGACCGCGCGCGCGAAACCGGCGGGTTGAATCGGTGCGGGTGCTGCTCGGCGGTTCGTCCGGGCTGATCGGCACGGCGCTCGCGGCGTCCTTGCGCCGCGACGGTCACGAGGTGAAGGGACTGGTGCGCCGTCCAGCCGCCGCGCCGGATGAGATCCAGTGGCACCCGGACCGCCGGATGGCGCCGCCGCTCCGCGATGTCGACGCCGTAGTGTGCCTGAACGGCAAGCCCATTCCGATCCGCCGACCGACCGATGCGCTCAAGCAGCGGTTGCGGGCGAGCCGCGTCGACGCGGTCGCGACGCTCGCGCAGGCCGTCGCGACGAGCGAGCACCGTCCGCCGCTTATCGCTGCGTCGGCGGTCGGCTACTACGGCGACACGGGCGAGGCGCTCGTCGACGAGTCGGTGCCCCCCGGGACGGGCTTTCTGGCCGGCCTGTGCCAAGACTGGGAGGCGGCCACCCGCACCGCAACCGAGGCCGGCGCCCGGGTCGTGTCACTGCGCAGCGGCGTCGTGCTGGCCCGCGAGGGTGGCTTCGTCGCCCGGCTGCGTCCGTTCGTCTGGCTGGGCATCGCCGGCCGACAAGGCAGCGGACGGCAGTTCGTGTCGTGGGTCTCGCTCGCCGACGAGGTACGGGCGATCCGGTATCTGCTCGACAGCGATGTGAGCGGCCCGGTGAACGTGGCCGGGCCGAATCCCGCCCGCAACGCCGAGCTCGTCGCAACGTTCGCCCGGCTCATGCGCCGCCCCGCCGTCGTGCCCGCGCCGGGCCTGGCACTGCGGCTGCTACTCGGCGAGTTCGCCGCAGACGTGCTCGGCGGGCAGCGCGCCGTTCCGGCGACGCTCACCACCGCGGGCTTCCACTTCAGCGACACGGATCTCGAGCGGACCCTGCGCCCGATTCTGCGGTGAGCATCGCCCTAGGCCTACTGTTGGCTGGCGATTCGGTAGCCCTCGGCGGTGGGTACCACCTCGATGCGCAGCCGGGTCGGTGGCTCGCCTGCGGCCCGGGCCGCCACCGCCGAGTTGCAGGTGAGCGTCGAAGGAGCGAGCGTCGCCGTCGCAGCGAGGACCAGGCGGCCCTTGGCCGAGGTGACCCGGAGCGCGGAGTATCTCGTGCGCACGCCGATGAGCTCACACCCTGCGGGCACCACGCGCCGCAGCAGCGCCGAGTCCTGTGTGAGCAACGGGCCGGGCACGTACACCTGCCGCAGCAGGGAGACCTGACGGCGAGCAAACGCATGCTCGCGGATGACGTCCAGGCCGCGCACTATGGCGAGGGCCCTGTCCTCCAGGCTGGGCGGTTTGTTCGGCGAAGTTGACGTGACGGGCGGGGGCGGTGGCGTCGGTTGCTGCGCCTTCGCGTGGTGGCCGATCGAGAGGAGCCCGGCGACCACGGCAACCGCGATCAGCGAAGCACCCGCGATGCCGACGATCGGCCAGCGCCGTCCGTGCCCGCGCCGCGGCGGCCTCGGCGGATGCAGCGCAGCCCGCACGCCGTGGGTGAGCTGGGCCGGGTTCGACGGCGGGGTGTCGTCGCCCGGCCGGGTGAACGCCGGTCGCGCCGGGTGGCCGGCCACTGCCTGCTCGCCGAGGCCCTCCCCGGCAGGAGCCTCGGGGAACACCGCGCGACCGGCCGCGAGCTCGATCGGAGCGGGCGGGCCGCTGTGCCGAAGGTCGAGGGCGAACTCGGAAGCGCTGCACCGCAGATGCGGCTCGATGCGCAGCGCTCGCTCCAGCAGCGCCGTCATGGCCGGCGGCAGCGCCGCGAGCCGAGACGGGAGCCCGCCGACATCTCCGTCCGCAGCTCGGGCGATCACCTCCTCGGCCGTCACGCCCGTCCACAGCGGACTGCCGGTCAGCGCGTGCACGGCCACAGCCGCAAGCATGAAGACATCGCTCGGCGCCCCGGGCACGCAGCCGGCCGCCACCGAGGGATCCATATATGCCGGGGTACTGCGCGCCGGTGCGGCGTCGCCGACGATGCGTGCCACGCCCAAGTCGGCGAGCAGCGGCAGGCCTTCCTCGGTGAAGACGACGTTCGCCGGCGTCACATCGCCATGCACGACGCCCTCGTTGTGCGCGTAGGCGAGGGCAGCGCCGATCGGCGCCAGCGCGGTAATCACCTCGCCGGGCGTGAGCCGCCCGCGCCGGGACAGCAGGTCGGCCAGTGAGCCGCCGCCGGCGAGGTCCAGCACGAGCACGACGGCGTCGCCGGCCGGAACGAGTTCGTGCAACCGGATCAGGTGCGGGTGGTCGACCGTCGAGAGCAGCGCCGCTTCACCACGTGCCGCCTGAACCTGCGCGGCGTCGCCTACCGGCAGCCGCTTCAGCGCGACCGATGTGCCGCTGCTGGTTGCGTGCCCGCGCCACACCTCCCCTGCGCCGCCGTAGCCGAGCAGCTCGTCTGCGACATAGCCGGGCAGCTTCCACGTCATGCCGGAAACCGTAGGGAATCCGGCCGCGCCGCGTCGGCCGTCATCCACAAGGTTGCGACTTGAACGATGCGCGACCACTCGAGCCGACTGCCGACGAGACGCCGCTCGCGTAGTGTTTGGCGGCGTGCCCGCAGAGCATCCGACGATCCTCGCGACATCCGGCGGGATGACGCCAGGCCGGCGCGTCCGGTGGGAGTTCGCGCCGCTCACCGACCATGCGATCGAACTGGCCGGCGTCACTGGGCGTGCGCCACGCATCTGCCTGCTCGCGACGGCGATGGGCGACAACCCGGCGGTCGTGTCGGCGTTCTACGACGCCGCGCTGCAGTGGCGGCTCGCGCCGTCGCACGTCGCGCTACTGCCGATGCCGAACGTCGACGACCTTCGCGAGCACCTGCTCGGCCAGGACGTGATCTGGGTTTTCGGGGGCAGCGTCGCCGGGCTGCTCGCGCTGTGGCGGCTGCACGGCGTCGACACGATCCTGCGCGACGCGTGGCGGGCCGGCGTCGTGCTCACGGGCGTGTCGGCCGGGTCGATCTGCTGGCACGTGGGCGGCACCACCGACTCGTTCGGGCCCGACCTGCGCGCGGTCACAGACGGGCTCGGCTTCGTCCCGTACTCCAACGGCGTGCACTACGACTCCGAGGAGCAGCGCCGCCCGGCGTTCCAGCGGCTCATCGCCGAGGGCACCCTGCCCGCCGGATACGCCACCGACGACGGCGTGGGCATCCTGTATCGCGGCACGGAGATGGTCGAGGCGCTCACCGAGGTCGACGGCAAGGCCGGGTACTACGTGGAACGCGGCCCGGACGGCACCGCCGTCGAGACGCGGCTGGAGACCCGGCTGATCAAGTAGCCTGGGCTCGTGGCGGAACTCGCAATCATCCGGGCCGGACTGGTCCGCTACGAGGACGCCTGGCAGCAACAGCGCGAGCTGCACGAGGCGGTCGCCGCCGGCGACGCTCCGGATACGGTGCTGCTGCTCGAACACCCGCCCGTCTTCACCGCCGGCAAGCGCACCGAGCCGTCCGAGCGGCCCTTCGACGGCACGCCCGTAGTCGATGTCGACCGTGGCGGCAAGATCACCTGGCACGGTCCGGGGCAGCTCGTCGGCTACCCGATCGTGCGGCTGCCACGCCCGTTGGATGTCGTCGCCTACGTGCGCGCCATGGAGCAGATGCTCATCGACGTGTGTGCCGAGCTGGGTGTGGGCGCCACGCGAGTCGACGGCCGCACCGGCGTGTGGCTGCGTGGCCCGGACCGCAAGCTCGCCGCGATCGGGGTCAGGGTCCGGCGCGTCGTCGCCATGCACGGGTTCGCGCTCAATTGCGATCCGGACCTGTCGTGGTTCGACCGCATCGTGCCGTGCGGGATCGCCGACGCCGGTGTCACGTCGCTTTCTCGCGAGCTCGGACGCGACGTCACCGTCGCCGAGGTCCTCCCGATCGTCGAGGCGCACCTCCCCCGCTTCGTGGCCGGCCTGGGCCGAGAGCGGGCAGCTGCCTGAGCGCAGCCGGCTTGGCGAACCACCACCAGCCCGCCAAGCCCGAGCTGCTCGATCATGTCGTGGCTACGGCCACACCACGCCGTCGAGGATCGTCATTTGGTCACCTCCTGTCGTGGACATCGACCGCAGAGTTGCGGGAAGATGGCAAAAAGCATGAACTTCGCGGGCGTACCTTGCCGCTCGCGAAGTTGTCACTCACCATTGCACGGCATGAAGGGGACGGCTAGTTGTGGTTGGGCCCTCGGCCGTCCGCGGTGATGACAGCGACTCAGTACGGCAAGGTGTCCGCTCCTGGGCACTCTGGTCGCTGCCCCGCAACGCACTTGCTTTCGTCCTGACGCTCGACCTGCTCGCCGGTGGCCTCACGGCATTGGCATTGGTGCGAGCGCATCCGACGAAGACGGATGCGGCACGTTTCGCGTTGCTCGCGGTCCTCGGCGTCGTAGTCGCAGGCGTCGTCAGCCGCACCGAGCGCTCACACCGCGCGATGGCACGCGGCCCGACCGTGGACCCGACGTCAGTGTGGACCTTTGCGGCCGTGTTGTTGTTGCCGGCCGGGTACGCGGCCCTGCTTGTCGTCCTCCTCTACGCGCACACGATGCTGCGGACCCGGCGCGACCGATCGTGGTATCCGCATCGAGTCACGTTCACAGGCGCCACAATCGTGTTGTCCGTGTTGACGGCCGCGGCGATCAATCGCTGGGTTAGCGAGATGCCTCACCTTCCCGAGGGCGCCGCGCGAGCCCTCGGCGTTCTTGCCGCGCTTGCTGCTTTTCGCTTCGTCAACGACGGCGCGATTGCGGTGGTGCTCTGGCTGGCGACGAAGCCGGCCGCCTTTACCGACGTATTGGTAGGGCGGGATGAATTCGCCGTCGAGGTCGCGACCATGATCCTGGGGGCGTTCACCGCTCAGACGATCATCCAGCTACCGTGGCTGACACCGGCGGTGCTGGTCCTGATCGTGATGATGTATCGCGGCCTGCTCGCCCGAAAGCTCGAGGTCGACGCGACTACCGACGGCAAGACCGGCCTGCTCAATGCCAGCGCGTGGCGGGAGTTGGCGCAGCGACACCTGTGGCGGGCGATCCGCGAGGACCAGGCGGCGGCCATGCTGGTCGTCGATCTGGACCGGTTCAAGGCGCTCAACGACGAGTACGGGCACCTCGCCGCCGACATGGCGCTCACGGCCGTCGCGGACTGCATCAAGCACGAGCTGCGCGACTACGACGCGGTAGGCCGCTACGGGGGTGAAGAGTTCGTCGCCATGCTGCCGAACGCGGGGACGAACGCCGGCATGCGCGCCGCCGAACGCGTCCGGGCGCGCATCGAGCAGTGCACGATCACGGCCGAGCCGGACGGACCCGAGATGCACCTCACCGCATCGATCGGCGTCGCGACCTACCCCAGCTATGGCACCGAACTTGACGAGGTGATCCGTGCGGCCGACCTGGCGCTCTACGCCGCCAAGGCCGCCGGCCGCAACACGGTGCGGCTCGCCGAGTCGCGGGTGACGCCTGCGTCACAGCAGCCACGGCCGTCCCACGCGTAGGCTCAATTCGTGACTGTCGCCCCGCCCGAAGGCCGCAGGCTGCTGCGACTCGAGGAGCGCAACTCGCAGACCCCGATCGAGCGCAAACCGCCGTGGATCAAGACCCGCGCCCGGATGGGTCCCGAATACACGCAGTTGCGCACCCTGGTCGCGAACGAGGGCCTGCACACGGTATGCCAGGAGGCGGGCTGCCCGAACATCTACGAGTGCTGGGAGGACCGCGAGGCGACCTTCCTGATCGGCGGCGACCAGTGCACGAGGCGCTGCGACTTCTGCCAGATCGATACGGGTAAGCCCGCCGCCCTCGACCGTGACGAGCCGCGCCGCGTCGCCGAGAGCGTCGCTGCGATGGGGCTGCGCTACGCGACGGTCACGGGGGTGGCCCGCGACGACCTGCCCGACGGCGGTGCGTGGCTGTACGCCGAGACGGTGCGCCAGATCCACGTGATGAACCCCGGTACCGGCGTGGAACTGCTCATTCCCGACTTCAACGCCGAGCCCGCGCAGCTGGCCGAGGTGTTCGGCGCCCGGCCGGAGGTGCTGGCACACAACGTCGAGACGGTGCCGCGGATCTTCAAGCGCATCCGTCCCGCGTTCCGCTACGAACGCTCGCTTTCCGTGCTGCGCCAGGCACGGACGGCGGGTCTCGTCACCAAGTCGAACCTGATCCTCGGCATGGGCGAAGAGCGCGCCGAGATAAGCCAGGCGCTGCTCGACCTGCACAAGGCGGGCTGTGAGCTCCTCACGATCACCCAGTACCTACGGCCGTCCCCGCGCCACCATCCGGTCGAACGGTGGGTGAAGCCCGAGGAGTTCGTCGAGCTGCGCGAGGAAGCCCTGCGGATCGGCTTCGCCGGTGTGATGAGCGGGCCGCTGGTCCGCTCCTCCTACCGTGCCGGCCGGCTCTACCAGCAGGCGATCGCGGCTCGCGCCTGACTCGCGCAGCGCCGCTGGCGGTGCGCCGATATCCTTGGTGACATGGCCAAACCTGCCGGGCCGGGCAAGCCCGCAAAGCTCACGCGTGCCGAGAAGAAGGCCGCGCGCGCCGAGAAGCGCGCCGGCCGCCGCGAGACCTGGCGCAACGTCCGGCAGGCGTTCACGCTCACCCGGCGGAACGACCCGCGGCTGATCCCCTATCTGATCATCGCCGGGGTGCTGACGGCGGCCGTCGTCTACTTCGTGGTGTCGCTGTTCGCCGGCCCGTACCTCCCCATTCCGATAGCGGTGCTCGCCGGCGCGGTGGTCGCGCTGCTGGTGTTCAGTCGCCGGGCTCAGACGTCGATGTACAGCCAAGCTGAGGGGACGCCCGGCGCGGCCGCATGGGTGCTGCAGAACAACCTGCGCGGCGACTGGCACGCCACGCCGACCGTCGCCGGAACATCGCAGCTCGATGCGGTGCACCGCCTCGTGGGGCGTCCCGGCGTGGTACTGGTCGGCGAGGGTGCGCCACACCGGGTGCGGGGTCTGATCGCACAGGAGAAGAAGCGGGTCGCCCGGGTGGCCGGTGACACCCCGATCTATGACGTGATCGTCGGCACGGACGACGGCGAGGTCTCGCTGCGCAGGCTGAATAACTACCTGTTCAAGCTGCCGCGCAACCTCAGCCGCGAGCAGGCCAGCGCCCTGGACAAGCGGCTGCAAGCGCTCGGTGGCGGCAAGCCTCCCCTGCCGGGCGGACCGATGCCCACCGGCGCCAAGATCCGCAACGTGCAGCGCACCGTCCGCCGACGCAGCTGAGCACTGTGCTTCCGGTGAGGCCCGGCGGGAGCGCGCCGCAGCGGTACCGGGGCGAGCGTCTCGGTCTGCCGCAGTCCGGGTCCGGCTCACTCGCGACATTCGGTGTCCGGCTCGGCGCTCTGCTCATCGACTGCATCGCCTCCGCGCTGGTCGCGTCGCTGATCGTCGCGCACCGGCGCGGCGACGTGGCCGACCGGCTGCCCGGCTCGTGGAGCCTCCTCCCGCTCGCCGTCGACTACGTCGTGGGCCTGCTGCTCGGCGGCCAGACGCTCGGAATGCACTTGGTCGGCCTGAGGGTGGTGCGGGTGGACCGGCCTGGGCGTATCCCGCTGACGAGCATCGTGGCGCGGACAGCCCTGCTCTTCCTGCTGCTCCCGGCTCTCGTGCTGGACAGGGACGGTCGCGGGCTGCACGATCGATTCACGGGCACTGCCGTCGTCCGGGTGTGATGCACGGCCGCGTAACACCGCAGAAACAGACGAGATACCGCCCAGCAACCCCTCGTTCGTAGCGTTCACGTCACCCACACCGCACTCGGAGGTCGCATGTTTACCAGTCCGGACGAAGTTCTTGCCTACATAAGCGACAATGACGTCAAGTTCGTCGACGTCAGGTTCTGCGATCTGCCAGGTGTTATGCAGCACTTCACGGTCCCGGTCGAGTCGTTCTCGGCCGAGACGTTCACCGAGGGTGTCGCATTCGACGGCTCGTCAATTCGCGGGTTCCAGGAGATCCACGAGTCGGACATGCTGCTGCTGCCCGATGCCACCACGGCAATCGTCGACCCGTTCCGCACGGAGAAGACGCTCAACATCAACTTTTTCATCCACGACCCGCTCACCCGTGAGCCGTACAGCCGCGACCCCCGAAACGTCGCCAAGAAGGCCGAGGAGTATCTCCGCTCGTCCGGCATCGCCGACACCGCGTACTTCGGCCCCGAGGCAGAGTTCTACATCTTCGACTCGGTGCGCTACGACACCACGGCGAACGAGAGCTTCTACCACGTCGACTCGGAGGCCGGCGCGTGGAACACCGGCCGGGACGAGGACGGCCGGAACCTCGGCTACAAGGTGCGGCACAAGCAGGGGTATTTCCCGGTTCCGCCCTACGACCACTTCGCCGACCTGCGCGACGCGATGGTGCGAACCCTGCACAGCGTCGGGTTCACGGTGGAGAAGGCACACCACGAGGTCGGTACCGGCGGCCAGGCCGAGATCAACTACAACTTCGACACGCTGCTGCGTGCCGCCGACAAGCTCGTCCTCTATAAGTACATCGTCAAGAACGTCGCATGGCACAACGGCAAGACCGTGACGTTCATGCCGAAGCCACTTTTCCAGGACAACGGCTCGGGCATGCACACGCACCAGTCACTGTGGCTGGGCGGCGAGCCGCTGTTCTACGACGAGGTGGGTTACGCCGGGCTGAGCGACACCGCGCGCCACTACATCGGCGGGCTGCTTGCGCATGCGCCCTCGCTGCTCGCCTTCACCAACCCGACGACGAACTCCTATCACCGGCTCGTGCCAGGCTACGAAGCGCCGATCAACCTGGTGTACTCGCAGCGCAACCGGTCTGCGTGCTGCCGGATCCCGATCACCGGCAGCAACCCGAAGGCGAAGCGCCTCGAGTTCCGCGTGCCCGACCCGTCCTGCAACCCGTACCTGGCGTTCTCGGCGATGATGCTGGCCGGACTGGACGGGATCAAGAACAAGACCGAGCCGCCGACGCCGATCGACAAGGACCTCTACGAGCTGCCGCCGGACGAGGCCAAGGCGGTGGCGCAGGTTCCCGGATCGCTCGACGCCGTTCTCGATGCGCTCGAGGCCGACCACGACTACCTGCTCGAGGGCGGTGTCTTCACCGACGACCTCATCCAGACGTGGCTCGAGTACAAGCGGATCAACGAGGTCGACGCCCTGCGCCTGCGTCCGCACCCCTACGAGTTCGCGCTCTACTACGACATCTGAAATGCACGCCCGCCAATGCGGGCACGCAATGCTGGAGGCCCCGGATTCCGGGGCCTCTTTGCGTTGGTAACGGGTGGCAGTCGTTGGGCAAAAGTGACTGTCGGATGTACCCGTCATGTACCCACAGAGATCAACAATGAGCGGGCCCGGCCAGGCGCTGGGAGCACCCAGCCGAGCCCTTGATCACCAACCTGACTCAACCAGGGAGATGACCCAAGTGCCTACACAACCACGCTCGCCCAGCGAGCACTACGCCGAGAGCGAGAGATTGTTACGCGTCGCCGAGACGTCGGTCGTCGAGGAGATTCAGACCATCACCGCGTTGCTGGCGCTCACCCATGCGATCCTGACGCTCGCGCCGCGCAAGGCTCGCCGTGTCGAACGGCAACCGCGGCACGCCGGCAACGGGCTACCACCGCACCTGAACTGGGGGGACGAGTGATCGACATTTGGATCCACGACACCGACGACTACAGCCACACCGTGACCCGGATATCGGCGATGGTGACCCGGGCCAGCGACTTCTCGATCTGCTCGAAGTCGGCGGCCGCGTTTCGGGAGCTGTCCGACTACCTGCGGATGGCCGCCGACGAGCTCGAGCGCGGCCAGCGCGGCTGAGAACACCTAGCGAGCGCCCCGCTGCCTTCGGGTGGCGGGGCGCTCGGCGTTTACCTGACGCCCGCACCTGGGCAGAACACAAGCAGGCGCCGAGAGATGCTCAGGGGCAGTGGGTACCTAGGAAGCGCTCGGCGCCCCGGGAACCCTCGTGGTCTGCACCGGTGAGCCAGACCACGGGGGTTCCCCTAACTCTGTTCTTCGAACGCTTGTGCGACTAACGTCGGTGCATGAGTCGTCCACGGGTGAGCCCTAAAGGTCCCGCCGTGGACTGCGGAGCTCGACTACTGGGGCCGTGATGTCGGCGGCGAGTGGTGGGCGCTCATCGTGTGGTCAACGCAGGCGACACCGCCGGACGGTAGCCATCCTGTCCCCGTGTGGTGCGCCGCCTGGGTGCTCGGCCGGTGCGTCGAGCAGCCATTACAGCCGGTCGAATATCTCGAGGTCAGGCGGATGCAGCTCGGCGCCGAACCGGCCGAGTGGCCGGCGCCGGTCGACCGGCCAGGCGCACACTGGCGCGGCCATTACCTCGGGATCCTCGACGGCAGCGAGCCGGAACTACCCGCCGAAGCGGGCAGGGCGTGGGGGCACGAGCAGGGCGGCGCCTACGGCTGAGGGCGGCGCGTTCTCGATGATGCGAGGAGTGAACGCAACATCCATCCGCTCATGCTTGATATGCGGGTAATCGTGAGGCTCCTCGACACCAATGAACAGCGCCTCGATTACCTGCATGATCAGGCATTATGTGAGCCGCTTGCGGCGAGGTGATTCTCGATCACCCACATAATGCCGATGTGAGCGCGTCCGCTCCTCCGGGTTATGCAGGTGATCTTTCGGACATGCCGATGAGCGGTAACCGCTTATCGGCAGAACAAACAACCATCGTCCTCATCCGGACATCGGCACGATCGATCACCCACAAAGCCCTGCGACCACCACCGATCACTCTTGTCGTTGCAGATCCCGGCCGGCGCCTTGCGTCGTCGGTCGCGACGGTCCACGCTGTGGACGTCGGCGCCACCAGCGCCGATGGCGTGCGGTGATCCGGCGGTCGTGCTGGTCGCCCTGTGGGCCCCCGGGAGCGAGGGGCGAACCAGACGCCGTGACGCGCACGAACGGAGTCATCCATGTTGAAGAAGGTCGCCTTCCTCACCGTCGCGGCGATCAGCGCAGCGCTCCTAGTCGCTGCTCCCGCAGCGGCATCGAACGCGGGGACGACGGTGCATATGTCCATAGACCTTGCCGGTTCCGATTTGACCCTGAGCTGCGGGACGACGGTGCTGACCCCGACTGGTGGGACGGCGACATTGGTGTTTCACGAAAGCACCGATGCGCAGGGGATCTTCCACGTCACCGGCACCGGAACGTTCAATCGCGCCACCTTGCAGGACGCCGCCGGCAACAGCTACTCGGTGACCGGCGCCAACTGGTTCGGCGGCAGCGCCTACGACCCCGACGCCAACGAGCCGATCGCGTTCACCAGCACGGACAAGTTCGTCATTCGCACGGCGGTCGGCGGGGTCTATGGGATGGTGAACGTCGTCGAGCACATCAGCCCGAACGGCAACTTCTTCTCGTTCGAGTTCGGTAACTGTTCGGACTGACGCGAGGGCAAAACGCACTACATTGCCGCGTTGGGTGCGCGACCATGCCGATGTGAGGAAGTTCGGTTGGGCGCGGTGGCGCGCGGTAACGGCACCTAGGTGCGCTGGGCCTCGTCCAGCGGAGGGTTGCTGCGGATGATCCCCCTTCCCGAAGTTGACTCGGCGTCTCGATGCCACTGATCAGGTGCAGGCCATCCTGTCGACTTCGAAATGAACGGGAGCCTGGTCGCCGAGCGTTCACCTCGTTTCAGTGAACCTTGATGCGAACCCGCCCGTGGTCCTTAACACGGTGCGGGATTGGTCCCGCTTCGACACAAGGGAGGTTCAGCATGCGGCTGAACAGAGTCACATCGAGGATCGGAGCCCTCCTCGTCACCGGGGGCCTGTTCGTTGCCCTCACGGCCGGCACGGCGCTCGCGCAGGGGAGCCCGAACGGCGCTTCGACTCAAAGGCCCGTCTTCTACGAGGGGCAGCAAGTCACCGTCAACATGTTCGAGGTGGCGGCGTCTGACCCGCTGCTCGCGCACAACAAGGGCGTCAACACGATCTACGCCTCGAACGACCTCGACGAAGAGCAGGACTTCCTTTCGGTGATCGATGCAATCCAGGGTGAGGGGTTCAACCCCCTGTGGCACCAGGTCCTCATCGTCTTCAACGCGGGAGTCACTCCCCACCAGTTCACGTCTGAGGACGAGGTCCTGGCGGCTGCGGCTGGGGCCAATCCTGAAATCACGCTCGTCTCGACGGACGAGGTCTACCGCTGTTCGATCGTTGGATCGAAGTAGGAGGATGATGGAGACAACCCGCCTCCGAGAGGCGGGTTCTCCATCTCTTTTGGCTGCGCGGCAACGGCGTAGCCCGAGCGGACCGGCCGTTGCAAGGCCCAGCATGGCACGCCTCACGGGAACGGTTCGGCGCTAGGTAGTGCCGGATATCGAGCGGTCGATGACACACTGTCATGCCGCGTTGGGCGCGCGACCATGCCGATGTGCGGTCGGCCGGGATAGCCTGCGCGACATGACGCCCGCAAACGTGGCACAGATCGTCGAACGTCGGGACGAAGCGGCGTTCGTCGACCTCCTCCGTGCGGCTGACGCCGAGTTCGAGGACGCTGCCTTCGAATCAGCTCTCGCAGCTGCTCTGCGCGTCGAGCCTCAGCTGATCGACCTGTGGGACACGTGGAGCGGCGACCAACGCTGGACCCCCAGTGCGGCCGTAAATGGTGTCAGGACAGCCTGGGTCACTCCGGGAGGAGCGTCCGAACATCAGCGCGTGCACCCCGACCGTGCCGCCGCTGTGGCCGACTTCATCCACCGGATGGCCACATGGTTGGCGAGGCGCGAGGTTGTCGCCGTCGATCGGTGACCTACCAATCGCACTCTTCTGCCGCGAGTTGTGCGCGCCCTACCCGATGGCCGCGTAGCAAGAGCAGCCGGGCAGGCTATCTCAGTCGAGGTTCGCGGCCAATCTCTCGCGCCAATCCTCGTCTGCCAGATCAGCAGCGACCAGCGCATCTCGCCAGTCTTCTGCCGCAAGATCTCGCATCAGCACGAACTTGCGCCAGTCACCTCCCGTACGCAGTACAAGCGCTGCTTGGACGCGTTCTGGGTCTTGGCCGCCGATCACATCAGGCGGCAGGTCACGCAGTTCGCTCAGCACCCGCTCACTTGAACCGGGCGGAAACGCGCGGGTGATCCACCGAGTGAGTCGTGCGCTGACGTCCACAAAGGCAATCCTGTACAACGGGCCTGACTCGCGCACCCATGAAGCTGCTGACGCGGCTCGATCGGCAACATCCGGTCATGCCGCGTGGTGCGCGCGATCCTGCCGAGATGAGTGCGTGCGATGCCTCGTGCTCTCGGCGGATGAGAGGGTTGCCACGTGAAGCGGTTCCGTCGCGACAAACGCACCCCGGAAGAGATCGAATGGGAGCGCATCCAAGCCGAGGTGCGCGCCGCTAGCCAGTATCGCTACGAGCAGACCGTGACCAAGCGCGATCTCGTCGAGGCGGTCTCCGCAATCTTGTTCCGAGCGGATCCCATTGGCATCAACTTCGAGACGAACACAGACGAGTACGACGCCGAGGCGGAGACCATCGCCATCGCGCTGCCCAAAGCCACGAGCCCAGATGATGTGAAGGCGCTGACGCACGATGCGTTTGTCCAGTGGTTCGACGCTCAGACTGCCGGTCCGATCGATCGGTACACATCTGTTGCCACCGAGATCTGGAGCCTATGGCGTCGCCATGAAGGACACTTCGGGCTGACCGCAGGGTAGGCCGCACTGTCATGCCGCAACCCGCGCTCCCGCACAGCTGATTGCGCTCGCGTGCGATGCGCGCTGAGAGCATTCGGCTGGCGCGGATCTCAATAACCGGCCGCTGAATAGCCTGTTGCTGTAACAGGCCGTTGGTCGCGAGGATCATGTCATGACGGAGGGACAGCAGTCGGCCCCAGACCCACCCGGTTGGGTCGACGGGGCGCCAACGTCTGGCATCGATCAGTCCTGCGCCCTTTGCGGCAGCCAGGTCGTCAGCTTGGTCCACCCATTAGCGGCGGAGCGTGTCCGCTACCGGGTATACGGGAAGGGCCATACGCTGCCCACCTTCTGGACCGTCTGCGATCGCTGCGAGGCCCTGTATGCCGCCGGCGATGACGATGCGCTCGTCGAGCTCATGAAGGCCTCCGATGGTTGGTACTGGTCAACGGAGGCTGACGTGGACGAGATAATCCGCCAGCCACTGGCGGTGTTCCGTAACGCCGACAAGGGAGCTCGGCGACTCCCCGACTAGCTCAGCCACGAACAGCGTCGCAAGCCGTGCTACGCCGGACGCAAGGGCATGCCGGTCGCGACCGCTCGCTCCTGCCGCGGTGTGCGCGCAGTTGCAGATGAGCGGGGATTCCCGGTCGTCGAGTTCGCGTGGCATGCGCGTGCGGCATGCTGACGTGGTGGCACTGGTTGTTCGTGCGGCATCGGAAGAGGCGAAGCCGATAGTGCGCCGCCTGCTGGAGTTCAACGCCTACGACTTCTCAGCGATCGATGGGCGAGACATCAGCCCGGACGGTGTGTACGGCTATCCGTACCTCGACCACTACTGGGGCGCGGCGAATGATCGCGCCGCGTTCCTCTTTCACGTCGATGCCCACCTGGCGGGCTTCGCCCTGGTGCGTCTCGGCAGGCCGCATCAGGTGGCTGAGTTCTTGGTCTTGCCGAAGTACCGAGGCCGTGGACTGGGAACGGCGGCCGCGAGAAAGATCCTGTCCCGTTGGCACGGGGAATGGATCACGCACCAGGCTCCCGGCAACGATGGTGCGGTGGCGTTCTGGCGGCGTGCGATACCCGTCCACTTCACTGAGACGTCGGATGCCACAGGCACGACCCAACGATTCGTGATCACGAAGTAGCAAAGCGATCCGTCCGATCATGCCGCCGAGTGCGCGCTCGTGCCGATGAGCGGTTCTGCGCTACGAGCCCGGAGCATGAAACTCGACAGTTCCGGGTCCAAGGATCTCGGTGTGCTGTCGATCGCCGCCGTACTCTGTCCAGCGCCAGGAGCCGCCTTGGATGTTGACTCGGAGCACCAAACCCTCCGACGACACGTCGTCTGCCCGAAGCGTGAGCACCTGTGTTTCGTCGAAACGTACCAGCACCTCGCCACCATCCGGCGTCGCCTCCGTCAGTTGGTGCCAGTTGTCATGAGGTCGACCAAACCAACCTGAGGGCAGCCGCATGCTGGCCACGTCGTGCTCTGCGAAGAAGGATCGGACGCGTCGGCGACCGGCGCAGGTGTCTGCTTTGTTGTCACGGAGTCATCATCTAGGGCCTCGGGCGTCGGAAGCGACGACCGTAGCCACATGCCGCTGTGTGCGCACCACTTGTCGCCCACCAGGCGCGTCGCGAGATCATCGAACGTGACCGTCTTAGCCACCGATCAACCCTCCAGTTCCACGGCGGTACGGCTCATCCGACGCGATGAAGATGCCAGCCCTGGCGCGCCCACACGGCACACAGACCGTGGCGTGGCCGTGTAGCCAAGACACCACCGGCCCGGCGTACGGAAACGTGACACGCCCGCAGTCCGGGCACTCCCACAGGCTCGGATCCGGCGGCTCCACGGCCGGCACATCCGGGCCACCCCACTCGCGGCCCTTCGCCTCCGACATCCACCGCGAATACGACATCGTCCGGCGGTGAAACGACGCATCGACCTCGTTCCACCCGACACCGACCTCATCGAGCCATGCCTTCATTGACGAGCTGCTGACGCCGTTTGGGCTGATCGAGCAGCAGCGCGCCAAGGAACTCATCGAGGAGCTGAACAAGGTCACCGACCTATGGGCGGAAACCCTCGTCCGGATGTACAACATGTTCACCGAGTACTGGCTGCTCGCGGTCAGCAATCCGGAGCTGTATGAGTACGTCGACAACCACTGGGCCGCTGCCGCTGAGGGGGACTTCCCGATCGCTGCGCTCGTGGACGAGTCCGGCGCGGTGTCCGATGAAAGGTCACTGAGTGACATTGCCGCCGCACTGTCCGATGCCGTTTCCAGGATCGCCGAGATAGGCGCGCAGCAGGTCGTGAGGCTGGCCGGGGTGAACGGTCAGCAGGCACTGGAGAGTGGCAAGCCCCTGTGCCACGCGGCCGTAGCGCAGATGACGTGATGGCAAGTATCGAGAAGCGCACCCGGAACGGCCGGCTCCGTTAGTACGCCCGATGGGTCGACCCGGACGGCAGGCCGAGGTCGAAGGTGTTCGACCGGCAGCAGGCCGCGAGGGATTTCCTCGACGGCATCGTCGGCGACATGCACCGCGGCGCGTACATCGACCCGGACGCCGGCAAGGTCGTGTTCCGGGACTACGCCGAGCAGTGGCTGGCGATGCAGACGTTCGACCGCAGCACCCGCGAGGCCGTCGCGCAGCGGCTGGAGAAGCACGTCTACCCCGTGCTGGGCAATCACCAGTTGCGGGCGATCAAGCCGAGTTCGATCCAGGCGTGGCAACGCGGCCTGGGCAAGGCTGGCCGCGTCGCACCGCCGGGTGATCCTGGTCAACGTCTCGACGATCTTCTCGGCCGCGGTGGACGACGAGATGATCGCGAAGAATCCGTGCCACGCCCGGTCGGTCGCAAAGCCGAAGGTGCCCGTCAAGAAGATCGTCCCGTGGTCCGCCGATCAGGTGCTGGCCGTCCGCGGCGCGCTGGTCGAGCGGTACCGCGTCGTGGCGACGCTCGGCGCAGGTCTCGGGCTACGGCAGGGCGAGATCTTCGGCCTCTCCCCTGACGACATCGACTGGCTCCGCGGCGCCGTCGAGGTCCAGCGCCAGGTGAAGCTGTACGCCAACGGCAGGCAGGCGTTCGCGTTGCCGAAGGGCGGCAAGACACGCACGGTGCCGCTGCCGGACAAGGTCCGAGACGAGCTGGCGCCTACCTCGCGGCGTACCCGGCGCGGACGATCGAGTTGCCCTGGGAGAGGCCGGACGGGAAGCCGGCCGCGGTCAAGCTGATCGTGTCGACCCGGGAGCACACCGCGGCGAACAGGAACTACTTCAACCGTCTCGTCTGGAAGCCCGCGCTGAGGGCGGCCAGCGTCGCGGCGACGCGGGATAACGGCTGCCACGCGCTGCGCCACTTCTACGCGAGCGTGCTCCTCGACGCGGGCGAGTCGATCAAGGCTGTCAGCGACTACCTCGGCCACTCCGATCCGGGGTTCACGCTGCGCGTCTACACGCACCTGATGCCGGCGAGCGCCGAGCGCACCAAGCGCGCCGTGGACGCCGTCTGGCATGTACCCGATGTGTACCCGGAGGTCGCCGTGGGTCCGTAACCGCCAGCGTTCCTGGCCTCCAGCGTCGAGTTCGATGAGAACTACGACATCTGAACCGGCCCGCCCAGCAACGCGCGCACGCAACAGTGGAGGCACCGGATTCCGGTGCCTCCACTGTCTTCGCGGGTGTCGTTCGTGTTCGGCGCCGAGCCTGAGGGCCGGGCAGTTGGCCACGGCCGCTAACGCCCTGGGCATGCGCACTGGAGATCGTCAACCGCGCCAAGGAGGTGATCACGGACGCCGGGTCGAAAGGCTGGAGACGGTCCGATCCTCGATAGTTGTGATGATCAACTGACGGGACGGCCACGGCACCCTCCGGACTCGATACGACAACAGCGAACCAGCTATCAGCAGCGCCGGGTCAGGCCGGCGCCTTGTCAGCACAGAGCACGTGGAGGCCCCGGATTCTTCGGATCCGGGGCCTCCATCGCGTCGGTGGGCATGGCCTGCGATTTCCTACCGCGCCGCCACCAGGTTGGACCTGGCCGACTGCGGACCCGACCCGGCCTTGTTCTTGGCCTGGACGGTGAACCGGTAGTTGCCCGTCTGCAGTGTCATCGTCAGCTGCCGGGCCGAGGCCGGCTGGATCGCCGAGGTCGTGGTCGCCAGCACGGTGCCGGTTGCCGACATCCGCAGCGCGCGAACCACGTACCCGGTTACCGCCGATCCGCCGTTGCTGGTCGGGGCGTTCCAGTTGGCGGTGGCGGTGACCGTTCCGCCGGCCGTACCCGACGCCGCGGTGCCGATCACCGGGGCACCCGGCACCGTTGCCGGGACGACCACCGCCGACAGCGCCGAGCTGGGACCGGTGCCGACCGCGTTCGTCGCCGCCACCTGGAATCGGTAGCCGGAGCCATTGGTCAGGCCGGTGACGACCAAGCTGGTCTCCGTCGCATTGGCCGGGCGCAGCGCGCCCACTTGGGCTCCGGTGCTGTCGAGCACGCGCACCTGGTACCCGGTGATCGCCGAGCCGCCATCGTCAGACGGGGCGGTCCAGCGCACCGTCGCCGAGGCGTTGCCGAACGTCGCTGCGCTGATCGTCGGCGCGGCGGGCACGGTTGGTGCCGACGGCGGGACGGTGCCGGCGAAGGCGGAGTCGACGAAGCGGATGTCAGCGTTTTCCGAGAACACGAAGCCGCCACTGGGGGTTGCCGCCACCTCAAACGGGTCGAGGAGGTTGGCGGCGGTCGCCGGGCCGCCGTCCCCGTTGGGGGGGAAGGCAAGCGTGCCGGTGCCGGCGACGGTCGTGATCACTCCGGTGGGTGAGACCCGCCGGACCCGGTTGGCGAACTCGTCGGCGATCAGGAAGCCGCCGTCCGGGGTGGTTGCGACCCCGGTCGGATAGTTGAGCTGCGCTGCGGTCGCCGCACCGCCGTCGCCGGAGCTGCCCTGCACGCCGGTGCCCGACACCGTGGTGATGATCCCTGTGGGGGACACCCGCCGCACCCGCCGGTTGCCGGTGTCGGCGATCAGAAACCCGCCGTCGGGCGTCACGGCCACCGAGTGCGGGAGGTTGAGCTGCGCCGCGGTGGCCGGGCCGCCGTCGCCGGAGAAGCCCGGCGTACCGGTGCCGGCCACCGTCGTGATCTTCCCGTCAGGGAACACCCGTCGCACCACGTAGTCGCCGTCGGCGATCAGGAAGCCGCCGTCGGGCATCACCGCCAGCCCGCGCGGATCGAACAGCTCCGCCGCGGTGGCCGCGCCGCCGTCGCCGGAGAGCCCCCGCGTGCCGTTGCCGGCAACCGTCGTGATCGTCCCGTCAGGTGACACCCGCCGGACCCGGCCGGCGAGCCCGTCGGCGACCAAGAAGCCGCCGTCGGGCAGCGCCGCTACCCCGAGCGGGTCCCTGAAGTCGGCTGCGGTGGCCGGGCCGCCGTCGCCGGAGTCCCCGACATTGCCGCTACCGGCCACCGTGTTGATCGTCCCGTCGGCGAACACCCGCCGCACGCGGTCGTTGCCCGCGTCGGCGATCAGGTAGCCACCGTCCGGCATCGCCGCCACCCCCGGCCGGCTCGTTGAGAGCAGCCGCGATTGCCGGTCCGCCGTCGCCGGTGAAATCGCCCAAGGGGTCCGACCCCGCGATGGTGCTGATCGTGCCCGTCCCGGCGGCGCAGCCTCCGGCGGGAACGCGAAGCCCGAGGAAACGAGGATCGCCAGCGCGGCCACTGCGACGCCGCCGATCGTCAGTCGCCGCCCGCCTCGGGCGGCCACTTCACGGCGCACACTGCGCATCCCTATGTCCTTTCTTGATGTATCCGAATGAGTGGCCAGACCGCTACGCCGAGGCGTACGCGATATCCGGCTGGGCCGGCAGCCATCGGGCTGCCGGCCCCGCGTGAAATCAGCCACCGATCGTGAACGTCTCGTGCACGACGTTGGAGATCGGCTGCTCGTGGCCGGTCACCATGCCGGGCGCCGTGCCACTGACGAGAAACGC
The DNA here is from genome assembly GCA_036506155.1 of Jatrophihabitantaceae bacterium. Classification (GTDB taxonomy): domain Bacteria; phylum Actinomycetota; class Actinomycetes; order Mycobacteriales; family Jatrophihabitantaceae; genus DASXRA01. The sequence goes on from DASXSF010000022.1 coordinate 26,754, forward strand.
GGTCAACCTGGCTTGGACGTTCCTGCCGAAGAAGCCGGGCGAGCCGACCTCCCAGTCGTTGATGACACGCCGGAGGCCGTCATGGCGCGTCACCGTGTTGAGCTGGAACACACCCGCCAGGTTGGCCTGCGGACCACCAGCGGCGTCAGGCGTCGTGGACAGCGTGACGACGAGGCCGGGTGCGTTCGGGTCCGGCAGACCGGGTCCGAAAGTTCGCGCCGGCGGTAGGTTGAGGCCCGGCCGGTAGCCGTTCGCCGCCGACAGCTGCTGGTTTCCGTGGGTGTTCAGAGCAGTCGCCGTCACGAGGACGGTGAAGTCGCCGTTCCTGCCGGCGACGTCGTGAGGCATGGGGTTGTTAACTACAAGCCGGATGTCCGGCCGGTGGTGGTAGCTGGTGTCGGCTGAAGCGACTCCACTCGCGGCGGCAGCCGCGATGGCGCCGAGCGCCGCCACGCCGAGCGCAGCTGCGCCCAGGGTGGCACGGCGCACCTTTCGACGCGGCGTCTCGGATGCCGTGTCATGGTCGTGCATCTGGGTCCTCCACAGGTCGGGCGGGCCGTGTGCCCGCCGCTGCAGTCCACCGTCGCAGCGCTTCGCGGTTGCGGGCATCGGGTGTTTACTGCAAAGCAGACCCTGAACCGGATCCGAGCAACCCCCGTGCTATCGGGCGTGACGACGCTCATAGCGCCGCCGGTCTCGCCGCGCATCCGGGGTAGGAAGGGGGCATCGACGGTGGCGGGTGCCGGCGCGCGCACGTCGCCGCTTACCGGACGGGCTGCGGAGCTGGCCGAGCTCGACGGTGCCCTCGATCGGCTCGCCGCCGGTCGGCCCTGGTTCGTGCAGATCGTGGGCGAGCCCGGGATCGGCAAGTCACGGTTGCTTCAGGAGCTGGCGCGACGCGCAAAGGCGCGGAGCTTTCTGGTATTGACGGGGCGAGCAGCCGAGTTCGAGCAGGATCTCCCGTTCGCGATGATGCGCGACGCCTGCGACGACTACCTCGGCTCCGTGTCCTCCACCGTCCTGCGGCCGCTGCGTCAGGAGACATTGGCGGAATTGCGGCACGTCTTCCCGTCGCTGGGCCGGGTCGTCGACGGCGCCGCGTTGCCGGCCGCCGCTGTGGGGGCTGATCGATACCGCACCCACCACGCGATCCGCGAACTGCTGGAGCTGCTCGCATCGCGACGGCCGGTGGTCGTCGCGCTGGACGACGTGCATTGGGCGGATGCCGCGTCCGTCGAGGTCACCGCGGCGTTGCTGCACCGCTTCCGCGGACCCCTGCTCGGGGCGTTCGCCACGCGGCAACGCCCGACACGGCTCGGCGCCGTCCTGGACGCGCTCGCGCGATCAGGTGACGGAGAACGGATCGATCTGACGCCATTGACCGCCGCCGAGGCCGACGCGTTGATGGATCCGTCCCTCGACGTCGAGCGGCGTGCCCGGCTGTATCGGCAAAGCGGCGGCAACCCGTTCTATCTTGAGCAGCTGTCGCGCTCCGCGGCGCCGACGAACGGTCGCCTCGACGCTGTGGTGGGAGAGGTCGCCGGTGTGTGGCGGCCGCCTGCCGCGGTCTCGGCGTCGATCCGGGATGAGCTCGCTGCCTTGCCATCGACAACACGAACCGTCGTCGACGCGGCGGCCATAGCCGGTGAGTCGTTCGAGCCGCACCTTGTCGCAGCCATCGCCGGGCGGCCGGAGGACGTGACGCTGGAGGCGTTCGACGAGTTGCTGACGGTCGACCTCGTCAGGCCGACCGACGCGCCCGCACGATTCCGGTTCCGTCACCCCATCGTGCGCCGTGCCGTCTACGACGAGCTGCCGCGAGCGTGGCGGATCGGTGCGCACGCACGAGCGGCGACAGCACTGCTCGCCCGGCACGCCCCGGTGACCGAAGCGGCGTTGCACATCGAGCGATCGGCGAGTGTCGGAGACCCCGATGCGGTCGACACGCTCATCGACGCCGCGCGCATGCTGGCGCCGCGCGCGCCACTCACGGCCGGCCGCTGGCTGCGGACGGCACTGCGCCTGCTGCCGCACGACGTCGACCCCGCGCGGCGTCTCGGCCTGCTCATCGAGGCCGCATCCGCCCTCGCGTCTGCCGGTGCGGACGAGGAGTCGGTCGAGGAACTCACGCAGGCGCTGCAGGTGGCTCCGTCGTCGCAGCCCGTCGCGCGCGTTGAACTGATCGCGAAGCTGTCGGAGGCGCGCCGGCGCAGCGGCCAACCGTTTGCGTCGCGCGACCTGCTGTTGTCGGCCTTCTCGTCGCTCGACGACCAGGCGCCGGAGACGGTACGGGTCGCTTTGCAGGTGGAACTGGCGATCGACCACCTCTGGCACCGGGAGTGGGCAGACGCACAGCGTCTCGCGAACCTCGTTCTCGCCGCTGGTGCCGACGATTCCGTCGTGGCGCTGGCTGCTGCTCTGCGAAGCCTCGCCGCAAGCGCACAGCTGCGCACCGATGAGGCGATCCGTTGCCTCGCCGTCGCTTCCGAAGCGTTGGAACGATTGAGCGACGACCAACTCGCGCAGCGCGTGTATCTCGGCGTCTACGTCGGAACCGCGGCGCTGCGCGTCGAACGGCTCGACCAAGTGCTGGCGCATATGCACCGCTGCCTGCGCGTCGCGCGCGCTACCGGGCAGGACAGCATGGTGAACCCCTGGTTATCGACGACCGCGAGCGCCCTGTTGTTGAACGGCGACCTGGCTACAGCCCGCTCTGACGCGGCGGTCGCGGCCCGGACCACACAGCTGCCCGCCGAGAACTGGCGAACCGTCTGGGCCCTCGAGGCCGACGCCATGGTGGCCTACTGGGCGGGCGACGCCGAACACGCCATGGCCAGCGCCACCGACATGGTTGCGCGCTCCGGTCGGAGTGCGGATCGGTTTCTGGAGCCGACTGCGACGGTTCAGCTCGCCGGCGCGCTGCTGTTGGCGGGCGACGCGGCGGCAGCGGCGGCTGAGTTGTTTGCGATCGACGAGCCGTCGAACCGAGACATACTCGACCGTCACGCGGGATTCGGCTGGGAGCTGCTCACCCGCGCCCACATCGCACTCGCCAACGACGACGCGGCTGACGACGTGTCGGCGCGGGCGCTCGAGCGGGCCGAACTCGCCGGCCTGCCGCGGTGGCAGTGCACGGCCCGGATCGTGCGAGCGTCGTCACAGCTCCAGCACGGCGCGGTCGCGGCCGCCCTGTCCCTCGCGCGGGAGGCGGTCGCGATTGCCGACCCGCTCGACAACCCACTGCTTGTCGCCCGCGCACAACTAATGCTGGGCCGCGCCCTCGCGGCTTCCGGCGATCGCGCCGCAGCAATCGCCGCGCTGACCACTGCGCAGACCGCGCTCGTCGGCTGTGGCGCCGCGCGCGAGGCCGACGCGGCTGCACGCGAACTACGCCGACTAGGTCAGCGAGTGACGCACCGCGCGCCCGTGGGCACAGCCCCAGGGCTGGACGCGCTCTCGAACCGCGAACGTGAGGTCGCCGCCATGGTCGCCACCGGCCGCACGAACAAGGACATCGCAGCCACGCTGTACCTCAGCGAGAAGACCATCGAGAGCCACCTCGCCAGGATCTACACCAAGCTCGACGTCCACTCCCGCGCCGCCCTCACGGCTGTCATCGCCCGCGCCGGTCGCTGACCCGGGGCACGCAGTCCCTCAGCCGGCTGACGCGACCCCGCCGAGCGCGGTACTTGCCCGATCGTCGAGCACCAGCTTGGCGCAACTGCGAGCGACTTGATTGATCACCGCGACTTCGAGCGCGCCCACGGTGGTGGCGAGCGCATCTCCGAAGCTCGCTACGCCGATACCCATCAGCTTCAGCTTGGTCGATGTGTCGGCACCAGTGAACGAAGCACCGGCGTCAGTGAGCCGGTCGGCGGCGACCTGCGCCATCGCGCAGCCGGGACCGACGAGTCCGGTACACCGGTCCGCCGACCAATGCGTCACTCCAGCTCCACCGCCTGGAAGTCCAGCCGGTACTGGTCGATCCCGCGCACCGTGACGTTTCCGCCCTTGACGGCGTCCAGACGGCGGGCGGCCGACAGACCACGTGCGGCGACGAGCGCCTCAACGTCACGCCATATGGTCTCGATGACTGCATGGCCGCTCTCAGGGTCTATCAGCAGAACAGCAGTGCAGAACCCGTCGCTGCCGGCGAGTGGCTCAATGGCGACATCGTCGTATGCCGCACGTATGTCATCGATGCTCTTAGGCTGGCTGTCGAGGCGGGTCAAGTTGATGGCGGCTCCGGGACGTGCCGGAGCGACGTGCACGAATCTCGCGAGCTCGTAATGCTCGATCGACACGGTGGCGCCGAAGAACGCGGCGTCGTGAACGGGGCGGACGAAGCTCGCATCATTCGCTCGCATCGCGTCCTCGGTGGCCCAGTACGCCTCGACCAGCGCAACGCCCAGATCATCATTGACGAGCACCGATATGCCCCGACTCCCCGCCTGATGCGTGAAATCGGTCCGGACCTCGTGCTCGTAATGGCTGATCAGCTCGCCCAGCCGTTCTGGATCCACCGTATGAAGCGTCAATCGTGCGTACACGCGGCTAACCTCCACCCGATCGAACGCTGCCTGATGTGAGTGACGCTTCCTCTCGCGCGATCGCATGTCAACCGACCCGAAACCGACAAGCCGACGCGCTCGCCGCCTCCAACACGTCTCAACCGAGCTGTCCCCACGACGGGTGCTCGCACGTCGCATCTATGTGAGCGAAAAGCACCACCCCGAACAGCAGGGAGATCACCATGGACGCTCGATTGAACTATGTCAGCAGCGCGACCGGGGAGAGGTTCGCGAAGTATCTCGTGTCCGCGGGCAGGGTTGTGAAGGACTCGGCGCTGCCGGCCGCGACCCAGGCGCTGGTGGAGATCCGGGCCAGTCAAATCAACGGCTGTGCTGTATGTATCGACATGCACACCAAGGACGCCGAGCACGCAGGGGAAACCGCGCTGCGGCTCAACCTGGTCGCGGCGTGGCGTGAGGCGACGGTTTTCACCGAGGCCGAGCGGGCTGCGCTGGAACTCGCCGAGCAGGGCACCCGTCTCGCCGACGCCGCGGCCGGTGTCAGTGACGACGCCTGGGCGAATGCCGCCAAGCACTACGACGACGACCAGCTCGCCGCCCTGGTAGCGCTTATTGCGGGCATCAACGCCTGGAACCGCCTCAACATCATCACTCGGCAGCCCGGCGGTGACTATCAGCCCGGCCAGTGGGGATAGCTGTCGGCAAGGACTTCGAACCCGACGTGCCGAGCGCCGCCAACACCGATTCAAGGAGCCGAGTCGAATGACATTCAAGAACGACATGACCATGATGTACGCGATGCATTAGGCGCTGCGCCGCGACCTGGAACGCATCGCTCAGATCACCGCACGCCCGGCCGACGACCCCAAGCACGTGCTGCGTACTGCCGCCGGCTGGGAGATGTTCAAGTCCTACCTGCAGGTGCATCACACCGCCGAGGACGATCTGCTGTGGCCGCAGATGCGCAACGAACTCGCCGACGATTCGGACGGGGTGGCGTTGTTGGATGCGATGGAGGCAGAGCACTCCGCGATCGACCCGCTGCTGGCTGCGATCGACGCGGCGCTCGTCGACCGCGACTCCGGTCCGCAACGGCTGGGTGAGCTCACCGACGCACTGGAGGTCGCGTTGCGCCGGCACCTCAACCACGAGGAGGCCGAAGGCCTGCCGTTGATCGATGCCACGCTCACCGCGGAACAGTGGGCGGCGTTCGGCGCGGAGGGTGGCAAGCGGATCGCCGGCGATGTGCACCGGTACCTGCCGTGGATGCTCGACGATGCGACACCTGAGGTGACGACGGCGGTGCTCGCCCTACTCCCTCCACCGCTGCGGCAGGCCTACCGTGACGAGTGGCAGCCCGCCTACGCCACGCTGACACTCTGGGCCTGGACGAATCGTCGAATCTGCCTGCCAACTGCCGGGTAGCTGCCTCGTCATTCAATAGTGAGAGGGAGAGGCTGCAGCTATCGCGACCAAGAGGCAGAGCCTCGATAGACATAGTCCGCAAACCGAGGAGACACCATGCCCGACCGGCGGGCCGGCAGTGACGACCACGAGTCGATTCAGGGAGCATCCTTCTGGCCATGAAGATCCTCGTGACCGGCGGTACCGGCTTTGTCGGTTCGCATGTAGTGGCGGCGCTGACGCGTGGCGGTAACGACGTGCGTCTGCTGGTCCGCCGGCCGGAGCAGGTGAGCGCGTCGCTGGACCCGCTCGGCGTTGCGGCGGCGGACCTCGTCGTCGGCGACGTACTCGACGAGCGCGCTGTGTCGCGCGCCGTCGAGGGTTGCACTGCCGCGGTGCACGCAGCGGGCATCTTCTCACTGGACCCGCGTCGTGCCGTGGAGATGCGTCGCACCAATGCCCGGGCCACCGAGCTGGTCCTGAACAGCGCGTCAGAGCGTGGCTTGGATCCGATCGTGCACGTGTCGACGACGGTCGCGCTGACCCGCTACGGCGGCACGGGCCCAGAGCTGCCCCTCGGCGATCTCAACCGTCCCTACGCCCAGTCGAAGATCGCCTCGGAGCAGGTCGCCCGACAGCTGCAGGACGCCGGCTCGCCGGTGGTGACGGTCTACCCAGGCGCCGTCTACGGCCCCGACGACCCATACCGTGGAGCCCAGAGCGAACAGCTGCGCTGGATGCTGCTCGGCCGCTTTCCCACATTTCCCCGTGGCGGCCAACACGTCGTCGACGTCCGCGACGTCGCCACCCTGATCGCGGCCGTGCTCTCACAACCTGGCCCGCCGCGCCGCTATATCGTGCCGGGCCATCACGTCGATGGTCATGACATCTACGCCTCGGTCTCCGACGCAGCAGGCCGCCGCTTGCCGCACGTCATCCTGCCTGGCCGGGTCATCGGCCCATCCGTCGCACTTATCGAAGCGGTCCAGCGACGGCTTCCGCAGCGGTGGCACTATCCGGCCGACCGCGAGGGTGTCGAGATAGTGCGCCGCGACACCCGATTCGACGATTCTGCCGCTCGCGCCGAATTCGGCATCAACCCGGTGCCCTTCCGGCAAACTATCAGCGATACGGTCCGGTGGCTCGTCGAATCCGGACGAGTGCCGCCGCGACGTGCACCACGCCCCAAAACGGCATGACGGCCTCGATCGACACCATGTCTTGTCGAAATTCGAGAGGGACGAGATGCCTAGAGTCATCTTGCAAATGATGATCACACTCGACGGATTCGTTGCCGGCCCGAACGATGAGCTTGATTGGATCGACGACGACCCGGTCATGGGCGAGGCGCACTTCACGCTCGCGGAAGGCGCCGACGCCGCCCTCATCGGCCACACGGTTTACCGCGGCATGGCGGGATATTGGCCCCAGGTCGTGGCCAACCCCGACGCCCCGAGCAGCGAGGCTGAGTTCGGCGCGCTTATGAACCGTTTGCCGAAGATCGTCATCTCAACCACCCCGGAAGAACTTGCGTGGGAAAACTGCGAGCAACTCCTCGTGAAAGACGATGCAGACCTCGTTGCAAAGTTGACGGAGCTCAAGTCGTCGCCGGGCAGGTACCTACTCCTATATGGTGGCGTACAGACCGCTCGGACCCTCATCAAGCACGGCTTGGTCGATGAGTATCGCTTGGATATATGTCCGATTGCGCTCGGTGCCGGCAAGCCGCTCTTCCCCCAGCGCACACCGGTCAAGTTTATTAGCGCGACACCGTACAAGTCGGGAGCTATGACCGTCATTTACCAAGCGATTTAACCGGTGTGGGACAGGCTTCCTTCTTGATGTTGTCCTGTTCTTCGGAATTCGGCTCGCGTCGTGCAGCGGTATCGTGCGAACCGGTCAGCGCAGAACCAGGAGGTCAAGCCAGTTGCTTCTGGTCTCCTGGTCCGCTGCGCTCCCGGCACGTTGTACAGCACGGCGGAGACGTTCCTTGCCGCGGAGGAACTCATCCTCAGTGAGACTGCGCATCGTGGTATCGGCATCGCGGAAAGTGTCCAGCTGGCCGAGGAAGTCCGCGAGGCTGGTCGCGTACGTCTCACGAACCTGCTCAAGAGCGTCCTCATGGAATCCTGCGATCGCGAACGCGTCGCACGTCTCCTCGACCGAAGGGTAGGTATCGACGGCCCGGGCGGTCTCAGGGAACCATCGGACGAGTTCGACCTTGTCGACTCTGCCCGGGAAGCCCTGCCGGATGAGGACGGGGGCACCAGGGCGGAGCACGCGGCGGATCTCGCGTGCGGCGACTCCTAGGTCTGGGATGTGGTGTATGACAAGGGAGAGCCATGCGGCGTCCGCCGATTCATGTGGCAGCGGTAGGGCGCTCGCACTGCCTTCCAGCACCTGGATGGCCGGCGTCCGCGGGATCTGATCCCGCATCGCGGGCGACGGCTCAACTGCGAGGACGTCGAGGTCGAACCAGTCGCTGAAGGCAGCGGCGAACGCACCGGTCCCCGCGCCGATGTCCACCAGAGTCATTCCCGGCGACGGGCGCAGATGACGTCGTACCGCGTCGCGCCACTCCGAGAGTCCGTCGCGCGGGACCTCGCGGACGGCCTTGAACGCTGCGGCGGTTTGTTGGTCATAGCTGATCCTGGCCATGTCATGTCTCCTTGCTGTGCGGATGACTCGGTCAGGCTACTTTCCTCATCTTGTCCGGTTGTTTGAATTGGGCGACCGGGCAGGCAGCTATCCCGTCGACCGATCCCGCGCTGCTTGACAGGCGAGGTACAGATAGAGCCGACCGGATCGGGCCGACCCGGCGGCTACCGCTGTGACGTGACGAGACGTAGAGGGCCACTGGAACAGAGTGGACGGTAGATCGGATGCACGACGTGACGCGCTGGACATTCCGTCCCCGCGTTGGCGAGCGCTTCGGGTAGTGCTTCGTGAGCGGGGTCTTCGGTGATGTGCTGCGAGCCCACCGCGAACGTGTGCACCTGACCCAGGAGGAGCTGGCGCATCGGGCGGGTCTGGGCGTCCGGACTATTCGAGAATTCGAAGCCGGCCGAGTCCGGCGGCCGCGCAGCCATTCGGTGCGGCTGCTCGCACAGGCGCTCGCGCTGGATGAGGACGCTCGGGCGAGTTTCGTAGCGCTTGCCTATGAGCGCGGAAAGAGCCCCGGTAACGGTGAACCGGGCCATCTTGTGCCCCGCCAATTGCCCGCCGACGTCATTGCGTTCACGGGTCGCAGCCACGTGCTGGAGGCGCTCGACGAAGTGCTGTCCGACGACACCTCCGGGCAGTTCGCCGTCCGTATCGCCGCGGTAGTGGGTATGGCGGGGATCGGCAAGACCGCCGTCGCGGTGAGGTGGGCGCATCGCGTGATGCCTCGGTTCGCCGACGGACAGCTGTTCATCGATCTGCACGGCTACTCCACCAGTGCCGCGCTGCGGCCGATCGATGCGCTCGCCCGGTCCCTGCGCTCGCTGGGCGTGCCGCCCGAGCAGGTACCGATTGATCAGGAGGAAGCTGCGGCGTTGTATCGATCTGCCGTGGCCGGCCGTCGAATGCTGCTCGTGCTCGACAACGCAGCCAGCGCGGAGCAGGTCCGACCGTTGCTGCCCGGCAGCGCGAGCTCGTTCGTCCTGGTTACCAGTCGTGAGCGGCTCACCGGTCTGGTGGCGCGAGAAGGTGCTCGGGAACTCGCGCTGAGTGGGCTCAGCGCTGATGAGTCGCGCGAGTTGCTCGCCGCCGTGCTCGGCGCCGACCGGATCGCGGCCGACCTCCGCGGGGCGGCTCGGCTCGCCGCATTGTGCGCCCAGCTGCCGCTGGCCTTGCGCATCGCAGCGGCCAACCTGGCCACCGACCGGGACATGGCCATCTCCGAATTTGCCGATCGGCTCGCGTCTGCTCCTCTCACCGAGTTGCAGCTACCCAGCGACCAGGCCCGGGCCGTGCTCGCCGCGTTCGACCTGTCCTACGATGGCCAACCTGCCCCGGCGCGCCGCATGTTCCGGTTGGCCGGCCTGATTCCCGGACCCGACTTCGGGGTCGATGTGGCCGCCGCACTCGCGTCGGTGACAACAAGCCGGGCGGCGTCCCTTCTCGACGATCTTGTGGCCGCCCATTTGGTGCAGCGGTCGGCAAAGGGCCGTTTCAGCCTGCACGATCTGCTGTCCCGGTACGCCCGCGACCGAGCGCACTCCGATCCGGATTCGAACGAGGCGACGGCCCGACTCGTGGATTACTACCTCGCGGCAACCGACGCGGCTGCCGAACGGCTCTATCCGTACATGTTCCGGATGGACGTCGGCGAGGACGTCAGGGCCCTACACCACGGCTATAGCGATGACACTTCGGCGCTCGCCTGGCTGGATGCGGAACACCACAACGTCATCGCGGCGATCGAGTTGGCGAGACAGTCGGCGCCGCGGAGCGCATGCGCGCTTGCGGTCGCGCTGCGTTGTCACCTGTATTACCGAGGGGACACGCTCGCCGCCGTGCGGACCGCCGATGCCGCCCTGGCGGCCGCCGCGAATGCCGGCGGAATCGAAGCGCAGACCGCCGCCGAGATCACAGCGGCCATGGCGTACTACAACGCCGGCGAGCACGCTCGCGCCACGGGCCACGGTGTGGCGGCCGTGCGGCTGGCCCGGCAATCCGGAATCAAACGTGCTGTGCCGCCGGCCCTCGCGAACCTTGCGCCGATCTTGCTCCGGGCCGGCGAGCCGGGTGCGGCCGCCGAAAGCGCGCTCGAAGCGCTCGCCCTGGCGCGCGAGTGCGGACAACGCAAAGGCGAAGCCCCGCTGTTGGTCAGCCTCACGCTGGCCTACCGGGAGCTAGGTCGCTTGCGTGAGGCCGAGGAGAGCGCGCGTGAGGCCGTGGCGGTAGCCGGCGACTGCGAATCGCCGGCAGATGAGAGTCTGGCGCTCGCGCGCCTTGGCGAAGTGTGCCACCTGACCGGCGAACTGGATCACGCCATCACCCATCTGGACCATTCGCTCGCAATCGCCAGGGCGGGCAGCTACCGGGCAACCGAAGCGTCGGCGCTGGCGCTCCGGGCCGCTGTCGCCTCGGATCAGGGACGTCTGGGGGACGCCACCTCGGACGCGCAGGCCGCACTGCCGGTGCTTGCGGGTCTGGATCACTGGACCGAGGTCGAGTGCCGCGCCGCGCTCGGCAGCGTCATGCGTCATCTCGGCCGCGACCACGACACCGTCGAGCAACATACCCAGACGCTCGATCTAGTCGGCACGGTTGATCGCTGCGCGCCTGCCGTTCTCGCTTTGATCGGCCTTAGCGAGGCACATCGCTCCTTCGGCGAGGTGCAAGAGGCAGCTGCCTGCGCGCGGGAGGCGCTCCAGATCAGCCAGGCCGCGGGCTACCGCGTGCTCGAAGGCCAGGCGCACGTCGCCGCGGCCCGGGCCGCCCTGGACGAGGGCCGGCAGAACGTTGCACGCAAGCATGCGATTTCGGCGATCGCGATCCAGCACGAGACTGGGCATTGTCTCGGCGAGGCTCGCGCCAAGGTCGTACTCGGACACGCGGGCGCGCGCACACGCGTCAGTGATTGGCAAGACGCGGTGGCGATCTTCAAGCGATGCGGCGCCATGCCCGAAGCGGCCGCGACCGAGGAGCTGATCCGGTCGGCTGGCGATGTCGCGAACGGGTAGCCACCGGAGTGCCTGGTGGTCCGGTCCGCTTCAAGGCGTCGTGTCGTCGATGGTCGTGCCCACGCCGTGCCGGATCGCGATATCGCGGATCGCTGCTGCGAGGAGATCCGGGTGCTCGCTCGTGGTCAGGTGGCCCCCCGGGAAGGTCAGGACTCCGGCCTGCGGGACGCGCTCGCGCGCAGCCGGTATCTGCCGGTGCTCATAGGCGTCCTCCTCGCTGCCGCCGACATATAGCGTGACTGACCCGTCGAGGTCGCGGGCGATTGCGGCGAGATCCCAACGTTGTGCGTTGCGACGGTGCTCCTTGACGAACCCGGCCGCGTCATGCAGGAACGCCGCTCCGTCTCGCCGGGTGATCGCCAGCCGCAGCTCGGCGAGCTCGTCCGGGGCCGGGTGGTAGCTCCGTGAGTACAGCCGCGCCCGCAGCATCGACGCGATGAACACGCGCGGCGAGCGCTGGGCCAACCGCATCGCGAGTGCTCCCAGCCGGGTGTGCAGCAGCGGCGTGCTCTGCCATGGGTGCGTGTGCGCGTCGGCGAACAAACCGCCGTTGACCATGAGCGTGGCTGCGATCGCCGGCCGCGTGTCGTGCGATGTGGTCGGCTCCAGCTGGCGACGCAGCAGCTCGAGCAGCGCGATCGCGGTGTAGTCGAAGGTGACGACGACGGTGCGGCGCACCGCGTGGTGCCGCCACAACGCCTCGACCAAGTCAGCGCGCTCGACAGTGGAGTACGGGTGGTGCCGGGGTTTGTCCGAGTCTCCCTGCCCTACCGGCTCGACGTACAGCCTCGGGCCGACGTCGTCGCCGAGCATCCGGTCCACCTGCGCCCAGCCGTACGAGCCGTCCGGGTATCCGGGCAGCAGCGTGAGCCACACGGTGTCCGCGTCCTGTTTCGCGGCCGCCACCCGCTCGAAGACCCGCAGTGCACCCGGGGTCGCGGCGGTCTCCTCCTCGGTCAGCACCCGCGCGGGTACCGGGTCGTACGGGACCCGCTCTCCGCCGGCGAACCACTCCGCCGCCGTCACCAGCGCCTCATTCTGCCGCGGCGGATCTGGGGTCCTGTCAGCGCCCATCCGGGGCCTCCTGAGTCGCTGATCGAGTCGCGTACCAGCACACGCCGGTGCGCCCCACGATCGCGAGGCAGTTTCCCGGCAGGTATCAGGCAGCTTGCCGCAGCGCGTTACGCAGCCGGCCGTGCCGGCACCGCGAGAAGACTTTGCAGGTAGATGTTGACAGTGCCCACATTGTGATGCACACACCTCGTCACCGACATCAACGCCTCATTCATGAGCGGCCTGCACATCGCCTGCCTCGCCGCGGCCGCCATCGCCGGACTCGGCGCCGCCGCCGCCCTACTGCTGCCCGGCCGCCGCACCGCCACCGCGCCGCAGCCCACCCCGATCGTCGTGACCCCCGCGCTGGCCTAACCCGGGTGCGGTGCTGCTCATCAGGCGACGGCCGGCTCGTCGGTGGGAGCGCGCCCCGACGCAGTGTGCAGTGCGTGCTCCCGGCGGGTTGGCATATACGCGAACGCCGCGACGGAACCGAGCAGGCCGATCAGTCCGGCGATCACCGAGGTGATCCGCATGGCCGTCATGAAGGAGTCTTTCGCGTCGTTCACAAACGCCGCGATCGCTAGCCGCCCCTGCTGAACCTGGGCCGGCGAAGCCGTGCCGCCGGACAGTTCGGCCCGCTGCTCCAGCGCGCCAGCGGCGTTACCGACGAACTCAAGTGCGCCGCCGATGGACTCGCTGGAGTCGTGCTTGACGTACGTGCCGACCTTCGCGGCGGCGGGGAGCTGCGCGACGGCCGCCGGCTGGTCGAGCTGGGCGGCCAGCCGCGCCGGCGCATCGGCGCCGAGATTGTTGCGGAACGCGACCGCGAGGATCGACCCCAGCACCGCGACGCCGAGGGCGGCAGCCACCTGCCGCACCGTGTTGTTGACGCCCGCGCCGACGCCGGCCTTCTCGCGCGGCACCGCGCTCATGATCGAGTTTGTGGCGGGTGTCATGACCAGGCCCATGCCGACGCCGAAGCCGACCATGAGGACCTCGATGACCCATTGCGGCATCGTCCGTGTCGCGAGTCCGTACGCGGCGATGCTGACCCCGAAGATGGCGAGTCCGGAGCCGGTCACGATCCGCGGCCCGAACCGGGCGGACAGCCGCGCCGACAGCGGTGAGGCAATCATGATGGCCGCCGCGACCGCGACCAGCGCGACGCCCGCGGCGAGCGCGGTGTAGCCCCGCACGGCCTGCAGGAAGTAGGCGAGATAGAACGTCGAGCCCATCAGTACGAAGAAGGTGACCGCGATGGCCGCGACACCGGCGGAGAAGTGGCGGTTCTTGAACAGATGGACGTCGATGGTGGGGTGCGTGCTGCGCGCCTGCGTGTAAAGGAACAGCGCGAGTAATGCCGAGCCGAGCAGGATCGCGCCGAGGGCGTTCCACCGCAGCCACTCGTTGCTGTTGCCGCCCTGGATGACGCCGTATACGAGCGTCACGAGCGCGACGATCGACAGCAGGACGCCGAGCGGGTCGAGCCGGCCGGGCGAGGGATTCTTCGAGTTCGGCACGACGAGCACGATGGCGATGACGCCGGCGATCACGAACGGCACGTTGACAAGGAAGATCGAACCCCACCAGAAGTACTTGAGCAGCGCGCCACCCGCGATCGGCCCGATCGCGACCGCCATGCCGGATGCGCCGGCCCAGATCCCGATGGCCTTCGGCCGCTCGCTCGGATCGAAGACGTTCTGGATGATCGACAGCGTCTGCGGCTGGACCGCCGCCGCACCGATGCCCATCAGCGCGCGGAAGAAGATCAGCTGGGTTGGGCTGGTAGCGAACGAGCACAGCGCCGAGGTGGCGCCGAACGCGGCCATACCGAACAGGAGCACCCACTTGCGGCCCAGCCGGTCCCCGAGCACGCCGCCGGTGATGAGCAGCCCGGCGAACACCAGCGCATAGCTGTCCACGGCCCACTGCATCTGGCTCTGCGAGGCACCCAGGTCCTGCTGGACCGTCTTCAGGGCGACGTTGAGGATCGTGTTGTCGAGAATGACGACGAGAAGGCAGATGACGAGAACGCCGAGAATGACCCATCTGCGCTTATGAATAGGCGCGTCGTCCACGGCGGTCTCCCCTGCTTGGCGATGAGACGGTGTGCAGACCTTCGACGGCACCGCGGCGTCCCTCAAGTGCACCTTCGCCGATGGCGCCGTAAGACGGCCGGGAGCGCGTCACGCATGCTCACCGGGCCCAGGACGTCGCGCCGTCCAGACCGGTGCGGTCGGTTCATCGGTCATGGCGGAGGCAAGGACTGTCGAGCACCCGTCACCTGATCTCCTGCTCCAAGACCATTTCTCCCCGTGAAGGATTGCCGCAGCAGACAGCGTTCGTTCGATGACCGCCCGCTCAGCTCAAAGTAACGGGCGTCCGCGGCGTTGGCGAGGCAGTTACCAGGCAGCTAGGCGGCAGTTGACCCGCTGCGGCATCGCAGGTCCTTCGGCTCCCGAGATGTTGACAGTGTCCACCTCTCGGTGCATGATATAGATGTTGACAGTGTCCACATCGATGAAGAGCGGCCTCCTATGACGCGAAAGCTGTCGGGCACGGACCACGTGACGAGAACGGTTTCTGCCCCCAAACTGCGGCAGCCCAGCCGTAGCGGGCTGCTCCTGATCCTGCTCGGAGCGGTGTTCATGACGACCGCCGACAATTCGATTGTCAACGTCGCTGTTCCGTCCATCGCCGACGACCTGCACGCGAGTGGCGGCCAACTCGAACTCGTCGTTTCCGGATATGTGCTCGCCTACGCGGTTCTGCTCGTGACTGGTGCGCGCCTTGGGGGGCTGTACGGTTATCGGCGCATGTTCTTACTGGGCGTCGCCGTATTCACCGTGGCCTCGCTGGCCTGCGCCCTAGCGCTGAATCCCATTTGGTTGATCGTGGCCCGCATCGCTCAAGGCCTTGGCGCGGCCGCAATGGTGCCGCAGGTGTTGACCGGTATACAGACGAGCTTCGAGGGCGCCGCGCGCACGCGCGCGCTCGGCTACTACCCGGTTGCACTTGCCGGGGGAGCTGCTGCTGGCCAGGTCCTCGGCGGCGCCTTGGTCACGCTCAACCTGTACGGCGTCGCCTGGCGGTCGGTCTTTTTCGTGAACGTTCCGGTCGGCGTCGCAGTGTTCTTGGTTGGAGCGGTTCGCCTCCCCGTTTACAACGATCCCAATGGCGGACGACTTGATATGAAGGGCGTCGCCGCGCTAAGTGCCACGATCTCGTTGCTGGTAGTGCCGCTGATGCTCGGCCGCGACTACGGATGGCCGCTTTGGGCCTGGATCGCATTGGCCGCATCGATTCCAGCCCTTTGGCTGTTCGTCGCCATCGAACGCCGAGTCACAAGCCGCGGTGCGCTTCCGGTCTTGCAGCTAGGTCTATTCAGGTCACGCAGGATCGCTTGGGGATTGGCAGCTCAGGCCGGGGCGACAGTGACGTACGCCGCGCTGCTGTTTGTGCTGGCCATTTACCTTCAGGACGGGCTGGGAAAGAGTGCGTTCTATGCGGGGGCAGCGCTGATTTCATGGGTGGTCGGATTCGGTGTATCCGGCCCTCTCCTACGGAAGCTTCCGGCGCATTTTGGTCCGGCCATCGCACCGGCCGCGTTCGGACTGCTGGGCTGCGCCCTGCTCGGCGTTGCCCTCGAAGGTCTGACGCTCACGCCGCAGGGTGCCGCGCTCGCAGCGCTTCTGGGCATCGCCGGGATTGGCATGGGAGCTGGCTTCAGCGCACTGGTAACCCACCTCATGGCAGCGGTGGATCGTGAGCTGACGTCGGACCTGAGCGGAGTGCTGAGCACGAACTCAGAGGTCGCCGGAGCGCTCGGGGTGGCGGTCTTCGGGACGTTGTACCTGGCTCTGGCCGCCGACGGAGGTACACGCACATCGGTCGCGGCGCTGACGTTGGTCGTCGCATCGTTGGGAGCATTGGCGGTGCTCGCAGCCGTGGCGGCGTCGCGTGCACTCACGACCAGCCCGGATGCACCGTGATCTTCGGTGGGTGCGTGCGGGCCCTCGCGACGAGCTGGTGTCGGGACACAACTGCTAGCCGGGGGGGTAGGAGATCCATCCCGAGCACTATCCGGACGGGCCGCACACCGCTGCGCTCCTCCGTCACGAATGCCATTCCTATCTTCTCGGCCACCCGTCGCGAGCCGACACTGGCGGGATGAATGATGGCGACAAGCTTTGGCCGCGCCGACGGCATCCCGGGCAAAATCGCGGCAGGCGGCGGCCGCCTCCGTCGCGCAGCCCCGGCCCTACGCTGCCGCGCGGACGTGGTAGCCGACTTCCAGCTCACGGCGCCCGTTCACGTCCTGCCACGTGAGACCGCAGTCCCCGATGAACTCGCCGTCGAGCGTTTCGATGATCCATAGCCTGTAGCCGTGCTGGGCGTAGTTCGCTTTGTTCCACTCGATCCACGCCCGGGCTTGATCGCGCGTCTTCGGCGCCGCGTAATAGGCCATCACGTTCGGGTCACTGAGCAGCGCGGCTATCCTGCCGAGATCATCGTTGGTCATACGCCGAAAGTGCAGCCTGCTGGTGTCGGGCGGCGTCACCGCGCCAGCCTAAGGCGCGCCCAGTACTTCGTTGGACGCCGCGGGCCGGTGTTCACCATCGTGTGGCGATGAGCGATCGGTTCGCGCACGTGCGCGAGTTGTCGCTGGCGATCATCGACCTGGGCGCGCGGACGACGATCGCGTACACGCCGAACCGGGTGGCCGGCGGCACGGCCGGCGACCTGCGTGGGTTTGCCCTGGCCACGGCCTTCTGGGCCTGATGTCGAACGTTCGGCAGCGGGTGCCGGCGACCGCGCACCACACGACCAGGTAGCGCCAGGGCGCCAGAGGTTCACGGTCGAGCGCATATCGTGGAGTCCGCAAAGCCGCAGCGGAGGTGGACGCCGTGCAGGACGTGCTCGACGAGTTGCTCGGTTGGTGGCAGGCCGGAGACGCCGTCGGCGTCGGGACCGTGGTCGCCACCTGGAAGTCGGCGCCGCGACCACCCGGTGCGGCGATGCTGGTCGGCCCGGACGGCACCGCGGCGGGCAGCGTATCGGGAGGATGCGTCGAAGGCGCCGTTTACGACGCGGCAAGCGAGGTGCGCGAAGGCGGCACACCGGCGCTGCACCGGTACGGCGTCAGCGACGACGACGCGTTCGCCGTGGGCCTCACCTGCGGCGGCATCATCGACGTGTTCGTCGAGCGGATCAGCCGCGCGACGTTCGCCGACCTCGACGACGTGGCCGCCGACATTCGTGGAGGGCGACCAGTGGCGGTGGCGACGCTCGTCGAGGCCGGCGACGGGCTGCGCGGCCGGCACCTGGTCGTGCGCCCGGAGTCCGCTACCGGATCGCTGGGCTCGCAGCGCCTCGACGACGCGGTGCGCGACGACGCGCGGGGGATGCTGGAGCAGGGACGCAGCGCCATGCTTCGGTACGGCAGTGACGGCGAGCGCCGGCAGGACGAGATCGGGGTGTTCGTCGCATCCTATGCACCGCGACCCCGCATGATCGTCTTCGGCGCCATCGACTTCGCGGCCGCAGTGGCGCGCATCGGGTCGTTCCTGGGATATCGGGTCACGGTGTGCGACGCACGGCCGGTGTTCGCCACGACACGCCGCTTCCCGGACGCAGACGAGGTCGTCGTCGAGTGGCCGCACAAGTACCTGGAGCGGACCGACACGGACGAGCGCACGGTGGTGTGCGTTCTCACCCACGATCCGAAGTTCGACGTCCCGCTGCTCGAGATCGCGCTACGCCGGCGGCTCGCGTACGTCGGGGCGATGGGCTCGCGGCGCACGAACGACGGCCGGCTGGCGCAACTGCGCGAGCGTGGCCTGGCCGAAGAGGAACTGGCCGGGTTGCACGCCCCGATCGGCTTGGACACGGGGGCGCGGACGCCCGAGGAGACCGCCGTATCGATCGCCGCGGAGATCATCGCCGCGCGCTGGGGTGGAAGCGGAGTGCCGCTGCGCGAGACACCCGGCGCGATCCACGGCGAGCGGCTGAGCGTGTCCTGAGCAATCCGCGCGCGGGCACACCGCCGGGAATGGAATCATTGGAGGGTGACAGCGACCGCGTCGAAGACTGAGGCGCAGCCAGCGCCGGTCCGGCGCTTTAAAGGACTATGGCCGCAGCGGCTGCTGCGTCACCGTGAGCCGCGCTTGTGGCAAGAGCTCGTCCTCATCGGCATCGGCTACTACCTCTACCGCGAGGCGCGCAACCTGGTGCCCGACCAGCCCGGTATCGCGCACCGGCACGGCCGCAGCGTCCAGTGGTTGCAGGACAAGATGCACCTGAACTTCGAGCTTTCGGTCAACCAGTTCGTCGACCGGCACGGCTGGCTCGCCCAGATCATGGACTACTACTACGCCACGATGCACTTCGTCGTCACGATCGCGGTGCTCGTGTGGCTGTTCGTTGCCCGCAAACGCGTCTACCGGGGCATGCGCACGGCGCTGTTCGCGACCACGCTGATCGGGCTGGCCGGTTTCTATCTGTACCCCCTGGCGCCTCCGCGGCTGCTGCCGCAATTCGGCTATATAGACACATTGGCCACGTACCACACCTGGGGATCGCTCGCCGACCCGAATGTGGCGGAACACACCAACCAGTTCGCGGCGATGCCGAGTCTGCACATCGGCTGGGCGGTGTGGTGCACGGTCGCCGTGTGGTACTGCGCCAAACCGCTGTGGCTGCGCATCCTGGCGCTGCTCTACCCGATCGCCACCCTGTTGGTGATCGTCGGCACTGCGAACCACTTCATCCTCGACGCGGCGGGCGGTCTGATCGTGGTGGCCGCCGGGTTCGGCGTGCAGTGGTTGATGTCCGGACATCCGGCCCATGTGCCCGCAGCGGACGAGCCCGAGGACGCCGCGGTGCCGGATCGCGAGGCCGCCGAGGTTCAGCCGTAGAAGACACGCTCGACGACCCGTCGTGCACGACGGGCGGCGCGGCGGTAGTCGTCGATGACCTGTCCGGGGTCGAAGCCGACCGGATAGCCGAGGGCCCGGCCCACCGCGAGCAACGCCCGGCCCTGGCGGGGAAGCTGGTCATCGGCCTTGTCGCGCACCAGCATGATCGCGTTGCGGGTGTGGGTGGCGAGCCGCCACGCCCCCTCGAGCGCCTCGGCGTCACGCTGCTCGATGAGGCGGGCGTCGGCGGCGGCGCGAAGCGCAGGCAGGGTACGGGTGGTGCGCAGCCCGGCCGTGGCGTGCCCGTGTGCGAGCTGCAGCAACTGGACGGTCCACTCGATATCGGCCAGCCCACCCCGGCCCAGTTTCACATGCGTCGTCGGATCTGCACCGCGGGGCAGACGCTCGGCATCCACCCGGGCCTTGAGCCTGCGTATCTCGGTGCGGTCGTCGGCCCGCAGGCCGGCGGCCGGATAGCGCACCGGGTCGATGAGGGCGGTGAACCGCTCCCCCAGCGCCGCGTCGCCCACCGCGAACCGGGCGCGCAGCAGCGCCTGCGCCTCCCAGGCCGACGACCAGCGGGAGTAGTACTCGGAGTAGGACGCGAGCGAGCGCACCAGTGGACCGTTGCGCCCCTCCGGACGCAGGTTCGCATCGACGTCGAGCGGCGGGTCCGCCGAGGGTGCGCGCAGCTGCGCACGCAGCCGCTCGGCGACCTCCTGAGCGTCGCGGGCCGCGTCCGGCGGTCCGTCGTAGACGAACATGACATCGGCGTCGGAGCCGTAGCCGACCTCGCAGCCGCCCAGCCGTCCCATGGCGATCACCGCGAACTCGATCGGCGGATCGCCTGCTGATCGGCGCGCCACCCGCAGCGCCGCATCGAGCGTGGCCTCGGTGATCGTCGTGATGGCCTCACCGACCGTAGCGACGTCCACCAAGCCGAGCAGATCGGCGAACGCGGTACGCAGCAGCTCGTGCCGCCGCAACCCACGCACCACGGACACGGCCGCGGCAGCGTCCGGCTGCCGAGCCGCCGCGTCGATCATCGCGGCGGAAAGCTCGTCCGCAGGACGGGGGCGCAACGCCTGGTCGTCGGCGAGCAGCGGCAAGGCCTCGGGCGCACGCTCGAGCATGCCGGCGACGTAGCGGCCGGTGCCGAGGAGGTACGCCAGCCGCTCGGCCACCTTCCCCTCGTCGCGCAGCAGGCGCAGGTACCACGGCGTCGTGCCGAGCGCTTCGGACACCCGCCGGTAGGCAAGCAGACCGGCGTCCGGGTCTGGAGCGTCGGCGAGATAGGACAGCACCACCGGCAGGAGCGCGCGCTGCAGCGCGGCCCGGCGGCTGACGCCTGCGGTCAGCGTCCCGATGTGCCGCAGCGCGCCCGCCGGGTCGGCGAAGCCCAGCGCGGCGAGGCGGCGACCCGCCTCGCCCGTGGTCAGCCGCAGATCGGCTGAGGGCACGCGGGCGACCGCCGAAAGCAGCGGCCGGTAGAACAGCTTCTCGTGCAGCCGGCGCACCTCGCGGGCATGGAGCGCCCACTCCGCGGCGAACACGGCACGCACGTCGCCACGGGAGTCCGGCCTGAAGCCCATCGCGCGGGCCAGCACGGTGAGTTCTGCCGGGTCGTCCGGCACGAGGTGCGTTCGGCGCAGTCTGCGTAGCTGCACGCGGTGCTCAGCCGCGCGCAGGAACCGATAGGCGTCGCCGAGGCTCAGCGCGTCGTCGCGTCCCACGTAGCCGCCGTCGCGCAACGCGGCGAGCGCGGGCAGCGTCGCGGGCACGCGCAGCGACTCGTCGCCGCGCCCGTGCACCAGCTGTAGCAGTTGCACCGCGAACTCGACGTCGCGCAGGCCGCCCGGGCCGAGCTTGATCTCACGTTCGGCGATGCCCGCGGGTAGGTGCGCGACGACGCGCCGGCGCATCGCCTGGACATCGGCCACGAAGTCGGCACGCTCGGCCGCCGTCCACACCATGGGCGCGATCACGTCGAGGTAGCGCCGCCCGAGCTCGCTGTCGCCTGCGGCGGGGCGGGCTTTCAGCAGCGCCTGGAACTCCCAGGTGCTCGCCCAGCGCCGGTAATACGCCTCGTGGCTGGCGAGCGTCCGCACGAGAGGACCGACCTTTCCCTCGGGCCGCAGCGCCGCGTCGACCTCCCAGGCCACGGCCGCGCAGATGCGCATGGTCTGCGCAGCGAGCTTCGTCGCCGTGGCCAGCGCGGCCTGCTCGTCGGCGTCGCCCGCGGGCTCGGCCACGAAGATCACGTCCACGTCGGAGACATAGTTGAGCTCGCGCGCGCCCGCCTTGCCCATCGCGATGATCGCCAGCCGACACGGCGCGACGCCTGCCGGCAGATCTGCTTGCGCGATGGCCAGCGCGGCGCGCAGCGTCTGGTCGGCCAGATCCGCAAGCGCCTCGGTGACCGTCTCCAGTTCGAGGTCGCCGACGAGGTCGCGCCCGGCGATCGCGAGCAGCTCGCGGCGATATGCGGCCCGCAGTTCGGCGAGCGGCGCGGGAGGAAGCGCCGGCCGGTCGAGAGCGCCGCCAAGCGCCCGCCAGTCACCGCGATGCACGGCGAGATGGTCGACGAGTGCCGGCGACGCGCCGAGCAGGCTGGTCAGCCGGGCCCGCAGCGCCGCGTCGCCCCGCAGCGCGTCGAGAAGCTCCGGCTCGGCCGCCCGGGCGAGAGCGCGCACCGCCGCGTCAGGATCCGCCGACCGGCCGAGAGCCGCCACGACGGCTGCAGCACCTTCGTCGACCGGTGCGTTCGCCTCGGCGTCCCACAGCGACAGCGGCACGCCGGACAGCAGCGCACCCGCGCCGTCCGCATCGAGGAAGCCCAGGCGGGCCAGCCGCAGCGCGACGCGGCGGCTCACTGCGGTCGCGCCGCCCGCATCTCGGCGGCGAGTGCCGCCCGGATCGCCGCCGGGTCGGTGATCGGCTCGGCGGTGGCCATGCGCAGCGGACGAGTGGCGGGCACCGACTCCGGGTCGCGCACGATGCTCGCGAACCGCTCCGCGAACGGACGCCACACCTCGGCGATGTCGGCGTGCACGGCTTCGGCGCGCTCGAGGATCGCGTCGACGTCATACGCCTCGAGCGCTTTCGCATCGGATGCCGCCCAACGTCGCACCACGTCCGGGGTCGTCTCGATGTGGAACTGGATGCCCCAGGCGACGCGCCCCGCCCGGAACGCCTCCACGTCGCACACGGGCGAGCTGGCCAGCAAAACCGCGCTAGGCGGCAGCTCGAGGACGGCGTCGCGGTGCCACTGGATGACGTCCGGGGTGATCGGTATCTCGCGGAACAGCGCATCGCTCGCCGCGTTGGCGCGCTTCGCGATCAGCTGCGCGCCGTACTCGGGGCCGCCAGGGTTCGGCCCAACGCGCCCGCCCAGCACGGCCGCGAGTAGCTGCGCCCCGTAGCAGATCGCGAGGGTGGGTCGCTCATCCGCGAGTGCCGAAGTGAGCAGCTCGCGAAGCTGCGGCGGCTCATCGCCGACCGTGCCCCCGCCCAGCACGATCAGCCCGTCGTAGCCACTCACATCGTGAGGCAGGCCGGACCAGTCACGGACGTCGAGGTCCAGCCCGAGCCACTCGCCGAGCGGACCGATCGGCGCGCTCGGCACGTTCTGCACGACGAGGGTGGTCACGCGTTCGAGACTAGTGCCGGCTCGCGTTCGGCCTCGAGGTCGGCAGCACCGAGCCGCGGCCGAGGCATCAGCAGGTACGCGGCCAGGTACAGCAGCCCGGCGATGATCAGCAGCGCGCGGTAGCCGTACGCGAGCGCCAGGTACTCCAGGCTTCCGCCGAGCATGGCACCCAGCAGGTTCGCGGCGAACGCGATGGTGGGCTCCACCGTGGTGGCGAACCGTTTCGCGAAGATCACGTTCGCGGCGAAGATGGGCAGGAACGCGATCACGATCGCGGCCAGCGCGCGCGGCGCGACCGGCAGCGACAGCAAGGCGGAGGCCGGAACCACCCAGGCGAGCGCGAGCCCGCCGGCGAGCAACGCGTACATGACCGGCACCGGTGGCGTCGGCCAGCGCCGGGTGACCTCCACGGCTGCTAACACGGCTAAGAGCACGCCCGCGAACACCAGCGCGTTCACAAGCCACGTCGTGCCGAACAGCAGTGCGAACCCGGTGACGTTCTTCGTCTCCAGGAGCAGGAATGCCGCACCGAGCAGGAACAGATCCCGGTAGAACCACATCTGCCGCACACCCGAAAGCCGGGGTCCCCGACGGGACAGCAGCACCCCGAGCACGGCCACGACGCTCGCGAGCAGGATCAAGCCGAGCGTCTTGACGTAAAGCCCGGGCACCCTCGAGTTCTCGAGGTACAGGAACGGCTTGTCGTCCGTCGCGGGCGGCGGCGTCCCCGCTGAACGCTGCCACGTGCTCGTGCCGCAGTGCTGATCGCCCGGCGAGAGGGCGGCGAGGATCACGGCCCGGTTCGGTGCGTCTTGGGCGACGCACGGCGAGTGGCCGAACGCGGTCTGCATCGTCCCGGCCAGGCGGTCGACCAGCCACGCTTCGCGGTAGTAGTTGTACATCGCGAACGCCCCGCCAGGTGCGAGGTGGGCGCGGGCCGCGCGCACGGCCTCGATCGTGAACAGGTAGCTCTCCAGACGCAGCGAGCTGGCGCCGGAGACCAGCGTCAGCGAGTCAGGCAGCGCGAACAGGATCAGGTCGAACTTCTTGTGCGTCGATTCGAGGTAGGCCCGCCCGTCGTTGACGTGCGTCGTGACGCGCGGGTCCTGGTAGACCCGGTCAGGGTTGTGTTGCTTTCCGAAGCGCAGCAGGGTCGGGTCGATCTCGACGGCGTCGACGTGCTGCGCGTGCTGGCGAAGCGCGATCGCGACGTCGCTGCCTGTTCCGGCGCCGACGACGAGAACGTTGCCGGGCGGTCGCGGTGCGAGCAGGTACGGCGACAGGTACCAGGACTCGTCGCGTTCCTTGGTCGCCGCACTCATCAACTGCTGATGCGGGATGCCGTTGACTTCGATGTCCCATGCCGGGCCGCCCTTGTCATCCACCTCGGCAATCGTGGTGACCTTGTAGTACGGCGACCAGAACACGTTCTTGTCGTGGCGCATGGGGTAGCCGAACAGCACCAGCAACGCAACGAGCAGGCTCACCGATACCGACACGCCGGGCCTGCCGAGGAGCACGACGAACAAGACGCCGATGATCGCGAACCAGGCGAACGGCGGGGCGTCGAGGAAGGCCAGGCCGGTGAAGCCGGCGATGCCCGCGAAGCTGCCGAGCAGGTCGTAACGGTATGCGTCCAAGCGCGGCAGGTGCGGGAAGCAGGAGCCGACGAGCTCGCCCGGGCCGGCCATGATCGCCGCCACGGCGAGGAACACCGCCGGCAGGGTGAGCCAGATCGGCGGGCCGGTGGTGGACAGGCTGGTGAAGAAGATCAGCGTGCTGCCTTTGCGGTCGACGCTGACCGGGTAGGCAGCCACGAAGCCCACCAGGCCCAGCAGGATCATCGGCGAGTAGTACGGCGCCGGAACGCGATCGCCCGGAGCCCGCAGGAAGCCCAGCCCGATGCCGAGGAACGACCCCAGCAGCACGACGTTGGAGAAGTAGCTCAGATGCAGCACGTTGGCGCCGGCCCATCGGATGAGCGCCAACTCGAGGAAGAGCATGAGCGCGCTGGCGAGGACCAGGCGGACGCGTATCGGCATCAGAACATCCCGCCTGGGCGGAGCTCCGCGCCTGCCGGCGCGGGCCGTGTCACGGCGGCGGGGCTCTTCGCGCGAGCGCTCATCGCTACGGAGAGGGCGCTCATCGTCAGAGCGAGGGCAGGTAGCGGCGCAGTTCGAACGGGGTTACGGCAGCTCTGTAGTCGACCCACTCGGCGCGCTTGTTGCGCAAGAAGTAGTCGAAGACGTGCTCGCCGAGCGTCTCGGCGACAAGCTCGGACTCCTCCATCGCCCGCAGCGCGTCGGCCAGGTTGTGCGGCAATTCGGCGTAACCGAGGGCGCGGCGCTCGGCATCGGTCAGCGACCACACGTCGTCCTCGGCGCCGGGCGGCAGCTCGTAGCCCTGCTCGATGCCCTTCATCCCGGCGGCGAGCAGCACGGCGAAGGCGAGGTACGGGTTGCAGGCCGAATCCAACGAGCGCATCTCGACCCGCGTCGAGTTGGCCTTGCCCGGCTTGTACATCGGCACCCGCACCAACGCCGACCGGTTCGCGTGCCCCCAACAGACGTAGGTGGGCGCCTCGACGAGCTCGCCCGGTGCCTGATACCCGAACAGGCGCTTGTAGGAGTTCACCCACTGATTCGTCACCGCGGTGATCTCGCGGGCGTGGTGCAACAGCCCTGCGATGAACGCGCGCGCCGTCTTGGACAGGTACAACGGGTCGCTGGGGTCATGGAAGGCGTTGCTGTCGCTCTCGAACAGGGACAGGTGAGTGTGCATGCCGCTGCCTGGCTGATCCCCGAACGGCTTCGGCATGAACGTTGCGTGCACACCGTGCGCGATCGCAAGCTCCTTGATCACGTGCCGGAATGTCATGATGTTGTCGGCCATCGACAGCGCATCGGCATAGCGCAGGTCGATCTCCTGCTGCCCGGGCGCGACCTCGTGGTGGCTGAACTCGACCGAGATGCCCAGCCCCTCGAGTGCGCTGACAGCATCGCGGCGGAAGTCGTGCGCGCTGTCGTGGCTGGTCATGTCGAAGTAACCGCCGGTGTCGATCGGCTCGGGCTCGCTGCCGTCGGTCGGCAGGTTCTTGAGCAGGAAGAACTCGATCTCGGGATGGGTGTAGAACGTGAAGCCGCGTTCGGCTGCCCGCGACAGCGCCCGGCGCAGCACGTAACGCGGGTCGGCCCAGGACGGCGAGCCGTCGGGCATGGTGATATCGCAGAACATCCGTGCCGAGTCGGCGGCGCGGCCGTCCGCCTCGGGCAGGATCTGAAACGTCCCGGGATCCGGCCGCGCCAGCATGTCGCTCTCGCTGGCCCGGGCGAACCCCTCGATCGCGGATCCGTCGAATCCGATGCCCTCCTCGAACGCACCGTCCAGCTCGGCCGGCGCGATCGCCACGGACTTCAGGTAGCCCAGGACGTCAGTGAACCAGAGCCGAACAAAGCGGATCTGACGCTCTTCGAGCGTCCGCAGCACGAACTCCTGTTGGCGATCCACGGTCCTCCAGTCTCCAGCCGACCGATTACCGGGACATTACGCTGACCCATCCCGCCTGGGCGGATCCGCGTCCCCACCACTCGCTCCGCTCGGGTGGGTCCGCGGCCCCGCTCGCGCCTTCGGCGCGGCCGCGCCGCGGCGGCGGGGCTCTTCGCGCGAGCGCTCATCACCCGGTGGTTGCAGAACCGTGGGCGCTCTGCGTGTGCCGCTTGCGGCGCCGCTGAGAGACGAATCCGGCGAGTTAATGCAGCGCGCTGCCTGCTACCCACTCCGACCAGGGGAGGCTCCAGTCGCCGTTCTGCCATACGGCGAGCGGCGCTCCGCCGGTGTGCTTGACCTGCACAACGTCGCCGACCTGGGACCACTTGTAGAACCACGTGGCGTTGTCGGGCGAGACGTTCAGGCACCCGTGCGAGGTGTCGGTGTTGCCCTGCGCCCACACCGACCAGGGCGCCGAGTGCACGTACACGCCGTCCGTGCTGATGCGGGTGGCCCAGTACACCAGAACGTTGTAGCCGCCGGCGTCGAGGGAGAGGCCGAACGTGCGCGAGTCCATGCGGACCGGGTTGGCCTGGTCGAGCACCGTGTAGGTTCCGGGCTGCGTCCAGAACGTGATCGTCTTGCCCTTGTCGACGGTGCTCCCGCCCTTGCCCATCGACGTGGGCATGTGCTTGACGACCTTGCCGTTCTGGTAGACCGTGATGATCTTGGTGTTGTCGTCGGCGATCGAGATGTGCGACGGGCCGATCCGGAATGAGACGCTCTGATCAGCCTGTCCCCAGAGGCCGGGGCTGACCTGCTTGCCATACACGTTGGCCGACACGGTCACCTTCGTGCCGGGCTGGTAGTACACGCGCGGGCGCCAGTGCACGTTCTGGTCGTCCATCCAGTACCAGCTGCCCTGCTGCGCCGGCGTAGTGGTGACGCTCAGGGTCCGCTCGGCGGCCGCCTTGTCGCTGATGGGCTCGTCGAAGTGCACGCTGGCCACGAAGCCGACCCCGTACGTGGCGCCGGTTGTGATCGCAGCACCCCCGGTCGTGTCCAGGTACGGCATCGTCATGTTCGGCGGCGTCACGGTGGTGAAGTGCGTCGTGCGGGTCACCGGCCGGCCGTCGACGTTCACCGCCTTGGCCGTCACGCTGTACGTCTTGTTGTAGCCGAGGGCTTCGGCGACGTGCCACGACGTCTTGTCAGTGCTGAAGGCGCCTTTGACGACCTTGCCGTCCGGGTTGGTCATCGTGACCGACGACAGCGTGCCGCCCGCCGCGTTGACGGCGATCGGGGCGGTGGGGCTCACGTCCTGCGCACCGTCGGCGAGATTGCTCGTGAGCCGCGCCGGTGGCGACGCCGGTTTGCTGGTCGGCGAGGTCGTCGCGTCAGTGGACGGGCTCGAGTTGCCTGCCGGCGACGTGCGCTGCGTGCTGTGGTGGCCCGACGAGCAGGCGCTGAGCACAAAGACAACTGTGGCGGCGACCGCCGCCACAGTCCAAAGTCGCCGATCCCCCACGAGCACCCCAACCTCCGGCTTGCAGTTCCCCACGATCAAGCGCGTCGAGCTCAATTGTGGACCAGGAGGGCACTTCAACGCGCCAACTGATGGTCACGATCAGCTCTCACTCGAATATGACGTATGAACAGCTGGTTCGGTTGCATACGATCCGGCACGTCGCGGGACCGGACACCGCGCCAGCTCCTGAGATTCTGCCGTATGGGCCCGGCGGCGCCGTGCCGGGGGCCTGCCCGCCGGAGGACACTGGAGGTATGCCACAGTTGCGCCTCGCGCTCGCCCAGATCGACGTTACCGTCGGTGACATGGCGGGCAATGCCGCCGCTGTCGTGGCCCGCACCCGTGAGGCGGCCGCCGCGGGCGCCCACCTGGTGCTTTTTCCCGAGATGGCGATCACCGGTTACCCACCTGAGGATCTGGTGTTCCGCGAGTCGTTCCGGGCCGCGTCGCGGGCCACCCTGCAGCAGCTGGCAGCCGACTTGGCCGCTTCCGGCCTCGCCGATACGGCCGTCGTGGTCGGCTACCTGGACGAGGACGGCGGACGCCGCAGCGCACCGACCCTCTACCTCGACGAACGCGCAGGGCCGCGCAATGCGGCGGCGTTCTGCCTCGGTGGCCGCGTCGTCGCCACCTACTACAAGCACCACCTGCCGAACTACGGCGTGTTCGACGAGGCGCGCTACTTCGTGCGCGGCGAGCGCTTCACCGTGGTGCGCTACCGCGGCGTCGACGTCGCGCTGACGATCTGCGAGGACATCTGGCAGGACGACGGCCCGTTCGCGGTGGCCGGCCAGGTCGGGGTCGGTCTGGTCGTGAACATCAACGGCTCGCCGTACGAGCGCCGCAAAGACGACGTGCGGCTGCGGCTGTTGCAGCGGCGTGCCCGCGAGGCGCGGGCGACGGTCGCTTACGTGAACATGGTCGGTGCCCAGGACGAACTCGTGTTCGACGGCGACTCGATGGTCGTAACTGCGGACGGCACGATGCTCGCGCGTGCCCCGCAGTACGTCGAGGGCGTTTTCAACGTCGACGTTGACCTGCCGCCGACCAATCCGGTCAGCCCGCCGCAGTCGCCGATGCACGTCGAGCAGCATGACACGCGCACCGCCGTGGTGCCGCCGTACCGGATACAGCCGGCCGATGTCGCCGAGCCCGTCGGCGACGAGGCCGAGATCTGGGGCGCACTCGTCACCGGCACTCGCGACTACGTCCGCAAGAACGGGTTCCACTCCGTCGTGCTGGGACTGTCCGGCGGCATCGACTCGGCGGTCGTGGCAGCCATAGCCGCGGACGCGATCGGCGGCGTCAACGTGTACGGCGTCTCGATGCCCAGCGACTACTCGTCCGAGCACTCGAAGTCAGACGCCGCAGATCTTGCGGAGCGCATCGGGGCGAACTACCGGGTCGTGCCGGTTGCGCCGATGATCGACGAGTTCGTCGAGGCGCTGAAGCTCACCGGCTTGGCAGAGGAGAACGTCCAGGCACGGGTGCGGGGCACGACGCTGATGTCGCTGTCCAACGCCGAGGGCCATCTCGTGCTGGCGACCGGCAACAAGAGCGAGCTCGCGGTGGGCTACTCGACGATCTACGGCGACGCGGTGGGCGGATTCGCGCCGATCAAGGACGTGCCGAAGTCGTCGGTCTGGAAGCTCGCCCGTTGGCGCAACGCCGAAGCGGAGGCGCTCGGCGAGATACCACCCATCCCGCCGAACTCGATCTCGAAGCCGCCCTCGGCCGAGTTGCGACCCGGCCAGCTCGACACCGACTCGCTGCCGGACTACCAGTTGCTGGACGCAGTGCTGGCGCTCTACGTCGACGGCGACGCGAGTGTCGCGGACATCGTTGCGGCCGGTTACCCCGCGAATCTTGTCGGCCGGATCGCCCGCATGGTCGACGCCGCGGAATGGAAGCGGCGGCAGTACCCGCCGGGCCCGAAGATCAGCTTCAAGGCGTTCGGCCGCGACCGGCGACTGCCGATCAGCAACCGCTGGCGGGAGCGGTCAGCGCCGACGTGATCTATTTCTCGCCCGTGACGTGCAGACATCGGGCCGATGACGGCGCACCATGATGGCGTCTATCCACAGATCGTGCCCGGGGACCGGCGAGCCGGCCTCGAGGAGAAGGTGGGGCTTGCCATGTCAGAGACTCTGTACGGCGGCGTATTGAACCGGCGCGTGACGGTTCGGGACCTCCAGCGCGCGAAGGACAACGGCGAACGCTGGCCGATGCTGACCGCGTACGACTACTCGACGGCGCGCGTGCTCGACGAGGCCGGCATTCCGGTACTGCTTGTCGGTGACTCGGCAGCCAACGTGATCTATGGGTACGACACGACGGTGCCGGTCACCGTCGAGGAGTTGCTGCCGCTGGTGCGTGGCGTGGTACGCGGCACCAAGCGCGCGCTGGTGGTCGCCGACATGCCTTTCGGCAGCTACCAGTCGTCGCCGCAGCAGGCGCTCGAGACCGCGGCACGGTTCATGAAGGACGGCAGCGCTCAAGCCGTCAAGCTGGAAGGCGGCCGCCGGGTTGTGCCGCAGGTCGAGGCACTCGTCGGTGCCGGCATCCCGGTCATGGCGCACATCGGTCTGACGCCTCAGTCGGTGAACGCGCTCGGCGGCTACCGCGTGCAGGGCCGCGGTGACGAGGCGGCGCATCGCCTGCTGCAGGCCGCGAAGTCGCTACAGCACGCGGGTGCGTTCGCGGTGGTGATGGAGGTCGTGCCGGCCGAGGTGGCCCGCGACGTCACCGCTCAGTTGCACATCCCGACGATCGGCATCGGCGCGGGACCGCATTGTGACGCCCAGGTGCTGGTGTGGCAGGACATGGCAGGGTTACGGACCGGCGAGCACAAGGCGAAATTCGTCAAGGAGTTCGCCGACATGGCCGGCGTGCTCCGCGGTGCTGCCGAGGCGTTCGGTGCCGAGGTCCGCTCGGGTAGCTATCCCGCACCGGAACACGAGTACCACTGACGATTCGCGGTACGGGGAACGTCCAGCCGTCCTGAGTGAGTAGTCCCCGCGAGCTGTTCGATGCGGCGCGGCCCATACCCGGTCACAGGTCGAACGGCCCGCGGGGGACGTAACTAGCTCAGCGAGCTGTTTTGCGCGCAGTCGCCTTCGTTGTGGCTGCCGTACGCCCGGCAACCTTCTTCACCGCGGTCTTTCTGGCCGGCGCCTTCTTGGCCGCTGTTGTCGCACGTGCCGTCGTCTTTCTGGCCGGCGTCTTCTTCGCGGTCGCCTTCTTGGCCGGAGCTTTCTTCGCGGTCGTCTTGCGCGCCGTGGTCTTCTTGGCTGCGGTCGCCTTCTTGGCCGGGGCCTTCTTCGCGGTCGTCTTGCGCGCCGTGGTCGTCTTGCGCGCCGTGGTCTTCTTGGCCGGCGTCTTCTTCGCCGCGGTCTTCTTGGCCGTGGTCTTCCTTGCAGCCCTCTTAGCGGGTGCTGTCATTGCCTTTGCCTCCTCGTAGGCAACGTGCTGCTATATCGATCGTGATCAGTGGACGCTGCGATGTGCCGCGCCGTCAATGCGCCACGCCGTTTTGTTTCGGTGGCTCGCGATGACCGGTTGACGAGTCGCGCGTGCAGCGACTCGCCGGACGGCATAGAAAGTCCTTACAAATCAAGGACATTCTCAAACGTCTGCGCGTCGCCGTACGTGTATCAGCATCGTGTCGTGCGTTGCGTGTTGAAAGCACGATCGGCCATGTTGCGCGTGCGCAAGACGACGTCACGCGTCGTCCGTGGCCGACACCGATGCAAGAGGCGACGGACGAGTCGACCTGTAAGCCGGGTCCTGTACCCAGCGCTCGCGCACCGGGCGGCGACCATCCATCTCGGCCTCCCGTCGCCGCGAGGCTCTAGCGGTCTACCCGCAGGCTCGGGCGGGTCACCCTCGATCGCCTGCGCGAATCCCCTGGTTTCCCAAGTGATTCTTCTTGACCTTGCTCCGGGTGGGGTTTACCGAGCCGCTCCGGTCACCCGGAACGCTGGTGGTCTCTTACACCACCGTTTCACCCTTACCGGCCGATCGGCCGGCGGTCTGTTCTCTGTGGCACTTTCCCGCGAGTCACCCCGGGTTGCCGTTAGCAACCACCCTGCCCTGTGGAGCCCGGACTTTCCTCGGCGAACCTGTTGCCAGGTCCGACGCGGCCGCCCGGTCGGCTCGTCCGCCGCAACGACAATGCTAGCGGGCGAATAGGCTCGGTGCGTGGGCGTCGCCGACATCGCGCTGTTGTGCGGTGCGGGTCTTCTCGGTGGATTCGTCAACTCCATCGCCGGCGGCGGGTCGTTGCTGGTGTTCCCGGCTCTGGTCGCGACGGGGCTGGGAACGGTCGCGGCGAACGTCACGAACTCGGTTGCGCTGTGGCCGGGTTATGTCGGCACCCTGTTCGGGCTCGGCCCACTGGTCAACACGCAGACCCGGCGCGCTCGCCAGTTGGCCGTGGTGGCAAGCCTCGGCTCCGCTGTGGGCTGTGCCGTGCTTTTGCTGACGCCGGCGCGTGCGTTCACGGTCGTGGTGCCGTTCCTGGTTATCGGCGCCAGCATCCTCGTCGCGGCCCAGCCGGCGATCGCCCGACGCACCACTACCTCGCGCGTCTCGCATCCGCGTGCGCTCACGATCGCCGTCGGCGCCGGTGCCGTGTATGGCGGCTACTTCGGCGGTGGACTCGGGGTGATCCTCCTGGCGGTGATCGGCCTGACGATCGCTGTGCCGCTACGCGAGACGAACGCTCTGAAGAGCATCATCTCGTTGATCGTGGCGACCGTGGCGCTCGTCGCGTTCGCCGTGTTCGGGCCCGTGCACTGGCTCGAGGTAGCAATCGTCGCGCCGACGGCACTGCTCGGCGGTGTTCTCGGCGGACGGCTGGCGGCGGTGGTCAACGAGCGGCTGCTGCGTGTCGCCATCGTGGTCTTCGGGCTTGCTATCGGCACGTGGTTAGCGGTGCGCGCATTCAGGTAGGACGACACGATGAGCCCTCGCGGCGCGGCCGCATACAGGCACCGGAAGACAAGAACAGCCCGCGCCGCCGACTGGGTTACCGCAGCTCAGGGCTGTTGGTCGCTCTTGTCGATGAAGTCGTCAGTCTTCTGCTGCGCGGTGTCGACCTTGTCTTGGTATTTGGCATCAGTCTTCTCGTCGACGATGTCGCCGCCCTTGTCGACGGCGCCCTTCGCCGTGCCCTTGTTCCCCGACAAAAGCGACTTCGCCTTATCCAGCAGGCTCACGATGACCACCTCGCTTCACGAGATCACGCCCGCGGCCAGGCGCGACGGCACACTTTGCGCCTAGCGACAGGATGAACCTCTCACGAGGCCCTGAAAAGAGGGCCCAGTCATGCAAGAGCCGCGAGAGTCGGCAAACACGACAGCGGACACGCGCGAATACGAGCGCCTAGAGCTGCGCCTGGGACCAGTCGACCTTCTTCGGCGCGACGATCTTGCCGACGTCGAGCTGGATGTCCTCATGGCTGCGCAGCGGGATCGCGGCCGGATCGCCGGAGTAACGAACGCCGTTGACGTATGCAGTGACGGCACCGTGCACGGAACCGACCTGAGTGGTCGTCAGTGACTGCCGCCATATCGCGAAGAACTGGCCCAGCGTGTAAGTCGTCTGGTTCGGCGCCTCGACGTGGATGACACCGTCCTGGGCGTGGACGTGCAGCCAGTAATAGCACTGCGATGCTTCGTAGAACGCGCCGCTCGCCGTCTGCTGGGCCACCGGTTTCACGATGCCGATGCCCGCTGGGAGGGGCCGCAGCACACCGTCGACGAAGACGGTCAGATGCGTGTGGATGTGGTAGGCGACCTGCTCGTTCGACTGGCACTGGATGCCGTCCACGGTCTGCCCCTCGGCGGCAGTGCTCGCGGGCGCCAGCACCGTTCCCTGTTCGAGCGGGATGACCTCGGGACCGGCTGGCCCCGTCAGCGTCGCGGATGCGGCATCCGAGGCGGCGGTCGCCGACGTGTGGGTCTTCGTCCCGTCGACGGCCACGGCCGCGGCGATGCCTACGCCGACGGCGGCAACAGCCACCACAGCTGCCGCGGCGAGCAGGATCCGCCTGCGACGCTCGCGGGCCCGCTCAGCGGCCCGAAATGCCTCCGACTTCGCCCGCCCGGAACTGCCTGCCTGCGGGCGGGCCGGCTGCTTCTCACTTGGCACTTTCTCCAGGTTAGGCAGCGTCCCTGTGCTTCCGAACAGAACGAATTACAGCAGCCCGCCCTGCCGGTAGCTCGCCCAGGAAAGGTTCCAGTCCCCGTACCCGTCCCAGACCGGGAGGCGCTGGGACGTGCCGGTGTTGGTCCAGGTCACCGGGTCACCGATGAGCGAGAAGTGGTAGTACCACTCGGCGGCGGCGGGGCTGAGGTTGGTGCAGCCGTGCGAGAGGTTTGCCTGGCCGAGCTCGCCGTTCCAGTACGCGTCATGAATGAACTCGCCGTCATAGGTGACGCGTACCGACCAGGGAACCTCGATGTTGTAGTACGGCTCCCCCGGCGCGCTCACCATGTCCTGCGGGTTGGCCTTACCGATGACCACGGCCGTGCCCGCGTACGTCGGGGTGTCCGCCTTGCCGAGCGACGCCAGGAACGTCCTGATCAGCTTGCCGTCGGAATAGACGCGCATGCGCTTCGTGTTGCCGTCGACCTTCACTACCTGCGCGGCGCCCGTCTTTATCGACAGCGTCAGGTTATCGTCGAACACAAGGCCCTTGCCGGCCCACAGGCCCGCGAGTGGGAGCGACACCCTGATCGAGGCGTGCGCCGGCCAATACGCGGGCAGGCGGTAGTGCGCCTCCAGTGCCTGGTCCGCCTGAGAAGAATGCTCGAAGTACCACGCGCCGTGCACCGGCTTGCCGTCGACGGTGACCAAGGTGGCCTGCTCGAACACCGATGCGTCGGTGATCGCGGCCGAGAAGTAGGCGATGATCGGCATCGCGACGCCGAAGGTCTGACCGTCGCTCTCGTAGAGGCTGACATGCACCGCGCTCCCGGACCCGCGCCGGAGAGCCGGCGGCCGGCTGGGCGGCGGAGTACTCGGGGTCGCGCTCACCGGTGAGGTGCTCGCGACAGCAGGCGATTGAGCGCTCGTCGTCGGCTCGTGCCCGCTCGATCGGCTGCTGCACGCGGCGAGCACCAGGGCCATGACGCAGGCAAGCCCCCACGACCGGCTACGCGCGATCATAATGATCAAACGTTACGTGCTTCTCTTCAGCACAGCACGTGCGGCGCGCCGAATTCTCAGCGCATTCTGTGTGGCGGTGGCGGTGGTAGCGACGTCACGTCCGGCGCCTGCTCGGGCCAGACGAGTAGCACGGGGCAGGGCGCGTGGTCGACGACGAACCGCGTCTGCGGGCCCAGGCTGTGCGGCCCCAGCCGGGTGCGGTCGCCGTCCCGGGCGAGGACGAGCAGCTCGGCGTCCTGCGCCGCCTGCACCACCTCACGCTCGGCCCGCCCGCGGCGTTGCAGGCGGGTCACGGGGCGCCCGAGCCGCGTCGCGGCGGCATCAAGGAGGCTGACCGCGGCAAGCGCTGCAAGCTCCTCCAGCCGTGCGCCGGGATCACGCTCGGGATGCCCGCGGCCGAGCAGCCCGCGGTACGCGGCGTGCGCGGCTCCCGCCACGTCGTCGCCTGTCACGTACAGCAGCGCGACGTCCCGCGTCGGTGCGAACGTGCGGGCGGCGTCGACGCATGCTGCCCATGCCCTCGGTGAGCCAGACGACCACGGCCACGGTCAGCCTCCGATGGTGCGCAGCATCGCCCACAGCGCCAGCACCGCGCCGACCACTGCTGCCGGAACCGTCAGGAGGCCGAGCCCGGTGAACTCCTTCGCCGTCGGTTCCGCATCGTGCTCGCGCACAACCCGTCGCCACAACAGGGTGGCGAGCGATCCCACGTAAGTCAGGTTGGGGCCGACGTTCGCCCCAATGAGCGTGGCCAACACCGGACCAGAGCCACCGGCCGCGGCGACCGGCACCAACACGAGCACGGCGGGCAGGTTGTTCACCAGATTCGCGAGCAGCGCAGCGATGGCGGCAACGCCGAGCAGCGCGAACAGCGACGATCCGGCAGGCAGCACCCGGTCGACGAGCGTGCCCAGCCCGTTGTCCACCAGCGCGCGGACGATCACGGCCAGCGCCAGGACGAACGCCAGAAACAGCGGGCTTGCCGCATCGACAAGTCCGGCGACGGTCGTGCGGCGCTGCGTCAGCGCTCTCCCGCCGAGCACGACGACGCCGCCGAGCGCCGCCCACGCCGGGTTGACGCCCGCGAAGGAGGTCACGACGAAACCGCCGAGCGTCAGAGCCACGACGACGAGTGCGAACGTCGGCACGTCGACCCGTGTGCGAGGCGGCGCCGCCGCCGGGGCCGCCAGGTCGGCCGCGAACACACGCCCGAGCACGACGTACTCCATCGCGATGGCGACGAGCCAGGGCAGCGTCATCAGCGCGCTGAACCGGGCGAACGACAGCCCGCTCGACGCGAAGGCCAGCAGATTCGTGAGGTGGACACCGGCAGCAACAGCGACGCCGAGTTGGCCAGGTGCGTGCATGCGTAGACGTGCGGCCTCGGCCGTACCGAGAGGGACGCCGCCGTCGCGAACACCACCGGGGTCAGCAGCACGACCGTGGCGTCCAGGCTCAGCACCGCAGTGACGAGCGAGGCAACGGCGAAGACGCCGCCGAACAGGCGCAATGGACGTCCCCGGCACATTCGAGCCATGACCGCCCCGCACGCGTCGAAGACGCCTTCGTCGTCGCACAGCGCCGCCAACACGAGGACGGCCGCCAGGAAGCCGACGACCGGCAGCAGCAGGCCGAGCTCGGCCCGCGCGTCGCGCGGCGAGACCGCGCCCGCGGCCACCACGAGCACCGCTGCCGGAACGGCGGCCAGGGCCTCCGGCCAGCCCTTGGGCCGGACCACCGCGAATGCCAGCACGGCGACCAGCAGCCCGGCCGACAACGCCTCGGCCGGGGCACCCGTCATGCCAGGTGGCTGACGTCGTTCACGAGTCGAACCGACGGCGTGCCGTCGGCGTAGTAGTCCACGATCGAGAGGGACGCCGGGTCGAGGTGCAGGCGCGACATTGCGATGACGGGCGCGTCCAGGGCGAGGCGCAGCAGCGTCTTGATAGGTGTGACATGGGTCACCACCACGACCGTGCCGCCGGGATGCTTGGCTATCAGCTCGTCCCGGGCGCGGCGAACGCGCGCTGCCACGGCGGAGAACGACTCTCCGTCGGGTGGCGCGGCGGCAGGATTACTCAGCCAGGCTGTCAACTCGGTTGGCCAGCCGCGCTGTACTTCATCGAACGTCAGGCCCTCCCAGGCGCCGAAGTCCGACTCGACGAGACCGTCGTGGATCGACACCTCGACGCCCAGTGCGTCGGCGAGAACGGTCGCGGTCTGCCGGGCCCGCCGCAACGGCGAGCTGACTACGGCGGCGACGTCCGGGAACGTGCGACGCGCGAGGGCCGCTGCCTGCCGCTCTCCCGGCTCGGACAGCTCCAGCTGGTTCCGGCCGGAGAACCGGCGCCCCGAGTGCTCGGTAGCCGCGTGCCGGACCAGCATCAGTCGCGTCGGCGTGCCCGTGGGCGGAGTCCAAGGCGGCGGATCGGGCACCGGACGTGACGGCAGCGGCGGCCTGCCGGCGGCGATGTCCATCGCCTCGTTGGCAAGCCGGTCGGCATGCTTGTTGCGCTCGCGGGGCACCCATTCGAATGCGATCTCGGCGAAGCTGTCGCGAAGCGCGGCCGCCTCCCGGGCAAGTGGCCGCATGCGCTCGTTCTTGACCTGCCAGCGCCCCGACATCTGCTCCACCACGAGCTTGGAATCCATACGCACAAGCACGGAGGTGGCGCCGAGCTCAGCGGCGGCGTGCAGTCCGGCGATCAGCCCGCGGTATTCGGCGACGTTGTTGGTGGCGCGCCCCAGCGACTCCCGCCGCTCGGCGAGCACCTCGCCGGTCGCGGCATCCCGCACCACAGCGCCGTAGCCGGCCGGTCCCGGATTGCCGCGCGAGCCACCGTCCGCCTCGACGACGACCCTCATAGCCCTGACTGCGCCGTGCGCACCAGGATGCGCCGGCAGTTCTCGCACCGCACGATGTCGTCAGCAGCCGCTGCACGCACGGCGTTCAGCTCGCTGCCGGCCAGCTCCAGGTGGCAGCCCTCACAACGCCGCAGCCGCAGCATGGCAGCCCCCACGCCGCCGCTGGCCGCGCGGATGCGGTCGTAGAGAGCGAGCAGGTCAACCGGCAACTGCATGGCAAGCTCGGCGCGTTCGGTGCCGCGCCGGGCAGCGCTCGCCTCCATGTCGGCGAGCGCCGCGTCGCGCTTGGTGTCGAGCTCGGTGCGTTCGGCGCTCAGCGACTCCTGCCGGGCGGTGAGCGCAGCCAGCTGGGCGTCGAGCGTCTCCCGCTGCTCCATGACCTCGAGCAACTGGTCCTCCAGCGTGGACTGGCGCCGGGCCAAGGTCGTGATCTCGTGTTGGAGGCCTTCCAGCTCCTTGGCCGGCACGCCGCCCGAGGTCAACCGCTGGTCGTCCCGCTTGGCGCGTGTTTGCACCGTGTCGATCTCGTTCTCGAGGCGACGCTGGTCCGCGGCGAGATCGTCGAGCTGCGTCTGCATGTCCAGCGCCTCGCCGCGCGCTTGCTGGTACTGCTGGTCGGCCGCGGCGATCGCGGCGAGCTCCGGCACGTGCTCACGGCGGTACGCGAGCTGTGCCAGCTGAGTGTCGGCGGCCTGGAGGTCGAGCAGGCGGAGTTGGGTGGCGGGATCTGCTTTCACTGCGGGGTACTCGCTTCGGGTGACGGGACGTGCAGGGTCCATGGATCGGTGACGGTCGTGGACACTGTCACGTTCACCGTAGTGCTGAACCGCTGACGCAGGCGCGTGGCCACGACGTCAAGCCAGGGCGCCTCGGTGGCCCAGTGCCCGGCGTCGATCAGTGCCATGCC
Source organism: Jatrophihabitantaceae bacterium (assembly GCA_036506155.1). Taxonomy (GTDB): domain Bacteria; phylum Actinomycetota; class Actinomycetes; order Mycobacteriales; family Jatrophihabitantaceae; genus DASXRA01. The sequence continues at coordinate 65,943 of DASXSF010000022.1, forward strand.
GCGCTCGGTGACGGCCTCCTGGGTCGCGTGGTGCTTCAGGTCGGCGGTGAGGTAGGCGTCGGCACCGGCACGGTGCGCAGCCGCGATGAGTGCGGCGCCCGACCCGCCGCAGACGGCAGCCGTCGCTACCCGGCGGTTCAGGTCGCCCGCGGCCCGCATACCCGACGCCGTCGCCGGCAGCACGCGCGCGGCGTGTTCGGTGAACTCCCGCAGCGTCATCGACTCGGGCAGTTCGCCCACCCGGCCCGTCCCACGCACGCCGCCTACCGCCACCTGCGGCTGCACGTGGAAAGGTGCGTCGCCCAGGGTCGCCACGATCTCGGGCAGGGCACGGGGCGGCAAGGTGAGCTCGATGCGCGTTTCGGCCACCGGCTCAGACGGCTCCTCCGGCGTGACGCCGACCCCGATGGTGCGCCACACCCGGGTCGCCCCGGCGGCGACGAGGGCATGCACGACGGGGGTCGTGTCGTCCGTCGCGAGGAACGCGACGAGCGTCTGCGGCGCCTCGTCGGACGCTAGCTCCAGCGGGCGCAGCGCGATGAGTCCGAGGCGCTGCGCAAGTGCGTCCGAGACGCCCGGAACAGCGACGTCAGCGTTGGTGTGCACGACGTAGTGGGCGATGCCGGCGCGGATCAGCCGGTGCACCATCCCGCCCTTCGGGTCGGTGGCGGGTACGCCGTGTACCGACGTGAGCAGCAACGGGTGATGCGTGAGCAGCAGCTGTGCCCCGGCCGCCTCCGCTTCCGCGATGATCTGCGGCGTCACGTCTACGGCCAACAGCACCCGGGTGACGTCGACAGCGGGATCGCCGCAGGTCAGCCCGACGGCATCCCATGGCGCGGCCCAGCGCGGGTCGAACCACTCCTCGACCGCGCCGATCACGTCGGCGAGCGTTGCCATAGGCGGCGAACCTACCGCGTAAGACGCCAATGGGCTCGGCCCGGTTGCCCGGTGCCGAGCCCACTCGCTCGCTTGCTTACTCGGACTGCGTCGCGCCTTCGACGGCCTTCGCGGTGCCGGCCGTCACGGGGATGCGCTGCGTGGTCGAGCCACGGTACGCACCGGCCACCCGCACGGTGAGCACGCCCTTGTCGTAGGTCGCCGTCAGGGCGTCGCCCGTGACGTGCGCCGGAAGCGTGAACGTGCGGCGGAAGGAGCCGTAGCGCACCTCGTGCAGCCGCCGGCCGTTCTGCTCCGCGTCGCGCTCGTCGCGGCGCTCGCCGCGGATCACCAGCGCGCCGCCGTCAACCTCGACGGTCACATCCTTCTCCGGGTCCAGGCCGGGCAGCTCGACGCTTACCAGAGCGTCCTCGCCGTCCCGGGCGACCTCCGCGGCCGGGGTGAAGCCGGTCCGTGCCACGTCGCTCGCGAGCGGGCGCAAGAACGCGTCGAGCTCCGCGAACGGGCTCAGCCATGTGTTGCGCAGTCTCAAAGTCGTCATAGCCGTCATCTCTCCTCTGATCGAATAAGTGCCCTTGCAGGCATCCGACATATAGAACTTGAGTCGACGCGACTTAATTCCGACGGCTTGCTTGTCGGCTATGCCCGAGCGGACCCTAATGACCTGTTACCAGCCGACCACGACGGCGTCGGCTGCGAGTCAGGATGAACGCTCGATCACCATCAGCCGCAGGCTCTTGCTGCAGCGGGCGCCGGCCAATAGCGTCCGGGCCCGATGAGCGACTGTTGTGCGCAGGACGCCGGCGCGCCGGTCCCCCAGGATCTCGAGCTCGTGACCATCACTGACGCCAGCTTCGTGCTGACCTGGTTCACGGCCAGTACGTTGCAGCTGACCCCGACGGATCCGCGGCCGATCGCCGTCGAGTCGGACGCCGTGGTGCGGTACGGCACCGAGCCGGACCGCCTCGACCGCGTCGCGTACGGGCCGCCTGGCACGGCGTACCACTGCGTCGAGGTGTCCGACCTCAGCCCGGGCACGACGTACTACTACGAGGCGCTGTCGGCGGGCCGTCCGGCGTCTGCACGCGTCGTTCCGGTGCTGGACTACTCGGTGCTCCGGGGCGTCGACCTGGCCGCGCTCACGGTGGCACAGATGCGGGCCCTGGTCGGCCGGCTGCCGCGTCTGAACCAGACCGTCCTCGCGTCGCCCGGAGTCGTGACGACGCTTGTGCCGCCACGGGGGCCGCTGCACGCAACGATCGCCCTCACCAACGACCTGCACGTCGGCGAAACGCAGAGCGGGCTCATCGTCGAGGGCTTCCCGCCGCCGTTCTCACAGCGACCGGGCGCGCCGCCGTACCCGATAGTGATGGGCGAGGCGATGGTCGCCGACATCAACCGGCGCGGCGCCGAGGTGCTGGTCGTGGCGGGCGACCTGACCTCCGCGGCCCGGCCGGACGAGCTTGCCCAGGCACGCGACCTGCTCGACACGTTCGGCCGGCTTCGGCTCACCGGCGGACTGCGCCGAGGCGACTACGTCGTGGCCCGCGGCAACCACGACCAGCCCCGGACAGGCGACGCGTACGCGTCGTGCCCCGTCGTGCAGGGCGAGTACCACGACTGCGTGCCCGGCGTCTTCCCGTTGCCGCAAGGGCGATTGACCATCACCGAGTTCCGCGGCCTGCGGCTCGTCGGGCTCGACACGACCACGTTGAACCAGCCGGGCGGCGCGATCAGCGCCGAGCAGTGGGCCGACCTCGACGACGCGCTCCGCCACCAGCCACATCGGCCGACGCTCGTGTTCGGCCACCACCCGGTCACCGACGAGTCCGCCCTCACCACGCTGGCCGGGCCCTCGTTCGACCTCGACCGCACCGATGCGCTCCGGTTGCAAGAGCTGTACGCGCGCACCCCGGGCGTGTTCCTCCACCACAGCGGCCATACCCACCGGAACAAGCGGACCACGTCGCCGATCGCGCCGGGCGTCGACTTCCTCGAGGTCGCGGCCGTCAAGGAGTACCCGGGTGGGTACACCATGCTCCGGCTGTACGAGGACGGCTATATGGCCAACTTCTACAAGTCGTCCAGCCCGCCGGCCTGCGAGTGGAGCCAGACCTCTAGCAACGAGTACCTCGGCCTCTATCCAGCGTTCATGCTCGGCAGCCTGACGGATCGCAACCGGGCGGTCCGCTACCAGCGGGATGTGCGCTGGTAGCGCGGCGCCCATACCCTCCGGTAGAGCAGCCGCACGGGCGGCGGAAACATCGACAGCACGTGTGTGCGCGTCGGCTCGGGCGCGCTGTCCAGCAGCCACGGGAAGAACTCCGCGCCGCCGCTCAAGCCCTGTGTCTTGCGGAAGTACCGGCCGAACGCTTGCCAGCCGCGCTCGCCGAGGTGTGCATCGACCAGGGGCAGAGCCTGGTTCTCTTCGTGCCGCATGTGACCGGTCAGGGCCTCCGCAAGCACCTGGGCCGTCTCGAGGGCCGTCGTGGTGTCGTGTGCGGCGAGCGCCTTGTCGAGACGTTCGAGCAACGGCTCCAACTGGGCGTGCTCGATCTCCATCTCGTCCAGCACCGCGGACTCCTCCGGAAAGGTGACCTTCTCGCGCAGCGCCGGCCACAGCGCGACGTCCTCGGCGGTGTGGTGGATGGAGAGCTGCTTCTTGAACATCTCCCAGCCGGCCAGCACCGGTGGCGTCGTCTCCTCGCCACGTTCGCACGCGTCGCTTAGCCGACGCAGGTCGCGGGTGAACGCGTCATGCGCGACGTACATCATTGTGAAGTCGACCGACATCATGGGCTCCTTTCGGGTCAGACTCGAACCGGCTCGGCCACCGGCTCGGCGGCAGGCTGCTGTGGCACGTCGCCACGCGTGTTGCTCGTCCGCAGTGCGATGACCGCCGTGGCCACAACGAAGAAGCACTCGGCCAGCAGCGCCCGATGGAAACCTGCGGTCAGCGCCTGCCCCGGGGAGCCGTGCTCGGCGAACAGGTGGTTGGTGCGCGCCGTCGCGATCGCCGAGAAGATGGCGAGCCCTAGCGCGCCGCCCACCTGCTGCGAGGCGTTGAGCAGCGCGGCGGCGAGCCCAGCCTTGTCAGCGGAGACGCCGGCGTTCGCTGCGGTGGCGACGGCCACGAACATCGCGCCGAGGCCTACCGAGACGATCATCATGCCTGGGAACAAGTCCGTGAGGTAGGAGCCGTCGACGGGGATCCGAGACAGGTAGTACAGACCGCCGGCGCCGATCACCGCTCCGCCGACGATCAGCGGCCGGGTCCCGATCTTGCCCATCAGCTGCGAAGCGATGCCGGCCGCCACGGCCACGCCCGCGGTGAACGGCAGGTAGGCGGCACCGGTCTTGAGCGGCGAGTAGCCCAGCACGTTCTGCATGTAGAGAGTCAGGAAGAAGAACATTGAGATCACGCCGGCAGCCGCGATCAACATCGTGGCGTCCGCGGCGCCCAGCCCACGCACCCGGAAGATCGACAGCGGGATCAGCGGATTCCGGCTGCGCCGTTCGTTCGCGAGGAAGGCGGCCAGCAGGACGCCGGCGCCGACGAGTTCTGCGATGGTGCGCGCGTCGCCCCAGCCCTGGTCCGGCGCCTTCACCAGCGCGTAGACGAGCAGCAGCATCCCGCCGCTGACGAGGACGGTGCCGATGACGTCGAAGTTGGCGAGAGGAGCACGCCGCTGCTCGCCCGGAATCAGCCAGAAGATCGCGCCGAGCAAGGCGACGGCGATCGGCGGGTTGACGAAGAGCACCCAGCGCCAGCCGGGTCCTTCGGTCAGCACACCGCCGAGGAACACGCCCGCGGCGGAGGCAAGCCCGGCTACGCCTCCCCAGACGCCGAGCGCTTTGTAGCGATCCGGGCCCTCTTTGAAGCTCGTGGTGAGCAGCGAGAGAGCGGCCGGCAGCATCAGTGCCGCGCCGAGTCCTTGCGCCAGGCGTGCTCCGACGAGGACACCTGCGCTGCCGGCGAGCCCGCCCACGAACGACGACACGGCGAACACCGCCGTCCCGGTGACAAGGACGCGCCGCCGCCCCAGCAGGTCGCCGGCGCGCCCGCCCAGGAGCATGAAGCCTCCATAGGTCAGCAGGTACCCGCTCAGCACCCATTGCAGGTCCTGCACCGAGAAGTGCAGGTCCTTGCGAATGTCGGGAAGTGCGATGTTGACGATGGACGCATCGATAAAGTCGAGGAATGCGATCGCGCACAGCAGCGCCAGCGTGTACTTGCCGCGGCGCGTCGCGAGGAAGGACGGTTGATCTAGCACTACGAACCTCCGATGGAATCGAGCGGCATGTCCGCTCACCGTCTTGACGCATCGCGTTGCGGCGATGTGACACCGTCACATCCGTGATGCGAGCTACGTCATAGAGATATGGCCATGGACAGCAGCTGGCAGGCAGATCAGTTCGAGCAGCACCGCGCGCATCTGCGCGCCGTCGCCTACCGCATGCTCGGCTCGCTCAGCGAGGCGGACGATGCGGTGCAGGAAGCATGGTTGCGGCTGAGCCGTTCCGACGGCGCCGCGATCGAGAACGTCGGCGGGTGGCTGACCACCGTGGTCGGCCGGGTGTGCATCGACATGCTGCGGGCGCGACGCGCTCGGCGCGAGCAGTACGTGGGCTCGTGGCTGCCCGAACCGTTGGTCAGCGTCGACGAGCGGGCCACACCGGAGCAGGAGACGCTGCTGGCGGACTCCGTCGGACTGGCCCTGCTCGTGGTACTCGAGACGCTCACGCCGGCCGAGCGGCTGGCGTTTGTGCTGCACGACACATTCGGCGTGCCGTTCGAAGACATCGCGCCCATGATCGATCGCACGCCGGCTGCCGCGCGGCAGCTCGCCAGCCGGGCCCGCCGCCGGGTACGCGGTGCGCCCACCGTTCCGGACGCCGATCTGGCCAAGCAGCGCGAGATCGTCGCGGCGTTCCTTTCGGCGGCGCGCGGGGGCGACTTCGAGACGCTGCTGCGGCTGCTGGACCCCGACGTGGTGTTCCGCGCCGACTCGGGCATGGGGCCGGTGCTGGCCCCGCCGCTCATCGTCGGACGGGATGCCGTCGCCCAGACGGTGGCCACCCAGGGACCGCGCTACATGCCGTACTGCGAGCCGGCGATCGTGAACGGCGCGGCCGGCCTCGTGGTCCGCGCGCCCGGCCGGCGGCAGCCAGGGGTTATCGGCATCACGGTTGTGGACGGGCGAATCACCGAGATCGACCTCATCCTCGACGAGGACAAGCTGCGCCGCGTCGACCTCGAGGACTAGGCCGAGATCGGGGCGCGTTCCCGCGAGGTCGCCCGATTCAGCTAGCCTCGTCCTCGTTCGTCGCGTAACTGGGCTGCGGCCGCCGCAGCGTACTGACCGGCGCTTCGGGGAGCTTGTGAGCGATAGATCGGCGCTAACCGACCGCTACGTGCGCCGGCGTCTGTTAGGCCGGGGCGCAATGGGTGATGTCTGGCTGGCGGATGATCAGCTGCTGCACCGTCCGGTCGCAATCAAGCAACTGCGGTCCGCCGGTGACACACAGGATCGCACCAACCTGGACCGGATCGTGCGCGAGGCACGCCTGGCTGCCCGATTGTCTCATCCCAATGCGGTCGGCGTGTTCGACCTCGTCATCGAGAACGGCATGCCCTATGTCGTGATGGAGTACGTCGCGGGTCAGACGCTCGCCGACCACATTCGTGAACAGGGCCCGCTCAGCGTGGAGGCCGCACGGTCGATCATCGGGCAGGTCGCGGCCGCACTCGCCGCAGCCCACGCTGTCGGCATCGTGCACCGCGACGTCAAGCCGTCCAACATCTTGATCACGGATCGCGGCACCGCCAAAGTTGCCGACTTCGGCGTTGCCCGGCAGACCGGCGATGCCGCGCTCACACAGACCGGCATGGTGATCGGCACGCCGGCATACCTCGCGCCCGAGGTGGCGCAGGGCGCGCCGCCGTCTCCGGCCAGTGATGTGTGGGCGCTCGGGGCCACGCTGTTCGCCGCCGTCGAGGGCGAACCGCCCTTCACGGCGACGAGCTCGGATCCGCTGACCGTGCTCGTACGCATAATCAGCGAGCCCGCTCCGGCGCCTCGACATGCCGGCGCCCTGCAGCCGCTCATCGCCGGCATGCTCGACCAACAACCAGCGGGGCGTCCCTCTGCCGCCGAGGTGGCAGACCTGCTCCGCGCTACTCAGGCGGAAAGCGGCGCCGCGCGGCCGATGCTGCCCACCGCGCCCATTGTCGCCATGCCGACGCAGGTGAGGCGGCCGCCGCCTGCGCCGACGACCCGGCTCGACGTCATGCCCACCAGACGCCGCCGCTGGCCGTGGCGCTGGCTCGCCATTGCCGCCGGTGTTGCGATCTTGGCATCGGTCGCCGCGCTCCTGCTGACCCATCAGGGCAGCGCCAACCGCGCCCAGTCGAGCCACGTGCCGCCGACGCCGGCGAGCTCCTCTCCACACAGCACGCCATCGACGCCGGCGACCTCGTCATCACACGCCACCCAGACGACACCGTCGACCCCGGCCGCAGCCAATCCGATGACCGCGACCACGATGCGGCAGTTCGTACAGAACTACTACGCGCTGATACCGGGCAACCTCCAGGCTGCGTTCGCGCACCTGGGCCCGGGCCTTCAGGCACAGGGTTTCGATGCATACCGCGCATGGTGGTCGCAGTTCAGCTCGGTCAGCGTGACGCCGCTCGCGGTAGATCCCGCCGCGGCGACCGTCACCATCCGGCTCTCGGCGGTCCGTGCCGGCAACGGCAGCGTCGCGACAGACACCGAAAGACTGACCTTGATCCCCTCGACGGACCGGACGCAGCTGCTTATCAACGCCGGCCAGGTCATTGCCAGCTGATGTGCTAGGACTGGTCGGCGGTCGTGGGGCGTCGCCCTAGTGTCGCGCTAGGTAAGTAGCCTTACCTCGTGGGATGCAGGGAGCGCAAGATCACTATCCTGACAACATGAGGTCGCGGCCCTGCGATGAGCCGCCATCGGGCCGGGATCACGCGCTCGCTGTGCGGTCGAGGCGCCGCCGGTCAACATGCGGTCGCGGCCCCCACATGAACCCTCATGCGGCGCCAACGGCACCTGGCCTCACGACTGATGGCTCAACTGTCGACTTCACTCACGGGGTTTGGGCGGGTGTGGGTGTCGGTGTCGGTGTCGGCGTTGTGGGGGTCGGTGTCGGCGTTGTGGTCGTGGTTGTCGCCGGCGTCGTGGCTGGCATCGTCGGTGCTGTGGTCGGTGGGTTCGACGTGGGTGTCGATGTGGGCGTAGGAGACGGGCTCGGCGAGGCGGAGGTAGGCCGCGCCGTCGAGCTGGTGCGCGAGGGTGCGACGGACTGACCCGAGGCGCTCGATGCATTGGTGCCACCGCCAGCTAGGGACGGGGGCACCTCGCTAGCAACACCGGAGGCGGTCGTTCCGCCGGGACCCGACGAGGGGAGGTCACCAGCAAGAAGAACCGGGCCAGGATTGGGTGCCGATGAACAGCCCGCGCACTGCGTTGATTCGCGCCCTGAAGTCGGGCCGGCGGCCGCGCCGAGCGCCCGGGGTACAACCTGCGAGCTTGGCGCGCGGGGGATCGGCGAATGATCCACGTATCCGACCGGTGAGGTGCCGCCTCGTGCGCCATGCAGCACTGTCACAGTGATAACGCTTGCCGCGACGATCGCCGCGGCCGCGACGCCGACGGTTGCTCTCAGGTGTCCCGACGCAATGGATCTCTCGGGCGCAGCGGACGTTATCGGTTTTTGCGGCGGGTTGCCGTCCGCGCGGCGGCGAGCATACGTGTGCCTCAGCCTGGCCGCTCCCGTGGAAGCCTTGCGCTGTCTGGACAGGCGCTTCCTGCACCACGACTGGGGGCGAACCCTTACCCGTCCACCAGCCCGGGCAGCACAGGCACGCGCGGTTCGGGTGACCGTCTTATGCCTGCGCTCCACCGGTGTCAGTTGGTCCGCGATTGCGCCCGCGTCACGACCCCTGCCGGCGACACGTCGCACCGGTCGCGGTCGGCTCACCGCCGCGCGCGACGTACTCCGCTTGTTAGGCACGAATCCCCCCGTGACGGCCTCCGCGCCACGGACGCGGCCGGTGCCGGTGCCGGTGCCGGTGCCGGTGCCGGGGCACAAGCTACCACGGCGGATGTGTCTGGTGATATAGGGTACCTACGCCGTGTTCGAGTCCGTGACGTTCTGGTGTAATTGGATGACGGCGGACAGATACCGGCCGCCGTTGTCGTAACTGCGCGTCTCCTGACCTCTGTCGTCGGGGCGAGCATCGCTGTCAGGCAAACGTCGGACGAGATGGCCCCAGCGATCTACGCTGCTGCCTGCACCCACCGATGATCGACTCTCACACGAGGTGGATCACTTCGCGGGGTCCGGCCACTACGCGCGCGTGTGCGGTCCAGGGCGAACGGGTGCGCTGCGTCAGCACGTGTAGTGGCGAAGCCCGATGGGCGTGGGTGTTCCTGCCGGGCTCCGGTCAGGCTGTGTCGCTGACGCCGGGGAGTTCGGCCATAGCGTCGATGACCCAGAGGCGGACGGTGTCGGTGCCGTAGTCCAATCCGCCCCTGGCCAGTATCGAGGGGATGAGTTGGGAGAGCATCGCGGCCATCTGTTCGGTTTGGGCTTGGGTGACGCGGGCAATGCGGTCTTCGATGCCGAGCCGGACGAGGTCGGCGCAGATTCGGGCGGCCCGGTCGAGCGATCTCTCCCATAACGCGACTTCGGCGCGGAGCTGCTCACCGGAGCTGCGGGACTTGTAACGGACCTCGCGGAGTTCGCCGAGCAACGCCTTGCAGGTGGCGTGCCAGCGCAGCGCGTCGTTCTTGATGCGTAGCAGGTCGTCGAGGGTGTTCTCGTCGCTGCTCGGGTCAAGGTTGTGGTGGGCATGGGCGCGGTCGTACGCGAGCTGGAGGTGGCGTTCCGCGCGGATCTCCGCCTTGATCACGGCTGACTTGCGTCCGGCGTGGTGACGACAGCGTGGCGGGTTCGTGCTTTTGATCGCCCAGGCGCTGCAGCGTTCCCAGGTTTGCTTTGACCTGGCGGTGCAGCGGGCGTCGTCGTCGGGGCCGAACGTCATAGCGGCCGCCGGACGATGTCGGTTTGTGCTTCGAGGTCGTCGGCGTGCATCTCGCAGAGCAGGACGACGCACGCGGCGGCTGTGCAGCCCTGATCGGTGCATTCCACGGAGACGCGTACGGTTGCGGCCTCGGGGCAGCGTTCGCGGTGGCACGTGCAATGCGCTTCGTACTGCGGATGGTCAGGCGCGATGGTGACCTCGACGGCGGTGTCGGTGCCCGTGAGCTGCTCGACGGTGGTGGTCACGCCGTGTCCTGTACGAGGCTCGCGAGGGCTTGCCGCTGCGCGTCCGTGAGCGTGTCCAGGACGCTCGTGTCTGCGGGTTCCGGCGCGGCCGCCCCGGAGTTGCTCCGCAGCGCGCGCTACCGGCGAACCAGGGGCGTGCAGCGCGACCAGGCGTTCGTCCGTGCGGCGCCGGGGATCCACCGTGCGGACGCTCGCGGTCCGATGCGTAGTGCCCGTCTGGGGGCTGCGGCGAGCATCGCGTACGCGACCGCGCACAACGCTGCGACGGTCCGGTCCTCGGCGGGCTCGTGGGAGCCCTCGGCGACACCGAGACACCTGAGGGCTTCCTGGTAGTGGTCGGACGGTGCCCGTGGTTTGGTGGGCATGGGCCTCAGCTCCTCTGAGGTCAAGGCCCCGGGTCGTCGTCGTTGCCCTTCGACGGTTCGGGGCCGCCTAGTTCTCGACCCCGTACCGCTGACTGGATCGCACGTGGATCGCACGACGGCGATCCTGATCTTGCGCGATGTGCCTACAGCCCCCGGAATTGCTGGGCTGCGTGCTTGTGGGCGCTACTGGGATCGAACCAGTGACCCCTCGCTTGTAAGGCGAGTGCTCTCCCGCTGAGCTAAGCGCCCCGCCGCAGGGTACTCGGCGCGCTGCCACACGTGCGACGTACCGTAATTGCCGTGCTGAGCGTCCTGTGGCAACCGCGGTATGTCAGGTTGACCGCGTTGATGCTCCTGGTCGCGGCGATCTGCATGCTGCTCGGCGTGTGGCAGATGGCGAGATTGTCCAGCAAGCACGATACGAACATCACACTGCGCCGCAATGCCCATGCCGCGCCGGTCGCGGTCACCACGCTGCTACACCCGGCTGGCGCCGCGCCGACGTTGGGCCGCACCGCCGTGCAGTTCCGACAGGCGACAGCGACGGGCAGGTACGACGCTGTGCACCAGTCACTGCTGCGCAACCAGACGATCGACGGCGACAACGGTTATCTGGTGGTGACGCCGCTGCACATGTCCGGTGCCACCTTGCTGGTGGTACGCGGTTTCGTCACCGGGCCGTCGGCGACGATCACCGCGCCGGCGCCGCCGACCGGCCCGGTGAGCGTGACTGTGCGTCTCTGGCCGCCGAGCACATCGCCCGACGAGGCGTCGCACCTGGCGCGCGGGCAGGTCGAGTCGATCAACGCCGCCGAGCAGGCCGCCCGCCTGGGCACCCCGGTGCTGGACGGGTACGGCATCCTGCTGCCCGGGCAGCAAGGGACGGCTGGGATCGTCGCCATTCCGCCGCCGGATCTGTCGAACCCCGCTGGCGGCGTGCCGGAGATCCAGCACGTGGCGTACGTCATCCAGTGGTTCCTGTTCGCCGGGCTTGCACTGGCTGCTCCGATCGTGATGGCCCGCGCCGACGCCGGTCGGCCGACCGGTGAGATCGACGACGAGACGCCCGCCCCGACGCCCGAGCAGGCGCGACAGGCTCGCCTGGCCGACCGTTACGGCCGGGCCCGGCGGTAGCCCGTGCCGCTACGCCGGACTCTGGGCGCCACGACGGTGACGGCGTTAGAGGACGGCACCGGGCCGTATTTCCGCCCCCGCCGCGCGGCGTTCCCACAGGCCACCGATGAGCAGTGGCGCCGCGCCGACGAACTCGATCCCAAGGCCCGCAGCGCGGACGGCGAGTGGCTGCTTCGCTTCCGGTGCTTCGCGGTCCGTGCGCCGGACGGGGCGCTGACGCTGGTCGACACCGGCATCGGCCCGGACGGCGCGCCGGCATCGTCGTGGGCGCCCACGCCCGGTCAGCTGCCGAGCGAGCTGACCCGCGCCGGCATCGACCGGGACCGGGTCACGACCGTCGTGCTGACCCACTTGCACACGGACCATGTCGTCTGGGCCGTGGTGGGCGAGCCGCATTTCGCCAACGCCACGTATCTGCTGCAACGGGCGGAGCACGCTGCGGTCGACGAACTCAACCCCACGCTACGAAAGGCGCTGATCGAGCCGCTCGAGGCGGCCCGACAGCTGCGCCTGCTCGATGGGGACGAAGAGCTCAACGCCACCACGCGGATCGTCGCCACTCCGGGCCATACGCCCGGACACCAGTCCGTGCTCGTCGCAGACGGCGGGGCCTCGCTACTGATCACCGGTGACCTGCTCGTGCACGCGATCCAGCTCGTCGACCCCGACGTGGCCTACCTTTACGAGACCGACCCGGCTGTGGCACGCGCATCACGCATCGCGCTGCTGCGCGGCGACCCGCTCCTCGCGACGTCGCACCTCGGCGAGCCGTTCGGCTACTCAGGCAGCACGTAGATCGGCGCGGACGGCGTCAGGTCGTGCAGCGCCGCGGCGCCGTCGTCGTCCGCCGCGGAGCCGACCACCACAGCGGCCTCGAGTCCGAGCGCGCCGGACGAGACGGCCATCGCCACCGCGAGCTGTAGCGCCGACAACCGCAGTGCGGGCAGCGCCACCGGAGCCGCGACATACGTGCGCCCGTCGGTGTCGCGCACCGCCGCGCCGGCGGCCGAGCCGGTACGCACCCGCGCTGAGCGGGCCAGTGTCGCCAGCTTCGCATCCTCCGCGTCGAGCTCGGTCACGGCGCCTCAGGCTCCGCATCGGGCTCCGGCTCCTCCGCGCGACGGACCAGCACGGTGTCGACGCGGTTGCGCCTCCCGCCCGCGCTCTCGGCCACCAGCTCCAGGCCGTTCACGCGCGTCGTCGCTCCCGGGATCGGCACTCGCCCGAGCCGTTCGGCGAGCAGTCCGCCGACGGTCTCGACATCCGCGCGTTCGGGCAGCTCGACGTCGAACAGGTCGGCGAGATCTTCCACGGACAGCCGTGCCGTCACCCGCGCGGTGTCGGCGTCCAAGCGCTCGACGGGGGGCTTCTCGTCGTCGTACTCGTCGGTGATCTCACCGACGATCTCCTCCAAGATGTCCTCGATGGTGATGAGCCCCGCCGTGCCGCCGTACTCGTCGATCACGATGGCGATGTGCGTGCGGTGCGCCTGCATCTCGCGCAGCAGCTCGTCGACCGGCTTGGACTCCGGCACGAAGGCCGGAGCCCGCATGAGCTCCTCGACGCGGGTCGTGCGGGCACGCTCGGCGTCCTGGGCACGGCGGACCAGGTCTTTGAGGTAGACGACACCCACGATGTCGTCGACGTTCTCCCCGATCACGGGGATGCGCGAGAAACCGCTGCGCAACGCCAGGGCGAGCGCCTGGAGCACCGACTTGCTGCTCTCGATCCACACCACCTCGGTGCGCGGCACCATCACCTCGCGGGCGATCGTGTCGCCCAGCTCGAAGACGGACTGGATCATTTCCCGCTCGCCGTGCTCGACGACGCCGCGCTGCTCGGCCATGTCGACGAGCTCGCGCAGCTCGACCTCCGACGAGAACGGTCCCTCCCGGAAGCCTCGTCCGGGCGTCAGCGCGTTGCCGATCAGAATCAGCAGAGACGCAAGCGGACCGAACACCCGGCCGAGCACGCGCACCATGCCGGCGCTGGCGAGCGCCACCCGGTACGGATGCTGACGGCCGAGCGTGCGGGGCCCGACCCCGACCAGCACGTAGGAGATGACGACCATGACGACCACCGTGAGCAGCACGACCGGCCACCGCCCGCCGAACTGCGCCCGCGCCACGATGGTCGCGAGCACGGTCGCGGTCAGCTCGCAGGTAACGCGCAGGAGCAGCAGGAGGTTCGTGTAGCGGGCCCGGTCCCCCAGGAGCGTCAGCAGCGTTCGGGCACCGCGCCGACCCTCCCGCACCATCTCCTCGACGCGGGCCACCGACACCCAGGCCAGCGCCGAGTCGATTCCGGCGAACACCCCGCCGAGCGGCACCAAGCAGATCGCCAGTACCAGTACGGCTATATCGGCGTTGGTCACCGCCGGCCACCGGAGTCACGCACCTCGCCACCGGTGCCTGGCAGCGGGGCACGTATGGGCCCGCGGCCGGTCATGGCCGCCCAGCCACGGACGATGCGCGCCTGCAGTTCGAACATCGCCTGCTCCTCCTCGGCGTCGCCGTGGTCGTATCCGAGCAGGTGCAGGATGCCGTGCGTGCAGAGCAGGTGCAGCTCCGCCTCGAGCGAATGTCCCGCCTCCCGAGCCTGGACGGCCGCGACCTCCGGGCACAGCACGACATCACCCAGCATGGCGGCGGGCGCCGGCCGCTCGTCGCTGAGCGAGCCGGGGTGGTCGGCACGCTCGAGCAACTCGTCGGTGCCGTCCATGGGGAAGGCCATCACGTCGGTGGGTCCGTCGAGGTCCATCCACTGCAGGTGCAGCGCCGACATCGCCTCGGCGTCGAGTAGCACCACGGACAGGTCCGCCAGGGGGCTGACTCGCATGGCGTCCAGCACGTAGCGCCCCAGGTCGGCCAGCGCCCGCTCGTCGACGGCGACCCCGGACTCGTTGTTGATCTCGACACTCACGGTGTCTCCTGGCTCTTCGCGCGAGCGGTCATCGCCGCCTCAGCGGCGTGGCTTGGCGTGCTGCGACGGGGCAGGACGGGCGTGCGCATGCTCGTCGTATCGCGCGTACGCGTCGACGATCTCGCCGACCAGCCGGTGCCGCACGACGTCGTTACTGGTCAGGTTGGCGAAGTGCACGTCGTCGATGTCAGTGAGGATCTCGCGGACGACCTTGAGGCCGCTGCGTGTCTCCCCGGGCAGATCGATCTGCGTGATGTCCCCCGTCACCACGATCTTGGAGTCGAAGCCGAGCCGGGTCAGGAACATCTTCATCTGCTCGGGCGTGGTGTTCTGCGCCTCGTCCAGGATGATGAAGGCGTCCGACAGGGTCCGGCCGCGCATGTAGGCGAGCGGGGCGATCTCGATCGTGCCGGACTGCATGAGCCTCGCGATCGAGTCAGGTTCGATCATGTCGTGCAGCGCGTCGAACAGCGGACGCAGGTACGGGTCGATCTTCTCGAACAGCGTGCCGGGCAGGAAGCCGAGCCGCTCGCCCGCCTCGACGGCCGGCCGCGTCAGGATGATGCGCGTGACCTGCTTGGCCTGCAGCGCCTGCACAGCCTTCGCGACAGCCAGGTAGGTCTTGCCCGTGCCTGCCGGGCCGATGCCGAAGACGACGGTATGCCTGTCGATGGCGTCGACATAGTGCTTTTGGTTCAGCGTCTTGGGACGGATGTTCTTGCCCCGGCGCGACAAGATGTTGAGGCTCAGCACTTCGGCCGGCCGCTCGCCGGTGTCGGTGGTCAGCATGCCGACGGCATGTGTCACCGCGTCCGGAGTCAGGTGCTGGCCTGCGCTGATGAGCTCGAGCAATTCCTCGAACAAGCGCACGGCGATGGCGTTGTCGGCCGGGTCGCCCGTGATCGTGATCTCGTTGCCACGAACGTGAATGTCGGAGTCGAGGCTCTTCTCGATGACCCGGAGCAACTCGTCCCGGGAACCGAGAAGCGCGACCATCGCCTGGTCGCCGGGGACGACGAGGGTGGTGGAGACGCGCTCAGGTCTGGATTGGGCGTCTGACAAGTCGGGTTCGTTCCTACTTTCCGCGCTGAGGCCGGATAGATGTGGCGATCCCACTCTACCGGCGCTCAGCCCGGCGGCCACTGCATCCGGCGGCCGCCGAGCACGTGCGCATGCACGTGGAAAACCGTCTGGCCTGCCTGCGCCCCGGTGTTGAACACGACGCGGAACTCGGAAAGACCTGCCGCCTCGACGGTGGCTCTGATGCCGCGTAGCAGGGCCCCGGCCGCCTCCGAGTCCTTGGCCAGTTCGAGGACGTCGGCGATGTGCCGCTTCGGGATTACCAGCACATGGGTCGGGGCCTGCGGGTTCAGGTCCGCGAAGGCCAGCGTCTCGTCGTCCTCGTGCACCCTCGTCGCCGGCACCTCACCCGCGACGATCTTGCAGAACAGGCAGTCGTCAGGCATGCGCGCAGGCTATCGCCACGGCGACGAACGGACGGCTCAGCTGTCTGAACGGTCTATCTGCGGTCTCCTTAACGTTACGAAGGCGATATGGCGGAACCACCTTGGACATCCCCTTCCAGGTGGCCATCGACTTCGCGACCCTTGGGACATGCAAAAAAACGTGGCGCGCAGCAACTGTCTTCTGTATCGTTCTAGTCGAACGATTTAGTAAATCGATGCAGAGGAAGTGGATGCCATGCCTGCCAGCGCGACTATGAAGGATGTCGCTGCGGCCGCCGGCGTCTCGCCGTCCACCGTGTCCAACGCGTACAACAAGCCCGAGCAGCTCTCCGCCGAGGTGCGCCAGCGAATCTTTGCCACGGCGCGCGAGCTGGGCTATGCCGGCCCGGACGCTGCGGCCAGGTCCCTGCGCAGCCGCCGCGCCGGTGCGATCGGGCTGCTGCTCACCGAGCAGCTGTCCTATGCGTTCTCGGACCCGTTCGCGGTGGGGCTGCTGGCCGGGTTGGCCGAAGTCGCCGAGCGCACCCGCACCGGCCTGCTGCTGATTCCGCTGCCCCGTTACGACACCGACACCGACGCCGACGTGTTGCGCGAGTCGGTCGAGACGGTGCGCGGTGCCGTCGTCGACGGCATCGCCGCCTACTGCGTCGACGTGGGGCATCCGGCGCTGGACGTGATCGCCAGCCGTGGCCTGCCCTTCGCGCACTCCGACCACGACGTGCCCGGCCGGCGCGTGGTGATCGACGAGGTCGGCGCCACGCGTGCCGTCGGCGAGCACCTCGCCCGGCTGGGTCACACCAACGTCGCCATGGTCGTCGACGCCGGCCGGGCCACCGACGTGCCCGGCGAGATCACTGACGAGACCGTCCTCTACACCAACGCCCGGCTGCGCGCGCGGGGGCTGCGCGAGGGACTCGGCGCGGACGCCCGGGTGACGCTCGTGAGTGGGGGCCACAACTCGGTCGAGTCCGGGCTCGCCGCCGCACAGTTCGTGCTCGACCGCCGGGACCGGCCCACTGCCATCGCCGCGGGCGGCGACGTCCTGGCGTTCGGCGTCATTGAGGCCATGCGCCGCCGAGGTCTTTCGCCCGGCCGCGACATCTCCGTTACCGGGTTCGACGACATCCCCGCCGCCGAGGCGGCCGGGCTCACGACCGTGCGCCAGCCCATCCGCGACAAGGGCCGGACGCTCGGCCGGATGTTGCTCGACCCGACGTTCACCGACGAACGCATCGTTCTGCCCACCGAACTCGTCATCCGCTCCAGCACCGCACCGGTGCGCAACTAGAGAGGTTCAGCCATGCTGCCCATCGCATCCGACATCGCAGTCCGCAACACCGCACCCCTCGCCTCGTCGGCGCTGCCCGACGCGCCGGTCGTGCCGGACCCGGCGCCATCCGAGCCGCGGCTGCGCGCTGCGCTGGCGACGTTCCTGCGCGCCTCGGCCCGCAGGCGCGCCCGGCTGGCCGACCGCATCGATCCCTGCACCGGGGTGGTCGAACCAGTCGCTGGCTGAGTGCCAGAATGCCCGCGTGCCACGCCCGCCCGCGTCCGCGCTCAGCCATGCCCTCCAGCTCATCAACGCCGATGAACGCCAGCTCGACGTGCTGATTCGCCAAGCCGCCTGGGCAGCCCGCAGCGCCGGTCGGGGTGCCACAGCGCCGCTGTCCGCGAGCGAGCTCACCAGGCTCGGCGGCGCGCCACGACAGGTGGCGAAAGGCGGAGTGCTCTTTCGAGCCGGGCAGCGCGCAAGCGGGGTGTGGCTGGTGCGTGACGGACGCTACGAGTTGCTTCTCAGCTCGCGCGGCCGTCGCGCCGTCGTGGGCGAACTCGGGCCTGGTGATGTCGACGGGGACATCTCACTGCTGCTCGACATGCCGGCGCCCTACACAGCCCGGGCCACGCAGGACGGCAGCTGCCTATACCTGCCGCACTCCGACTTCGACCGGTTGCTCGGCGCGCATCCGGATCTCGCCCGCCGTTGGATGGGAAGCGCGGCGCAGCGCCTGGCCGGCACGCAACACCGGCTTGCCGCGCTGCTCGGGCAGCCGTTGGTCGCGCAGGCGGCGCGGCTGCTGCTCGACGAGGCCGTAGCGGCGATCGTCCGCCTTCCGCAGCGCACGCTCGCCGCGATGCTCGGCGTGCGGCGCCCCTCGCTCAACAAGGTGCTCAAGGACCTGGAACACGACGGGCTGATCGTGGTGCGCTACGCGGTGATCGACGTTGTCGATGCGGACGGGCTCGCCGAGCTAGCGTCCTAGATATGCGTGCGCAGCTGATCCTCGAACTAGACCTCACCGAGCCACTCGCCCAGGGCGTACCCGCCGACCCGGTGTCGGCGCTTCTGCAACGCCGGCAGGCACGACTCAAGGACGTGTTGGCCGGCTTACGCAAGGCAAGCCGGGACGAGCGCGTCGCGATGCTCCTGACCAAGGTCGGTCCGTCGCGCATGGGGTTCGCGCGAGCGCAGGAGCTGCGCGACGCCGTGCTCGCGTTCCGCGCCAGCGGCAAGCCGGCCCTCGCCTGGGCCGAGTCGTTCGGCGAGTGGGGGCCCGGGCTTGTCCCGTACTACCTCGCGACCGCCTTCGACGAGATCTGGCTGCAGCCGAGCGGGGACGTAACGCTAGGCGGCTTGGCAGTGGGTACGCCATTCCTGCGCGGCGCGCTCGACCATCTCGAGGTCGAGCCGCAACTGGGCCAGCGCTACGAGTACAAGAACGCAGCGGATGTCCTGCTGCGCTCGGCCTTCTCCGACGCGCACCGCGAGGCCATGCAGCAGCTCGCGACATCCGTGGTCGATCAGGTCGTGGACGGCATCGCGGCCGGACGTCGACTGGCCGCTGTCCGGGTGCGCGAGCTCGTCAACCAGCCACCCGTCGCCGCCGAGGAGGCGCTCGCCGCCGGGCTCGTCGACCGCATCGGCTATCGCGACGAACTGTACGCCGAGGTACGGAAGCGGGCCGGCGAATCGGTCAAGCTGTTATACGTCTCGCGATACGCGCACCCGCCGGTGCCTGCCCCGCGCGCCGTTCGCAAGGCGCGCACGGTCGCACTGATCTGGGGTCTCGGGCCGATCACGTCCGGCAAGAGCGGGCGCCGCCCGGGCGGAAACCGGATGGGCTCCGACACGGTGACCGCGGCGTTCCGGGCGGCGGCGCGCGACAAGGACGTCGAGGCGATCGTATTCCGGATCGACAGCCAGGGCGGCTCGGCTGTCGCGTCGGACGCGATCTGGCGCGAGGTCGGCCAGGCCAGGGCGGCGGGCAAGCCGGTGGTGGCGTCGATGGGCGACATCGCAGCGTCGGGCGGCTACTACGTGGCGATGGGCGCCGACGTGATCGTTGCCGAGCCGTCGACCATCACCGGCTCGATCGGGGTGCTGGCCGGCAAGCTCGTCACCGACGGTTTGTGGAACCGGCTCGGCGTCAGCTACGACAGTGTCGCGATCGGCGAACTGGCCCGGATGTTCAGTACCCGAACGCGGTACGGGTCGGCCGAGCAGGAGGCGCTTGCCGGCTGGCTCGATCGGGTCTACGAGATGTTCGTCGGCAAGGTGGCCACCTCCCGCGGTATGTCCCGCGACGAGGTGCACGCCGTGGCGCGTGGGCGGGTATGGACCGGCGCGGATGCCCGCGATCGCCGACTCGTCGACGTCCTCGGCGGGCTGGACCGGGCCGCCGAACTCGCCGCGCAGCGCGCCGGCATCCCCGCCACCGCCGAGGTCGACCTGGTGAGCTACCCGGCGCTGCCGCCGATCGAGCGGATCCGCCCGCCCCGGTCGAGTGAGAGTCCCGGCGCGGAGGTCGGCTGGACGGGATGGGGCTCGTTCGCGGGGCTCGCCGCCCGGCTGGGATTGCCGGCCGCCGGGCCGCTGACGCTCCCCTGGGCGCCGATGACATCCTGAGCAGGTGTCCGATCGGATTTGTGTCACCGGGGCGAGCGGTCAGGCCGGCCGGTCCGTGGTCCGCGACCTGCTCGAGAACGGCTACGACGTCGTGAGCACCGACATCACCGTCACGCGCGCGGATCGGGAGGCGGGCATGATGCGCGCCGACCTCACCGACTTCGGGCAAGCGGTCGAGGCGCTTTCCGGGGCAGATGCCGTCGTCCACCTGGCTAACATCCCGGCACCCGGTCTGTACCCGCCGGCCGTGACGTTCAACGCGAACACGACGATGAATTTCAACGTGTTCACCGCCGCCGCAACGCTTCGCCTCAGCCGGGTCGTGTGGGCATCGAGCGAGACGACACTGGGTTTGCCCTTCGACGTCGCGCCGCGTTACGCGCCCGTGGACGAAGACCACTACCCGTTCCCGACGACGACGTATGCGCTGTCGAAGGTCGCCAGCGAGACCGTCGCCGGACATGTCGCGCAGTGGTCGGGGACACCGTTCGTCGCGCTGCGCATTTCCAACATCATGCAGCCCGGCGACTACGGCAGGTTTCCGTCGTTCTGGGACGACCCCTGGTTGCGCAAGTGGAACCTGTGGGGCTACGTCGACGAGCGGGATGTCGCCGCCGCCTGCCGACTGGCGCTTGCGGCACCCGCACACGCGGTCGCCGGCAGTCCGGCCTTCGTGATCGCTGCGGCGGACACCGTCATGAACCGCCCGTCGGCGGACCTGCTCGCCGAGGTATTCCCAGGCGTCCGGCTGAATCGCGACCCCGGCGAGTTCGGGACGCTGCTCGCGATAGACCGTGCGCGGGAGGTGCTCGGCTACGAGCCCCGCTACTCCTGGCGGGAGCACATCTAGGAAGCGGCCGGGTGCTCGACCAGGGCCAGCACCCGCGATGCCATGAACCGCGCGGTGCGCACCGGCGTCCCGCGCCGGGTCACCTCCGTGACCTCGACGGCGCCGCGACCCTGGCTGATCTCCACGCGTCTGCCGGCCCGGGTGGCGATGATCTCGTAGGTCAGCGCACTGTCGCCGGCATCGATCACGATCTCGACGCGGTCACCCTTCATGTGGCAAGTGTGCCCGACTTCGGGGTCCGACCCGGTGCGGTCGCCTGACGGCGCGAGGCACGCCGCGGCTTCAGCCGAACGATCGTCCGCGGCGGCGGTTGTTTTGTGGGACCCGGGGACACGCACCGGATCGGACGTCGGGTGCAACGACGCGTCGCCGCCGGTTATTTCCGCGGCGAACCGCCGCCCTGCGTGCTTGCTCACCGACGCAGCGCCGGCGGCCAGCCGGCCTCAGGCCGAGCGGTACTCGTCGTCGTCGGCGGGTAGTTCCTGCGCCTGCTCCAAGACATCGGCAGGCTCTGCTTCGAGGGGCGCCTCGAACTCGGGCAGCCCGCTGTCCTCGTCCGAGCCGGGGCGCTCGGGAACTTCGCGATCGTCATCGGGACGTGTCACAGCTCCTCCGTCGGGGTGCGGCGATGGCCCGGGCTAATCACGTTGATCCTAGGCGTCCAGCGGGCTCACGACGCGTGCTGCCCGCGAGTTCGCTCACTGTCGGGTGCGTCATCCGGCAGCGCGTCGTGGGCGTTCAGCAAGCGGTAGGGCATCAGGTACCACAGCCATCCGAACAGGCATGCCAGAACGGCCGTCAGGATCCACGCCGTCACCGCACCGGCGACGACGTCGACGACCAGCAGCACTGCGCCCAGCACTGTCAGCGCGAGAAAAACCAGTCCGACGGCGGCCAGCCGGCCGGTCCAGCTCACCAGCTCATGCTTGAGGTGGCGCCGGAAAACCCCCCGGTGCACCGCAGCCGGCGCGATGAACAGCGCCGTTGCGATTGCGGCGCAGAGCAGCGTCGCGACGTAGAGGCCGCGCAGCACTGAGCTGAGCGTCGCGAAGCGCGGCTGGAAGGCGATCGTCAGCAGGAACGCGAACAGGATCTGCACGCCCGCCTGAGCGACGCGCAGCTCCTGCAGCAACTCGGCGTAGTTGCGGTCCAGCCGCTCCGCGCCGGTCTCGTCCCGCTCGTAGTCGCTCATCCCCCCGGAACCGTCTCCACGTTGATGAAATCGCGAGTGTGGATCAGCGCCAGCGACAGCACTGCGCTCACCAGCGCGATGATGCCGGCGACCAGCAGGATGTAGTTCAGGCCGGTGGTGAACGCCGAACGCGCCGCGAAGGCGACCGGGCGACGCTCCTGCGGCGGTAGCGAGAGCAGCGTCTTGCCGAGCTCCCCGTTCGTGAGCGACGCCTTGATCTGTGCGGCGTGCGGACCTATGCCCGGCACCTTGGCGAACGCGTCGGCAGCGGCGCTGGCAACCTTGCTCGCGAAGAGCGATCCGAGCAGGGCGATGCCCGTAGCGATGCCCACCTGCCGGAACGTGGAGTTCACTCCCGAGGCCATGCCGGCCTGCCGCGGCGGAACGACGCCGACCGCTGTGGACGCGAGCGGCGGGTTGACCAGTCCGGCGCCTACGCCGGCGACGATGAGCCCGGGCACCAGGTGCGTCCACTGCGATTCGGCGGTCAGCCCTCGCATCAACAGCAGCCCGATGCCGATGATCAGCAGCCCCGGCCCGATCAGCCATCGCACCGGCACATACGACGACAACCGGCCCGCGATGCCCGCGACGACGAACAGTCCACCGGTGGCGGTGAGCAGCCGCAGGCCCGTCTGGAACGGCGTGTAGCTGAGCACGTCTTGCAGGTAGATCGTCAGATACAGCAGCATCGAGAACAGCGACGCGGAGATGCCGAACGCGGCGATGGAGCCTCCGGTGAACGTGGGTTTGCGGAGCAGGCCCAGGTCCAACATCGGATATCGGCTGACGAGTTCGACCCCGACGAACACGGCGAGCAGCACCGCCGCAGCTGCGAGGCAGCCGAGCACCAGCGAGTCGGTGAACCCGCGGTCGCTGGCCTTGATCAAGCCGAATACGAGGAACGCCAGGCACGCTGTGAATGTGACGAAGCCGAACCAGTCCGGGCGGCGGGGGCTCGGATCCTTCGACTCGCGCACCCGGAAAGCCGTGATCGCAAGCACGACGACACCGATCGGCAGGTTGACGTAGAAGATCCACCGCCAGGACAGGCCGGACGTCAGCGCACCACCGACGAGCGGACCGATCGCGACGGCGATCCCGGCGACGGCGCCCCAGACGCCGAAGGCGATTCCGCGGTCCTTGCCGCGGAAGGCGTCGGCGAGCAGGGCCAGCGAAACGGCGAACATGATCGCGCCGCCCACGCCCTGGAAGCCGCGGGCGAGTTGAAGGAACAGGGTCCCCGTCGCCACGCCGCACAGCAGCGACGCCACAGTGAACGCGCAGACCCCGATCAGGTACAACAGCCGACGGCCGAACAGGTCGGCCAGCGACCCACTGGTCAGCAGCACCGCGGCGAGGGTGAGCGCGTAGGCGTCCACGACCCATTGCAGGTCGGAGAAGCTGCTGGCGAGCTCCTTCTGGATGTCGGGCAGTGCGACATTCACGATCGTGATGTCGATCAACAGCATGAAGATGCCGAGGCTGACGGCGGTGAGGGTCCACCAACGGTGGTCGGGCTCGGCCGCACGCTGCGTCTGCGCTGCCTGCTCGGCTGCGGTACCCGTCATGGCCTGTCCGTCCCTTCGCGTCGGCGTCGGTCGGTGCAGTTCGTTCCCAACGTACTCACCGACGCAGGGCTGTGTACGTTCACGCACCATGGGTCCGCTGGGCAGTTTCGCACCGGGCGCCGGCCGGCGGCTACCGCGAGCGCACGCGGTGTCGGATGCGCCTCGCCTCGACCTGAACGGCACCTGGCGGTTCCGCCTCGCCGGCAAGGAGGGCTACACGCGCATCGAGGTTCCGGGTCACTGGCAGCTTTCCGGCTTCGGCGCGCCCGCGTACACGAACGTGCGTTACCCGTTTCCGATCGAGCCGCCGCACGTCCCGGACGACAACGCGACCGCCGAATATCGCCGCCGCTTCGACCTGCCGGCCGACTGGCCAGGACACGGCGCGGTGCTGCGCTTCCTCGGGGTCGACTCCGCGTTTACAGCCTGGCTGAACGGTACGGAGCTGGGCTGGTCCACCGGCAGCCGGCTCACCACCGAGTTCGACGTGGGGGCGCTATTGCTCCGGGCGGGCAACGAGCTGACTGTGCACGTGCACCAGTGGTCGCCGGGCAGTTACCTCGAGGACCAGGACATGTGGTGGCTGTCGGGGATCTTCCGCGACGTCACCCTGCTCGCCCGCCCTTCCGGCGCTGTCGACGACTTCTTCATGCATGCCGACTACGACGACCGCACCGGGGCGGGGATACTGCGCGTCGAGACGGACATGCGGGCGCTGCTGTCCGTGCCGTCACTCGGTCTCGTCGACGTGCCGGCTGCCGGGCCGCACCGCGTCGACGACATCACGCCCTGGTCGGCCGAAGTTCCGCACCTCTACTCCGGGACGCTCGACGCGGGCGGGGAACGCATCGCATTGCGCATAGGGTTTCGCACCGTCGAGATCCGCGACGGGTTGCTCACCGTCAACGGCCGGCGGGTGCTGTTCCGCGGCGTCAATCGGCACGAGTGGAGCCCGGACCGCGGCCGCGCCGTCACCACCGACGAGATGCTGAGCGATGTCAGGCTGATGAAGCAGCACAACATCAACGCCGTTCGCACCAGCCATTACCCGCCGCACCCTGACTTCCTCGACCTGTGTGACGAGTACGGGCTCTACGTGATCGACGAGTGCGACCTGGAAACGCACGGCTTCGCGGTCGTCGACTGGCGCGGCAACCCCAGCGACGACGCGCGGTGGCGAGCGGCGTATCTCGACCGCATCCGGCGCACAGTCGAGCGCGACAAGAACCACCCGTCGGTGATCATGTGGTCGCTCGGCAACGAGAGCGGAACGGGGCAGAACCTCAAGGCGATGTCCGCGTGGGCGCACGAGCGTGACCCCGGGCGCCCGGTCCACTACGAGGGTGACGCGGACTGCGGCTACGTCGACGTCTACAGCCGCATGTACGCCACCCATGACGAGGTCGCCGCAATTGGGCGCCGCGAAGAACCGGCGATCAGCGATCCGGCACGGGACGCGCACCGGCGCGGCCTGCCGTTCGTGTTGTGCGAGTACGCCCACGCGATGGGCAACGGGCCGGGCGGGCTGCTGGAATACCGGCAGTTGTTCGAAACCTACCCGCGCTGCCAGGGCGGGTTCGTCTGGGAGTGGATCGACCACGGGATCCGGCGGCCCGGCCACTTCGCTTACGGCGGCGACTTCGGCGAGGTATTGCATGACGGCAACTTCGTCATGGACGGGCTGCTGTTCGCCGACCGCACGCCGTCGCCCGGGCTGGTCGAACTCAAGGCGGTTATCGCGCCGGTGCGGATCACGCTGGACGATATGGTCGCGGTGAGCAACCTGCACGACTTCGCCGACTCTGCCGACCTGCGATTCGAGTGGACGTACGAGGTCGAGGGTGTGCCCGTCGAGAGCGGCGAGCTCGACGTTGTGCCGATCGGCCCGCACGAGACGATCGGGGTGCCCCCGCCGGCGCTCTCCCGCGCCGATGCCGAGAGCTGGCTGACCGTGCGCGCCGTGCTCGCACACGACATGCCGTGGGCACCTGCAGGGCACGAAATCGCCTTCGCGCAGCGGCAGATCACGCCGGCGCCAACCCGTACCGCAGCGTATGGGCGTCCGGATACGGCGCAGTTCGACAGGGCCATGCTGACCCGGCTGGGCGCTATGCCGGTGCACGGCCCGCGCTTGGATTTGTGGCGCGCGCCCACCGACAACGACCGTGCGGTGTTCGGGCCGTCGGTCGCGACGCCGTGGCGGGCGATCGGCCTCGACCGGCTCACGCATCGGGTGATCGACCGCGACGACTTCGTGCTGCGCACCCGGGTGGCAGCGGCCGCGACCGACCTGGGGATGCTGGTCAGCTACCGCTGGCGCGCGGACGGCAGCGCACTTGTCCTCACCGTCGACGCCGAGCCGGACGGCGACTGGCCGGTGCCCCTCCCCCGGCTGGGCATGCGGCTGGCACTGCCGGCGAGCATCGCCGAGGTCGAGTGGTTCGGGGGCGGGCCCGGCGAGGCCTACTCGGACAGCACGCAGGCGCTGCGCATAGGCCGCTTCCGTCGTCGAGTCGAGGAACTCCAGACGCCGTACGCGTTCCCGCAGGAGAACGGCAACCGGCGGCTCGTTCGCTGGGCGGAGCTCTTCGGACCGGACGGCGGTGTGCGCATCGAGGGTGTGCCGACATTCGAGCTGACCGTGCGCCGGTGGACCAACGAGGACCTCGACGCCGCCCGGCATCCCAGCGATCTGGTGCCCCGCGACGAGCTGTACGTCAACATCGACGTCGCCCAGAACGGGCTGGGCACGGCCTCGTGCGGTCCCGGTGTGCTGCCGCAGTACGAGCTGCGCGCCGCGCCGGCCTCCTGGACCGTGCGCCTCGTACCGCTGCCGCCGCGGGCCGACCCTCTCGACGGCGCGTGATCTTGGACTTGTGGTCGCTGTCCGGCCGCAAGTCCAAGATCATCGCGGAAGCAACGGCTAGCCGGCCGGGGCGATCAGCGGCAGCACCACATGGTCGACGATCCTTATGGCGTCCTGCTCCGTGACCCGCTGGTTGTTGAGGACCATCTGATACGTCAGCATCGCCGGCAGGATGTCGGCGTACAGCGAGCAGGCCGCGTCCGGCCGCACCTCGCCGCGCTCGACGCCGCGGCGCAGCAGTTCGACGAACGCCGCGCGCTTGGGATTGTGCACCTTCTGTTCGACGGCGGCGGCAAGTTCCGGGTCACGGGTGGCCTCGCACGCGACGGCGCGCATGACCTCGCCGGCCGCGTCGGACGCCTCGCAGATGCGAGTGGCCAATCTCACCAGCAGCTCGCGGGTCGTCGCGCCGGGCTCGGAGCGCAGCTCCTCGAGAATGTCGCCGGGGCCGCCGAAGCGAGCCAGGAACGCTTCGACGACGAGGTCCTGCTTGGTGCCCCACCGACGATAGATGCTTGCCTTGCCGGTCTTCGCCCGCGCAGCGACGGCCTCGACCGTGAAGCCGGCGTAGCCGACGTCAGCCAGCTCGGCGAAGACCGCGTCGTGGATCGCGTCCTCGAGCTCTGCCCCCCGCTTGCGTTGCCGCGCGATGAGTGCCGTCACTTCCTCGAACCTTTCCTGTGTTACGGCTGAGCTTACCCGATAGAAAACGGTTGCGTTCCCTATCGAGCCCCGTTACTGTCCTGACCTTAGGAGACGGCCGCGTTCTCTACCAGTGTAATTGACCACGAGACTTACGGAGCTTTCTGTGACAGACACGGCACAAGGCGAGATCACCACCGCCGCGTCGCGGACCACCGCGCGGCGCGCGGTCCATCCCGGCATCCTGCTGTTCCTGATCGCCGGCGCCCAGCTCATGGTGGTGCTCGACGCGACGATCGTGAACATCGCTCTGCCGTCGATGGGCCGCTACTTCGACAAGAGCCAGACGGACATGACCTGGGCTATCAACGCCTACACGCTCGCGTTCGGCGGATTGCTGCTGCTAGGCGGGCGGGCCGCCGACATTCTCGGGCGGCGGCAGATGTTCATACTCGGGCTCGGCCTGTTCTCGCTGGGCAGTCTGCTCGGCGGTTTGTCGACCACCTACGAACTGCTGTTGGTCGGCCGCGTCGTCCAGGGCATCGGCGGAGCGATCGCGGCGCCGACCGCGCTGTCGTTGATCACCACGCTGTTCGAGGAAGGACCGGCACGGAACCGTGCTTTCGCCGTCTATGCCGGGGTGTCCGGCGCAGGGGCGGCGGTTGGACTCCTGCTCGGCGGCCTGCTGACCGAGTACGCCACCTGGCGTTGGGTGCTGTTCGTGAATGTGCCGATCGGCGTGGCGTTGATGATCGGCGGCTTCATGTTCATCCACTCGTCAGAGCGGCTGAAAGGCAAGTTCGACATCCTCGGATCGGTGCTCTCGGTGGCCGGCATGGTGGCGCTCGTCTACGGCTTCATCAACGCGGCGAACCACAGCTGGAGCGACGGCACGACAATCGCATCGCTGACTGGCGGCGTGGTGCTGCTCGTGATCTTCGTACTGTATGAGGCACGATCCCCGATCGCGATGATGCCGCTGCGGATCTTCGCGAACCGCTCCCGGGCTGCCTCGTACCTGATCATGCTGATCATCGGAGCCGCGATGTTCGGCATGTTCTACTTCATGACCTTCTTCATCCAGGGCGTCATGGGCTTCAGCGCGCTGAAGACCGGCGTGGCCTACCTGCCGTTCACTGCGGTGTTCATCGTGGGCT
The DNA here is from genome assembly GCA_036506155.1 of Jatrophihabitantaceae bacterium. Taxonomy (GTDB): domain Bacteria; phylum Actinomycetota; class Actinomycetes; order Mycobacteriales; family Jatrophihabitantaceae; genus DASXRA01. Next base: position 94,239 of record DASXSF010000022.1, read on the forward strand.
CGGGAATCGCGACCGGGCTGCTCCCGAGGGTCGGGCCCAAGCCGCTCGTCACGACCGGCTCGGCGCTCATGACGGTCGGCCTGTTCTGGTTCGCCCAGGTGGACACGCAGACCAAATACTGGACGGGCGTGTTCCCGCCGATGATGGTGATGGCCTCCGGCATGGCGCTGGCGTTCGTGACGCTGACCGTCGTCGCAGTCACCAAGGTCACGAACACGGACACCGGCCTTGCCTCGGCGCTGCTCAACGTCGGGCAGCAGGTCGGCGGCTCGATCGGCCTGGCCGTACTGGCCACCGCCTTCGCGAGCGCGGCGAAGAGCGAGGGCAAGTCACAGGTCGACAACCTCGCTGGGGCGTCCCAGCACCACTTGCAGGAGCTGATCGCGAGCTCGCAGAGCGGCAAGCCGGCATCTCCCGCCGCCTACGCAGACCAGGCTGCGGTCGACGCCTTCCACGCCGTGCAGGCCCATGGTGCCAGCCAGGGGTTCCTGGTGGCCGCGATCTTCGGGATCTTCGCCGTCGTGGCGTCCGCGGTACTGATCAACGTCAAGAAGCGTGACGTGACCGAGGTGTCCGAATCCGAGGTCGTCGTCGCCGCCTGATCCGCTAGTTGTCGCCTATAGCCCAGGCCCGCTGATGCGGGCCTGGGCGTCGACATATCGTGCGGGGATGACGTACCTGTCGCAGCTGTTCTCGCTGGACGGCCGGGTCGCGGTGGTGACCGGCGGCAGTTCCGGCATCGGGCGGGCGATCGCCGCGGCACTGGCCCGGGCCGGGGCGAGCGTCGTCATCGTCGCTCGTCGGGAAGCGGAGCTCGCCGCCACCGTCGAAGAGTTGACCGCCGCCGGGTGCCGCACCGACTGGGTGAGCGCCGACCTGAGCTCCCGCGACGGCGTGCGCACCGCCGCCGAGGCGGCAGCCAGGCCGTTCGGCGAGCCCGACATCCTGGTCAGCAGCGCCGGCATCAATCTGCGGCCACCGCTCGGCGAGATGACCGACGACGTCTGGGACGCGACGATGGCGCTGAACCTCGACGCGCCGTACCTGTTGGGCCAGCGGTACGCCTCCGGCATGGCCGAGCGCGGCTACGGCCGGCTCATTCACATCAGCTCGCAGCAGGCGCACCGTGCGTTCGTTTCGAGCGGTGCCTACGGCGTCTCCAAGGGCGCGCTGGAATCGCTGGCCCGCTCCCAGGCCGAAGCCTGGTCGCGGCATGGGGTTACCAGCAACACGCTCGTGCCCGGCTTCGTGATGACGCCGCTCAACGCCCGGTTGTCCTCCGATCCCCAGCGGGTGGCCGAACTTGCCGCCCGGACGATGGTGGGACGCAACGGGCTGGCCGACGACTTCGCCGGCGTCGCGGTCCTGCTGGCAAGCCCCGCGTCCGGCTACATCACCGGGCAGGCGATCTTCGTCGACGGCGGGTTCTCCGTGCATTGACGGGCGTGCGTCTTGTGGCATAACGCCCCAGAACGGTAGCGTGCCGATGCTCCGTAGTCCGCCGGCGTTTCGGGGGCGACGATGAAAAGGCAGCTAGGCATCCTGTCCGTCGCGGTATTAGTGATAGCGGGCTTCGCATCCACCACGCGGGCCGCGGGGCGGCCAAGCACGCTGAGGGTCTGCTCGAACGGGCCGTTCCGCAACATCCAGCCCGCGGTCGACGCGGCCCGCCCGGGCGACACGGTGCAGATCTGCCCCGGCACGTACGTCGAGGGCACCGGCGTACAGGGAAGCAACGCACTCACGATCGCCAAGGACCTCACCCTCTCCGGTACTGGCGCCGACCAGGTACGCATCGAGGCGCGCCATGGCGCCGACCTGCCGAGGACAGCCCGGACATCCACAGCGGCAAGGGCGTTCTCGTTGCGGTGATCGGCGCGAATGTCGACATCAGGGGGGTCAGCGTCGACGCCAACGGGGCCGACGCGACGGCCGGCGTCGTGTACGTCGATGCGCAGGGCTCGATAACCCGTTCGCACATCACCGGCATCGACGTCGACGAGAGCGCGAACGGCTATACGGTGCCGGGTGGATTCCGCAGCAACCCGTTCGGCTTCGGCATCGCTCACGTCGGTGGGTCACATGCCCTGGCGATCGACCACACGCGCGTCGACCACTACAACGCCGCCGGCGTGGTCGTCGAGGGCGCCGGAAATACAGCCGTGCTGACGAATGACCAGATTGCGGGGCGCAATCTCTGCCAGAACTACAACGACCCCACGGCAGGCGGCCCGACCGTCATCGACGGCGACTGCCAGGCGTCCGGCGGCAGCACCCCGATCCCGCCGCCACTGCCGCTCGCCACCGGGCCGCTGTTCGGGCAGGACGGCGTGCGGGCGAGCGACGGCGCGTCGGTGCAGATGACCGGCGACACCGTGTCGTCCAACTTGGTCAACGGCGAAGGCGCACCGATCCAGAGCGTCTACGCCCCGACGCCCAACAACGACCCGTACCCGCTGGGCGACCACTCCGAGAACAACCAGAACCTGCGCCTCGCCGCGGGTGTGCGCCTTGTCGGTGCCGCCGCGTCGACGATCACCCGCGGCAACATCACCGACAACGCGTTCGGCGTGCTGAACACCACCGCCGACGGCACCAGCCCCGATACCGCGACGCCGGTCCTCGCCCAGGACAACTGGTGGGGGCTGCGCACCGGGACGGTCGGCCTGCCGACGCCGGGGCCGGCAGTGTGGCCCGACATCCTCACCCCGACGACGATCAATCCGCCGGTGCCGGAGAATCCCGTCAACGGAAACCCCGTGGCTGACACAGCCTGCCCCACCGGAATATCGGATTCCGACGCGGTGACGTTCTGCCCGTATCGCTCGAGCGACCAGGCCGACTCGGTCGGCGGCGAGTACCCGATCGCCGACGCGCCGGGGCGGCCGAGCGCGGGCAACTGCGCCGGTACCGTGCAGCTCGACCCGAACATCCCCACGTACGACGACTTCTTCGGCGCGACGCTCGGCAGCGGCACCACCGGTGACGGCCTGTCCGGCTCGACGCCGTCGGCCAAGAAAACCGCGGACCTGACCGCGTACATGCGCGCCGTCGTCGATGCCGTCAACGCGCACGGTGGCAGCCGGGTCGCCGCCAGGATGGTTCAGGAAGGGACGAGCGTGCTCGGCGTTCCCTTCTACTACGTGGTGATCGGCACGCCGGGCAACATCGCCAACCTCGACGCCGGGCGCAACGACCAGGTGTTCTGGCGTGGCCTCATCGACGGCACCACGTCGCCGAAGGAGGCGCTGGCGCAGGTCGGCGAGCGGCTGGCGTTCGCATGGATCACCGGCGCCCCGCACGGCAACGAGCCCGCCGGCGGCGAGGCGTCCGTCAAGGAGCTGTACGAACTGGCCGCCCGGACGGACTGCGACAACACCGCCCGGCTGGCCAGCTTGGACACGTTCATCCAGCCGGTCACCGCACCCGACGACCGCGACCACAACAACCGCACCACCGCGTGGTCGTTCGACCCGAATCGCGACCGCGGCACGATCCGCATGCCGGAGAACCGTGCACTGATCAGCGCGATCACCCGCTACGCCGGCCTGTTCTTCATCGACGCCCACCAGCAGAGTTCCGGCTACTTCTTCCCGCCGGACCAGGACGCCGCGCTGAACGAGATATCGCATCCGGCGCTGGACGCGATCCAGAACGTGATCGGCCCGGCTATCCAGAATGCGTTCAACGACCAGACCGGCCAGTACCGTAACTACAACACCTACGACCTGTTCGTGCCCGAGTACGGCGACACGGTGCCCTCGCTGCTGCAGGGCGGGGCCGGCATGACGTACGAGAAGGGCAACAACGAGAACTACGGCAAGCAGGTCTACGACCACTATCTGGCGATCGACATCACGGTGGACGTGGTGGCGGACCAGAAAGACAGCCTGCTCACCGACTGGATCGGGCAGTGGCCCGAGGCCGTCGACCAGGGCGAGAACTGCGTCGTGCAGGAGAACACCCAGGTCAGCCCGCCGGTCGTCGACCAGTACGAGATCGGCCAGAGCAGCATCGACCAGGAGCCGAACACCGACGTGTGCGGCTACTACTACCTGCCGGGCAAGCACGCAGGCGACGTCGCCGACACTGTGGCCGAGCTTCAGCTCGTCGGGGTACGCGTGTATCGGCTCGACCACTCGGTGACCGTCTCGAGCGCGCACCGGTTCGGCGACTTCGCCGTCGACACGCCGCCAGGACAGTCGCCGGTGCGCACGGCCACGGTGACCCTGCCTGCAGGCACGCTGTACATTCCGCTATCGCAGGGCACCAAGCACTGGATCCAGGCGGTGCTCGGCGAGAACCCGTATCTGCCGTTCAACTACTTCTACGACGAGGTCACCTGGTCGTACTCGCTGCTGCGCGGCTTCGCCGGCGACGGCTTCCTCACCCAGCCGCTGCCGCAGAGCGCGAAGGCACGGCTCATCGACGCGCCGCAGCTGGGCGCCGTACCGCCGACGCCACATGACCTGTACGCCTTCGACACCGACTCGGCCGCCGCGCTGGCGATGGTGAATCAGCTGCTCGGGCAAGGCGCTACGGTGTCGCGCGCAGCCACGGCGTTCGACGCGACCGGCGTGCACTTCGGCACCGGCGCGGCGCTGGTGTCGGGCATGCCACTGGCCACGCTCGCGGGCGAGGCGGCCCGCTGGCAGACGCCGGTGTACGGCCTTTCCGGCTATCCGGTCGCGCACCGCGTCGTCGCGTTGCCGAAGATCGCCATCTACACCGGCGGCACGACCGTGCCGACCAACCCGGCGTTCCCCGGCAGCGACGACGGCTACTGCCGGTCCACTACGTACTGCGAGGCGATGTTCGACCTCACCCAGCGCGAGGGTGTCCCCACATCGCAAATCGGCCAGCTGACCTCGACCGACCTCGCGAACGGGGTGCTTTCGAGCGGTGGTTACACGGTGCTCGTAGATCCGGGCTCGACGATCTCGGCGACCACGCCGGTCGGGACGGCAGGCACGCCGGCCCAAGCGGTCCAGGCGTTCGTCAACGCGGGCGGGACGTACCTGGGCAGCGGCGCGGGCGGCGCGACAAGTGCCCGCAACGCCGGCATCACCACGCTCAACACGACGACGATCAGCGGCATCACCACGCCGGGCTCGACGTTCGACGCGACCTGGAACACCGACGACCCGGCCGGATGGGGCATGGACGCCGGGGGCTGGATTTATCGCGAGTCCAGTAACGACCCGAGCTTCGACCCGGCGACTCTCGCCGGTGACGGCGGCAGCATCCCGCCCGCTACGCCGGTGGCGACATTCGCGGCGGCCGGAGACTGCGGCGGGCCGGCCGGATTCGGTAACTGCTACGGCTACGAGGTAAACGCCAACGCCAACCTGCCCGGGCGTCCCGCCGTCGTCGATCAGCCCTTCGGCGCCGGACACGCGATCATGGTCGGTTTCGACCCGTGGTACCGGTCGTGGACCGTGCAGGAGGAGCGACTGGTGCTCAACGCGCTGCTCTACCCGGGCGGCAGTGCCGCGCCGGTCAGCGCCACAGCGTTGCCGCAGGTTGCCGACCGTCCGGTGCGCGCCAGCGGCGGCCGCGCTCCGACCGTTGACCGAGCTCGGCCGTAGCCGTCCCCCGCCGTGATCTTGGACTTCTGGCTGACATTCGACCACAAGTCCAAGATCATCGGAGCGGGACGCTGAGGATGAGGAGAGCATCATGATCCGACGTCTCGTTGCCGTGTCTGTGCTGGTTGTCGCCGCCACACCCGCCGGCGCCGCCACGGCTGCCCCGCCCGGAGCGCCGATGCAATGCGGCGCGGGTGCGCGCACGCTCTCTCAGTACACCGACCACGTCTACCCCGACACCGGCAACGGCGGCTACACGAGCCTGCACACCGACGTGCACATGGTCTACGACGCCGCGTCGAACCAGTTCCTGCCCGGCAACCATGTGGTGCTCACCGACCGGGCGACGCAGTGCATGACGGAGTTCAGCCTGGATCTCGAACGGCAGTCGGTCGACCCGGTCGACGGCCCGGACCTGACCGTGCAGGCGGTGACTGTGAACGGTGAGCCGGCCGCCTTCCGCTTCGTACAGCCCACCTACCCGGGCGACCCGAACGGGCCCGACGATCCCGACCCGCGCTCCCACCAGGCCTCCCAGGTGAACCCGGTCGGGGGGCCGGACAACAACCCGCTGCCGCCGGCGTGCAGCCCGCAGGTCACCGGCGACGACGTGAACGCGCAGAACGGTGAGCCGTGCCCCGCCAACAAGATGGTGATCACGCCCGCGCAGTACATCCATCCCAGCGAGACGTTCCAGGTGAGCATCTCCTATACCGGACGTCCCGGCGTCCACCTTGATGGCGACGGTTCCACCGAGGGCTGGTTCCGCTCCGACAACCCACCCGGCGACGGCGGCTTCGTCACCACCGAACCGGTGGGCACCGAGGATTGGATGCCGCTCAACGACCATCCGAGTGCCAAGCCCACGTACGACTTCTACGACACGGTCAACGCCGGTAAGCAGGCCATCGCCAACGGCATGCTCGTGTCCACGACGGCCAACCTGCCGGACGCGACATTCCCCGGCGGATCGACCACGTTCCACTGGCACTCCCCCGCGCCGATCGCGAGCTACCTCGTCGAGAACAGCGTGGGCGATTACGACCTGACGTCCCGGCTCGCGTCCGACGGCGTGCGCTACTACGAAGCGCAGGCCAGCTCGCTAAGTGCCACGCAGAAGCAGGCCAACCTCGCGATCATGGATCAGCAGCAGGACATCACCGACTTCCAGGCTCAGTTCAATGGGCCGTTCCCGTTCACGTCGGACGGCGTTCTGGTCGCCCGCCCCTCCGCCGGGTTCGAAGAAGAGATGCAGACGATGATCGCGTTCGAGGGCGGGCGGATCGGGCTGCGCACGTTCAACCACGAGAACTTCCACCAGTGGTGGGGCGACCACGTCACCGAGGCGAACTACAACCTGACGTTCTTCAAGGAGGGCATGGCCACCCTCGGTGAGTACCTGTTCAATGCGCGCAATGCGCAGACTGCCGCAGGTGGCGCGGGCACATCCGCCGGTGATGCGGCGTTCGAGCAGCGTCTGGTCAGCCAGTTCAACACCAATTACGCGTCGACGCGTCTCTGGACGGCCGCGCCGTCGGATCCGACGCCGGCCACGCTGTTCTCGGGCAGCTTCACGTACACCCGGCCCGGCACCGCCTACCTCGCGCTGCGCGAGATCCTCGGCCCGGACAACTTCGTCCGGGCGCTGACGCGCATCCAGCGCGACTACGGCGACAGCAGCATCACCGAGGCACAACTGGAGGACGGCTTCGCCCACTTCCTGCCCAATCGCAGCGCGGCGTGCCAGGCTCGCCTCGGCGAGTTCTTTACGCAGTGGTTCGACACCGCGTACCTACCCGGTGGCGGCGCCAACCGACCGCAGCTCACCGGGCCGGGACTCGCCGGTCCGGGCTTCTACGACGCGGACGGCCGCTGTCGTTAGCGTGGTCTCTGAACCAAGCAGGCTCCGCTTCCGTGCCACTAAGCGAGAATCTGCTTAGGTATTCGGGGGGAAATGGAATTCGCGCGCACAGCTGTCGATACCTGCACACCGACGATTGAGCTCCTCGAACGAGGACATTTCCAAGGACGTTCTCGACGAGTATCCCGAGGACGCGGCCAGGGGATCCGGCCGGTTCGTCTTGCTTGCAGGCGAGGCCGGCGTCGGGTATTCCGCGCGGACCACGCGCGGCGACCAGGGCGGATCCGAACGGACTGACCCCTCGCGAAGCAGAGGTGCTCGCACTTCTTCGCGAAGGCTTGTCGAATGATACGAACAAGTACCACAGCATCGCCGTCGCGGAACAGAACAAATACGGTCTGCTCACCGACGTCGACGGAATCGCCTGTATCGACATGCCCGGCATGGGCGGGATGGGCGTGCACTGGGCCAACTCGGCCCTGGTCAACGACCCCGCGATCCTTCCGGACCAGCCGGAAGCGATGGTCTACGCGCTCGACCGGCACGGCACGCTGCGCTTGGCTGCCGTCGAGTACGTAGTCGTCAAGGCGGCGTGGGATGCCACGCACAACGCGCCACCCATGCTGTTCGGCCACACGTTCAACCTGACCGACGCCCCCAACCGTTTCGGCTTGCCGGCGTTCTATTCGCTGCACGTGTAGGCCTGGCAGCACAATCCCGCCGGGACATTCGAGATGTGGAATCCGCGCGTCCACTGCCCGGCCTGACCGCAAAACCATCCATCAAGAACAGAGGAGTTCCGCAATGTCTCGTCGACTCATCACCACAGTCACCTCGTCGGTCCTTGTCAGCGTCGGGCTGATCGTCGGCTACCTTGCATCCGCGGGTGCGGTATCCGCCATGCCGGCGCCGGCACCCGATGGCGGCGGCGCCTTCCCGAACATCGCTTCGCCGGCGCCGACCATCACCGTTGTGCATCACGGCTCGTCGGTGTGGCCGTTCGTGCTTGTCGCGCTTGTAGCCGTTGCTGCGACGCTCGCGGCGAGCGTGGCTGTCGCCTCGATCCGCCGCTCGCGGCGGCGGCTCCAGCCGGCGTAGGACGCTCTTCGCGATGATCTTGGACTTGTGGCCGAATAGCGGCCACAAGTCCGAGATCATGCCGTAGCGGGGTTGACGCGCTGGTTGACGCGCCCGACCGCGTTACTTAACGTGCGCGCGGTGACCGATGCGATTGCGGTTGACCGCCTGGTACGCATTGGGCTGACTCGCTATGAGGCACGCGTCTACGTGGCGCTCATCAGGCGCGACGGTTGGACCGCGGCAGATATGGCGCGCACGACCGGCGTGCCTCGCCCGCGCGTGTACGACGTGCTTGCCAGCCTGGTGGCCAAGGGGCTTGCGGCGGAACGTCCGGGCAGCGCGGCCAAGTATGTGGCGGTTGATCCGGAGCGGGCGATGCGGCGGCTGGTGGAGGCGCATGAGCAGCGAATGGAGCTGGTGCGCGACGAAGCCCGAGCCACCGCGCGCGAACTGGCACACGAGTTCGCGGAGGGCAACAAGCACCAGGACCCACTCGACTATGTCGAGGTGATCCGCGACCGGCAGACCTTGGCGCAACGCTTCGACGAACTGCAGGCGGCGGTCACCAGCGAGATGCTCGCGTTCAGCAAGGAGCCGGCGGTGGTGGACGTCGAGCGCAACGTGGTCGGCATGAAGACCGCGTCGGAGCATCTGGTGCGCAGCATCTACGAGATCTCCCTGTTGCGCGATCCGGTACGGCGAGCCGGCGTGCGCCGGTTCGTCGACCTCGGCGAGCACGCGCGGTTCGTGGAGCGGCTGCCGATGAAGCTGGCGATCATCGACGAGCGGATCGTGATGTTCGCGCTGTCCAATCCGGTTGCTGGTCCGGATGACATGACGAGCGTGGTGATCGAGCATGCCGACTTGGCGGCCGTGCTCAAGGTGGCCTTCGAGGTGGTTTGGAGCAAGGGCCTCATGCTGGACGATGCATGCGCTCGGCTCGGCATCTGAGGGTTTGGCACGAACCGGCCGAATCTCCGAACTTCCCTTGACGAGACGACTACAACGTTCGTAGCGTTCGCCGTGCTTCAGCTGTACCACGGGAGGTGGTACAGCGTGATCTCAGGAGTCCGCCGTGCGGGTTGCCCCGATCGCTGCCGTCGTCGCGCTGGTCGCCTCCGCCTTCGGAGGCATAGCCCAGGCCGCGCCGCTGTCGTCACCGGCGGGTCCGCCGTCGCCGGGCCTGGGTACCCGGCAATTCCACCTCTACGACGGATCGACCGTCACCCTGGGCGCAGACGGGATGGGCGTGCGCACTGACACGCGCGGCCGTCAGCACCCGTTCGCCATGGTGTTGCCGCAGGCGCGCTCGCCTTTGGGTGACCAGCCGGGACCGAGCCGGGATGCGCTGCTCAGCCGCCTGTCCGCACCGCGCCGGGAGGGCGCGACGGGCGATGTCGTGCTCGGACTCCCCACCGCCCGCGTCGACGGCGCACCGGCCGGGCACGGGCGGCGCGCGGCCCACACCACGGACGCCCGCATCAACGCGGCGCTGCACCGGGTCGGCGCCACCACGGCCGCGCCCCTCACCGGCGGCGTTACATACCTGGTTCACGTCGCAGACCCGGCCCGGGCCGCCGCAACGCTGCGTGCCACGCCCGGGGTGAGCTTCGCCGAGCCGGACGAGTACGTCTCGACCACTGACACAGACCCGGTGCCGCTCCCCTCGTGGGTGAGCAAGGCAGCAGCCCAGCGTCGCGAGGCGGCAACCGCGAGCGTGCTGCCCAGCAACTACGGGCTGCAGTCGTCGCTGCAGAGCTACCTCAACGCGGGCGGCGTCGACCTCGCCGGTGCGTACGCCGACATCACCGGCCGGCTACATCAACTGCCCGGCGCAGGCGAGATCATCACCAACGTTTCACTCGGCGACCTGACCGACCGGTTGATGAACGACGCGTACGTCAACACGTTCGGCCCGACGACCGTCGTGCAGAACGGCCAGCGCTACCTGGACTATCCGTCGCTGCCGATGATTCCTACCTACACTGTCGACCCGTCCGGCACCGTCGACCCACTGGGCAGCGTCGAGGGCGTCGACCCGAACCTCGGCGAGGTGCTTCTCGACTTCTCGATGATGGCGCCGCTGCCGCACGACCAGCAGCGCCCGGACGAGGTCGGATCGGGGGCCACCGACCTGCTCGGCATCGCACCCGGGGCGCAGTACCGGCTGGTCGAGCCTGCGCAGCCGACCTTCGCCAACATCGCCGCCGCGCTACTGGCGGCGGCCCAGCAGACGCCGCGCCCGGACGTGATCACCGCCAGCCTCGGGTTCGGCACCGACACCGTCGGATTCCCGGGCCGCTATCTCGAGGACGACCCGCTGCTGCGCTCGGTGGTGTCCACCATCGTCGACGACTACGGCATCGTCGTGACGATCTCCGCGAACGACGGCACCCGCCTGTACACATCGGCCGCGGTAGGCCCGGACGGCGGCAGCACGCCCACCGACATCCCTCGCCCCGGACAGGGCGCGACGTCGATCGCGGACGACGCGACCAGCACCACGCCGAGCGAGGTGCCGGACTCCGGCGCCATCGACGTGGGCGGCACCACCACCGACGACACGATCGCCGCGCCACCGCAGGGTGATGGCCCGCTCTCGCGCACCGGCACGTTCGCCGAGACCCGGCTGAACGGAATGACCGCGTTCTCCTCCGGGTTCGGCGCCCGGGTGAACGTGTCCGCACCGAGCGACAACATCCCGGCGCTGCAACACACCTGCTTGCAGTTCGGCAACTGCACCCCCTCGGACGCCGTCACGGTGCTTTCGGGCGGCACGTCGGCGTCCACGCCCATGACCGCCGCCGCCGTTGCCGACCTGCTGCAGGTCGGCAAGGCGACCGGGCATCCACTCACCCCGCGCGCGGTACGCCAGTTGCTCGAGCAGACCGGCCGCGACGTCCCGACCCAACCGCAGGTCGACCGGCAGCTGTCAGTCGGACCGCAGATCGACATCACCCGCGCCGTCGAGACCCTGCTCAGCCCGGCGCCGAGCGCGCCGGCGATCGTGCGGCTGTCCACGGCGCACCGCGTCACGATCGGGGACGCCGGCGCGAACTTCGTCGAGAACACCGATCCGGGCGCGATCGACCTCACCGGCCCGGACGACGTGCTGGGGAATCCGACCGGCGAATCCCTGGTCGGCCCGATCACCTTCGGCATCGACGCGACGAGCTTGCCCCAGCACGGCCCGCTCCGCTATGTGCTGCGAGTAGGCAGCACCGAGTTCACCTCGCTGACCCCGGCCATTCGAGCCACGCCGGCGGAACTGCTCGCCGCGGCCGGGCAACCGCTGGTGTCGACGGGAAGTCGCCGCGTGACGGTCGCCGCCGAGGTACGCCTCGGCCCCGAGCGCGTGCTTGCCAGCACCGCCGAGACGCTGACCTTCGGCCCCACCGATGGCACCCACGCGATGGCTCCCGCGCCGGTGGTCGCAGCGGTCACGCCGGTCGGGCAACCGGTGAGCGTTCACTACGACATCACCGGTGTCACCGGGGTGCAACAGCCGGAGTTGATCATCTCCGCCATCAACCACTGGAGCCCGTTCGCAGCACCCATGTACCGCATCGCCTACTCGGCGCCGCTCACCGGCACGACTGGCACGATCACCGTGCCCGCCTCGGTATTCGCCGCGGGCGGTGGTGTATACGGCGCGGCGGTGATGCAGGACTCGGCGATCCGCGCGGTGGGCGCGGTCGTGCCGTTCCGCATCGACGGCGGCAGCCCCGATCAGCGCCCGGACGCACCGACCCTGGCGCCGGCCGGCGGAACGCCCGGGCACCAGGCGACCGTAACCCGCGCGGCGCCGAACCTTCAGGTCAGCTGGGACGTCCGGTCGGTGCCGGGTGCCACCGGCGCGGCGCTGGAGGTCTCGGCACCCGGCCCGACGATCTACGGGCTGCTGGACACGTTCACCAACCAGTTCGGCACCACCCGCGATGCCAACGGCGTCGACAGCCCGTCTGCGGCCTGGACGCCCCTGCCCGGTCGTGCCGGAACCACCGCCGTCGACCTGACCGGCCTCGGCGTCCCGACATCTCTGAACTACCAGGTGCGTGTGATCGCCACCCGTGCCGGGCAACCACTCGGCCAGGCTTCGCCGTCGTCGTCCCTGGAGTTCGACGACGGCCTGGCGCCCGGCGGCGCGGTGATCTCGAACTTCGACGTCAATCCCGGCGGCACCTCGACGGTGGGCACTGCAACTCTCGACGCCACCGGCGTGCCAACCAGCAGCGCGCTGTCCACCTACGACCCCCGTACCGGGGCGTACGGCCCGGCCTACGGCCAGGAGCCGAACGGTTCGAACGTCTATTTCGTGTACGGCAGCGACTCCGGCACGCAGCGTGTGCTCGCTGCGTCCTACCCCTGGTCCGGCACGGAACAGCACCTGCTCACCTACGACAGCACCGACCGCCACCTGGTCGCCGACCAGCCCGTCGATCTGTCCACGCAGTACAACCTGATCGCCGCGCGCGTCGACGCGCAGCGCCACCGGGCCGACCTGCTCGCCTGGCGCAGCGGTGACAACGCCGACGTCGTGCTGCCTATGGACACCGCGACGGGAACGCTCGGCACTCCGGTGGACGCCGACAACGGCACGCCCGGCGCGCACTTCTACACCATGATCGACGTGCAGCAGGCGACCGGGAAGGTCGATCTCGCCGGCTCCCTGCTCGGCGACCTCTGTGTCATCCGCCGCTCCGGATTCAGCACCGTGGACCTCGAGGCAGGCACGGCCGCGCCGATGGTCGCCGCCAACCGTTGCCTCACCGGGCTCGCATCCGACCAGGCCGGGCACGCGGAGCTGACCGTCGGCCCGCTGTACTCCTTCCCGATGCTGCCCGCGGCGCGGCTGCAGCAGGTCGACGAGACCACCGGCGCCGTGGGGGCATTGCAGGACCTTGGCGCACGCTCGCCGATGTTCCCCGTGGTGGACAACGTGCACGGCGTGCTCGTCGTCGGATTCCTCGGCGGCAGCGACTACCAGGTGAACAACAACGGGATGAGCGCAGTCGGCGTCTACGACCTGCACACCGGCGCCCAGCTGTCGTTCCGCGAGGACTTCAACCTCTTCTCGGCGTTCAACGGGCTCACCGCCGACTTCGGCACGCTTCAGGGCGAGCGCGGCATCCAACTCGACCCGGCAACGCGCACCGGCTGGACCTACTCGCCCTACGGCAACCAGATGCAGCAGTTCAGCTACTGAGCTGCCTCGGCGTAAGCACCTTCCGCCGTGATCTTGGACTTGTGGCTGCTCTTCAGCCACAAGTCCAAGATCATCGCATCTCGAGAATCAAGCCCTAGCGCGTGACGGTCAGCCCCGACACAACCTCGGGGCCCTGTGCTCCGGTCGGGTCGAGCTCCCAGAACAGGCCGTTGTTGCCGAGTGGCGCCGATGTCGGCACCTGGATGCGCATGTCGAAGGTGAGCGAGCCGCCGGGGGGGATCGGCGTGGCAGCGGCGCAGTTGAGTTCGTGCGCCTCGGGCCCTGCCGAAGGAGCCAGCGCCTCGACGAACAGCGGGCAGCGCTCGAATGGCACCGGCGCACCGGACACGTTGGCCAACCGCACCCCGAAGTGTGCGGTGGTCCCGCGCGGCGTCGGGTGGGCGTCCACGATCGACGCCTTGAGTTCGGCGCTCGTCCACGGCGTGCTAGCGGCCAGCGGTGCCGGTGCGAACGGCCGCACCGCGACGGTCGACGGCTGCGCCGCGTTGTCGCAGGCGGGCACGGCGTCGTAGCCCACGTCGATGCTGCCGCCGCCGGGCAGTGTCACCCGCACAGCGCGTGGCGGCACCAGCGGTTTCCGGGATCGCCCGGCGCCCGGCACGCACCAGTTCCGCCAGTCGACGCCCAGCACCGCGGTGCCGCCCGGCGACAATGCCAGAAGCGTCGTGTCCGGCGGCTGGATCGTCGGGAACACCGGCGACTGCGCCGGCGCAGGCAGCTGTCGCTGCGCGGGCCCGCGTGGTGCCCCGACCAGGCGGACAGTGGGCCGCCCGGTGAGCCGGCACGGCGTCCGCCCGGCGTTGCGCAGCGTCGCCGCCCCGGTACCTCCGGTCAGCGCCGGGTCGAATCGGAAACCCGGCCCCACCACACGCAGCGAAGCGGCCCGGCACGGCGGCGCCGGTGTGGCCGCGCGCGCCTTCAGCGCGGCCGGGAGCGTGTCTACCCACGGCACCATCGGCGCGGAGTGAGCATGTTTCGCCGACGAGCATCCGGCCAGCACCGCAGTGGCGACGAGCACGATCGCTACGCGCATGCTGACTCGATCTTCTGGGACGCGTCGACGATGCGCTGCACCGCGGTCTGGTCGGTCATCGCCTGCGACGCCGCCGCGAAGTCACCACGGGCGGCCGGCGCCTCCGCCCGGGCGAAGTCGGCGGCCATCGCCTGTAGCGCTGCGACGAGCTGCCGGTTCGTGGCAGCCAGCGTGTCCGGCACCGACGCGGACGCCATGAGCTGGGCGGACTGGCGCAGCTGCTCCTCCTCGAACGCGATCCGGTCGCTGAGTTGCTGGCTGCCCAACGAGTTCGTGAGCAACTCGGTCGTGGCAGAAACCGTGGCGCTGACCTGCTGCAGGCGCGTGTACAGCTCGGCACACGACGCTGTCCCTGAGCTGCTCGGCCGGGTACGTGCGCACCCGGCCGCGAGCACCAGCACCACGACGGCGACTACGGCCCTCACTGCTTGGCGATCACCTCGGTCTTCCCGGCGCTCAGCTGGCTGATCAACTGAGAGGCCTGCGCAGTCATGCTGGCCTGCTCCGCCGGCGTCAGCGTGCCACACGGGTCGGTGGCCGGTGGCGCCGGCTCGTTGGCCAGCGGCTGGTCGGGGAAGTGCGCCGGCACGAACCGCACCGCGAGTGCCTGCCGATAGAAGTCCCAGGTGCTGCCGGACTTCACCGCGAGCTTCACGTCGTACCACGCCGGGTTGGACGAGTACGTGTGCGACACCGTCGGGTTCGTCGTCGCCATCGTGGTGCCGTCGCCGAAGTCCCAGAAGTACGTCAGGCCGGAGGTGTTCCCGCCCGCGTTCCGGGAGAACGACGCGTCGAAGGTGACATTCGAGTTGAGGTACGGCTTGGCCGGCGTGGTCTCGAAGTAGGCGACCGGGTTGTCGGTGCGTGGCTCCGCACCGCCGTAGGTGTCCTTCGAGATCAGGTACGACGTCCATGTCGCGGGCAGTTCGAGCGCCCGCTTCAATCCCTCCGACGGCGACGCCGGCCCGTCCGGGCCGTGCGTGGTACCCGAGGCGTAGTAGTTCAGATGCTCGGGCGTGTCGTCGTTGGTGTCGTACAGCGCGTACTGCGACAGCGTTGGTTTGCTCACGTAGTTCACCGGGTACGGGTTCTCGTTGCCGCCGACCTGCGGGTTGGTGCTCGTGTCGTACGCGCCGATGATGCCGTAGCCCGGGATGCCCCAGTCACGGATGAACGACACCTGATCGGTACGGCCGGTGTTGTCGTCGACGACCGGCGAGTACTTCGGAATGTCGCTCTGCAGGTACGCCGGGACCGACGTCGGGTTCGGGTTCACCGGTGTCGAGCCGACCTGGTCGAAGCGCAGCGGGTTCTCCAGCGGCATGCTGAAGTTGTACTTCTGGCCCAGCACCTGGAACGCCTGGCTCACCGCGTCGGCCGTCGCGTTGCGGAAGGCGGTCACGTTGGCCAGGTTGTGCTGGATGCGCGCTATCGCCGTCGCGTCGTAGAGGTTGTTCGGCGTGGTGTACAGCGGGACTGCATTGATGTTCGTGTACCACGGGCCCACACCGCCACCCACGATGTTGTTCAGGTAGTGCTCGGTGCCGAAGTGGCGGGCCGGGTACTCGATGCCGTTCTGGTCCATGTTCGCGACCATGACGTACTGGCCCTGCGGCCCGTCCGGGATCAGCCCGCCGATGTCGGCCACCCCGGCGGACACCGTCGCGCCCTGCACGTGCGACGCGGTGAGCGCCGGGGTGAACGTGATGGTGTTCGTCGCGTTGGTGATCGCGGTGATGGTGACGGTTTCACGCGTGCCGAACGGGTCGATCATCAACTGCTCGCCGACCGCGAACCCGACGCCGGTGCGGCTGGTCACGCGCACCGACGTGTCGCCGGCGTTGGCCGGGGCGGCCAGCGTCGAGACGTTCGTCTGCGAGTAGAACCCGGACCCGACCAGCCCGCCTTCCTCGTTGTCGAACAGGCCGATCTTGAGGGTGCGCTTCGGGTAGGTGTTGTTCGCGGCGTACCACCGCAGCAGCGCCTGTACCTCGGCCATACCCATGGCCTCGCCGGACCCGGCGTCATAAATCGAGCCGTTGCCCCAGTTGCCGCCGCGCATCCGGGTCATCGGCGTGGGGCTGCCGGTCTCCGCACCCTGCGAAACCAACGTCGATGTCGGGGTGCTGTCGTTGTGCCCGGCGATCAGCGCATCCTGCCCGGCGCAGGACTGCCCCGGCATCGTCACGGTCTCGTCGTCGAGCTGCCAGATCCGCGTCGGGTAGACGTGGTCCTTGGCGGTCATGAACCGGCCGAGCGGGCCCATGTGGTCGTGATCCGGGTTGGTCAGTTCCTGGCCGAACCACTTGTAGAACTCCTGGGCGCCGTTGTAGTTGGTCGGCAGGTTGTTCGGGTCGCTCGGGTTGCCGAGCGGACCGTCCGCGCCGGCCACCCGGTAGATCATGTTCGTGCCGAGGAAGTACAGCTCGTTGTAGAGGAAGTTCGCATCCACGATCGGCAGCACCTGTGCGGTTGGCCCCGCGGCTGACTGACCCGCGCCGGCACCGCTCGCCAGCGCTACGACGAGCACGACCGTCGCCATAACGGACAGCCGCCGAACCTTGCGCATCCCGCGTATGGTCATGACGCGCTCCTCTTCGCTGCCGCGGTCACGCTGGCGGCTTCAGCCGGGCTGAACGTTCCGCAGGGGTCTGTCGCCGGCGGTGGACCGGTCGGGCTGTCGACCGCGACGGCTTGGCGATACGTCGCGGTGTCGCTGCCCTTCATCACGACGAGCTTGACGTCGGCGTAGATGGGCGACGAGTACGTGTGGGTCACGGTCGGACTGGTCGTGGCCATCGTGGTGCCGTCGCCGAAGTCCCAGAAGTACTTCAGGCCGCTCGTGCTGCCCGCACCGTCCCGGGAGAAGCCCGCGTCGAACGTCACGGTACGGGTGGTGTCGGGCTTGACCGGGCTGGTCTCGAAGTACGCGACGGCGCTCGGCTGCGCGGTGGCGCCGAGTGCGCCGTCGCCGGACAGCAGCAGGCTCGTCCACTCGGCCGGAAGCTCGAGCGCGCGCTTGAGCTCCTCGGTGGGCTGCTGCGGCAGGAGGCCGTGCGGGGCGCCACCGGTGAAGTAGTTCAGGTGCTCGATCGTGTCGGAGAGGTACCCCTGCGGCTGGTTCTCGTTCACGTAGAACGGGACGCCGCTGGCGTGCGCAAGGGTCAGCGGCTGCGCCAGCGTGACGGTTCCGGTGCCGACGGACTGGATCTGCCCGTACTCGATGTTGTCACCGGTGTCGATGAAGATCGGCTGGCCGGCGGCCAGGTTCGTCGTGCTGGCCACGGAGATGGTCGTCGCGCCCGGCCCGGTGCCTGCCGTCGTCGTGGTCATGCCAGGCTGCGGCGTGCCGTTACCGAGCTGGAACGTGGTCTGGTTGCCGGCGTAGCCCACGATCGGTGTTGCCTTGCGTGTTGGATCTACCGATGCTGCATAGGGATTCTCGTCGCTATTCGAGTTCTTGACGCCGCTTACCGTGAAGCCGGGGATGCCCTTGTCGAAGAACGCCTGCTCGTCCTCGAGCGCCGCGGTGTCGTCGCGCACGGGCGAGTACTGCGCCTGCTCGGCCGCGGAATACGCCGGCTTGGTGGGAACGACGCCGCTGTACGGGTTGGGCGCCTGGCCGGTCTGGTTGTAACGCAGCGGGTTCTCCAGCGGGACCGAGAAGTCGTACTTGGCGCCCTGCTGGCCGAAGCCGGCGAGCACGGCGGCTTGCAGGTTGCCGCGGAACTGGGCGATCGCCGCCGAGTTGCCCGCGATGTTGGCGCCCGGGGAGCCAGGGCCGCTGTCCGGGTAGGCCCGGTTCGGCGCCGTCGGGGTCGCGTTGATGAACGTGAACCACGGGCCGACTCCGCCGCCGGTGATGTTGTTCCAGAAGAACTCGGTGCCCAGGTGCCGGGCGGGGTAGTCCAGCCCGAGGGAATCCATGTTGGCGAACAGCGTGTACTGGCCCTGTGGGCCTGCCGGGATGAGGTTGTTCGCGTAGTAGACGGAGCCCTCACGGCTGAACAGACCGTCGGCGGTCTTGCCACGCGACGCGTCGAGCAGCGTCAGCTTCAGCGTCCGCTTCGGGTAGGTCCCGTTCGCGGCGTACCAGCGCAGCAACGCCTGGTACTCGCCGATCGTGACGGCGACCCCGGAGAGCCCGTCGTAGGCGCCTTCATTGCCGAGGTTGCTGTCGGTGATGTGCCGGCGCGCGGCGCCGAAACCGGTGGTGCCGCTGGTCGTACCGGAGTCGATCAGCCCGACGATGTCCGTCGGCACCGGCGTCTCGTCCGGGTGCGCGGCGAGCATCACCCGCTGCCCGGCGCAGCTCGCACCCGGGATGGTGACCTCGGCGTCGTCGGAGTCGAAGCGGTAGCCCCCGCTGCGGCGGAAGTAGTGGTCGGTCACGGTCGCGAAGGCGGCCAGATCACCGTTCACGCTCTGGTCGGTGAGCATCGACTTCCAGTGCGCGACCAATTCCTGCCAGCCGTTCACCGTCGGCGGGAGGTTGAACGGGTCCGCGGGATTGCGCGGGTCACCGTCCGCTCCCGAGATGCGGTAGCTGTATGCCTTCGACATGTCGTACAGCTGGGCGTACAGGAAGTCCGGGTCGATGACAGGCGTCGCCTGCCGGGTGGCCGCTTGGGCCGAGGGCGTCCCGGTGCCGCTTGCGGTGATCGACACCGGCACCGCGGCGGCCACGGTGCAGGCGAGCACCACCGGCCAGCGTCTGAGCAGGGGCTTCATGCGCAGGAAACCTCCTTCGCGGGGAAGGACGGGCGGATAGGTATGGCACGGCGCTTAAGGAGCTCCCAGCTCGAAACACAGCGCACCGTGCTACACCCTTCGTCAGGGCACCGTCCGGGCCAAGCCGCCACTCCGCGGGCTCGGCGCTGCATCGACGTGGATCACACGCCGCCAGGCTGTCGTAGCGCCCTTACCCGGAGGGTGTCAACGAGGTCAAATCATCCTGATCCGTACGCATACCCACTTGAGCGCAGTCACGTTCTGTGTCCGTTGTCCAGCTGAGCGCGAGGGTGCGGCGTGGTCGTCGCGGCCTGCTGGAGCAGCAGGTAGAAGAGCAGTCCACGCGCCGTGGAGCCGCGCCGGTCGAACCGGAACGCGAACTCGTCCAGGTAGTACGGAAGGTGCTGCCGGCTGACATGCTGGCCCAGCGTGCCCGCGAGCCAACGCTTCAGGTCGGCTGCGACGACCAGCACGCCGGGCGCCGCGGACCCTTCCGTCACGTAGCCGACGCGGGCAAACCGCTGCCCATCGGCGACCCCGCGGATGGTCGCGCCACGCGCGATGGTCGCTCGGGCGAATGCGACGGGATCGCGCGCGTCGTCGGCCACCCCGAAACGCACCCGGCCGAGCCGCTGCCGGTTGACTCGCTCGACCGCGACGAGTACCGGGGTGCGCCCGCCACTGTCGACGAGCGTCTCCGCCAGCTCGACCGTGCCGGCCAGCAGATCGTGACCGGGGCGGACCATCGCGCGGCGCAGCTTCTGCAGCCACGCCCACGCCGTCTCATAGGAGCCCAGGCGCAGCGCGCGTTGCAGGCTGCGCGCAGACACGCCGTTCCGCTCGGAGGTGATGTACCAGATCGCGGCGAACCACGTCGAGAGCGGCGCGTGCGATCGGTGGAAGATCGTGCCGGCCGTCACCGACGTCTTCCGGCCGCACTGCGTACACAGCCAGCTCAGCGCCGACGTGCGCCAGGAGCGGTCGTCACCGCAGCTGGGACAGACGAACCCGGCCGGCCAGCGTAGCCCGGCGAGGAATTCGATGCAGGCCGCATCGTCGGGAAACCAATCGTCGAACTCCTGACGCGACCGCGGGTAGTCAGCCCCGCCGACCGGCCGGTGAGCCGCCATTGCGTAGCTCCGCTCAAGCAGATATGCCGAAACAGCATGCCCGCCCCGGCACCGCACGGCTACGGACTCACTGTCACGAGTACTGCGGGATGTGCCGCCAGTTCGCGTGGGACGGCGCGATCGCACCGGCAGGACCGCTGGCGAATCTGCGCAGCAGGTTACCGGTGACCTGCCGAACGAAGGGCGCCGGGCAGGAGCGCTGCGCCGGCGCGCACGGGGTGAGCGCGGCGATCCAGTTGTTCGTGCCGGAGTCGAATACCCCGGCCTTGCCGACGGGGTCCGTGTAGTACGTCATGTCGGAGTAATAGACCGGCCCCCAGTGCCTGCCGTTGGCCTCCGACCCGGCCAGCGGGACCGGCGAGTGACCCAAGACTTGTAGGTCGGCCGGATGCGCGCCCGCGTTGAAGCCGTCGACGTCGGAGGCGATGACGCCGGGGACAGCGGTGCCGTTGTGGGCATGCGTCCCGGCGAAGATCCATGCCGAGGCGTCGGCGACGACGAACGGGGTCGGCGCCGTCTCGGGCCGACGGAAGCCGACGTACCCTTCGCCGACGAAGGTGTCCTCCGCCCAGCGTGCGGGCGGCGAGGCCCAGGTGTTGGCGGTGACATCGAGCGGATCACCGTGCCCGTTGAGCGGGTCCTCGCTCGGATCGCGGTAGTCGATGACCTCCCGGTTCGGCCCGAGGGGCGACGAGTGCACGCGGACGTGCCGCAGGATCGCGCTCGCGCCGAAGAACGCGAGGTTCACTCCGCGGTGCTCGGCCGCGACCGCCGCGCGTCGTTCGCGTAGGTCCCAGCACTCGTCGTGCCCGAGCGAGAGCAGGGCCTTGTGCTGCACCAGGACCCCCGGATGCTCGACCAGCGTGGCGTCGGTGACATAGGAAACATCCAGCCCCTGCTTGTCCATGAACTGCACGAGCGGCCGCTCGCTGCCGAAGAAGTCGCCTGCTCCGCGCGCGTCGGCGTAGGGCCGGTCGAACGACACGACCCGCGCCCGTGAGCACAGCGGATACACCCCAGGCGGGCAGGTGCCGACCCCTGCGTAGAAGTCGTAGCCGCCGTAGGAGTTCCACGCCTGCCAGGTGAAGACGTCGTTCTTGACGAGATAGGCCGAGTGGCTGTGCGGATCCCACACCGTCAGCGGGACGTAGCTCTGCTGGCCGCCGTTGCCGACGAGCTTGAACAGGTAATCGCCCGGGACGAAGTCGTCCGTCAGCCTCACGATCACGGACGGGTGCCAGCGCGCGCAGGACACCAGGTTCGTGCGTGGGGCACGCGGGCACTGCCGCTGCACGCCGCCGTGGTTCGCGGGTGAGAGCCAAACCAGCCGCGCACCGGCGCCGCCGTAATAGCCGACGCGGTACGCCTCGACGTGGAACGACGCCGCGGGCGTCGAGACGTACAGCCGGACTGTCTGCCCGTCCGCCGAGTACGTCTTGTCAGCGAACCCTTCGATGGCGCTGGACGCCTGCGCCGGGATGCGCCAGGCCGTGCTACCGGGGCGGGCGTTCTCCTGCTCAACCCAGCGGGCACGCATGCCGCTGGGCCCCAGCGACGTCGCGGGCGGACTGCTGCTCGGCGCCGGCGTGCTCGCCGTGCTTGACCGGGTCGGCACCGTCTGCGCAGTGGATGCACTGTTGTGCCGGTGTGGCGTGGTGCAACCGGCCAGCACGACGGCCAGCCCGGCTAGGGCCACCAAAGTCCGCACTCAGTCTCCTTGCTCTTCGCGCGAGCGCTCATCGTTGCGCTCTCGCGTGACCCTGCGATACTCGCTCATCGCGTCAACTTACGATGCTTGTAGTCGTCGGCGGAAAGGGGCGTCGTGGCCAGCCGCTCCCGGGGCGCGCTCGAGCGCGAAGTGATCGCCTGCCTTGCGGCCGCAGGGCGGCCCATGACCGCGGCCGAAGTGCGCGCCGAGCTGTCCGGGGACCTCGCCTACACGACCGTGATGACGACGCTCTCGCGGCTGCACGCCAAGGACGCGATCGAACGGGTGCCGCAGGGCCGCGCCTATGCGTACTCGCTCACCGGAGGCGCAGCGACGGCGCGCGCGAACGTGGCCGCGCACCGGATGCTCCGGCTACTGGATCACGAGACGGACCGGGCTGCCGTGCTCACCCGGTTCGTCGGCGACCTGCAGCCCAACGATGAGCAGTTGCTCACTGAACTGCTGCGGGGGCGGGAGTGATCGTCCTCGCCGCGACACCGCTCATCGTCGGCGTGCTGGCCGGCCTGCTCGGCGGCCGGCTCGGACAGCGGCTGCAGCCGCGCCACGCCGTCCCGTTGCTCACCGCGCTGGCGCTGACCGTCGCGCTCTGCACCGCGATCGCCCTGTCGGGGCTGGCCGTGCTCGCACTGGCCCAGCTCGGCCCGATGCCTCGGCTCGGACACTGGTCGGCTCCGGCGCTACGCGCCGACGCCGGCGAGCCGGTAGCGCTCGGCCTGATCGCGCTGGGGGCCCTGGTGCTGACCCTGGGCGCAGCGTGCGCGCGGGCGCTCACGTCGATCTATGCGCTGGCGCGCGCGGCCCGCCAGGCCCGCAGGCTGGTTCCGGTGGCCGGCAACCTGGTGCTGGTAGACGATGCCGAGCCGGTTGCCTACGCCGTCGCCGGCCGGATTGTGATGTCCCGCTCGCTGCTCGTCGCGCTGCCGACCGATGAGCGGCGAGCCGTGCTCGCCCACGAGGCGGCGCACCTGCGGCATCGGCACCACCTCTATCTGCATCTGACCGCGCTGTCCGCGGCGGCGAGCCCACTGCTCCGACCGCTCGTTGGGGCAATCGCCGTCGGCATCGAGCGGTGGGCGGACGAGGACGCCGCCGGGGCCGTGCGTTCGCGCGAGGTGGCCGCGCGCGGCCTCGCCCGGGCGGCACTCGCGCAGGGACGCGCGCCCGGGCTCGCCGTGGCGGACAGCGCGGTGGCCGAGCGGGTGCGGGCCCTGCTCGAGCCGACGCCGGTGCACCGGCTACCCGCGGCGCTGGCCCTCGCCGCGGGGCTCGCCTGCTGGCTGGCGGCGGCGGCTGTGACCTGGCGCACCGAGGAGCTGATCCAGATCGCCGAGCGGGCCCTGCTGCGGCGCTGAGCCGCCGTTAGCTACAGCGCAGGGCGGCAACAGATCGCGCTGACGCCTCGGGACAGACGGCAGGAGCCTGCGTCAAACGGAACTACCACGGTGCTCCCCCGGGACACCGGGAGCGTCCCCCAGTCTCCCGACAGCGCGCCCGAGCCCGCGGTAACGACGAGGACGGAGAACCCGGCGGGGAGCGGTTCCTCCGTCAGGGACTCTGCGGTGAAGAACTGCCCTGCCTCGGCCGGCAGCAGCGAGCGCTGCGAGCCGCGACGCAGCTCGGCAAGCCGGGTGGGAGGGCAGGCCCGCCGGTCGACGCAGGCCAGCGCCTCCTCGAAGGGCAGTCCGAGCGTGGCGTCGTCCGGGCCGAGCGGGAAGCCCTCCCATTCGAGCAGCACCGAGAAGTCGGTGGGTTCCTGCAGTTCGACGAGCAGGACGTCCCGGCCGATCGCATGGGGCATCCCGGCCGGGCACAGGATCGCGTCGCCGGCCTGGACCGGCACGCGATTCGTCGCGGCGAGGAGCGCCGCGACGTTCTGCGCCGAGACCCATGCGGCGAGCTCACCGGCGGCGACGTCGCGAGTGAAGCCGAGGTGGACGGTTGCGCCGGGTGCCGCGTCCAGCACAACCCACGCCTCGGTCTTGCCGTACGGGCTGGCCAGGTGCGCGAGCGCGAACGGCCGGTCCGGATGTACGTGCACCGGGAGCCGTTGCCCCGCATCGAGCAGCTTCACCAGCAGCGCCGGGTCGGCGCCATGCCGTGCGAGGTGCGCCGCGCCCAGCCACGCGAGTGGGTCGGCCGCGATCGCGTCGGCCAACAACGTCCCGTCGGGCAGCACGCTCCGCCCGGAACTGGCCTGCCCGTAGCGGGTCGTCGTCGACGCGATCCAGTCTTCGGGACGCGGTTCCAGGTCCAGCCCGCGAAACGCGCCCAGGCGCCCGGAGCCACGGTAGAACGTGGGCGGCTGGTTGGGCCCGAGCGCGACCGGCGCAATCACCGCGCTGAGGCTACGCTGGCGCCGATGCGGCGCATCCTGCTCGACACCGACCTTGCCATGGGCGAGCCCGGCGCGGACATCGACGACGGCTTCGCGCTCGCCCTCGCGCTTGCGGATCCAGAGCTTTCCGTCGAACTCGTCACCACCGTCAACGGCAACACCGACGTCGACACCGCCACCCACCTGACCTTGCGGCTGCTGGACCGACTCGGCCGCGGCGACGTTCCGGTGGCCCGCGGTGCCGCCACGCCACTGATCGGCGACTGGTCGCGCGGAGGTCCCCGGATCGAACGCGTCGACGCGCCGGTGCCAGGACATGCGGCGCTGCGCATCGTCGAGCGGGTGATGGCCGAGCCCGGCGAACTCGGCATCGTCGCGATCGGCCCGTTGACGAACGTCGCCTTGGCCCTGGCGCTCGAGCCGCGGGTCGCGACCAGCGTGGCGGAGATCGTCCTCATGGGTGGCGTGTACCTCGAGCAGACGAATGTCGCAGCCGTCCCTGGCGAGTTCAACTTCTGGGTCGATCCGCACGCGGCCGCCGAGGTGCTGGCCAGCGGCGCGCCGATACGTGCCGTGGGCCTCGACGTGACGCGCCGGGTACGGCTGACGCGCGAGCACGTGGCGTGGCTGGCCGAGTCTGCCAGCGACTTCGGGCGATTCGCCGCCTCGTGCGCCGAGGGGTGGATCGCCCACCTGGAGCAGACCACGGACCAGCGCGACAGCTGCGCGCTGCACGACCCGCTCGCCGTGGCGAGCGTCGCCTACCCCGATCTGGTGATCTGGCGCCCCGCCCGGGTGGCTGTCGAGACTAGCGGCGCCCACACTCGTGGTGTCGCGGTAGCTGACCTGCTCATCAGGCCGGACGCCGGACCACCCAACTGCCGCATCGCCGTCGACGTCGACGCGCCGGCGTTCCTGGACCTGTTCCTCGCCCGGATCGCGACCCTAGGCTAGTCATCCGTGACCTTGCGCATCGCGATGATCGGCTACGCATTCATGGGACGCGCCCACTCGCAGGCCTGGCGCAACGCCCACCGGTTCTTCGACCTGCCGGTGACACCCGAGATGCGGGTGCTGTGCGGGCGGGATCCCGCGGCCACCGAGGCGGCCGCACAGCGACTCGGCTGGGCGGAATGGGTCACCGACTGGCGTGATGTCATCGAGCGGGACGACGTCGACGTCATCGACATCTGCACACCCGGCTCGAGTCACGCCCCGATCGCGTTGGCTGCCCTCGCCGCAGGCAAGCACGTGCTGTGCGAGAAGCCGCTTGCCAACACGCTCGACGAGGCGAGCAGCATGGCCGAGGCGGCGGAGCAGGCGGCCGGACGCGGGGTGCTCTCCATGGTCGGCTTCAACTACCGGCGCACCCCGGCGCTCGCGTTTGCCCGGCAACTGGTCGAGCAGGGCCGGATCGGCACGCTGCGCCACATCCGCGCGCAATACCTCCAGGATTGGATCGTCGACCCGCAGTTCCCGCTGGTGTGGCGGCTGCGCCGCGAGGAGGCGGGCTCGGGCGCGCTCGGCGACATAGCGGCGCACATCGTGGACCTTGCGTACTACCTCACCGGGCAGCAGCTGATCGGGGTGAGCGGCACGCTCCAGACGTTCGTCGAGCGGCGTCCGCTTTCGGCCGGCGACCCCGAACTCGGCGACGTGACGGTGGACGACGCGGCAGCGTTTCTTGGGCGTACCCAGGCGGGCGCTCTTGCCGTGTTCGAGGCAACCCGCTTCGCGACCGGCCGGCGCAACGCAATGCGCATGGAGCTGAACGGTTCAGCCGGCAGCCTGGCGTTCGACTTCATGCGGATGAACGAACTGGAGGTGTTCGACAACACCGTGCCGGCCACCGACGCGGGATTCCGGCGCATTTTCGTCACCGAGCCGGACCATCCATACACCGGCGCATGGTGGCCGCCGGGGCACGGCCTCGGCTACGAGCACACCTTTGTGAACGAGATCGCGGACTTCGTCCGCGACGTCGCCACTGGACAGCCACCGTCACCGTCGTTCGCCGACGGCCTCTATGTGCAGCGGGTGCTCGACGCCGTCGACCGCTCGGCGGGGCAGCGGTCGGAGTGGACGCCGCTCAACTGACATGGCAGCGCAGGTCCCGCGACCTCCGGCCGAGCCGGTCGAGCTCGTAGCGGTGGACCGTTCCCACCGAGCCGTGCTGGAGAACCTCGGCCAGCTCTACCGGTACGACCTGTCCGAGGCCTATCGCCTCCTGCCCAAAGCGGACGGAACTTTCAACAACCGCCGGCTCGACCGCTTCCTGGCCGGTGTCGACCCGGAGCACCGTGCGTGGCTGATCAGGGTCGACGGAGCTCTCGGCGGCTTCGTCATGACGAAGCCGGCCGAGGGCGACGGCACCTCGATCGACGACTTGTTCGTGGTCCGTGCACTGCGGCGTTCAGGCGTCGGCACGAATGCCGCGCGCCAGGTCGTCGCGATGTTCCCGGGCCGATGGGCGGTCGGCTTCCAGTCCTACAACCCGGGCGCTCAGCGCTTCTGGACATGGATCGCCCAAAGCTTCGTCGGCGACGAGTGGGAGATGCACGACGACCCGCCGGTGGCGGGGCGCCCGCCCGACACGTGGATCACGTTCCGCACCTGAGCACAGCAAGCGTCCAGTTCTGCCGCCGCTGCGGCGAGTCATGCTGGACAGATACTCGAGGCTGAGGAGTAGCAATCATGCCGACCGTGCTGGTCACCGGCGCCACCGACGGACTGGGCCGGGCACTCACCGAGCGCCTGGCCGGCGAGGGGCACACCGTCCTGGCCCACGCACGCAACGAGCAACGCGGCCGCGACGCGCTCGGCGAACTACTCGACGGCGCGCACGGTGAGGTACGCCTGGTGACCGCCGACTTCGCGTCGCTCGCCGAGGTTCGTGGCCTGGCCGACCAGCTTCCCGAACAGCTTCACGTTCTCGTCAACAACGCCGGCATCGGGTCGGCCAATCCCACGCGCGAACGCGCCGTGAGCGCTGACGGATACGAGCTGCGCTTTGCCGTCAACTACCTCGCCGGTTTCCTGCTGACCGCACTGGCCCGCGATCGGCTCATCGCCTCGGCGCCCGCGCGCATCGTCAACGTCGCCTCGGCCGGGCAAATGGCGATCGACTTCGACAACGTCATGCTCGAGCACGGCTACAGCGGGATACGCGCCTACTGTCAGAGCAAGCTCGCGCAGATCATGCATGCTTTCGATCTCGCGGAGGAGTTGCACAACGACGGCGTGACGGCCAACTCGCTGCACCCCGCCACGTTCATGCCTACGAAGATGGTCCACGCGGCGGGGACGCAGCCCTCGTCGGCGCTCGAGGACGGCGTTGTGGCGACGTGGCGGCTGGTCGCCGACCCGGCCCTCGGCGGCACGACCGGACGCTACTTCTCCGGCACGACTGAGGCGCGCGCGGACCCGCAGGCCTGCGATCCGGCGGCGCGCCGTACGTTGCGTGAACTCTCCGAGCGTCTCATCGGGCAGTCAACGTAGCAGCCAGCCACCGTCGACATTGAGATTCACGCCGTTGACCGCCCGGTTCTGCAGCAGGAACTCGACCGCGCCGGCCACGTCGGCCATCGACGCCAGCCGGCCGATCGGCGTGCGCGAACGGTAACCCTCCAGCACGGCTGCCGGTTTGCCGCTCCAGAACGGGCTGTCGCCGACGATGCCCGGGTGTACGGCGTTGACGCGGATCGGGGCCAACTCGACGGCGAGTGTGTGCACCATGCCCATCACACCGCCGTTCACCGTAGACACTGTGGTCGAGCCCGGATAGGGCCGATCCTTGGCCAGCCCGCCGAACAGGACGATGGCTGCGTCGGGGGTCATCCGTGGAAGCAGCGTGTGGACTACCTCGGTGTAGCCCACCAGTTTCAGGGTCGCCAGGTTGACCGCTCTCGCCAGGTCGTAGTCGGCGCAGGCATTCTGGTCGCGCTCGATTGCGGCGACGACGAGGTGGTCGACGGCCTCGACAGCGGCCAGGTGGTCGGCCACCTCGGCCGGACGGGACAGGTCCACGGCCACCCCGGTGGCGCCCAGCTCGTCGGCGATGAGCTTCGTGCGGGCGGCATCGCGTCCCGTCAGATATACCCGCTCGCCACGCTGTACAGCCCGGCTGGCGATTTCCCGGCCGATGCCGGACGTGCCCCCGACGACGAGCAGGGTCGGTGGGTCAGCCATCGAGCACCGTCCTCAGGTAGTCCCAGTCGCGCGTGAAGCGGTAAGAGTGCCGCGGTGGGGGCTGCGGCGCCTGGGTCTCCAGCCAGCGCACCGGGACGTCGCCGGTATTGGCGAATCCGTGCACGCAGCCCGCGCCGGCCCAGGCGACGTCGCCCGCCTCGAGCCGGTACTGCTCGCCGTCGAACTGCGCGTCGACGGCACCCTCGAGGATCAGGTACGTCTCTTCGAACGGGTGATCGTGCGTTCCGGCCCGGCCGCCCGGCTCGTACTGCACCATGAACATCGTGGTCAGCACGGCGCCCAGGTCGGTGTCGACCATCATTTTCACGGTGATGCCGCTGTAGACGAGAAGCGCGGTGCGCATGCTCGCCGAGACTGCGAGCAGGTCCTGGCTCTGCTTGCCCGGGTCCATATGCGGCGATGTGACAGTGCCGAACCGCCGGGTCCGCGGGTCGCGCACGTCCACGGGCACCGGCTCCCGCGCCGGCAGCGGCGCGACGAGGAACGTGTCGCCGCCATAGCGGGATCGGGGCTGCGGTCCCTGCATTTCCGCCCACCGCACCGGCTCATCCGACAAGTTGCGCCAGGCATGCGGCACGCCGACGGGAGCCAGCCCGTAGTCGCCCGGCCCGACCGCGGCGGCAGCGTCCGGGGTATCGAGGACACCCGTCCCGGAGAGGACGTAGAAGCTCGTCTCGAACGAGTGCACGTGCGCCGGGATGGAGCCGCCGGGATCGAGGTCCCCGATGAAGAAGCCGGTGTGCACGGCGCCATCGGCCTCGCCGACGATCTGCCAGCGCCGGTACCCGATCGCGCCGGCCGCCCAGCCGGACGGCGGCGTGTACTCCGCCTCGGGCGCGCGTCGTACCAGGTGGCTCATGCCGAGACCAGGTAGTCGCGCGACGCCTCCACCAGGCGGCGGGCCGCTGCGGTATCGGCCAGCAGGCGGCCGTCGCGCTTGCGGACCACGCCGTCGATGATCACCATCTCGACGTTCGACACATCGGCGCACAGCGTGACGGCTGCGACCGGGTCGATCACCGGCGCGACGTTGAGGGCGGTCGCGTCGATCACGACCACGTCGGCCTTCCTGCCAGGCGTCAGCGATCCGGTGCGGTCGGCGACGCCGGCCACACGGGCGCCGTTAATCGTGGCCATCTGCAGCATGTCGCGCGCAGTAAGCATCGTCTCGGGTACCGGGGTGTCGGCCTGCCACGCGACCGCGTTCACGCGCGCGCGTTCGGTGGCGAAGGCCGCCCGGATCTGGGTGAACATGTCGCCGGGCGCCGTCGTCACGACGTCGATCGACAGGCTCGGCGCCAGCCCGTGCTCGATGGCCTTCATCACCGGCGGCCAGCCGTGCCCCATCTGCGCTTCGATCTGCGGCGCGATCGAGATCGTGCCGCCGCTCTCGGCCACCAGTTGCCACTCCTCGTCGCTGAAGTAGCAGCAGTGAATGTACGTGGTGTCGGCCGCGAGCAGATCCAACTTGTGGAGTTGGCTGATCATGCCGAAGCGCCCGGCGAGGCGGCCCATCCCGACGTGCACCGTGATCGGTATGCCGAGGTCACGCGCGGTGCGCCACTCGGTGCGGACGACGTCGTCCTGGCAGAACCCGGGCCCGCGGGTTGCCAGGGCCATCGTGAGCAGCCCGCCGTCGGAGGAGAAGTACGTGTCACGGACACGGCGAACGTCGGCGGCGGGGATGGCGATCGAGCTGTTGTTCCAGTAATCGTTGAGCGAGGTGTTCGCACTGCCGTAGGCGTACTGGGCGCGGATCCCCACCT
The DNA here is from genome assembly GCA_036506155.1 of Jatrophihabitantaceae bacterium. Lineage (GTDB taxonomy): Bacteria > Actinomycetota > Actinomycetes > Mycobacteriales > Jatrophihabitantaceae > DASXRA01. Next base: position 124,928 of record DASXSF010000022.1, read on the forward strand.
CGCGAAGCGCGGCGACCGCCGCGTCGGGATGATCGGGCGTGTTGTTGATGTGCGACCAGTCGACGAGTGTGGTGATGCCGGCGTTGACGCACTCCAATGCTCCGGCCAGTCCGCCCGCGTACACGTCCTCGGGTCTATAGCGCGGCGCGAACGTATCGAGAATCTCGACGAAGTAGTCGTCGAGGGTGGCATTCGGCGCGCATCCCCGGATGGCCGCCTCCCACGTGTGCCGGTGTGTGTCGACGAAGCCCGGGATGACGATCTTGCCGGTGGCGTCGACGATTTCCGCGTCGGTGGCATCGACACCCGGACGGACCGCGGCGATCCGGTCGTCTTCGATAAGCACGTCCGCGCCGGTCAGCTCCCCGATGTCCGGGTCCATAGTGATTACGTAGCCGTTACGCAGCAGCATCCGGTTCGTCATGACGACCCCTTGTCAGTAGTTGAGCACCTGCTTCGCAGCCACCGCGACCTTGTCGACGGTGGGAATGACCAGCTCTTCCAGGACATCTGCAAACGGCAACGGCACGCACTCCGAGGCGACCCGCTTGATCGGCGCGTCGAGTAACTCGTAGCCCTCGTCCGCGACTATCGACACGAGCGTGCCGCCCCAGCCACCCTGGTACGGGTTCTCCTCGACGACGATCAGCCGGCTGGTCCGGGCCAGCGAGTCGAGCACGGTGCGCACGTCGAGCGGTACCAGGCAGCGCAGGTCGATCACCTCGGCGGAAACCCCGTCGGCGGCGAGGCGTTCGGCGGTTGCGAGCGCCAGTGGCACGGTGAACGCCAGCGCAACGATCGTCACGTCGCTGCCGGGTCGCGCGACTGCGGCGCGGCCCAGTTCGAGCACGTGACCGTCCGGCGCCGGTTCACCCTTGGTCGCGAACAGCGCCTTGTGCTCGAACACCACGACCGGGTCGTCGCTGCGGATCGCCGACGCCATCAGCCCGATCACGTCGGCGGGCGTCGACGGCGCGGCGAGCTTCAGCCCCGGGACGGTCAGCGCCCAGTTCTCCACCGCCTGCGAGTGCTGGGCGCCGAAGCCGAGCCCGCCGCCGTTCGCGGTGCGGACGACGAGTGGGACGGTGATCTGGCCACCGGTCATGTAACGCACCTTGGGAATCTCGTTGGCGAGATAGTCCCAGCAACAGGCCAGGAAGTCGGAGAACATGATCTCGGCGACTGGGCGCAGGCCGGTCATTGCCGCTCCCATCGCCGCGCCGACGATCGCTTGTTCGGAGATCGGCGTGTCCCAGATTCGTTCCGGGCCGAACTCGTCATACAGCCCCACTGTGGTTTTGAAGACACCACCGGCGGCACCGATGTCCTCACCCAGGCAGACCACCGACGGGTCGCGGCGCATCTCGCGGGCTATGCCCTCGGCCACCGCTTCCCGATACGTGATCACGTCCGCCATGCGGCACCCCCGTCTGCCCACACATCGGTGAACGCCTCGGCGGGGTCGGGGTCGGGCGCGTTCATCGCGGCGTCGACGGCAGCGGCAACCTCGGCGGCTGCCTCGTCGTCCACCCGGGCGATCGCGGCGGGCTCGACGCCGAGGGCTTCCAGCCGGGCCCGGGCCACGTCGAGCGGGTCATGTTTGAGCCATCGCTCGACTTCCTCAGCCGGACGGTACTTGGCCGGATCGGCGCGACTGTGCCCGAAGTGCCGATAGGTCTGCGCCTCGATCACGCTCGGCCCCTGCCCATCGCGAGCGCGGACAACCACACGCGAGGCGGCCTCGTGCACGGTGACCACATCGTTGCCGTCGATCACCTCCGCCGGGATGCCGTACGCCACGGCACGGTCCGCGGCAGGATTGTCCGCCGCCGTGACGCTCGCGATCGGCGTGTACTCCATGTAGAGGTTGTTCTCGCAGACGAACAGCACGGGCAGCGTCCACACCGCGGCTAGGTTGAGCGCCTCGTGAAACGCGCCGATGTTCGTGGCCCCGTCGCCGAAGAACGCGACCGCGACCTGACCACTGCGGCGCAGCTTGGCAGACCACGCCGCACCGACGGCCATCGGCAGGTGCGAGCCGACGATCGCGTACGAGCCGAGCATTCCCCGATCGGCCTTGGTCAGATGCATCGAGCCGCCCTTGGCTTTGCACAGCCCGGTGGCCTTGCTCATCAGCTCGGCGAGGCACTCCTCCGCGGTGGCCCCACGGGCCATCGCGTGGTGGTGGCCGCGGTAGGTGGCGAACACGTAGTCGTCGGGTCGCAGCGCCGCGCTCGTCCCGACCGCCACAGCCTCCTGGCCGGCTGCCAGGTGCGTGGTGCCCTTGACCAGGCCCGACATGAACAGGTCGTGCGCCGCCTTCTCGGTACGGCGGATCACGGCCATCTGGCGGTACAGGTCGAGCAACTGATCAGGGTGCATTGGCGCTCCTGCCGAAGTCGGTGTTCAGGTGCGACTGCGACTCGCGCAGGGTGCGCAGCTCTCCCCCAGCCGTCCAGTACTTGCGGCCGGCGACAAGCAGCTCCTCGGCAGGAAACTTCGTGATCAGCTCGCAGCCGTCCGCGGTGACGACGACCTCCTCCTCGATGCGCGCTGCCGACCAGCCGTCGGCGGCCGGCCAGTACGTCTCGAGTGCGAACACCATGCCCTCATCGAGCACTTCCGGATGGTCGAGCGACACGAGCCGGGAGAAGATCGGCTTCTCCCAGATCGAGAGCCCGACCCCGTGCCCGTACTGCAGCGCGAACGCGGCTTCCTCATCCGCGAAGCCGAACTCCTCGGCCCGCGGCCACAGCGACACTACGTCCGCCGTCGTCGTACCAGGTTTGACCATGGCGATGGCCCGGTCCATGTACTCGCGGCAGCGTGTGTATGCGTCGCGCTGTGCCGGCGACGCGCTACCGACGGCGAACGTGCGGTAGTAGCACGTCCGGTAGCCGAGATGGCTGTGCAGGATGTCGAAGAAAGCCGGATCGCCCGGTCGCAGCAGCCGGTCGCTGTAGACGTGCGGGTGCGGCGAGCAGCGCTCACCGGAGATCGCGTTGACGCCTTCGACGTATTCGCTGCCCAGGTCGTAGAGCACCTTGCTGACCAGGCCGACGCACTCGTTCTCCCGCACGCCGGGACGCAGGAACGCGTAGAGCTCGTCGTATGCGGCGTCGACCATCGCGCACGCGTGGGTCAGCAGCGCGATCTCATCGGGGGTTTTGATGCGGCGGGCCTCCATGAACAGCTGCTGACCGTCGACGACGTCGAGGCCCTCGGCCCGCAGCGCGGCCAGAACCGGCATCTCGATCACGTCGACGCCGAGCGGCGCGCCGCTCAGGCCGTGCTCGGCCAGCTCGCGCGCCACGTTGCGGGCCAGGGTCTCGGCGACACCTGCATCGGGGTGCATGGCACCGCGCAGCGTCGAGATTCCGGCTCTCGCGCGCTTCGTACCGTCGAGCCACGGGTTGAACAGCTGGTGGTGGCGCGCCGCGGAACCGAAGTCCCAGACGATCGGTTCACCGCCGCGTGGGAGTAGCGCGAATCGGATCAGCTTGTCCATCGCCCACGTGCCGATGTGCGTGGACGTCATGTAGCGGATGTTCGAGAAGTCGAAGCTCAGCACCGCGCCCAGCTCGGAGCGCTCGAGCATGCCGGAAAGGCGCTCCAGGCGCTCGCGGCGCAGGCGGTCGAGGTCGATGCGCTGCTCCCAGTCGACGGCGTTGGCGCCGTACGTCCGGATGGCCATCGCGCATCGCTTCCTTCCCTGGATCGATCGGTGCCGGAAACGTCGTTGTTAAACAGCACTTACCGCAGCCTCGCGCCGCTGCTGGGATTTGTCAATCGCCGGCGGACGACCCCCTCAATCCGTCGTCGACCGCGGCATCCTCGGGTGTAAGCGTCATTCCCGCGGCTCGCGCCTGCTCGACGATCAGCGCCGCGAAGTCCTCGTCGCGATGTCCCGCGCCGATCGCCGACGCCACGATGGACGCCGTGTGCGACGCGATGGACAGTGGGACCTCGAGGTCGCGGGCCGCGGCCAGGCCGATGTCGAAGTCCTTACGCAGCAGTTCCGTCGTGAACGTCGGCGCGAAGTCGAGGTGGACGAGCGCGGGTGTCTTGTACCGGGTGAACCGCGAGCCCAGCACCGAGTTGTTCAGAAACTCCAGGAACGCCGCCCGGCTCGTCCCGCCGCGCTCGGCAAGGGACGTGACCTCGACCAGCGACTGGATCACGACGCCGAGGAACAGGTTGTGGCAGAGCTTGACCAGGCGCGCCGCTTCGCCTTCTCCGACGTACGTCACGCCGCGGCCGAGGATTCGGAGCAACGGCTCCGCTTCACGAAACGCGGGCGCGGACCCCGAGACCGCCAGCGTCAGCTCCCCGGAGCGGACCACCTGCGGGTTGCCGCTCACCGGCGCGGCGAGGAAGTCGGAGCCCCGCTCGGCCGCCCGCTGCCGCACTGTCGCCGACGCCTCGCTCGACACGGTCGAGCAGTCCACGAGGATCCCCGGCACGGCGCCGGCCGCGACGAGCACGCCGCCGCCTTCGACAGTTACCGCAAGCAGGTCCGGCGAGGATGGCACCGACGTGAACACCGCGTCGCGATCCGCCAGCTCCTCAGGGCGATCGACGACCGTCGCGCCGAATTCGGTCAGGCGCTCGGCCTTGGCCCGGGTGCGATTGCACACCGCGACGTCGTGCCCCGCGCTCAGCAGCCGCCTCGCCAGCTCGAAGCCCATCCGCCCGGTGCCGATCCAGCCGAGGCGGGATTTCTCGGTAGCTGTGTCGGGCACGTCGACCTCCGTCAGCGGCCGTATTCGACGACGAACCAGACGCCGACCGCCGGCTCGGCGCCGTCGTTTCGGTAGCTGTGCGGCGTGGTGGAGTCGAACGAGATCGACTCGCCCGCCCGCAACGTGAGCTGCTCGAAGCCGAGCGTCACAGTGAGCTCTCCGCTCTGGAGGTAGCCGTACTCCGACCCGGGATGACGCATCAGCCCGCCTCGGCTCGACGACGTTCCGCCCGGGGCATATGTGATGAGCAGGAAGTCCACCGCGTGGTGAGGCAGCTTCCCGAGCAGTTCCCAGGTCACGCCCGAGTCCAGGTTCAGCACCGGACGTTGCTCGGGACGCACCAGCGGGCCGAGCCGGTCATCCGCGAACGACCCGAGCGCCTCCAGCACAGTGGTCGGCGCGCCGTTCTGCTGCGCGGCCCGCGACTGCGGCAGGGCAGCGGGCTCGGCCTCGTCGGAGACGGCGAAGAGGTCCTCGATCGATACGGCCAGCGCGTTAGTGATGGCGTACAGGGTGCTCACCGACGGCTGACTCTTGGCCGTCTCGATCTGCGAGATCATGCTGGCCGAGACGCCGACGTCGCGGGCGAGGCCGCGCAGGCTGATCCCACGCTTGAGCCGCTCTTCCCGAATCCGCGGACCGAGCCACGGCACACCCGACGCGGCCATCCCCACCTCGTTCGCGCTGTGACAGGCGTTCGATGTGACTTTACATGCCGCTGGGGCTGTAGGAGGCGAGAACGGAGCAGACTTCGTCGGTATCCGCGACCAGTGCATCGCCGGCGAACGCGATGCTGGCCAGGGCACGCTCGGCGGCGGCGTCATCCCCGCCACCGCATGCGTCGCGGACGACGACAGGAACATAGCCGAGGTCGGCTGAGTGCCGGACCGTCGGCTCGACTCCCACTTCGAGGGCTACCCCGGCGATCAGGTAGGTACGCACTCCGCAGTCGCGCAGCACTATGTCGAGCGGACTGCCTTCGAAGGCCGACATCGTGATCTTGTCGATCACCGCGTCGCTGGGACGCGGGTCAAGACCGTCGGCCAATTGGAAGCCGGCTGAGCCGTAGGGGATCAGCGGGGTCGTGTCGGCCGCCCGGTCCTTGCGCTGCCACATCTTGGCCTGCCGGAGCTGGAAGACGCCGGCGAGCTCGGTGGGCATGAAGTAGTGGCGTGTGAAGATCGTGCGAACGCGGCGCTGCCGCGCGGCGCCGAGCAGCTTTACGACATTGGCGAGTACCCGGTCGGCGCCGGAGATCTGGGACAGGATGCCGACCTGCATGTCATAGACGAGGAACGCGAGCGTCGCGGGCTCGAGTGCATCCGCGAGCGACTCCGGGATATCCAGACCGTTGAACCGATCCACCGCGCAAACGCTACCGGCCGCCGGGACGGCGCGTTCGGTTACGACGTGGTACAGGTTGCGGCATGGCAACCTCGACGCGGGCGGGCGTGATTCGGATCGGCGTGCTGACCCCGCACACGACGCCCGGCCCGGAGGTTGAGTTCGCCGCGATGGGAGGCGGGCGGATCGCTACCCGCGTCGCTCATGTCGCTGGGAGGACGGGCGGTGCCGGCGACCCGGCGACCTCGAGTGACTTGCGCACACGTACTACCCCGGCGTACCTCGACCGCGCTGCCCAGAGGCTGCTGGCGGACGCGACTGATGTGATCGCCTACGCATCCACGACGTCGGCATACGTCATCGGCTTCGATGCGGAGCTCGCGATGGTGGCGCGCCTCGCCGAGTCGACCGGGCTCGCGGTGGCTGCCACCTGCTCGTCGGCAGTACGGGCGCTACGCGTTCTCGGCGTCGAGCGGGTGGCCCTGATCGGGGCGCCGTGGTTCGCCCCCGAGTACAACGAACTCGGCGCCGCCTACTTCGCTGGCCAGGGCTTTCACGTCGTCTCGTCGCAGTCGGCCGAGCTTTCCCGGCGCCCGGATGACATCACGCTTGGTGCCGTGCGCGACTGGACGTCGCGTCACGTAGATGACGCCGCCGAGGCGGTGTTCATCGGCGGCAACGGCTTCCGCGCCGCCGGCGCCGTCGACGCGCTGGAGGCCACGATCGGCCGGCCCGTGCTCACCTCCAACCAGGTCCTTGCTCTGGCACCTCCGCACGCACGTGGACGGCGAGTTCAAGATCGACGGTTACGGCCGGCTCTTCGCGCGCCGACCCGACCAGAACCCGTAGGTTCGGATCCTGTGTGCACCGTCGTGGTCCGGTGGACGACCGGCGACCCACTGCGGATCCTCGCGATACGCGACGAGTTCGTGTCCCGCGCGTTCGACCCGCCCGGGGCGTGGTGGCCGGAGCAGCCAAGCGTGATCGGCGGCCGCGACCGGCTCGCCGGCGGCAGCTGGTGCGTGTCGGACCGGCGCACTGGGGTCACCGCGCTCGTGCTCAACCGCCGGGAGCGGCGCACCGGCACGCCGACGCGCGGCCTGCTGCCCCTCGCCGGGGTCCGTGCAGGCGAGTCGTGGCCCGAGCTGGTCGACCATCGGCAGATGGCGAGCTTCAACCTCGCCCTGGCCGGTCCCGACGGGGTCACTGTGTGGACGTGGGATGCGGCCGACCTACGGCGCACGCGCCTCACACCCGGACAGCACATGATCACCTCAGACGGAATCGACGCGGACAACCCGAAGACCGCCCGCTTCGCGCCACTCCTCGAGACCAGGCCGTGGTACGACGTCGTCACGAGCACGACGCCCTCGGACGATCCGTCGGCCCTGGTCGTGCGCCACGAGGTGAGCGGGGACGTCTACGCGACCGTGTTCGGGCAGCTGATCACCGCTGGAGACGGCGCGCTGCGCATCGCCTCATCGGCCACGCCGTGGATCGACGGGAGCTGGAGCGAGCAGTCCTGGCCGCAGGACTGACCGGCGTCATACCTGCCCTCCTAGCTGCGCAAGCTCCCCGATCGTCGGCGCCGTGGCGAACGGCCGGGTGGCCAGATCGCCGACCGCGTCGACCGGCCGGCCTGCCCGGGCCGCGACCGCGAGCTGCAGCGCCGGGCCGCAGACCCGTCCCTGGCACCAGCCCATGCCACATCGGACCTGCCCCTTGATCGCCCGTACATCGGCAATCCCATCGGCGATTACCTCCGAGACCTGCTGCCATGTCACGTCCTCGCAGCGGCACACCACCGTGCCGGGCTCCAGCCGCTCCAGCCAGTCAGGGGGGATCGGGTACGCACGGTCGAACGCGGCTGCGGAGCGGGCGGCACGCCGGCGGACAGCTATCGCCCGGCGTGGCGGGGCAGCACGGGCCGCAACCGCTCCGGCGATCGTGCCCTCGGCGGCGGCCATGATCGCGCCGCCGATTCCGGTGATCTCTCCTGCCGCGAGCACGCCCGGGACGCTCGTGCGCTGCGCAGCATCGACCGCCACAGCGCGGATCGGCCGCACGGCATGCGCGACCTCGCCGCACCCGAGACCGCGCGCGATGTCGACCGCGGGGACGAAGCCCCATCCGACGCAGGCCGCGTCGACCGCGATCTCGCGGCGACGGGAGCCGTCCGGACGCGCGACGACGACCGACTCGACGCGATCGTCGCCGTGCGCCGCGACGACGGCGCGTCCGGTCAGCACCGGTATGCGGGCGCGCGCCACAGCACCCAGATATCTGGTGGCCTGCACCGCGAGTGCGAGGTGCCCGGCCAGGCCGGCCGCGAGTGCCGCGCCCGTTCGCGCGGGCGCAGCCTCGACGAGTGCAGCGACGCGCACCCCCGCGCGCGCCAGGCCGGCAGCGACCGGCCACAGGAACGGTCCGGTGCCGGCGACCACCACGCGCGCGCCGACGCGGACGCCGTGCGCCTTGAGCAGCGCCTGCGCCGCGCCCGGCGTGACGACGCCGGGAAGATCCCAACCGGGAAACGGCAGCGACAGCTCACTCGCGCCGGTAGCAAGTACCACGGCAGGCGCCTCGATCACGCGAATGCCCGCAGGGCCACGCACGATCAGACGCGCTCCCCCGCCGTCTCGCGCATCGGCCCGGATCACGCTGGTCGACGCCTCGACATCCACTCGCCGATGCCGGCTTACAGCGCGTACTGGCTCCGGGCTCGTGCCGCGCCAGATCTGCCCGCCCAGCAAAGGGGAATTGTCGATCAGCGTGACCGCAAGGCCACGGTCGGCCGCGGCCGACGCCGCCGACACTCCCGCCGGCCCGCCGCCCACCACGACGAGGTCAGCCACCGGTGACCACGTCCCCGTCCGCAACACTCGTTATGCATGCGCGGACTATCGGGCCGCCGTTGACGCGTACCAGGCAGTCGTAGCAGTGTCCGATGCCGCAGTACATACCGCGCGGGCGGTTCAGGACGCGGCTCTGGCGCAGCTGCCGCACCCCGGCCGCCCACAGGGCCGCGCCGATCGAACAGCCATCAGGCGCGGTCATCGAGTGTCCCTCGAAGCTGAACGCGACCGTCATGATCCGAGCTGGAACCCGGCAGGGAACGGGTCGTCCGGATCGAGCAGGTAGGTGGCCAGGGCGGTGATCCAGGCCCGGCCGGTGATGGTGGGAACGAACGCGCGGTACTGGCCGATAGTGGTCTCCTCGACCAGGCGGCCGGTGAAACGCGACCCGATCAGCGACACGTGCACGAAATCGGTGTCCAGCGCGAGTTCGCCGCGCGTGGCGAGCGCCGCCATCCGCGCCGACGTACCGGTGCCGCACGGGGAACGATCGATCCAGCCGGGATGAATGGCCACCGCCGCGCGGGCCACACCGGCCTCGGTCGGCGCGGTGAGCACGACGTGCCGGCACTCGTCGACTTCCGGCTGCTCGGGATGGGCGAAGGTCAGCTGCTCGTTGACCGCTTGCATGATCCGCAGGCCCACGTCGACCAGCTGCCCGTACCGGTCGGGCCGAACCGGCACACCGACCGATGCGGCGGGCACGATCGCATAGAAGTTGCCGCCCCAGGCCACGTCCAGACGTACCTGCCCGAGCCCGGGGACCTCGACAACGGCGTCACGCAGGTGCAGGTAGGAGGCCACGTTGCGGATCGTCACGCTGCGGGCCCGCCCGTCGCCCACGGCCACCGACGCGTGCACCAGCCCGGCCGGCGTCTCGATCCGGATTTCTGTCACCGGTTCCTTGACCGGCACGAGCCCGGTCTCGACCAGCACCGTCGCGGTGCCGATCGTGCCGTGTCCACACATCGGCAGGCACCCGGACACCTCGATGAACACCACCCCGACGTCGGCGTCCGGCCGGGTCGGAGGCTGCAAGATCGCACCGGACATCGCCGAATGCCCACGCGGCTCGCACATCAGCAACGTACGCAGGTCATCACGCTCACTCATCAGGTAGCGGCGCCGGTCGGCTATCGTCTGCCCCGGCAGGGCGATCGGCGACGTGATCACCCGGGTGGGCATGCCCTCGGTGTGGCTGTCCACCGCAGTGAACACCTGCCGCGCCCTCACCGCATCGCCTCGCGCACCGCCTTGCGGACGTTGGCCTCGTCAGCGTCCGGCATCGGTAGCCGGGGAAGCCGCACCGGGCCGGCATAGCGACCCACCTCGTCCTGGGCGATCTTGATCGCCTGCACGAACGCCGGGTCCGCGTCCCAGCGCAGTGCCGGCAGCATCGCGCGATACAGCGGCAACGCCTCCTCCCACCGCCCGGAGCGACACAACTCGAACAGCCGCACCGACGCCTTCGGCAGCGCGTTGACGAACCCGGCGATCCAGCCGGTCGCCCCCATCAAGACACCCTCGGCGACCAGGTCGTCGCAGCCGATCACCACCTCGAGCGACGGCGCGGCCTCCACGATGCGCGCGACTCGGCGCACGTCCTGGGAGAACTCCTTCACCGCCACGACGCCCTCGATCTCGGACAGGCGGCTCAGCAGCGGCGGGGTCAAATCGACCCGAGTGGAGAACGGGTTGTTATAAGCGATGACCGGCATCCCGACTTCGGCCACGGCCGCAAAATGCGCCAGCACCTCGTCGTCGGTCGGGGCGTGCGACGTCGGCGGCAGACACATCACCGCATCAGCGCCCGCGATACGCGCCTGCTCGGCCCACCGCGCCGCCTCAGCCGCCGACTTACCCGAGACGCCGGGCACCACCAGTGCGCGCCCCCGCGCCGCCAAGACGGCGGTCGACACCACCTGCTCACGTTCCGCATCGCTCAACGTCTCGTACTCGCCACACGAGCCAACCGGCACGAGCCCGTGTACACCCTCATCCACCAGCCACGTGCAATGCTCGGCGAACCGGCCGGCATGCAACTGCCCATCCGCCGTGAACGGGGTGGTGGTCGCCGCGAGCACGCCCGGGAACCGCAGGGTCTCAGCCATCGGTCCAGTCTCCTCCATCGCGGTCCTATCGGCGGTCGGGGATCGGCGTGCGTACTGCGGGACGCCCGGGGTCGAACGGCGCCGGGTCGACCGGCGGCGCTGCGCCGATGATCAGGGCGCGAAGCAGGTCCGCGGTGCCGGGTGCCAGGCCGACGCCCGCACCCTCGTGCCCGGTGGCGTACCACAGTCCGGGAACGTCGGGATCGGTGCCGATGATCGGCAGGTGGTCCGGAGACGCCGGGCGGAAGCCGAGGTAGGCGCGGATCGCCCGCACGTCGCGCAGGAACGGGAACAGCGCAGTGGCCCGCCTCGCGATCATGCCGATCGCGTCCACACTCAGGTGCTGGTCCCAGCCCACCAGTTCCCGGCTCGACCCCAGCAGGATCGGGCCGCTCTTAGTGCCCTCGACGACGGCGGCCGAGAGCAACGCCGCGTCGTCGCTCTCCACCGTGTCGACGTAGCCGGCTTCGTACACCTTGTGCCGGACCAGGGGCGGCAGCGGTTCCGTGACGACGATGTGCCCGCGGCGCGGCCGCACGTCGACCGTGCTGCCGAGTGCGCGCGCGACCGAGTCGCTCCACGCACCGGCGGCGACGACGACCTGCCGGGTCGAGATCGTGCCGCGGCTCGTGTGCACTTGCTCGACATGCCCGCCGCGATGACGGGTCACGCCGCGCACCTCGGCGCCGGCCACCACTGTGGCGCCCGCCCGTGCTGCGTCCGTCAGCAGCGCCCGCACGGCACGCATCGGCTGCACCTGGCAGTCCTGCGGGTAGCGGACTCCCCCGGAAAGCCCCGAGGCGAGCATCGGCTCCACGCGGGCCAACTCCTCCCCGGTCACCGTCTCAGTCCGAACGCCGAGGCGTTCCTGCTCAGGCAGTAGCCGCAACAGCGCCGCGAACGACTCACCGCTCGCAGCCACCACCAGGCCGCCCTTCGCTTCAAACTCAACCGACACCTCGGAGCGCTCGGCGAAGCGCTGCCACATCGCGAGGCTGTGCAGCGCGAACTCGAGTTCCGGACCCGGCATCTTGTCGGAGACCAGCAGGTCGCCCTCGCCCGAGGAGCTGGCACCCGCGGCCGGACCGAGCCGGTCGAGCACGCATACGGCCAGACCAGCACGGGCCAATTCGGCCGCACAGGCGGCGCCAACCACTCCCGCGCCCACGACGGCCACATCGGCGCGGCGCGGCACCTCGTCGACGATCACACGACCACGCTCCGCAATTCCGCTGGCGCCGCCGCGATCACGTGCCGCATGCTATGGGCCGCCTGACCTTCAGGCGAGCCATAGGAGGTAGTCCGGTGGACCGTGACGCAGTCGACCGCTGGCTACAGGCGTACGTGGACGCGTGGAAAACCTACGACCCGGACAAGATCGCGGCACTCTTCGCGGAGGACGTGACGTACCGTTACCACCCCTATGACGCTCCCATCGAGGGCCGCGACGCAGTGGTTAGGTCCTGGTTGGGCGAAGGCGATGCCGCAGGCGCCTCGACGCGGGACGAACCGGGCACCTATGACGCCGGCTACCGCGCTGTCGCCGTCGACGGTCGTGTGGCGGTCGCCGTCGGCAGCACGCACTACAGCTTAGCGAAAGACTCGGGAACGCGGGTATTCGACAACTGCTTCGTCATTCGTTTCGATCCTGAGGGCCGTTGCGACGACTTCACTGAGTGGTACATCGAGCGGCCGGGCGTGTAAATAGGGACGCGCCGCGTCAGTGGTGGCCGAGGACCGGGTGTGGACGGTACGGCGCCTCGAGGCGCTCGCTCTCCGCAGAACTCAACGTAAGCCCGACCGCGGCAATGGCATCGTCGAGGTGCGCGAGCCTGGTCGCTCCCACGATCGGCGCGGCGACACCGGCGCGCCCGAGCAGCCAGGCCAACGCGATCTGAGCCGGAGATACGCCGCGTTCGGCGGCCACCGCCCGCACGACGTCGACGACGTCGAAGTCGCCCTCGTTGTACATGTCGTCGGCCAGCGGGTCGTTCTGCGACCGCACCGTACGGGCCGTCACACCGCGCTCGCGTGATCCGGTCAACAGGCCGCGAGCGAGCGGACTGTAGGGAATGACGCCGATGCCTTGATCGAGGCAGAGCGGGATCATCTCCCGCTCCTCCTCGCGATACACGAGGTTGTAGTGGTTCTGCATCGACACGAATGGCGTCGGCGCGACGCGCTGCGCCTTCGCGAACTGCCACGCGAACATGCTGGACGCCCCGATGTAACGTGCCTTGCCGGCTCGCACGACGTCGTCCAGCGCCTGCATCGTCTCCTCGATCGGCGTCTCGTAGTCCCAGCGGTGGATCTGGTAGAGGTCGACGTAATCGGTGCCGAGGCGCCGCAGCGATGCGTCGATGCCGGCAAGGACATGCTTACGCGACAGGCCGCCGTCGTTGGGACCTGCGCCCATGGGAAAAAAGACCTTCGTCGCGAGCACATAGTCGTCGCGATGATCGAACAGCCGCCCGAGCAACCGGCCGGTGACCTCTTCGCTCGCACCCAGGTCGTACATATCGGCCGTGTCGAAGAACGTCACCCCCGACTCGACACCACGGCGCACGATCGGCTCGGCCGCGTCCTCGTCCAGGTGCCAGTCCCGCGCGTCACGATTCCCGTAGCTCATCATGCCCAGGCACACGCGCGACACTCTCAGGCCGGACCGGCCCAGCCGGGCATACTCCATGGCCCACCTCCTCGGTGCTGATCCTGCATCGAGACGCTGCGGTACTAAAGGGCAACTTGACGGTGAGCCGCCCGGCTTACCTTGAAATCGAAACCGATGACTCAGCCCGCGGCGGCCGCACGCTTTCGCAGCCGGGGAAGAATCTGTTCGCCGTACAGGTCGAGGAAGCGCGCCTGGTCGGGCCCGGGAGCGTGGAAGACGAGATGTGTGAAGCCGAGCTCGACGTAGCGCCAGATCGCGGCGACGTGCTCGTCCGGGTCGGAAGACACGATGAAGCGGCTGGCGGCCCGGTCGATCGGCAGCGCGTCGGCGCGCTGCTGCATTTCGATCGGGTCCTCGACGCCGGTCTTCTCCTCCGGCGACAAGGCGAGTGCCCCCCAGTATTGGCAGTCCGTCAGTGCGCGGTCGCGGTCGGGGTCGAAGGACACCTTGACCTCGATCTGGAGGTCGAGATCGGACAGCTGCCGGCCGCTTCGCTCCACGCCTTCCCGCACCGCGGGCAGCAACGTCTCCGTGTACAGCTCCGGCCGCTTGCCGCTCGTCGTGATGTAGCCGTCGCCCTCGCGGCCGGCCAGTCGTGTCGCGGCCGGCCCGGACCCCGCGATGTACAGCGGGACTGGACGTTGTGGTCGGTCATAGATGGTGGCGTTGCGGGTGCGGTAGTAGGTGCCGTCGTACGTGACGCGCTCGTCCCGCCACAGCGCGCGGATGATCGCCACCGCCTCCTTGAGCCGGGCGAAGCGCTCCTTGGGCTCCGGCCAATCGATGCCCAGGGGCACCTCGTTCATCGACTCACCCGACCCCACACCGAGCACCACGCGATCGGGGAACAGGCAGCCCAACGTGGCAAATGCCTGGGCGATCAGCGCAGGGTGATAGCGGAACGTGGGGGTCAGCACGCTAGTGCCGATAACGATCCGGTTCGTGCGCGCGCCCAGCGCACCGAGCCAGGACAGCGCGAACGGCGCGTGCCCGCCGTCGTGCCGCCACGGTTGCAGGTGGTCACTGACGAACACCGAGTCGAACCCGACCGTTTCCGCCAGCACCGAGAACTCGAGTAGCTCGGACGGGCCGAACTGTTCGGCGGACGCCTTGTATCCGAACCTGATCATGCCGCTCCCATCGCGCTGCGGGACAAACCGCTACCGGAGCACATTCTCGCGCGTGGCAGGGTCGCCGGCGCGCTACCTCGACTTCCTGGCACCGGGCATCATCGCTCCGCGCTGTTCATCTCGATCTTCTAGGGCATCCAGATCATCTGGGAACGCGACGCCGGCGTGCTCACCAAACTGCCCGTCACCCCGACTCCGCGCACCGCTCTCGTTGCCGGCAAGGCATTCGCCGCGGGGCTGCGCGCACTCGTCCAGCCGCTCGCCGTGGTGGTGCTTCGCAGGCGCCGCGCGTAACGGGCGACAATGACGGTCGTCTGCTCAGCGGCATCGTGGGCGCCCGCCCCACGGAGCTGACCGAGCCGCGGGCTGTGCTGAACTGTCTGCATGGAGCATTCACAGTTCCTGGACTGCCTTGCGGTCGACTTTGCCCGGCTGCGAGCCGTCGCGCCGACCGACCCTGCGGCGGCGGTGCCGACCTGTCCCGGCTGGACCGTCGCCGACCTGACCCGTCATGTCGGTGAGGTGTACCTGCACAAGACCTTGGCCATGCGTGACGGCGTGCAGCCCGACCCGTGGCCGCCGGCGGAGCTCGCCGACGAGGAGCCGCTCGCTCTGCTCGACCGGGCCTACGCCGGACTGCGCGACGAGTTCGCTGCCCGCAGGCCGGAGGATCCGGCCGGATCCTGGTATGCGCCAGACCAGACCGTGGGTTTCTGGGGCCGGCGGATGGCGCATGAGACGGTCATCCACCGCATCGACGCCGAGCTCGGCACCAGCCAGCCGGTCGCGCCGATCCCGGCAGACCTGGCTGCCGACGGCATCGACGAGCTGCTCAAGGTCTTCGTGGCCTATAGCGTCGCTGAGTGGGGCGACTACTTCACCGACATCTTGGCGGGCTCGCCGGGCCGGACGTACGCGGTTCGGACCGACGGCGCCGCATGGCGGGTGCGGACCGGCCCCGGGCTGTTCGAAGTCGAAAACGGCGACAACGACGCAGCCGACGTGAGCGTGAGCGGCCCGCCGGCGGCCGTGCTGCGCTGGGCATGGAACCGGGAGCGCGCCGGCGAGCCGAGCGCCGTGACGGTCCAGGGAGCGCCGGCGGCGGTCGACGAGCTGCGCCGCTGCATCGTCACCGCGACCCAATGAACGGTCCGGCGGGAGCTGGCTTTACTCCCGCCGGACCGTGTTGCGTCCGCCCTCAGGTGGTGGGCGGGACTACCTCTCCGTTCACGACCTGGTGGAATTCCTTGCCGGATGTCGTGAGATTCAACCTGATGTCGATCTCCCACAGGCCCGGACCCGGGTTGGCCACCTGGAGCGTCGCGGCACCGTTCACGAGTGCCGCCGAGGTCTGTAGCAGGCCGTCCGACGGCCGTACCAAGTACGCCGTGAACCCGTTGTCCGGAGAGAGACATCCGCGGTCTGGAAGCTAACCGTGAGGTCGGAACGGCCGGCCGAGACCGGGAACACGAAGGTGCTGATCTGCCCGGTGCCCTGCACGGACTCCGGGTGATCACCCGGCTCCTGCGGCATTGCGATGTGCCGCTCGATGCGTAGCGACTGCAACCGCATCCGGCGACATCGTTGCCGAGTGGCTAGGGCACTACGACAAGCTTGCCGGTGCCTTGGTTGTTCTCCATGTACCGGTGGGCCGCAACGATGTCGTCCAGGCCGAAGACGCGGTCCAGGTTGGGTCGATAGACGCCGGCCTCGACCTCGCGGACGACCCGCTGCAGCAAGCCCGCGCTGCCCTTGACGCTGTCGCTGTGGAAGGCCGTGAGCTTGGTTCCGGAGGGGATCATCGCTATCGGTTCGAACTCCGGGATCAACCACCCGCTGAGCGAACCCGACACGCACACCGTGCCGCCCGGGCGGACCAGGTGCAGCGAGCTCACCGCCGTGCTCGCTCCGACGAGATCCAGAACGTAGTCGGGACTCTCGGGCCAGACCGTATGCAGACTCGCCGCCAGCGACGCGCCGTCATCGACGAGCACATGGTCGACACCGGCCGCGGTCAACGCGTCGGTCCTGTCCGGCCGCCGGGTGGTGGCCGCGATCTCGACATCGTGGCCGGACGCGATCGACACGGCGGCCATCCCCACCGACGACGTCCCGCCCCGGATCAGCAGCCGACTACCCGGCACGACGCCCAAGGCGTCCAGCGAGCCGAGCGCGGTCAGGTAGGTCTCGGGTAGTGCGGCCAGGATCTCCCACGGCAACGTGGTGCTGATCGGCATCAGCAGCGAGTTCGGCAGCAGCGCATATTCGGCATAGCCGCCGTCGAACTCGCGGCCCATCTCACCCATCACCGCGGCGACGGTCGTCCCGTCCGGCACCCTGGGGTCCGTCGAGGCGGCCACGATGCCCACGCATTCGATGCCGAGTACGCGCGGGAACGTCACGCTCGGAGAATGCCCCTGACGGGTCCGCAGCTCCGACCGGTTCAAGCCCGCGCCCTTGACCTGCACCACGCTCCAGCCCTCCCGCACCGCTGGTACCGGCAGCGCACGGATCTCGAGCACCTCCGGCCCACCCGCACGGACACAGACCGCCGCTCGCATCGTCGTATTCATGCATCCCATGTTGCGAGAACGCGGTGTGGCCGGCCACCGGTAGATTGCCAACTGATGCCCGTTGGCCGCCAACCTCACCGGGCCGGGCCTACGTCACGGCTGTGGCCGTCCGGTGGCGTCCATCTGTGGCCGTCGGGAGGAACCAGCCCGGTGCACTCGCATCGGCGTGGACACCTCGTGTATGCAGCGCGGGGCGTCCTGTCGGTGCACACCGAGCGCGGCACGTCGATCGTCCCCGCGAATCGAGTCGCCTGGATCCCGGCCGGGTTCATGCACCACCACCGCGCACACGGCAACACCGACATGCGGATCGTCTTCCTGCGGGCATCCCTGGCCCGGCTTGTACCCGGCCATCCGGCCGTGTTCCTGGCCTCCGACCTCGCCCGCGAAATCCTGCTCACCCTCACGGGCCCACGTAACTACGACCTCGCCGCCGGCAGCGACGACGGCGGTGCAGGCGCTCGCCTTCGTCGAGTCCTCGTCGACGAGCTCCACGAAGCGCCCGAGCAGCCACTGCAGCTGCCCGAACCACACGACGACCGGCTGCAAGCCGTCGCGCAGCTGCTGTACGAGAATCCCGCAGACAACGCCCCATTAGCCGATATCGGGAAGGCGATCGGAGCCAGCGCCCGCACGCTCAGCCGGTTGTTCCACAACGAACTGGGCATGACCTTCTACGAGTGGCGCACCCAGCTGCGCATCTATCACGCGCTCGTCCTGCTCGCCGACGGCCACGACACCACCCACGTCGCCCACGCCTGCGGATGGGCAAACCCCAGCAGCTTCATCACCGCCTTCACCAACATCATCGGCACCACGCCCGGCCGCCACCGAACCAGTCAGTCGCGCATCTGAACGATCCCCCGCGTCACCGCCGCCTAGCCAATCGCCGAAGAATTTTTGCAAAATTGCCTTTGCAAAACTGAGTGTGCGATCTACGGTGAACATATGCCCGCGACGCCTCCGGATCCGACCAGCCAGATCGTGCTCGACGCCTCGCTGCTGCGGGCGCTCTCCCACCCGATGCGTACGCAGATCTTCGAGCTGCTGCGACGGTTCGGGCCGTCCACCGCGACCGGCCTGGCAGAACGCCTCGGCGTGAACACCGGCGCGACGAGCTACCACCTCCGCCAGCTCGCCGAGGCCGGCTTGGTGATCGAGGACACCGACCGGGGCAATGCGCGCGACCGCTGGTGGAAGGCGGCCTATCGCGGCACCCGCCTCGAAGACGCCGATCTGATTCGCGCCGAGCCGGAGCTGACCGCGGCGTTCCTGCGCAACATCGCCCGGCAGAACACCGACAACCTGTTCCGGTTCATCGACGAGATGGCGGCTCTACCACGTAGCTGGGAGGGGGCGCCCCGCATGGACAACTACACGTTGCACCTGACCGCCCGGCAGCTGCGCGAGCTGATGGAACGGCTCGAGGCAGTGGTCGAGGAATACCGCGCGGACGACGACGCCCCCCGTCCGCGTGGCGCCCGCCGGGTGATCGTCCACGTCAACGGATTCCCGCAGGAGGGGCGATGACCCCCCGCGGCCTTGCCGCCTTGCTGGCCGGCACCGCAGTCTCGGCCGCGGGCACTCGCATCAGCGCCATCGCCATCCCCTGGTTCGTGCTGGTCACCACGGGCTCCCCCGCCAAGACCGGCATCGTTGCCGTGTGTGAACTGACGCCACTCGTCTTGGCGATGGCGCTCGGCGGCCCGATCATCGACCGCATCGGACCGCGCCGGATCAGCATCCGCACCGACGCGGCAAGCGCGGTGCTGGTGGGGCTGGTCCCCGTGCTGCACGCCGCCCAGATGCTGAGCTTCCCCGCGCTGCTCGTCCTCGTCGCGCTGGCGGGCGCCACCCGGGGGCCCGGCGATGTCGCCAAAGCCACGATGGCCCCGGACATGGCAGACGCCGTCGGCCTTCCGATCGAGCGGGTGACCGGGCTTTCGGGCACCTCCCAACGCGCCGCCCAGATCGTCGCCCCCGCCCTCGCCGGCATCGTGATCACGGCACTCGGCGCGACCGGTGCCCTGCTGGTCGACGCTGCCTCGTTCGCGATCTGCGCGATCGCCGTCGCCGTGTGGGCGCCGCATCGGCACATCCCCGCCATGACTGAGCCGTACTGCCGTCAGCTGCGCAGCGGGTGGCGATTCCTTGCCGGCGAACCGCTGCTGCGGGCCATCGCCGGGATGATCTGCCTGACAAACCTGATCGACATCGCCTACACGTCGGTGTTGCTGCCCGTCTGGATCCGGGCGCACGGCTACGGGCCGACCCAGCTGGGCCTGCTCGGCTCGGCGTTCGGGTTGACCGCCACGCTGGGCGCGTTGGTCGCGGCGGCCCGCGGCGATCGGCTGCCCCGCCGGCTGGCCTACCTGGCCGGCTTCGCCGTCACCACACCGCCCCGGTTGCTGGCCATGGCCGCCGGCGCGCCGGTCTGGGCGCTGATCGGCATCAGCGTCGCCGGTGGATTCGGCGCCGGCTTCATCAACCCGATCATCAGCTCGATCCTCGTCGAACGCACGCCTCGCCACTTACTCGGGCGGGTGAGCTCGCTTGCTGCATCGCTCGCCTGGGCGGGTATGCCCGTCGGCGGAGCGGCGGCGGCGCTGGCGATCACCGCAGTCGGGCTGGCCCCAGCGCTGGCGGTCGCAGGCGGCGTCTACCTGCTCTCCACCACGCTGCCCGGACTGCTCCCGCAATGGCGCGACATGAACCGGCGCCCCACCGCGCCGGAGCCGGCGCCCGCCTTGACAAACGCGTAACCAGGCCTCCGACGCCGGTGCGAGAAGTGCGGCCTCGACCTCTACGAGGCGCCCGGCGCGTACGCGTCGTGGTAGTTCCACCACTGGTACGGCGGGGTTTGGGGATAGCCGTCCGGCGAGTCCTCCCACTCCTCCTGGCGACCGAGCGCGGTGATGTCGAGATAGCTCCATGTGCTGCCCATTGCCTCATCGCCACGGCTGTTCACGAAATAGCTGCGAAAGATGCGATCGTCGTCGCGGATGAAGGCGTTGGTGCCGTGCCACTCGTCCACACCGAAGTCGGCGTCAAAGTCGTCCGTCAGCGTGTACCACGGGATCAACTCCCAGCCCATCCGGGATTTCAAGCCGGCGATGTGCGCTTGCGGAGCCCGCGACACGAACACCAGCGAGGTGTCGCGGGCATTCAGGTGCGCCGGGTTCGCTACCTGGTCGGCGACGAACGAACAACCGACGCAGGCCCGCTCCGGGTAGGCGCCGCCCTCGGCGTAGGTGGTGATGTCGGGTCCATAGAAGGCGCGGTAGACGATGAGCTGGCGACGACCCTCGAACAGGTCGAGCAGGCTTACAGGTCCGTTCGGCCCTTCGAAGCGGTAGTCCTTCTCGACAGCCATCCATGGCATACGCCGGCGTTCGGCCGCCATCGCGTCGCGCGCCCGGGTGAGCTGCTTTTCCTTCACCAGCATTTGCCGCCAGGCGTCATCCCACTCAGACGGGGAGACGATCGGGGGGTTCTGCATCGCTGTTCCTCCTCAGCCACTCGTTGACCGCCGCCGCCCAGGCCGTGCTCAGCGGCTGATCTGCTGCTCGTGGTGCAGGGCATGACGTCAAGTCTCTCCCGGTTCAGCTCGGCGCGGGGACGTGGATGGCGCTGAGGTTGCAGCTAGCAGGAACCGCCCGATAGCGGCTAGCGGCGAGCCTGAATCTGCCGCTGGCGTCGATGCCGGCAAGGCTCCCAATGCGCCATCGTCGGGTGAGGCAGTCGTTCGAGAAAGAGGGAGCAGTGGAACCGAACTCGATACAACAAGTGGCGGCCGTCGGTGTCGTCGGGCTGGGCGCCATGGGTGGGCGGTTCGCCGGCCGCCTGCTCGACGCGGGCTACGAGGTGCACGGAACGAACCGGACTAGCACGGCCGCCCAGCCGCTGATCGCGCGCGGGTTGCGCTGGCACGGCACCCCCCGGGAGGTAGCCGCCGCCGAGGTCGTGATCAGCATGGTCACCGACGACGCGGCGCTCGAGGCCATCACCGCCGGACCGGACGGGATCGTCGCCGGCTTGTTGCCGCACACCGTCTATGTCGACATGAGCAGCGTGAGCCCGCACGCCACCATGCACACCGTCGAGCGGGTACGCGCCGCGGGAGCGCACATGGTGGACGCGCCGGTCTCCGGCAGTGTCCCGCAAGCCGAACAGGGCACGCTCGCGATCATGGTCGGTGGGGACGAGGCAACGTTCCGCCGGGTCGAGCCGGTGCTGCGCCACTTCGGCCGGACGGTCACCCACGTCGGCGGGAACGGGGCCGGCGCTCTGCTCAAGCTGGCAATCAACATCAGCCTGGCCGTGCAGACGCTGGCATTCAGCGAAGGCCTGCTGGTGGCCGAGCGCGGCGGCATCGATCCGCGCCTGGCCGCGCAGGTCATGGCCGACAGCCCGATCGGTTCGCCCATGCTGAAGACGCGCGTCCCATTGCTGTTGGACCTGCCCGACCAGGCGTGGTTCACGATTCGCTTGATGCACAAGGACATCCGCCTTGCCCTTGATGAGGCGCAGCGGATGGGCGTGGTACTGCCGTCGGCCCCGGCAGCGGCCGGTGTGCTCGACGCCGCGGACGAGCTGGGTTACGCCGGGCGCGACATCGCCGGCTTGCACGAGGTCCTCGCCAAGATCAGCAACGAGCCGGCGTCATGACCAGTGCTGTCGGCGTTCGGGAAGTGCCGGTGACGGTCGACCGTGACAGCGGCGATCCGCGACGGTGGCGGGCCTTGGTGGTCACCCAACTGGCGGCGTTCATGGTGCTTCTCGACGCCAGCATCGTGAACGTCGCGCTGCCGTCCATCGAGCGGGGCCTGGCCATGCCGCCGGCTACGGCGCAGTGGGTGGTGTCGGGTTATGCGCTTGCGTTGGGCCTGACCCTGGTGCCCGCCGGTCGGCTGGGCGACGCCCTCGGTCGCCGGCGGATGTTCCTGATCGCGCTGGCCACCTTCGTGGCGACGAGCGCGGTGACCGGTGCGGCGCCTAGCCCCGAGCTGCTGATCGCCGCCCGACTCTTGCAGGGCATGGCCGGCGGAATGCTCATCCCGCAGAACTCCGGGCTGATCCAGGAGCCGTTCCAGGGCAGTGAGCGAGGCCGCGCGTTCGGGATCCTCGGCGCGACCGTGGGCCTGGCCACCGCGGCCGGTCCGGTGATCGGCGCGCTGATCCTCGGCCTGGTCGGAGGACCTGACGCGTGGCGCTGGGTGTTCTACGTCAACGCACCGATCGGCGTCATCGCACTTGCGCTCGCGGCTCGCCTCGTCCCGGCGAAGGCCGGCGGCGGTTGGCGGGGCATCATCCTGGACGTGCCCGGTGCCGTCCTGCTCGGCGGCGGCGTGTTCAGCCTGCTTCTGCCGCTGGTCAATGCGGACAGCGGCGGCGTGCGCCGACTGTGGTGGCTCTGGCTGGTGGCTCCGCTGCTGCTCGCGGCATTCGGCTGGTGGGAGGTGCGGACGGTTCGCCGGGGCCGGCAGCCGCTTCTCGACCCGCGGCTGCTGCGCACGGCAGGCTACCCCGCCGGCTCGGCGATCGGCCTGGTCTACTTCGTCGGGTTCACCGGCATCTGGCTGGTGCTCGCATTGTTCTTCCAGGACGGCCTGGGGTATTCACCGCTGCGTTCGGGCCTCAGGGTCACGCCGTTCGCGTTGGGGGTCGCCGTCTCGGCGGTGATCGCCGGGCGGCTGGTGTCGCGGTTCGGACGCTGGCTGACCATCACCGGGCTGGTCGCAACGGTGCTGGGGCTGCTCGTCACCGCGCTGATCCTGCGCAGCGTCACCGGCGACGCCGCAACGTGGGCCATCCTCGGTCCGCTGCTCGTGGCCGGGCTCGGTGGCGGCATGGTCACTTCACCCAATATCACGCTGACCCTCGAGCACGTGCCGGTCCGGATGGGCGGCGCGGCAGGTGGCGCGCTACAGACCGCCCAACGGATCGGCGCCGCCATCGGCACCGCCACGCTCGCGACGATCTTCTACCACGTTCTCACCCACACCCGTCGTGACTACTCGATCGCCGTCTCGGACGCGGTGCTGTGCGCCTGCGGCTTCATGGTGCTCGCACTGCTGATGGCGCTCATCGAAGTGACGCGGCGGCACAACGGTCATGTCTGACGAAGGAGATGACTATGAGGCACGTTCGACTAGGCCGGACTGACCTCCGGGTCTCGAGGATCGCATTCGGCACCTGGGCATTCGGCGGCGACTGGGGTGCTGCCGACCTCGACGACAGCCGGGAAGCGATCCATCGCGCGCTTTCGTTGGGGATCAACCTCTTCGACACGGCGCAGGGGTACGGCTTCGGCGCGGCCGAAGAGCTCCTCGGCGACGCACTCCGCCAGCGCGCCGACCGTGCGGACGTGATCATCGCCACCAAGGGTGGCCTGCGCATGAATGGCGACCACCTGGTCCGCGACGCCAGCAGAGATTGGCTGCGCCGCGGTGTCGAAGCCAGCCTGCGGCATCTCGGCACCGACTACATCGACATCTACCAGGTGCACTGGCCGGACCGGCATACGCCGCCGGAGGAAACCGCTGCGGCACTGGAGGAACTGATCACCGAAGGCAAGATCCGACACGCCGGCGTGTCCAACTACGACGCCGAGCAGATGCAGGCGCTGGGCTGCTTCGGGCGGGTCGAGACGCTGCAGCCGCCTTATCACCTGTTCCGGCGCAACATCGAGGACGGTGTCCTTCCGTACGCCGCCCAGCACGACATCGGCGTACTCGTCTACGGGCCTCTCGCACACGGCCTGCTTTCCGGCTGGATGACGCCAGCCACCACGTTCGCCGCCGACGACTGGCGGAGCAAGAGCCCCGACTTCACCGGCATAGCCTTCCAACGGAACCTGACCGTGGTGGAGCGGCTCAGGCGGGTCGCCGAGCAACGCGAGATCACCCTCCCGCAACTGGCCGTGGCCTGGACGCTAGCCAACCCCGCCGTGCAGGTCGCCATCGTGGGCGCACGCCGCGTCGCCCACCTCGACGAGACCGTCGGTGCAGCAGACATCGAACTGTCGGACACGGACCTGAAGGAAATAGCCGAGATCCTGACGGATGCAATGCCGGTCCTGGGCCCGCGCCCCGAAGGCATGTGACGGTGCGACCGGCTAGCTCGCACGCGCCGAGTCGTTCTGACCGGCCAATGGCAGCTCGACGGCGATCGACGTGCCGGCACCGCGCTCGCTTCGCATATCCATCCGGCCGCCAAGGGCTTCGACGCGGTCCTTGAGGCCGACCAGGCCGGAACCGCGGCCATACTCGGCACCGCCGACTCCGTCGTCGTCGACGCTGATGTGCAGGACGCCGTCACTTGCCTCGACGCCGACTGCGACTCGCGATGCATGCGCGTGCCTGGCCGCGTTGGCAAGCGCCTCGGACACGACGTAGTAGGCGGCCACTTCGACCTGTTCGGGCATCCGCTCGTCCGTCCGCACGTCCAGCTCGACGGGCACGGCGGAGCGACGCGCAACCGTGCGCAGTGCGGGTCGTAGTCCCGCTTCGCCGAGGATTGCGGGGTGGATTCCCCGCGCGAACTCGCGCAGCTCGTCGAGCGCGCTCGTCAGTCCGTCGACCACGTGATCGAGTTGGCTGGCGAGTTCTACCAGATCGCGCGGCACTGCCGACTGCGCCGCCCGCAACCGCAGCGCGAGCGATACGAGTTGTTGCTGAGCACCGTCGTGCAGGTCGCGCTCGATCCGGCGTCTCGTCTCGTCCGCGGTGACGACGATGCGGGCGCGTGATGCGTTGAGCTCCGCGCGCGCCTCGGCATTCGCGATCGCGGTCGCCACGAGCTCGGTGAAC
The DNA here is from genome assembly GCA_036506155.1 of Jatrophihabitantaceae bacterium. Classification (GTDB taxonomy): domain Bacteria; phylum Actinomycetota; class Actinomycetes; order Mycobacteriales; family Jatrophihabitantaceae; genus DASXRA01. Next base: position 150,165 of record DASXSF010000022.1, read on the forward strand.
GCGGCGAGCCGGGTCTCCGCGTCGTCCGGAAGCGGATCCTGGCTGACAGATCCCGCGACCATGACGCCCCAGAGGCGTCCCTCTACCTTGATCGGAGAGCCGACGGCCGACGTGACGCCGCGGGCGCGCGCTGCCGCGGCCATCGGCCCCGACGCGTGCTCGTAGGAGGCCATTCGGGCCGGGCGCCCGGTCTTCCAGACGAGCGCCGCCATGTTCTCGCCGCTCGTACTGAGCCTCTCGGGGAGGGCGGCCTCGCCGGGGTAGTTCCACGTGCCCATGGTCGTCATCTCGGCACCGTCGGCGTCGTAGCGGTCAATAGCGGTGTAGTCGGCATTGAGCAGTTGCCCGGACTCCCGTGCCACGGCGGCGAAGACCGCGGATGGCGACGCGGCCTGCGCGACCAGCGTGGCAACCCGCCGCAGTGCGGACTGTTCCTCGGCGAGCGCAGCGAGCCGGTCCCGGCTGCGCTCCAGCGAGAAAGCCATGGTGTTGAATACCCGCTCGAGCGTGCCGACTTCGCCTGGTCCCGTCTCGGGAAGCCGGGCGGAGAAATCACCTTCGGCGATCCGTCCGGCCATCGTCGCGGCCTGGCGCGTCGGGCGCACAATGGCGCGCGACAGGTACCACGTATATAGCCCCACCAGGACGATCGAGCCGCCGATGCCGATAGCGATGCCGTAGTAGGCCCGCCGCGCGACACCGACGCTGGCCGCGGCGCGGTCGGCGGAGATCCGCTGCTCGGACGTCAGCAGCGTATCGAGGTCGGACCTCACGGCGTCGAACCGCTGGGCGGCCAGGCTTGCGTCGGGCGTGCTCGGCGGCTGGCCGTGCTGTGCGGAGTCAACGACCTTGGCGGTCACGTCGACGAGCGCCGACTGGTCACGCGCGAGCTGCTGCACCCGCTGCTCGTCGGCCGGACGGCCCCGCACCTGCGTCATCAGCACCGCGAGGCTGGCCGGCACGGCAGAGCGGGCCGATGACCACCGCTGCAACATCGCTTGATCGCGCGTCAGGGCGTATTGCCGGGCGCCGGTGTCGAGGTCGACGAGCAGCTGGCTGAGCTGGTTGACAGTGACCGCGGCGTTCTCCGAACGGTGCGCCTGGCGCTCGTTGGCGCGGATGTCGCTGATCGCGAGCAGCAAGACCACGAATGCCGCGCCGACGATCACCGCGAGGACGACGCTGGCGAGAACCATCCGCCGGGTCAGCCCACCCTCGGTCCGCGTCCGTCGTTCGGCCCGGCCGGCTCCGGAAGCACCGCCGGCAAAGAGCCCCGGCATCCGCATTCGCTGAGGCTACTCGGCGGAACAGGGGAGATCGGACGATCGAGGCACTGCGTGGGCGCTACCGGTTAGCCCCCGCAGGCGAGGCATGCGACCCGGGGGTGGGAACTGAAGTCCGCTTCATTGGGCCGCCGTCGCTACGACGGCAGGCTCAACTGGTGCGGGGCCGGCAAGCCGCCGGAACCGCCGAACGCACAACAGCACGGAGGCCAGACATGACGGTTATGGAGGCGGCGGTCGCAGCCTCGACGCAACCCTCGGAGCGACTCAAAGCGCCGCTTCCGTTGCGCGCCTGGGTTCGGCATCGGTCGTGGCGCAGCTGGACGGTGCCGCTGTTCCTGGTGTTGACGTGCACACCGGTCGTCGCCCTGGTCGTGCTCGGTGACAACCCGAGCGCAGCCACCTTCGACCACGTCGCGTGGATATTCGCCGCGTACTTCGCCTTCGCCTGGCTGCTGCTTCTCGGTGTGGTCGTCCGGCCAGCGCACGTGACGAAGCCGATGCTCGCACTGGTGACGGCGGTCGCGCTGGCGACGCAGGTGCCCCTGGCCATCGCGCTGGAGACGGCCCTGCACAGCAGTACCACGGGGCTGGCCGCGAGCATTTTCACCGTCGGACTGCCGGAAGAGCTCGCGAAGGCTCTGCCGTTGCTGCCCGTCGCACTGCTCTACTGGCGCCGCCGGACTCTGGAGCCGCGCGACTTCCTCTTTCTCGGCGCGGTCAGCGGCCTGGCATTCGGCGCCAGCGAGGTGGTGCACTACTTCACCGTCAACGGCGTAGCCGAGTTCTACCAGACGGTGCAGTCGGCCGTTCCGTCCATCGGCCAGCTGCTCAGCACTGGGCACTCCCCGTCGGCCTCGCTGTTCGACGTGCTCATCGGCCCGGTGCGGTACTTCATCCTCGACTTCGTCTGGCGGTTCCTCACCGACCCGATCAGCCACGCCTGCTGGGCCGGTCTGACCGGCTACTTCATCGGACTGGCGGTGACCCGCCGCCACAAGTGGTACCTGGTCGCCTGGGTTGGGCTGGCCGTCGCTTCCGCGCTGCACGGGCTGAACGACTGGGGTCGGGTGAACGGCGGACCGCTGTGGATCGTCGTCACGGTGATCAGCGCCATCTTCTTCCTCGGCTGCGCCCGGGTCGGATCCCCGCGGCAGGGACAGCCAAGATCTGGCAATTCCGGTTAGCTGCAATGTGCGCGTGGGCGGGACATGTGAGGCTGGGAACAATGATCCGCTGCCTGATCGTCGACGACAACGCGTCGTTCCTCGACGCGGCCACGAGCGTGCTCCAGCACGACGAGGTAACGGTGGTCGGCACCGCCCGCACCATCGAGCAGGCGCTGCGGCAGGCCGGGGAGTTGCAACCGGACGTCATTCTGGTCGACGTCATGCTGGGCGACGAGAGCGGTCTTGGTCTTGCGCGGCGGCTGTTCGAGTCGGGCTCGACGGCGACGGTAGTGCTCATTTCGACGCACGCCGAGGCGGATCTCGCCGAGCTGATCGACGAGACACCAGCAGCAGGGTTCATGCCGAAATCGCAGCTGTCGGCGGCGGCAGTCCACCGGCTCGTCAGCGAGCGTCGAGGTAGGTGAGCACCGCGAGTACGCGGCGGTGATCGTCTTCGGACTCCGGCAGCGTGAGCTTTGCGAGGATGCTGCGCACGTGCTTTTCCACTGTCCCCTCCGTGATCCAGAGCTTGTGAGCGATGCCGGCGTTGGAGCGCCCTTCGGCCATCAGGGCCAGCACGTCGCGCTCCCGCGGACTGAGCACGTCAAGCGGGTCCCGAGTGCGGCGCGCAGCGACCAACTCTTTGACTAAAGCCGGGTCGACGACGGACCCGCCCTTGACGATGCGCTCGATCGTCTCGATGAAGTCGTCGACGTCGGTGACGCGGCTCTTCAGCAGGTATCCGGTGCGTTCGCCGCTCGCGAGCAAATCCATCGCATGCTCGACCTCCACGTGCGCGGAGAGGACGAGGATCGCCGTCTGCGGGAACTGCGCCCGAATCACTCGTGCGGCGTCGAGCCCTTCGGTTGCCTGTGCCGGCGGCATTCTGATGTCGACGACCACCAGTTCGGGTTTGTGCTCGGACACGAGACTGAGCAGCTGATTCGCGTTGCCCGCTTGGCCGACCACCTCGTAACCGGACCGCTCGAGCAGGCTCGCCAAGCCCTCGCGCAGCAATACGTCGTCGTCGGCGAGCACAGCTCGCACCGTCGGTGCAGCCGAGGCCATCGCAGCATTATCCGGTAGCCCTGTTCCTCCGGCCAGCCGCAGGGCGACGACTCCCGCTGCCGGGAAGCCGCGTTTGGCGCCTGCCGCGATGCCCGACACGGCCCCGTCGCGACATCGTGGCCAGTGGGCAACCACTAGCCAGGAGGAAATGACAATGCACACTCGCCGCATCGGCGACACCCAGGTCAGTGCGATCGGGCTCGGCGGTATGCCGATGTCGATCGAGGGACGTCCGGACGAGCAGCGCTCCATCGCGACGATCCACGCCGCACTGGACGCCGGCGTGACGCTGATCGACACTGCCGACGCCTATCACCTGACCGCCTACGACGTAGGACACAACGAATCCCTCGTCGCCCGCGCGCGGGCCACCTATCCCGGCGACACGTCCGACGTTCTGGTCGCGACCAAGGGCGGTCACCTCCGTCCGGGTGACGGGTCGTGGACGGTGAACGACTCGCCGGAATACCTGAAACGGGCCTGCGATGAGTCGCTCAAAGGGCTCGGCGTCGATGCCATCGGGCTCTACCAGTTCCACCGACCGGATCCGACGGTGCCGTACGCGGAATCGGTCGGGGCGATCCGCGACCTGCTCGACGCCGGCAAGATCCGCCGCGCCGGCGTCTCGAACGCAAAGCGTGAGCAGATCCTGCTGGCCAACGAGATCCTCGACGGGCGGTTGTCGAGCGTGCAGAACCAGCTCTCACCCGCGTTCCGGTCGAGCGAGCCGGAGCTGCAACTGTGCACAGACCTGGGCATCGCGTTCCTGCCGTGGAGCCCGCTCGGTGGAATCTCGCATGCGGGCCAGCTCGGCTCGCGCTTCGCGATCTTCGCTGACATCGCACGAGAGCGCGGCATCAGCCCGCAGCGCGTGTGCCTGGCCTGGCTGCTTGCCAAGTCCCCGGTTGTGATCCCGATCCCGGGTTCGACGCGTCCGGAGACGATCCGGGACTCGGCCGCCGCCGCCGACCTGCAGCTGTCCGCTCAAGAGCTTGCCCAGCTCGAGTCGGCCTGACGACTCATGCAAGCCGAGCGTCCGCGAAGCGGCGCTGTGATGCGGCTGGGCCCTCGCCGTAGCCATGCTCGGCACGACGCTCGAACAACACAAGAAGTACGACCTGACCTGAGCCGGCTGGGGTGCTGACCGGCCGAACGCCCCGACGGTGAGCCCGCCACTGTTCGACAGCCGCATCAACCTGTCGCCGGCGTCGAACGGACAGGACTACGGCCGGTACGACAGCGCGGCCACGAACGCCGCGATCGACAAGGCGTACAACCAGCCGGACACGGCCAAGCGCAACGCCATGTGGGGTGATATCTCCGAACAACTCGCCAAGGAGGTCGCGTACATCCCGATCGACGTCGATGCCGGCGACGGTCACAACGCCGTGACACGGTCAACCGGGTGCGCGACGATCTACACATGGCCAAGGGATCGCGCGAGCGGTTGCCCCGCGCCCTGTATGAGAAAGAACTGCTCCGGCTGCAGGCCGAGCTGGTCACCATGCAGGAGTGGGTACGTGTCTCGAAGGCGCGCATTGTCGTGATCTTCGAGGGACGCGACGCCGCCGGTAAGGGCAGCACGATCCAGCGTGTCACTCAGTACCTCAACCCCCGGGTAGCACGCATCGTCGCGTTGCCGACACCCACGGAACGGCAACGCACGCAGTGGTACTTCCAGCGTTACGTCGAGCACCTGCCGGCCGCCGGCGAGATCGTGCTCATGGACCGCTCCTGGTACAACCGCGCCGGCGTGGAGCACGTCATGGGCTTCTGCACCCCGGACGAGTTCCGCCGCTTCCTGGCTCAGTGCCCGGTATTTGAGCGGCTGCTGACCGATGACGGAATCCTGCTGCGCAAGTACTGGTTCTCGGTCAGCGATCAGGAACAGGAGCGGCGCTTCCATTCCCGCCTGGAGGACCCCATGCGCCGTTGGAAGCTGTCGCCGATGGACCTGGAGTCGATCCGCCGCTGGGAGGACTACTCCCGCGCCAAGGACGAGATGTTCGTGCACACCGACACGACCGACGCACCCTGGTACGTCGTCGAGGCCGACAACAAGCGCCGCGCCCGCATCAACATGATCGCCCACCTGCTCTCGACGATCCCCTACTACGAGGTGCAACGCACCCCACTCGAGCTACCGCCCCGCCCGCCCGCGCCAACATACGTCCGCCCACCCCGTGAGCTGTATCGCGCCGTGCCGGACCACGCGGCCGAGCTCGGCTGAACGCGCTACCGGACCGGCTGGGCCTCCTCCCCCGAGATCGCTATCGACCGCGACAGCCGGGTTCGCGGTGCGTGGGCCACCTGGTGCGCCCGCGAGCGCCGCAATCAGATCCTCACGCTGTTGGGCGGGCAGGCCGCCGGGCCGGTCATACGGGACGGTGCCGTCCCGGAACGCGATCAAGGTTGGCAGTTACGTTATGTGCAGGGCTGCTGCGAGCTCGCGTTCGGCGTCAACGTCGACCTTGCCGAACAGGATGTCCGGGTGGCTGGCGGCGCGCCCGAACGTTCGCGTCGTGAGGGCGATGGTTGATGTGGGCTGCGCCCGTCCCGATGTTGTGCGACCCCGGCGACGGCTCGGGGGGAGCGCATGGCTGACGTTCATGCGCATAGCTCGGCGCTGGGTCGCTGCGGTGGCGGTAGGTAGCGCCGAAGGTCCTGGGCCGACTGCTCAAGCCGACACGACTCGTGCCTCACGCGATCCTGTCTGTGCGCCGAGTGGCACGCTTGTGGCCGCCGTGCGCGCCGCCCGCTCCGGTCAGGAGTGCCCACATAGACAGGCCCAGGATGACCAGCAGTGGAGCAGCCATGACCAGCACTACGAAAACGATGGGACCTCCGCCGATAGCCAGCAACGCGAGCAGCACCATGATCGCAGGCACCAGGATCGGCCGGTGCTGATGCTTCATCACGATCCCCTCCTTCACCAGGCACGGATAGAATTGAACATGCGGTCGACGGGGATGGCGCGGTAGTGCCATACGGCTCGGCGCCGTGGGGTCGAAGGTCAGCACTCCGATCGAGGGGCCGAGACAGGCGACGGAATGCCCTACGCCGTACCGACTTTGTGCCCTACCTTGCGGCCGCGGCACGGCACACGCTGACGCTGGACAGACCGATGCAGTTGGGCGTCGGGCTCCCGGGCAAGGGAGGCCAGTGTGATGACGTCGGTTGCGGACAAACCGTCAGAGGTACAACCGGGCCGGAAGCCTTGGCCAGACCGCCTGCTGGTGCCTGAGATGTGGGGAACGCTTGCGATAAGCATCATGTGGCTCGCCGTGCTCTTCGACGCCATATACGGCGCAGACATTGTGAGCTTGAGCAACGACGGAAATTCAACGCGTATTCCGTCTGCGGTGGTCGTCGCGTTCTTCGCATTCCTAGCAACGGCGGCTGTTGCGAAGAGGACCTTCGGGCAGAAGGGCGATGCGAGCAGGATGTGACCAACACGCAGCCAGAAGCTGCGTGAGGGTCGTCAACTGCTCTCGGTTGCACAACGTCACCCCGGCCCTTCCCGCAACGACCTCAGGATCTTTGTGCGGGCATCCGGTTGCGCCAGATGAGGCGGTGGACGCCGAGGTGGCGGGGTAGTGAGCGCAGGCCGGGGATGAACGGCAGCAGGATCAGGCCGAGGGTGAGCAGCGCCATCAGGGCCCACACGAGTGCGTCGGCGTTACCGGAGGTGGAGAACGGCTTGACCTGGTACCAGAAGGTGTACAGCCACATCCAGGGCTGGCCGGGGTAGTTGCCTGTCTCGTTCATCATGCCCCATTGGTCGCCGCCGAGGTGGTCGGCGCGGGCCTGGTCTTCGAGGTAGGCG
>DASXSF010000023.1:0-2740 GCA_036506155.1 Jatrophihabitantaceae bacterium
GAAGACGCCGGCGTTGTGGATCACCGCGTCGAAGCGGCCGGAGGCGTTGGCCTGCTCGGCGACCTGGCGGGTCTGCTCGATGCTGGCAAGGTCCCCGACCACCACGCCACTGGCGCCGGGCGCGGCGGCGCTGGCGGCGCACGCACGGGTGGGGTTGCGCGCGTGCAGCACAACCTCGTGGTCGGCCGCGATGAGCTGGCGGCCGGCGAGCAGGCCGAGCCCTTGGGCGGAGCCGGTGATCAGCACGCGGGACATCGGGCTCTCCGTTGGGTCGGGTCGTTGGCGTGACTGTAGTCACGGCGGTGGCACCCCACCCTGACCAAGGCGTGGGTCGATACCGGATTCAAGGCCCAAAGCCGTCGAACACGGCGCCGCGCTCGGCGTCGACGTCGAGATCGTCACCAAAGACCCGCAGGTCAAAGGGTTCAGCGTGGTCAAGCGCCGATCGATCGTCGAACGCACCCCGGCTGGCTCATGCGGCACCGCCGGCTCGTACGTGACTACGAAGCCCGGCCCGGGAACTCCGAAGCATGATCACCATCGCCATGATCAATAACATCGCAAAGCGGATCACCGCCGAAACCACCCCAATCTGGCGATGCGATCTAAACCGCATAACACGCAAACTACGTGAACCGGCCGTCCTCTTAGGGTGTGGGCTATGCCCGCCGGAGTTCGAGCACGGGAATGGTGCGGACTCCAGCAGTTTTGCGTGCGTACTCGCCGAAGCCTGGGTAGCGCCGCGCTTGCTCGGCGTAGACGCGGTCGCGTTCAGCGCCGGTCAATTCACGGACGGTCACCTTGTAGGTCTCGGTTCCGCGTTCGACACTGCCGTCACCGGCGGCGGTCAGGTTGTGGTACCAGTCCGGGTTGGTGGGTGCTCCACCCTTGGTTGCGAAGACGTAGATGCTGTCCGGCTCGGTGTCGTGCGGGAGGTACATCGTCGGGGTGACGTACTCTCGACCGCTTCTGCGGCCGCGGTGATGCACCAGGACCATCGGAGCGCCCTCGAAGTACCCGCCGACCCTGCCCTCGTTCGCTCGGAACTCCGCGATGGTGTTCGCGTTCCAGTCGCTCATGTCGAACTCCTGTCGTTCACGATCCCGGGGTAGGCGCTAGGAAGGGGTGATGCATTCTGCCCTTCGCTAGGCGGCGACGCGTGCTGCGCTGGCGAGATGCGCCGACAGGAGCTGTCCGGCTCGGTCCAGTGCCGCGGCCGCTTCGTCGAGGATCGGGTGATAGGCCTGGAAGACGTGGGGCACCCGGGGGTGATGTCGAGGGTGACCTCGACGTCGGCGGTGGCGGCTTGGCGGGCGAGGCGGACGGCGTCGTCGAGGAGGACCTCGTGCGTTCCGGCCTGGATGATCAGGGGCGGCAGGCCGGACAGCTCGGCGAAGATCGGGCTGATGAGGCCGAGAGCAGGGTCTTGTCCCGCCGTATAGTCGGCGACCCGGGCCGGGAATGCTTCTGGGGTGAACAGCGGGTCGGCCTCGCGCTTGGTTTCCATGGTCGTCCCGGCCAGGGTGAGGTCGACATACGGCGACATGACCAAGGCCGCGGCGGGCAGGGGCAGCCCGTGGTCGCGGGCGTTGACCAGGGTGGCGATGGCGAGCCCGCCGCCGGCGGACTCTCCCGCGAAGGCGATGTCCGATGGGGCGGTGCCGTGGTCCAGGAGGGCTTGGTAGGCGGCCAGAGCGTCGTCGACCGCTGCCGGATAGGGGTGCTCGGGGGCGAGGCGGTAGTCGACGGAGATGACCTTGGCGTGGGTCCGCCGGCCGACCTGGGCGGCCAGGTCAGCGGCTTGGAAGGCGTCCCCGATCACGTACACGCCGCCGTGGAAGTACAGGACAGTACGGCGAGGTTCGATGCCGTCGACGGTGATCTCGGCGGTTGGGACGCCGCCCAGTACGGCTGGGGTCACGGTCACGTCGGCGGGCAGCGGCTGCGCCGAGGCAAACTCCCGGAGCAGTCGCCGCTGCTCGTTGACGTCGCTGTCGAACGGGAAGGGTGACTTGCGGAGGATGGCGTCGAGGGTCGCTCGCTGTTCGGCGCTCACAGAGGATCTCCCTTCGGTCGGGGACAGCCCGGCAGCACCCCCAGACGGGCTCGTCATGTGAATCCGCTGTTGAAGAGTTCTGCCGGGAGACGGCCACGACCAGCCTTGCCGCCAGGCAGGTGAGGAGGCGTCACCGGATCACGGTGATTCCCGCGTCCGGAGCACCGCAGCACCGATCTCCCGCGGACAGCCGTGCATGCGCTGGTTCCGGCCAACCTTTGCCATCGCCCCGGAGGGGCGAGCAAACTGGCCGGCTACGGGGATTTGCGGCGGTTGTGCACAGCGTCCGGTCGCTCGGTTGCCGTTCCGGTCCCCACCCTGGGCACTGAGTGGGGACGAGCAAACCGGCCGGCTACCACACCTTTCCGTGGGTGTCCACTGCTCAGATCGTGTCCAGCTCGGCGACGGCGTTGGGCGGCAGGGATAGGGCCGCGCCGGCGATGTTCTCGCGCAGGTGGGCGACCGACGAGGTGCCCGGGATCAGCAAGATGTTCGGCGAGTGCTGCAGCAGCCAGGACTGGGCGACCGCCGTCGGGGTCGCGCCGAGCCGCTTGGCGACCGACTCCAGCAAGTCCGACTGCAGCGGCGAGAAGCCGCCGAGCGGGAAGTACGGCACGTACGCGATGTGCTGCTCGGCCGTCGCGGCCAGCACCGCCGCGTCCGTGCGGTTGGCGATGTTGTAGA
>DASXSF010000024.1:0-32785 GCA_036506155.1 Jatrophihabitantaceae bacterium
CGCGACAGCTACCAGGACTCCATCCTGCCCAGCGGGTACCCCGTCGGCACACCCGAAGAAGCACTCGACTGCGCCTGCGGCCTCTACCTCAACGACCCAACCGCATGGGCCGAACCCCCGACGAACTAACGGGCGTGACCAGTAGTTCGACACGGTTCGCATTGCTCCGGGCAGCAGCAACTCAATGACGCCGCGATACGCGCACTGGCACGTAGAGCCGGCAGTGAGCGCGGGGGAACCGCCGATCAAGGTTCTGACGGCTCCCGGCTTCCACGGTGTAGTGACCGGTACGCATGGCATCGGGGTCAGCACGCCGAGCGCCGCACTGGTCGCAGCCGCCACGCTGAGGGCGGGGCGCGCTCCTACGGCCGGTTGATGGCGTCGTGAAAGCGTGCGAACGTCGCTTTGTTGCTGGCAATCTGGGCTGCTGACATGAGTCCTCCTTGAAAGCACGCGGAGTTGTCGCTCATATTCAGGCGACGTATGAGCGCGCGCCCAGGGGACAAAGAGGGTCAGAGCTGTTCGAGGCGCCGAGTGAGGAATCGCCGCTCGGGGATGGCGGTGGCCAGGTCGAGGGCGCGGCGGTAAGCCGCTCGGGCCTCGTTGTGGCGACCCAGGCGTCGTAGTAGCTCGGCGCGGGTGGAGTGGTAATAGAGATAGTTGGAAAGGTCGAGTTGGTCGATCGTCTGTAGGGCGGTGGCGGGGTCGCCGGCTTGGGCGACCGCGACGGCATGGTTGAGCTCGACAATGGGGGAGCCGGTGAGTTCGACCAGTCGGCGATACATCTGCGCGATCTGCGGCCAGTTGATGGGTTGGCGTGTCTGCAACGAGGCGATCGCTGCCTGGGTGACGTACGGCCCGCGTCCCCCGAGCGCGATCGCCCGGTCGAGCGCTGCCCGTCCTGCTGCAATCTGGTCCGAGTCCCACAGCGAGCGGTCTTGATCGTCGAGTAGCACGAGATCCTCGCCCTCGAACCGGGCCCGCCGGCGCGCGTGGTGGATCATCATCAGTGCGAGTAGCCCATGCGCTTCGGGCTGGTCCGGCATGAGCGCGGCCAGCAGCTGGCCGAGGCGGATGGCTTCGGCGCCCAGGTCGACCCGGCCGCTGTAACCCTCGTTGTAGATCAAGTAGATGACGGCCAGCACCGCGTCGAGGCGGTCGGGCAGCAGGCGCGCGTCGGGAACCGCGAACGGGATCCCGGTCGCCTTGATCTTGGCCTTGGCGCGCGACAGACGCCGCTTCATGGTCTGTTCGGAGACCAGGAACGCGCGCGCAATCTCGACGGTGGCGAGGCCACCGAGGGCGCGCAGGGTGAGCGCGACCTGCCCGTCCAGCGGCAGCGCCGGGTGGCAGCAGGTGAAGATCAGCTCAAGCCGTTCGTCCTTGATCACGGTGTCGTCGTATTCGTCCACGGTGGCCTCCGGCACCGGCAGCAGATGGATCTTGTCGGCCAGGGTGCGCTCCCGGCGGATGCGGTCGATCGCGCGGTTGCGGGCCGTCGTGACCAGCCAGGCACCCGGGTTGTCCGGCATACCCGATGCGGGCCAGCGCGCCGCCGCGATCGCGAACGCCTCCTGCGCGGCTTCCTCGGCCTTGTCGAAATCACCGAGGAACCCGACCAGGGAGGCCAGCACCCGGCCCCACTCGTCGCGGAAGACCTCCTCCAGTGGGCTCAGCGCGCCACCACCGGCCTGACCTCGACGACACCGCCGAACCGGGCAGCCGGGATGCGCGCGGCCAGCTCGATCGCCTCATCCAGATTCGCCGCATCCATGAGGAAGACCCCGCCCAGCACCTCCTTGCTGTCGGCGAACGGGCCGTCGGTCACCAACGTCCGGCCACCGGCCACCCGTACGCAGGTCGCGGTCTCCACCGGCTGCAGCTGCGCCGCGTCAACGCAGCGGGCATCGTCGGCCAAGGCGGCGAACTCGGCATAGACCGCCTCCCGCTCCGCATCCGAAAGCGCCTCGACGTAGCCGGGCTCGGCGTAGATCAACAGCGCGTACTGCATCACAACCTCCGGGGCAATCGGCTCTCATTGGCACGACGAACAAGCGACGGCGCAGGGGACACCACCGGCACAACGACTCCGGACAGGCGCGACGCTAGTCGCCGACCCGGATACCGGTGTACGCGCGGCCCCGCACTTCCATGCGCCCAAAGACGACTTCGCGGCCACGCCGAACGACGGGCTGCCCGTCGCTTGTTGCCCGCGAACCCGCCAGCGGTTCGCTGCGTAGGCTGCCAGAGACTCGAACCCTGGTGTGTACCTCTCAGCCTGACCGTCGTGGCCCGAATCCAACGGGCACTGCCGCTAAGTGATCCTGCCAGTCGCCCTGACAGGATCGGGTAGCACGACTCGGGCCCGCGATGATTGGGGCGACCAACCATCGTCTAACCCTGTGGCCGCCAGGGATTCGAACCCTGAGGTACGCCGTTCGGCCGTTGCAGAACATAGAACGCTCAGACGCTCGTTCTGATACCTGCGTATCACCAACTTCTCAGGCAACACTAGGGGTTTGCTGTCCACGAGTTGTGCCTCAGGCGTGCTTCGGTCGTGCTGCCAGCGGCCCCGTTGACGGGGCGAGTGGCGTCCGGCCGCAGCGACCGGCTCGTCGTATACGGGCTCTGGTTCGTGTCGGTGTGAGCCTCTCTCGTGATCGCTAGGCGGCGCCCTCGACATCGCATGGATTCTCGTCGGTGCGTGGCGGGCGGCGCGAAGTTGGGGCCAACGGGGCGGCCGGCGGGTACCACGCCGCTGCTGGTCGGTGTGGGTGTCGCTGTGGGATGGGGCTGGCTTTGCGGGGACGGCCCCGTGGCCGCTTGTGCGTGACGATCTCGCCCTTGTCCAGGATCTGGCCGCCCCAGACACCGGTCGGCTCACGGCGCTCGATGGCGCCGGTCAGACAGGCCGGCTGTGCCGGGCAGTCCTGACACAGCACTTTCGCGCGTTCCAGGTCGTCCGGAGCGTCGGCGAACCAAAGGTCGGGATCATGTACCTGGCACGGCAGCTCAGCGCGGGTATGCGTGCCGCTGGGAACGGGCAAACCAGTGCCGCGGCGAGGCGACCTGCCGAGCGCGGAACGGTCGGCCCCTGCCGCCAAGAGGGTCGCCTCGGTGTCGAAACGCCCTGCCGACGGCACCCGGCGTTCCTGGTCGGGGACAGTGTTCATACGTAACGCTCCGCGCTCAGTCGAGGACATCGGTTGGCTGGTCAGGTCAGCGGCCAGGGCCGGGCTGTGGCGCCGAGTCGGGTCCACGCATTGATCACGGTGATCACCCAGATCAGCTCGGCAAGTTCGCGCTCGGAGTAGTGCGCGGCGGCGCGGTCGATGATCTCGTCCGAGACGGGGTGGTCAGCCAGCCGGGTCATTGCCTCGGAGAGTTCGAGCGCGGCGCGCTCGCGGGCCGTGAAGAACGGCGTCTCGCGCCAGACCGGGAGTGCGAGGACACGGCGCTCGGTCTCGCCCGCGGCAAGCGCGTCGCGGCCGTGCATGTCCACGCAGTAGGCGCAACCGTTGATCTGCGCAGCCCGCAGCCGGACCAGATCGAGAAGTCCGCGCTCGAGATGCGTCTTGCGCACCGCATCGTCGAGGGCCGTCAAGGCCCGGCTGGCGGCCGGTACGAGCCTTTCCACCGGGAGCCGGGTCGGCGGGACGACGATGTCCTCTGACGTGGAACCGACTGACATACCAGCCACGCTAAGTCGCCCCTGGGTCAGCGGTAAGGTCCAGTTCCGTGGCCAATTCCTGGGCCAGTGGCGGGCTCGATCTGCACGTGGACACGACCGGCTCGCGACGGCGCGCCAGTCTCGAGGAGGGTCTTCGCGCCGCGATCCAAAGCCGCCGACTGGCCGCGGGCACGATGCTGCCGTCGTCGCGAGTACTAGCACAGGACCTCGGCCTCTCCAGGGGGACAGTCGCGGCCGCCTACGACCAACTTGCCGCGGAGGGCTACCTGATCACTCGGCAGCGAGCGGGCACCGAGGTGGCCGACCTCGGACCACCCGCCAAGCCTGCCGAGGCCCGCCGCAAGGCGACGACAACGCGACTCGACCTTCAGCCGGGCACGCCGGACGTTACGTCCTTCCCCGTCGCCGAGTGGCTGCGATCCGCTCGCCGCGCCTTGGGCCAGGCCCCAGCGAGCGCGTACGGCTACGGCGACATGCGCGGCCGCTTCGAACTGCGCAGCGCCCTCGCCGACTATCTGGGCCGCACCCGCGGCGTTGAGGCCCGACCCAGCCAGATCGTGATCACCGCCGGGACCACCCAGGCGCTGTCGCTGCTGTGCGGGGCACTTGGCCGGGCGGGCAACAGCACGATCGCCATGGAGAACCCCGGATTCAACTTCCACCGGGACGTGGCGCGGCACGCCGGGCTACGCGTCACCGCGATGCCGGTCGACGTGCACGGCACCGACCCGAACGGCCTCCGCGAGGCCGCAGCCGCGGTCGTCACGCCGGCCCACCAGTACCCGACCGGCGTCACGATGCATCCCTCCCGTCGCCAGGCGTTCACCTCGTGGGCCCGCACGACCGGCGGGCTCATCATCGAAGACGACTACGACGGCGAGTTCCGCTACGACCGCCAGCCGATCGGTGCCCTGCAGGGCACAGCCGCCGACCACGTCGTCTACATCGGAACCGCATCCAAGACACTCGGGCCCGGACTGCGGCTGGGCTGGATGGTGTTGCCACCGCGGCTCATCGCGTCAGTCGTCACGGCGAAGCAGAACGCCGATATGGGTACCGACACCATCGCGCAACTGACCCTCGCCGAATTCATCAACAGCCACGGTTACGACCGGCACATCCGCACCATGCGGATGCGATACCGCCGCCGCCGCGACCTGCTGATCACCGCCCTCGAACAGATCCATCCACACCTGATCATCGGCATTCCGGCCGGACTCCAGACGCTCATCCGGCTACCCACGTCAGGGCCGACCGAGGATGAACTTGTGGCGCTGGCCGCCGCCGAGGGCCTTGCCCTCGAGGGCCTCGGCCCGCACTGGCACCGGCGACACCCCGATCGGCAAGGCCTGATCATCGGATTCTGCAGGCCCTCCGAACGGGCCTACCCCGCCGCCGTGGCCCTGCTCGCACGGGTGCTTCAGCGCGCGCTCCGTCAATAGCGGCCTGCGATCCATGCGTGCGCGGTCAACGCCGCGTCACGGTCCTCAGCCGCACCGGCTCCCCGCTGAGCCGACGCGGGCAACGGCATGCCACCCGGACGCTTGCCGACGGGTTGGTGCAGTGTCGGCGGCTGCATCTTAGGCGCCGATCTGCGCGACCACATGGGCGCCGATGCGCTTGGCTCAACCGCGCGGATCGGACGCGATGTGACGCGGCGATTTGGTGTAGTAGCTCAACGGGTGGTGATGGGCTATCGCCGAACACCCGAGCGCGGACTGCGCTATTTCAGCTTCGCGGAGAATTCGCCGATGATCTGATACCCGGTCACATGGCCCGGTTTACCTTGGGCGCCTGCTTGGTAGCTGGCCACGCTCTGGGTCAACGCATGTCGAACGATCTTGGCCAACTCCGACAGCCTGGCCCTGTGTTCTGCTTCCACCTTGGCCTTTGTCGCCGGAGTGGTCGGGGGGCATCCCGGTGTTGTACCGGTCAGGCAGCACAACACATCCAATCGTCGACTTGCCCTTGACACCGTTTCGCTGGATCTGGGCGTTCGATCCGTAGGTCATCGGGTTCTGACGGTCGATCCGCCAGCCGCCGGCATCGGGTACGACATGGCTCTTCTGGTCACCAAAAAGGTTAGTGACGTTCTGCAGCGTCACGTTCTTTATGACCGATTGGTAGCCGGCCGGTACCGGTGCTGGAATCGCGTCCATCGTGTCGGACCGGACCCTGATAGAAAGCGGCATAGCTGCATCCCCCTCCAGGTGCTCGCCGTTGGCCGCCGTAACCGTTGCGGCGTATTCGTGGTGTCGAGATTTTATCGCGATCTGAGGCTTTGGGCGGTGTCGGAAAGCGCGAACTCCGCCCGCTGCATATGGGCCGGTGTCCACCGGCAGTCAGGAACGGCAATGCGCGGAAGAAGCGT
Organism: Jatrophihabitantaceae bacterium; assembly: GCA_036506155.1. Lineage (GTDB taxonomy): Bacteria > Actinomycetota > Actinomycetes > Mycobacteriales > Jatrophihabitantaceae > DASXRA01. The sequence continues at coordinate 6,063 of DASXSF010000024.1, forward strand.
CCGCCGTCCCCTTGATCAAGATGCAGCCGAATACGCGTCGTCGAGAGAAATCCCGAAGGCGGTGTCGGATCGGGGCAGAGGTGTTCGTAGCGGGGGTGAGAGGCCACGCACGAAGGGCGCACCGAAGGAGAAGGGAACGGCGATCACGAAACTGACGACCACCACGCAGGTCTCCGTCGACGGAGTCGTCCAGGGAAACGGCGGGCCGGATGAGAATCGCAGCGGCGGATTCGCGCGAGGCGGGTGGGCCAGGCCGCTGTTCGACAGCGAGGCCATGACGTTCGTCGACGAGGTGTACCAGCGCGCTGATGCGTTCCTGTTCGGCCGGCCGACCTACGAGCTTTTCGCCGGCTACTGGGGGTGAGGGACGATCTGGGTAACCCCATCGTCGGTGCATTGAACACAAAGCCCAAGTACGTCGCATCGAACACGCTTACCGAGCCGCGCTGGGCGGAGACGACCGTCCTGTCCGGTGACCTCGCGGCGGCCATCGGCCAGCTGAAGGCCGAGCCGGCGGGTGATGAGCTGCAGGTGCACGGCAGCGGCACCCTGACCCGATGGCTGCTCGAGAACGACCTCGTCGACGAGATGAATCTGCTCATCGTCCCGGTGGTCGTCGGCCAGGGCACGCGACTGTTCCCCGACACCGGTCCGGACATAGCGCTTGACCTGGTCGAATCGCGAGCCTTCCCTAAGGGCATAGCGCTCCAGGTCTACCGGCCGGCGGGGCGCCCGCAGTACGCAACCGACTGAAGTCCTTGAAAGACGTCCGGGAGGCGGTGTCGGATCGGGGCAGAGGTGTTCGTAGCAGGAGTGAGCGGCCGCCTACGAGGGGCGCCCCGGAGCACAGGAGATGATCCGACATGCAGTACCTGGTTTCTGTAATCCATGACGCGTCCGACCTGGCCACCGCGGACGAGATGGCGGCCATCGACGCGTTCAACGACCGGCTCCAGGCCGAGGGCTACTGGGTCTTCGCCGGTGGTCTCGGGGCGCCCGACACGGCCACCGTCATCGACAACCGGCATGGGGAGGCGCTGTTCACCGACGGGCCCTTCCTGGAGTCGAAGGAGTACCTCGCCGGCTTCTGGATCCTCGAGGCGCCCGACCTCGACGTCGCGCTCAGGCTCGCCACCGAGGGGTCGAAGGCCTGCAACCGGAAGATCGAGGTGCGGCCGTTCCTGTGAGTGTGGTCGGCGTCCGGGAGGCGATCACCCAGGCCCATCGCGAAGAGTGGGCGCGAGTGGTCGCCACCCTGACCCGGCGTTTCGGTGACCTCGACATCGCCGAGGAGGCGGCGGCCGAGGCGTTCGCCACCGCCGTCGAGCGGTGGCCGGCCGACGGCGTACCCCCCAACCCCGGCGGCTGGCTTACCACCACCGCGAACCGCAAGGCCGTCGACCGGATCCGGCGTGAGAGCAAGCGCGACGACAAGCACCAGGAGGCTCAGCTGTTGTACGACGACGACGACGACGACCCGCCCGAGCCTCTCGACACTATCGACGACGAGCGGCTCCGGCTGATCTTCACCTGCTGTCACCCGGCGCTTGCGATGGAGACCCGCGTGGCGTTGACGCTGCGCATGGTCGCCGGTCTGACCGTGCCCGAGATCGCGCGCGCCTTCCTGGTGCAGGAGACCACCATGGGACAGCGGATCACCCGCGCGAAGGCCAAGATCAAGGCGGCTCGCATCCCTTACCGGGTGCCGTCCGCGGAGGAGCTCCCGGCCCGCGTCTCAGGCGTACTCGCCGTTCTCTTCCTGGTCTTCAACGAGGGCTACCTGGCGACCGGCCCCGACACCGATCCCGTACGTCACGACCTGATCCGCGAGGCGATCCGGCTCACTCGCCTGATCCGTGTGCTCATGCCGGACGACGGTGAGGTGGCCGGGCTGCTGGCGCTGATGCTCCTCACCGAGGCCCGCCGCACCGCCCGGGTTTCGGCCAGCGGCGAACTCGTCACCCTCGACGAGCAGGACCGTCGGACCTGGGACGCGGCGCTGATCGCCGAGGGTCACCGGATGGTGCGCGAACGCTTAGCAGCCGCAGCCGCCGGGGCGGCTCCGGGTCGCTATCAGATCCTCGCAGCCATCAGCGCCGTGCACACCTCCGCGCGCCAAGTAGGCGACACCGACTGGTCGCAGGTCGTCGCCCTCTACGACCGGCTCGTCAGGCTCGACCCTTCGCCGATCATCGCCCTCAACCGGGCCATCGCGGTCGCCGAGCTCGACGGCCCGGAGGTGGCACTGGCGGCCGTCGATCGTCTTGAGGGCAAGTTGGCCGGCTATCACGCATACCATGCGACCCGCGCCGACCTGCTGCGCCGGCTGGGCCGCAGTCACGAGTCGCGCGCGGCCTACGACAAAGCCATCGAGCTGGCGCGCAACACCGCCGAGATCGCCTACCTGACACGCCGCCGCGACCAACTCGGGTAGCTCCCGCGAATCCCGATCGAAACCCCGTGCAACGCAGCGGCCGGCACCACCGACCTGCGATCCCTTTACCGTAAGTCGCGGCTCGGTCGCAGACAGCGAATCCCCTTTCTCCTATGGCGATGCCGCAGCTATGGGTGCCACACTGACCAGACTTTTTGATTTCGACTTCGGGGGGAGTCATGTGGGGACGTTCTGTACTCATAGCCGGGTTGGCCATCGCGGGCAGTGTGCTCGTCGGTACACCCGCCACCGCTCAACCGATCGACAAGGGCCACTTCCACGACGTCTCCACCAGCGACGTCTACGACTGCGACGGCACCCCGGCCCAGGACGCCTTTGACGTCTCCGGCAACTTCCTGTTCAACCAGCGCGGGTCCTCTCCCTTCCCGTACTACCGGGAGAGTGTGCACGGCACCGTCGTGACCACCAACCTGGACACCGGCGGCACCTACACCAACGTTTTCACCTCTAACCGCATGGACCACGTCATCACCGACAACGGCGACGGCACGATCACGATCACCGTGTTCGCGGCCGGCGGATCCCGCTTCTACGACACCAACGGCAACCTGGTGCTCAAAGACCCCGGTGAGGTCCGCTTCGCCTTCGACGTCGACTACAACGGCACTCCCGGTGACCCCAACGACGACGTCGAGGTCGCCGACTCATTCCGCATCGTGCGCTCCTCCACGGGGAACAGCGACCTCTCGGACCGCGACTTCTGCGCCGACCTGGTGGCGTTTACCAGTTAGGCGTGCATCAACCGCTCCATCGGCGGCGTGCGCGTGCGTACTGGGCGCACGGGGACTAACGGTCCGGCACCTGCCACTTCAGGACTTTCGCCGAGTCTGGGTCAGCGTTGTCGATTGCGATGTGTGCCGCGTCTTGGGGGCGGGCCTCGAGTCGGTAGGTCGCTTGTGCGGGAAGGTATCGGCGTTTGTATCGCTGCGTCACGGCTCGCTCGGATCCCGATGAGACCCGATCGCGCCGGAGTGCTCGCGTCAACGTGACATGCTCAGGGACGTGGAGGTAAACGCGAAGGGTCCAGTGACCACACAGTTCCGGCCGGAGCAAGAAGACACCGTCCACTAGCAGTGCGGCGTGCGATCCCACGCAGGCCCAATGCGTGCGTGGTCGATCCGTCTGGTAGTCGAACACGGAGGTGACCATCTCCATGGCGCTGTCGTGGAACGGCGCGAGCAGCTGCCTGGTGAGCGCCGGGTAGTCGAAGGAGTCGCGATAGCAGCCCTCGGCAGATTGCCAGCCTCGCTGTAGGCGCACCGCGGCGGGACTGTGGAAACCGTCAACCGACGCCCGCACGACCGGCACCGAGGTCAGCTTCGCCACCGAGTCGGCCAGCCACGTCTTACCCGCGGCGTCCGGCCCTCGAATGCGACTGAAACCCGCTCGTCACCCGCCAGGGAGTCCACAACCAAAGCGAGGTGGTGCTGCAGCTTCAGCGCCTCTATGGTCACGCCCATGAGGCTTCCACAGGGCGGGCAGCGCGGCCGGTCCGACTACCGAGGACGGCTGTGACGCAGGGACCCGTCCCCTAGGCTGTGGCCGTGGCTGATCGGTTGATCTTCCAACTTGGCACCAACAATTGGCAGCGTGATGGCGAGTTCGCGCCCGGCTCCGGCATTCTGCACGAGTCGCACCATCGTGCTTACAACGCGTTGCCTGGAGTGCGGTGTTATTCGATGTACCCGTCCCGGCGCCAGCGATTCGAGGAAGAGGACGTTCGCGTCTTTCCCCTCGAGCACGACATCCCGATCTGCGAGTCGGTGTCTCCGGTCAGCAGCTACCGCTGGCACTCGATGAGCGAGGCCGAGGTCGATGCGTATCGCCCGCGGTTGACCGCTGCCGTCGCGCGCTGGATGGACGAGATCGAATCGCGCACCGAAGACAAGTTCAGCCTCGCCATCGCCCACCACGCGTTCATGAACACCGTGGTGCTGCGCGACGTCAACCAGCGCCGGGTCGCGGACGGCCGGCCGCGCATGACGCTGCTGTGCTTCGCGCACGGCACCGAGCTCAAGATGTTCAACCACGAGCGTCGTGGCGATTCGCCGGAGGAGTTCCCGCTGCGGTTCTTCCCGTTCATGCAGCGCGAGAAGATCTTCGATCTCGGCGATCCGAACCACGGCGTCGACCTGGCCGCGGCGATCTCGGGCGAGCAGGTGAACGCGCTGCTCGACGTCTTTCCCGAATTCCCGCGCGAGCGGGTCGTGCTGTCGCCGAACGGCTACAACCAGCACGTCTTCCGACCGCTGCCCGACGGCACCGACCGAACGGCCGTGCTGGCCGGCTTCTACACGCAGCCGCTCGACGGCAGCGACCTCGAGCCCGAGCCGGTCGCACCACCGGACGGGTTCGACGCCGTAGTCGCCTTCTGCGGGAAGTTCGCGGACTGGAAACGGTTGGACGCGCTGCTTCGCGCGGCCGCGAGCTACGAACAACACGAGCGTCGGACCCTCACCCTCGTCATCGGCTCCGGGCCGGCCGAGGCCCAACGCGCCATACACGAGCTGAGCACCGAGCTCGGGCTACGCCGCACCTACTTCCTCGGGCCGCGCTCCCAGGACGAACTCGCCTTGCTGTTCGGCTGCGCCGACGTCGGCTGCTTCCCCTCGTACCGCGAACCGTTCGGACTCGTCTTCGTCGAGTGCATGGCCTGCGCCACTCCGGTGATCGGCGCCGACTCGGGCGGCCCTCGCGACTTCGTCACCTCCGAGGTCGGCACCCTGGTCCCTGAGACGGACGACCGGACCGCGCTGGCCGCATCACTCGCCGAAGCGATCAACAATGCCCTCGACGCCGATTGGAAGGCGACCCGCGGACCCGTTGCTGCGCACTACGCGCGCGAGAGGTTCAGCGTGACCGGCCAGGTCTCTCACCTGCTTGCCGAGGTCGACCGGCTGACCAACTGACCTTGGTCCGACCACCGGCTGACGCGGTCGAGGCATCAGCCGCGCAGAGTTGTGGCCACCGGTTCGCTCGGTCGTGCTCGTGGGCGGGTCAGCGTCGGTGCGGACGTGGCGTGTCGGTCACGCCGGGCGTGCTAGCGCGCGCCGGGTGCTGTTCCGTAGATCTCGAAGCGCTGGACCGTGGTGGGCGCTGGGCGGTGCCGGTCGGGGTCGTTGGCGCGGGCCTCCTGCACGTGGGCCAGTGCGGTTTGCAGTTTGTCGTCGCCGTCGCAGATCAGCACGGTTACCCGCCGGCCTGCCTGCCGGTCGACCAGCCACCAGCCCCGGACACCTTGGGTTTGCTCGAAGGCTGGGATGACCTCGTCGCGGACGTGCTCGATGCCGGCCGTGAGGTCGTGTTCGGATTCGCCGTCGAAGCTCATCATCATGGCGAACATCGCGGTGCTCCCATCAAGCCGTGGCGTAGCGTTCGAGCCCGGCCGACTGCAGGTCAGTCGGCGAGATAGCGATCCGGTAGTGCACGGCCGCGTCGAAGGTGAGCATCAGCGGCTCGGTAACGTGCGGAACGTGGCTCATGTCTGGCACGTCGACGGTCAGCAGCGCGCCGCGGCCGACCCCGTTGTCGGTGAAGTAGGCGGCCTCGGGCTTGATCGAGTCGAGCACCTCTGCGAGCTTGTCTCCGGCGACGCCGGTGCGGACGTAGGTGTTGAACGGCTCCAGCGGGAAGCTGGCTTCGACGATGAACTTCATGCCACCCCTCCATGACTCGGCCCGTCGTGAGACCAGGAACTTTATTTTCGTGCGAAAAGAAATATACTTGTTGCCGTGACGACGTCAAGCCCCGACGGGCACGAGTATCTGGAGCCGGATGAGTGGCAAGCGATGAACGCTCTGCTGCTGCTGAACCGCAGAGTATTGGCCGATCTCGACTCGGCGCTCCGTCAGCGGCACGGTCTAGCGGTCACCGACTTCGACGTATTGATCACCCTGCACAACGCGCCGAGGCGGCGCCTGCGCATGTCCTCTCTGGCCGGGCAAGTCCTGCTCAGCCCGGCCGGAATCACCCATCTGGTCACACGTCTCGAGCGCGACCGGCTCGTCGTCCGGGAGGTCGATGCGACCGACCGGCGCAAGTGGTACACCGTGCTCACCGACCATGGCGACGACGTGTTGCAGGCGGCCCGGCGAACCCACAACGACGTCTTGCGGCGTGGACTTCTGAGCGTCACCACACCGAACGAGAGACGCACCCTGCAACGGCTCTGGGCCAGACTCACCGCGGCCCAAGCTGAGCAACCACTGCGAACGACCGGTCGTGACGCACGCGCATAATGCCGAGGTCGATCCTCGCCGTCGTGAAGAGGCTGGTCGACCGGAATCGACCGACCAGCCTCGTGCTTGCAGGCTCAGGCGGCCACGTCGACCCGGACCGCCACACCGTTGGTCAGGACGTCGTAGACCGCGGAGCGGCTCTGTGCCTGACGGACCACGGCGGCCAGCTTCTCGGCCTCGGCTGCTCCCTTGACGTGGAACGTGACCCGGATGCCCTGGAAGCCGTTGCGGACGGCGGGATCGAGGCCCAGGATGCCCCGCAGGTCGATATCACCCTCGACCGTGGCGGTGACCTCGTCGAGCTGGATGCCGCGTGCGGCGGCGATGTTGCCCAAGCCGCTCATCAGGCATGCGCCCAGAGCGTGCAACAAATACTCGGCCGGAGTGGGGCCCTTGTCGGTGCCGACCAGGACGGCCGGGTGGTCACTGGTGAGGACGGTGTCGTGCTCGTGCCGGCGCTCTTCGCCGGCTCCGTAGAAGCCATGGATCACGGCTCGGTTCTGGGTGCCGCTCACCCAGTTGTTGGTCACGCGGAACTGGAAGTCGGCCAGTTCCGGTTGGGCCCGGACAGCGTCGATGGTCGCGAACAGCGTGGCGGTGTCTACGCCGTTGACGCGTCCTTCGGTCGTGGTGGTCATGCCTAGTTCCCTTCGATGGATGGTGGCGTCAGGCTGCGGGCGCGGCCTGAGCGGCGCCGGACGAGGCCGGCAGGGAGGCGAGCATCATTGCCTCCCGGTCGAGGGCTTCGGCGAACTGCAGCTGCAGTTGGACGAAGCGGGACAACGGTGGGAAGCCGGTGAGCGCGCGGGTCAGGTCGAACGTCTCGCGCAGCGCAGCGTCGCGGGCCCGCCGGTAGCCGGCAAGTGCGGCGGGCTCGCTGCCCGGGTCGCGCAGCGCCGAGCTGATCGCGATCGCCAGCAGCTCCGCGTCGCGGAACGCGTCAGTCATGCCATGCCCGGTGATCGGGTCGCGGTGGTAACCCGCGTCGCCGACCAAGGCCCAGCCCGGGCCGTGGCTCTGCCGGATGTAATTGGGCATCCGGGCAGTGCCGCGAACCGATGAGGCGACCTGTCCGGCGCGAGCGCGTTCGCCGATGCTCGGCGCTAGGCGCTGCAGCTCGCGGACCAGCGCGTCGGCCCGTCGCGAGCCGGCCCGGCTGATGGAACGCAGCATGGGCACGGGACGGGACAGCCACACGCACGCCTGCCCGTCGTGAGTGGGGAACACCCCGGCGAACGACGACTCGGCGAGGTGGAACTCGTAGCCCTCCCAGGCGGGCGAGGCGACGTGGGCGTAGAAGAGCCCGGCGTCACTCGCGTAGCTCTCGACGGTCTTCGCCCCGACGAACCGGGCGATCGACGAGCGCAGCCCGTCGGCGCCGACGATGAATCGGCCGGTCAACTCGCCGGTCCGGCCGCGCCGGTCGCGCGTGGCAATGCCGGTAACGCGTCCGCTCGGATCGCGGAGCACGCCCGTAGCGGTGATCTCGGTGAGCACGTCGGCGCCGGCGTCGCGGGCCGCGTCGGCGATTAATGCGTCCAGTGCGTACCGGCGCGGCGCCACGAGCATGTCCACCCCGGCCCGGGCCTTGATCGCGCGGACGGTCAGCTCTCCCTCGACGCCGAACGTGACCCGTCGCGCCGGGGGTGCGCCGCCCGCCAGCACGGCGTCCAGGAGCCCCCACCGGGAAAGCTGCACAACGCCGCCGCGGGCGATGCCGTGCGTCGACAGGGTGTCGCTCGGCAGGGCCGTGCGGTCGACGAGCGCGACGCGATGGCCCGCGCGGGCCAGCAGCATCGCAGTCGCGGCACCCGCGCAGCGGGATCCCACGACAACGACGTCGTAGCGCGTCGAGTGCTGCGGCGCGGTGCTGATTCCGCGCGGCCGCCGGGCGTGGCGGGCCAGGCGGCGCGCCGTTCCCTCAGCCAGCAGCGCGTTTCGGTGCTCGGCGGCCACATCGGCAAGAACGTGGTAGTGGATCATGACGGGTCCTTCTGGATCGGTGTCGAGTGCCAATGTCGGCGACCGACGGCACTTGCACATCGGTGCTCAGCACTGATCCGACGCCTCCGTGGTGCTGTCCGTGGTCGGCACCGACGCCGCGCGGCGTCCATGGCGCGGTCGCCATATCCGCATTTGGCCCTGGATGTCGCGGCCAGCGCCGGACTTGACACGCCCCGCCGAGCTGTCTTGAACCGACCGGCAACTGAACATGCCGCGACGTCGAGAGCGAAATGCCGGATAAGTCACCGACGCGCCCGTTTAGCGGATACTCGAATCCCCGCCTACTTGTCGCGACGATGTGGCCTGCCCGCGGCACACGCTGGCCGCACACCTCTCGGAGGCAGATGTGATTAGGGCTCTGTTTTTGGGAACCGTCTTCTTCCTCATCTTCACCTTTCCGGCGACCTGGCTGCTGATGCTGTTCCTCGGCAACCTCGGATCGCACCAGTCTTATTGGGGCACGTTGCCACTGGGCACGGTGGTGTCTGTACTGCTGGCGGGTGCGGCCACACCCGGTGTCGCCGTGATCAGGCAGTAACTCGACCGTTCGTAAACAGGCACCGCGGGACTGCATATCGGTGGAGCTCTTAGCCGGTTCACTGCCGCCCGTGGCGTTTGAGGGCGCGGCCGGCCAGGCATAATCGGGGGAACCGTCGACAGACCCCGAAATGAGCCTTGCCTGACCATGATCGAAGTCCGCGGCCTGACCAAGCGTTACGGCGACCGCGCTGTTGTCGACGACCTCAGCTTCCGCGTCGAACCTGGCGCGGTGACCGGCTTCCTCGGTCCGAATGGCAGCGGCAAGACCACGACCGCCCGAATGATCCTAGGGCTCACGGACCCGGACGCAGGTGTGGCCACGGTCGGCGCACGCCGCTATCGCGATCTCGCGCACCCGTTGCGTGAGATCGGCGCGCTGATCGATCCGGGCGGAGTCAACCCCAGCCGGACGGCGATCGAGCACCTGCGTTGGCTGGCCGCCGCCAATCGGCTGCCCCGCCGCCGCGCCGACGAGGTACTGAGCCTGGTCGGGCTCGACGGCGTCGCCGGGCGCAAGGTCGGCGGCTTCTCGCTCGGCATGCGTCAGCGGCTGGGCATCGCCGCAGCGCTCATCGGGGACCCGCCCACTCTGGTGTTCGACGAGCCCATCAACGGACTGGACCCGGAAGGCATCCGCTGGATCCGCGAGTTCATGCAGGATCTGGCTGCTGAGGGCCGGACGGTATTCGTGTCGAGCCATCTGATGAGCGAGATGGCGTTGACCGCGACCGAGCTGATCGTGATCGGCCAGGGCCGGCTCATCGCCGCCGAGAGCGTCGCGGCCTTCACCGAGCGCGCTGAGAGTTCGGTCCGGGTCCGCAGCCCTCAGCTGAACGTGCTCGCTGCCGCTCTCGCGGACCAGGGGGCTTCGCTGTGGCGCGACGGCGACGTCCTCGAGGTCGTGGGCGTCAGCATCGAACACGTCGGCGTAGTCGCACTCAAGCTCGGCGTGCTGCTGTACGAGCTGTCTCCCCAACGCGCCTCGTTGGAAGAAGCCTTCATGCGGCTGACGGCCGACATCTGCGACTACGTCGCGGGGCAGGCCGCGTGATCAATTCGCTGGCGATGGAGTGGCAGAAGCTGCGCCCACTACACAAGACGGCGCGCACTGTCCTACTCGCGATCGCGTTGGCCATCGTGGTCAGCGCTCTGGTCTCGGTGGCGATGGCATCTAACGGACCCAACATGAGCCTTCTCGATCGACAGGCGTTCGACTCGGTCGCCACCTCGCTGCAGGGTGTCAACGCTGCGGTGCTCGCGATCGCGGCGTTCGGTGTGCTGTGCGTCACGCGCGAATACGGGACCGGGATGATCAAGGTGACGTTCCTGGCGCAGCCCTCCCGGCTGCGAGTGCTGGCTGCGAAACTCACCACGCATGCCGCCATCGCGGGCGTAGCCGCAGCCGGTGCCTGCCTCGCCGCGTTCGCGGTCGGGCAAGCGTTGTTGGGAACCGCTGGACTGTCGGTGGGCTGGGGCAATGCAAGCCTGCCCGCCGCGCTCGGCGGCGGCGTCGTCTACCTGATGCTGATCTGCACCTGGGGTGTGGCACTGGGCGCCGCCCTGCGCTCATCCTCGACGGCGATCATCTGGCTGGCGTCCTTGCTCGTCGTGGCACCGGTCATCGTGCAGATCCTGCCGCAACACCTGATAGATCTCGTCGGCCGCTGGCTGCCGTCCCAGATCGGGCAGCAGGCAATCTCCTCACACCCCAGCGTGCATTCGTTTTCACCCTGGACGGGCCTAGCTGTACTCAGTGCCTATACCGGGCTGACGCTGCTGGCCGGCGCCTGGCGCATCACCCGCACCGACCCGTAATCCGGTCTGGGTGCGGGGGCGTGCTCGCCGGTCTGATCGGTGCCGCAGCTGCGGCCATTGCGTACGGCGCTGCGTCCGTTCTTCAGGCAATCGGCGTGCAACACATGGCCGCGGTTCCCAGTGGTGCGATGCTGCGAAGCCGGTTAGCGGCGGGGCGTCCGTACGCGCTCGGACTGATCCTGGACGTACTCGGCTTCGTGGCGTCTGTCGCGGCGCTGCGCACGTTGCCGCTGTTTCTGGTCGAATCGGCGGTAGCGTCCTCCGTCGCGGTGACCGCGGTGCTTGCCGTCTTGGTTCTCGACCTGCGCTTGCGCCGCGCGGAGATCACGGCGCTGGCCGTCATCGGTGTCGGTCTTGTGCTGCTGGCCGTGAGTGCCGAACCGGGGCCAGCGCACCGCACCGGCGTGGCGGCGGGCTGGGTGCTCCTGGGCACTGTCGCGCTCGTGGCGCTGCTGCTGTTGATCGGATTGCGGGATGCGAACCATGCGCGCGCGTCGCTAGTCCTGGCCACGACAGCCGGACTGGGATTCGGCCTCGTCGGCATCGCCGCGCGTGCCCTTGCGGTGCGGCATCCGTGGTGGCGGACCGCCGCCGACCCGGTCCTCTGGGCGCTGCTCGCACAGGGTGCTCTTGCAGTGGTTGCCTTTGGATTCGCCTTGCATCGTGGACGAGTGACGACCGTCGCAGCAATCACCATGGTTGCCGAGACGATCTTCCCGGCAGTTGTGGGGCTGGTCTTCCTCGGCGACGCGGTCCGGCAGCACCTGGTGCCGGTAGCGATCATCGGCTTCCTGGCAACGCTGGCGGGCAGCCTCGCGCTCGCTGATCAGGCGGAAATCGATGCCGCGCAAGTCCGATAGTTGGTCATCATCGTCGCAGGCCAGCACTGGATCGGTCTGCGCTCAGGCCGAGGGTGTGCGGTCGAGTGTCCGCCCGCGCCGCGTCGGCGGTCGACGGATGTTGCGGTATCACGTCGATGCTGAAACCTCCACGTCCGCGGACAGAGCTGACCTGCCACAAGTGCGTCGTCGGGGACGGGAGGAGAGGTTCAGGCCGGGCCGGTGACATTGGCCCTTGGCGCGCCCACTGCGGGCGCGGCAACATCGTGCCGGTTGACCCGTCGGCCAAGAGGTGATCGTCCGTGAGAGATATGCCCCTGCCGACGTCGCGGCAGCCACTGCGGGTGCGCTCGTTTCTCGCCTGCGTGGCGACGATTCTCGAGATGCCGATCGAGCAACTCCCGCAGCTGCCGAGCGACGGCGATCCGGCGACCGGCTGGCTGGTATCGCGGTGGCTCGGCGGGCGCGGGCTGGGCATCGTCCGCGTGGCAGAACCCACGACGTTCTCGTGGCCCGGGCCGTGGTTGGCGCGCGTCGGCTCGGCGGCTGGGCCGGCTCGCTACGTCGTGATGTATGGGGTCCCGTCCGGCGTGACGTGGGATCCGGGCGGCGACGGCCAGATCAGCAACCAGTCGATCGAGGACGGCTTCGTCCTCGCCGCGACCGACATCGCGCTGGCGCTACCGGCACAGGCCACCATGCCGCCCGCTCCGGGTGCCGTGGACGGGATCTGGATCGCCGCATCGGCCGGAGAACCGGCGCGATCACTCCGCGAGGCGCGGGCTATCGCCGGCCAGGGCCTTGCCGGAGACCGGCACGCGGTGGGCGCCGGCACGTTTCCGTCCGGCCTGCCCGGCAGCGCGCTCACCCTGATCGAAGCCGAGGTGTGCGAGTCGTTCGACCCGCCGCTGCGGGCGGACGAGCATCGGCGCAACCTCGTCACGCGCGGCGTGGAGCTCAACGGTCTGGTCGGTCGCGACTTCATGATCGGCGACGTGCGCTGCCGCGGCATGCGGCTGTGCGAGCCGTGCCGGGTGATGGACGGATACGCGTCCCGCCCGCTCCTGCGCGCCCTTGTTCACCGAGGCGGCCTGCGTGCCGACATCCTCGGGAACGGCGAAATGCACGTCGGCGACCGCATCACCGTGTGTTCGGGTGTCGATTTCCCCGCGGGCCGCTCGTCGGAGTAGATGACGGCCGGGAACTGGCACCGGCCTGCTAGGGAAGGAGATCGCGATGGCGAACTACGTACTGGCATTCCGGGGCGCGCCCGAACGCGCGATGCCGGAGGGCGCGGAGCAGGCCTGGGGTGCCTGGTTCGGAACGTTGGGCCCGGCGATCGCAGACCGCGGCAACCGCGTCGGAAACGTGACGCGGCTCGACGCGGCCGGCGGCGCATCCGGCGGCGAGACGCTGACCGGATACATGGTGGTCAGCGCGGACAGCATGGACTCCGCCGTCACGCTGGCAAAGGGCTGTCCCGGACTCGCCACCGGAGTGAGCGTCGAGATCGCTGAAGTCGTCGACGCCTGAGGGGGAGGGCGCCCATCTGTGAGGGACCGCAAGCCGATCGGCTTGCGGTACCTGGTTGCTTGTACTGTCACCACCATGTCCGGCAGCGGGTCTGGAACGTGGCGGGACTTGGAGCTGGGTGCACCTGAGCTTGCCCGGCTGGGCGCGGCGCGGCTGGGCGCCCAACGCGTCGCCATGCTCGGCACGCTGCGCCGGGATTCATCGCCGCGCATCAGTCCGATCGAGCCCTACTTTGTCGCGGATCAGTTGCTCATCGGTGCGATGGCGTGGTCAGCGAAGGTGCACGACCTGCGCCGCGACACCCGCTGCGTACTGCACAGTGCCGTCACCGACCCGGACGGCGGCGAAGGAGAACTCAAGCTGTACGGATCAGCCTGCGAGGCAGGCGACGACCTTCGCCGCGAAGCCGCCGAGGCGTGGTGGCGCGCTTGGCCTCCGGAGAAGGCCGTCGCGTTCTGCCTGCAGATCGACCAGGCTGTGTTCGTCGAGTGGAACACCCGTGCCAGCCTGATGACCGTGCATCGCTGGCTGAGGCTCGGCGGATATAGCCGGAGCCAGCGAACTTACCCGTGACGGTTCGGTACCCCAGACTGCGGCGCCGGCCGGCGCGGCGCCCATAGCTGGTCAGCCTCGCCCGCGGCGAGCCTTCCTCGGTAGACGTCGATCTTGTGATCGATGAGCTTGAGGTTGTCCTGTATCTCAGCGAGCTTGGCGGTCACCTCGGCACGGTGGCCCTCCAAAAGGGCAAGTCGTTGCTCCTCGTTTCCTCGCCCGGCGGATACGAGATGCGCGTAGCGGCGGATGGTCTTGATGGGCATGCCGGTGGCTCGCAGCCTGGTGCACACGATGATCCAGTCCAGGTCGAGCTGGTGGTAGCGCCGGCGACCGCTGGCAGTGCGATCGACAGTGGTGACGACCAGGCCGGCGCGTTCGTAGTAGCGGAGCGTGTGCACGCTGACGCCGGTGCGGCGGGCAGCCTCGGCAATGCTCATGCCCAGCTGAGAGTCGGAGATCTGTGGCTTGACTTCGAGCACGCTCTAAATTCTAGCTTCGAGGCATGACCGCAACGCTGATCACCGGAGCAAACAAGGGCCTCGGCTTCGCGACCGCCCGCATACTCATTGCCGCGGGCAACACCGTCTACCTCGGAAGCCGGGATGTCGAACGTGGGCTTCGGGCCGCCGAGCAGCTAGGGGCACGGACCGTTCAACTGGACGTCACCGACGACGCGTCCGTAGCCGCTGCAGTGAAGTCCATCGAGGCTGGTGGGGGCCTGGACGTGCTGGTTAACAACGCGGGAATCCAGGAGGAGATGGGTGACGACGGCGCCGTGATCGGTGCCGCGGACGTAACGGCCGACTTGATGCGGCAGACATTCGAAACCAATGTCTTCGGCGTCGTGCGCGTCCTGCGTGCGTTTCTCCCGGTGCTGCAGCGTTCCACCGACCCGGTCGTGGTTAATGTCAGCAGCGGATTAGCCTCGATCACCCGGGTCAGCACTCACGGAACGCCGGCATACGCGTACCAGGGCGTCGCTTATCCGGCGTCGAAGGCCGCGGTGAACATGATCACCGTGCAGTACGCGAAGGCGTTTCCGAACATGAGGATCAACGCGGTGGAGCCGGGTTTCACCAAGACCGACCTGAACTGGAACACCGGCCGGCAGACGGTCGAGCAGGGAGCCGAGGTGATCGCACGGGTCGCGCAAATGGGCCCTGATGATCCCACCGGGCGCTATTTCGACGCCGCCGGCGCGGTTCCCTGGTAGGGGAGCCCGTCGGCCGTGCCAGATCGGCAACCCCACGCAGGCATACGGGGGTACGGCTCAGACTCCGGCGAGTGCGCTGGCGCGGCCGGACGCGACGGCGGCGGCGAGAGCGGCGTGGTCTTTCTCGGTCTGGTCGGCGTACGTTTCGGCGAAGTCGGCGAGGGCTTGATCGAACTTGTCTGAGCTACCGAGATAGGCGGCGATCGCGATCCGATCGCCGGTGCGGGCGTGGGCACGAGCCAGGGTCCAGCCGCACATTCGGCCGTATGTGGCCATCGACGCGGCGTCCAGGCGCTCGATCGGGACGGCGTATTTCCAGTCGCGCAGCTGCCGCACGTAATAGTCGTCGGCGGGCTGGCCGGGTAGAGCGGAGCGGGTCCAGCCGAGAAAGATGTCGGTGGCGGCCTGCATCAGGCGCTGACCGACGACGACTCGCTCACCCTGATTGGCGTACTCGCTCTCGCCGAGGTAGTGGGCGAGCACCGAGCGGTTGGCCTGTTTGGCTTGAAGGAGCAGCGGATCCAGGCCGTCGTCGGGTTCCATCAGAAGGATCCACGATTCGGTGCCGACACTGCCCACGCCGACGACCTTGCGGGCGACCCGGGTCAACCTGAATCGCTCGACCAGGGTACGACGGTCGCGGGGCAGAGTGCTCGCGTACTTATCGATCAGGCCGCGGATGAAGGTGTAGACGCCGTCGATGTCCAGGTGGCTGGCGAGCTCCTCGATCGGCACGATGAGCGGCGGATCACTGACGATGCGGCGCTGCCCGTCGACAATCGTGGTCAGCTTGGCGACCGCCTGGGTGCTGTCCCGGGTGCGGGCCTTCGCCGCTTCCGCCTCGGTGTTGCGCCGCGCCTTCTTCGGCAGCCTGGACTTGAACTGGTTGATCGCGTCCTCGACGTCGAAGCGCGAGTACCACACATCCAACATCGGCATGGCGGCGAACTCGCGCATCGCCATGCGATATGCCGAGGTGGTGGCCAGCGCCACCGTACGCCGGGGTTTGGCTGAGAACCCGTTGTCGCGGCCGGCGATCGCCATGCTGGCGACGAGCCGCTTGACGTCCCACTCGAACGGCCCGGGCAGCGTTTCGTCGAAGTCGTTGACGTCAAAGACCAGCCGGCGTTCGGGTGAGCCGAACGCGCCGAAGTTCGCCAGGTGCGCGTCGCCGCAGAGCTGCACCCGCAATCCGGAGGAGACGGTGCCGGCGAGGTCGAAAGCCATCGGCAGCGCAGCGCCGCGGAAGAAGGTGAACGGGGAGACGAGCATCCGGCCGTGCCGTACCGGCACCAGTTCGGGCACCCGCGACTCGTCCTGGCCGAGGATGAGGCCCACCGGATCTCGAGACGCATTCGTGGGCAGGTCGCGATGCGCCGAAAGCGGCGCGTGTTGCCGCGCCGCCTTCCCCGCCGCCGCACTGTCCTCGCGGCCCGGATGTCCTCCAGTTGGGTAGCGGGCTGCGGTCTGCGCGGTGGGCACCTCCGGCTCGCTCACGGCCACATCCTCCCACCGCTTGTGACGGCAGATTCCGCTGTCGGTGCAGGCGCGGGACATCCGACGCATATGGCGCCACCGCGTCGGGCTCGTGTCTGCGGTCATGGAGCCCTTTGACACTGCTGCGATTGCGGGCCAGGGTCGGGGGCAGGAAACTGATGCGTGATGTCGGCCGTGCGGAGGGACGCGTCGGCTGCAAGGGCACAGCGGGGAGCTCTTGTAGCGATGCTGCTCGTCGGCGCGGCGGTGGCGGTTTCGCTCGGCATCTACGCCAAGGAGCATTCGCCCAGCGGGCGTCCCCTGTTCACGCTCGGGTTCTCAGGCATGCTGCAGATGAAGGTGTGGCTGAGCACCGCTGCAGTCGCGCTGCTTGCCGTGCAACTCGTCAGCGCCTTGTGGATGTGGGGCCGACTGCCGGCTGCTGGCGTGGCTCCGCAGTGGGTGGCTGTGCTGCATCGCTGGAGCGGCAGTGTCGCGTTCGTGCTCACCCTCCCGGTGGCGTTTCACTGCCTGTGGGCGTTGGGTTTCGGAACTACGAATGCGCGGGTTGTCGTGCACAGCGTGGCTGGATGTCTGTTCTACGGCGCATACGCCGCCAAGATGCTCGGGTTGCGCCTGCGGAACTCGCCGAACTGGGTGGTACCGGTGCTTGGCGGCACGGTGATGGCGATGCTGGTGTTGGCGTGGCTGACCGCGGCGCTGTGGTTCTTCACGCGGTCCGGGCTTCCGTTGACGTGAGCGGGGGTAGTCATGTCGGAGGTATTCACATTCAGCCGCCGCTCCGGGCTGCTGGGCCTGGGCGTGGCGCTGGGGGCCGGTGTCGCGGGATACGTGGTCGCACGTAGCAGCTCTGCGGCCCGCGGCAAGGGTCTGACAACCGCCGCGAACGGCTACGGAGCCGCACCGACGGAAGGTCGCCGCCTCGCCGGGCTCGCGCAGGTACCGGTTGGTGGCGGGCTGATCCTTACCAGCGCCCCGATCGTGCTCACGCGCGGCGGCAACGGCACGGTCCACGCGTTCTCGGCGGTGTGCACCCACCAAGGCTGCACGGTGAGCTCGGTGCGCAACGGCGTGATCGGCTGCCCCTGCCACGGCAGCCGCTTCGATGCGCAGACCGGGGCGGTCCTGGCGGGCCCCGCCCCACGCCCGCTGCCGCCGATTGCAGTCGTCGTTCGCGGCGGCGACATCTACACGGCCTGAGGAGGAGCGATGTGGTGGCGCGTGTTGCCGACGCTGCTGTGGGTCGCGGCGGCCGGATTCGCGCTCGGTGCCCTCATCGCGCTGCGATGAACCGGAGCTCGCGTTGTTTTAGCCGATGAGGTTGTAGGGACGCTCGGCGCTGAGTCGGGTTGGGTCTGTTCGGCCAACTTGAGGCCCGATTGCTCCTGGTCGCCGATGGCCGTTTCTGTGCGCGACACCTGTTAGCTACCTTATGCACGCTTGCTCGTACTCCGCGCGGAGTGTGCTGGTGACCCACATCGACGGCAGAGAGGTTCAGATGTCTCGCAGAAGAACGAAGACGCTGATCGCTATCGGGGCGGTCGCGGCAACAGCGTTCGCGCTGGCTGTCGGCCCAGGCACGGCCGCGTCGGCCGACTCGGGTCCGGCGACGACGACGCCGATCAAGCACCTGGTGGTGATCTTCCAGGAGAACGTCTCCTTCGATCACTACTTCGGCACCTATCCGAACGCCGCGAATAGCTCAGGGCAGCCCTTCACGGCGGCGACGGGCACCCCATCGGTGGACGGGTTGACCACCTCGCTGCTCACCGCGAACCCGAACGGCGTGAATCCGCGCCGCTACGATCCGGCGAACGTCAACGACGTGCTCACCTGCGATCAGGACCACAACTACAGCGACGAGCAGAAGGCCTTCGACGGCGGCGCGATGGACCGGTTCCCGCAGACCGTCGGCACCGGCACCGGCAAGTCCCCTGAGGGCAACAACTGCGTCGCCGGTGACGTGATGAACTACTACGACGGCAACACCACCACCGCACTGTGGAACTACGCGCAGCGCTACGCGATGAGCGACAACTCCTACGGCACCACGTTCGGACCGTCCTCGCCGGGAGCGATCAACCTCGCATCCGGTAACACGGGTGGCGTGGACATGACGCACACCGCGAACAACCCGTCGATCGCAACCGCCGCGTCCCCGAACGCGGACCTGACGGCCGACGGGCAGGGCGGTTTCTCGCTGACCAGCGACGCCCAGCCGTACTGGGACGACTGCTCGACCCGCGACGCCGTCGCGATGTCCGGCACCAACATCGGTGACGAGCTCAACGCCGCCGGACTGTCGTGGGGCTGGTTCCAGGGCGGATTCCGGCCGACCACGACGTTCGCCGACGCAGCCGCGGCCACCGGGCACGCCGGGCAGTCGACAGCGACGTTCATCGTCGACGAGTTCAAGAACGGTGGCTTCAACAACTCGGTACCGCACTCGTCGAACCAGGGGATCTGCAATGCCGTGCATCCGGTCGGTGCCGGCCTTACCGCGCCGCTCACGGCGGGCACCGGTCAGTACGGGTACAAGGACGACTACATCCCACACCACGAGCCGTTCGAGTACTACGCCACGACCGCGAACCCGCATCACCTCACGCTGCCCACCAGCACCGACGGTTCCGTGCCGGTCAAGGCGCTGCGCAGCATCGGCACCGACACTCAGCACTATGTCGACGGGCAGCCGCAGTTCGACACCCCCAACCACCAGTACGACACGAGCGACTTCGACCAGCTCGTGGGAGCGATCGGCGCCGGTGACCTGCCTCCGTCGGCGCTACCGGCGGTCAGCTTCCTGAAGGCCGGCGGCTACCAGGACGGGCACGGCGCGTACTCCGACCCGATCGACGAGCAGCAGTTCGTCGTCAACGAGATCAACGCGCTGCAGAAGACCCCGGACTGGAACAGCACCGCGGTGATCATTGCCTACGACGACTCCGACGGCTGGTACGACCACGCCTACTCCGGGGTGACCAACCCGTCGAGCTCGGTGGCCGACGCTCTGACAGGCACCGGCGCGTGCGGCACGGGTACGCCGCTCGCCGGACAGCAGGGCCGCTGCGGCTACGGTCCGCGGATGCCGTTCCTGGTCATCTCGCCGTGGGCGAAGCGCAACGCGGTCGATCACACCCTGACCGACCAGTCCTCGATCCCGCGCTTCGTAGAGGACAACTGGTCACTGCCGCGCATCGCGGGCAGCTTCGACGCCGTGGCGGGTAGCCTCAACGGGCTGTTCGACTTTGCCGCCAAGAAGGGCAAGGGAGCCGCCTACGGCAACGCACCCAACGCCGAGCCCTTCCTGCTTGACCCACTCACCGGCCAACCGTAGCCAGAGAAACGGATCGCCCTAGTACCCGCGGATGCGGCCCGGTGCTTGTTCATAGCCTGGGCCGCATCCGCGGTATTCATTGACCGCCTGTGCGCGTGGACACTCCGCGGCGAGCATCGCGCTTGCCGGACCGCGTTCACGGTGGCGTCGACGACGCTGCGATCCTGCGGAGCATGACCGCAGTCGACGCAGTGACCCAGGCGCTGCCGAACAGCCATCCGCCAAGGACATCGGTCGGCCAGTGCGCACCGAGAAATATGCGCGACAGCCCGACAGCGGCGACCACCAGCGTGACCACGGCAGCGCTGAGCCGTCGTACCAGCTGCCCGGGCTCTAGCAGCTGCCATCCCACCACCAGGATGATGGCCGGGTAGGTGACCGTGGCTATCTGCGTATGCCCTGAGGGAAATGCGAAACCGTGCGCTGACGTCACTACCCCAGCAGTTGCCGGCCTGACACGTTCCATCGCGTACTTGAGCGCCGAGTTGACCAGCGCGCTTCCGGCGACGGTCACGGCCAGCCAAAGCCCCAGCGTGCGCCGACGAGCGAGCATGCAGGCGATGGCGACCACCGCGGTCACAGCGGTCACCGTCAGACCGTTGCCCAACGACGTGGCCGCTCGCGCCAACGTCTCACACCAGCCATGGGCGAGCGTGAACGAGTAGGCCCGCGACGACCACCGCTTGTCGAAGGCGACGAGGCTGTCCCAGCCGACCGAGACAGCGATCGCCAGCAGAACGAACAGGACGGCACACGCCACGCTGCATTGCCCCAGCGCTCGGCTGGGCGAGTCGGCCGCGACGACTCGCCTGGCCGTCATGCGGCCAACCGTGAGTCGGGCGAGTCTTGTTTATGCGCCACCGGCCCGAGAAACCGGATCAGGGTTCGGATGCCGGAGCAGCCGGCTGAGCGAGCAGTTCCCGCTCCGCCGGGGTGCGGCGTGCATGAATGAAGCCGAGTATCGACAGCACCAGCATGACCGCGGCGGCCGCGAAGGCCACGATCGCAGCCCATTTCGCGATCTGCCCTATCTGCCAGAACGCGTATGCGTTCAGCAGCAGCCCCGCAACGTCTCGCCTTTGAACACGGTGTCCACTTGCGTCTGCAGCTTTTGGTTCGTCGGATCCTTCTGCAACTGGGCCGACAGCTGCGAGTAGGTCTGCCCGTTGCCGATCTCGTTCAGGTGCACGGCGATGAAGTGATCTGCATAGGTCTTCGCCTGAGCGCCGTTTGTCATTTGCTGGCCCGCGTACTTCTTCATCGCCGCGGCATCGTCGGCCGGAAGCGACGTCACCGCCTGGCTGTCCGCCGCTGGAAAGAAGATCTTCTGCGCAGACAACTGCTTGTGCACCTCGTTGTCGACGAATGTGTACGCCCAGATCAATAGCGCGCCAGCCACTATCAGCAGCGCGGTCAGCAGTACACCCACTCCGCTTGCGATGACATCGAACGTTCGACGACGGATGAACGACACCTCCCGGCGGCGCCACCCCGGAGTCCGCGGGCGGTGGCGCCGCACGGCTCCCTCCTCAGGTGCCGAGTGTCTGCCCCATCCCATTCGCCTAGCTCACCCGCGATGCATGAAACCTGGACTTCGACTTTGATCCAAGGCGTCTCAGGCCTGACGCACCGCGGTTCGTCGGCCGCTCGGCGACATCTCGGCCCGCGGGGGGCCGCCGACCATCGGTGCGCTCAGGCTCGACAGTTATGCCGCGATCGCCGCACTGCCTCGATGCCGGGTCCTGCCGCCCCTGACGCAGATGGCGGTTCGCTGACCGGGTCGTTCGACGGTGTTCAACGCGATCCAGCGGCGTTTGGATCAAGCGGCGAAGTTGGGCAATTGTCTCCTGACAGCCCGGCGGTCACCCTTCACGGGTGGTGCCGACTCCGCCGGATTAGCTCACGATTCGGCCCAAGTGCCGCAATGAGCCTCGCCAAGAGCCGTTCGACCTGACCTCGGGCCCCGCTCGTGATGCGGGCGCGTGGGTGTTCGAGAGTTCATACCACGGAGGCTCGTGTTGTTGCGGCCGCAGGTGGGGATCGCGGCCCATCGTCGGAGGAGGCAGGCTCTGACGACAACGAGCCCTTGACGGCGGGTGTATGCATGGGGCCTGCGTCGGCGGTGGTGAGGGCGTCCGCTAGCAGCCGGGGGCGTGATGGGGCAGACGAATCTGATCAAGCTGCTGCTCAACCAGGATGACTCGAGGGGCGATAAGGCAACGCTGAATCCTGTGGTGAGCAGTCCGGCGTTTTCGTTGACGAACGTGCTGCATTGGTGTTGACGCATTGTCCATGATTCTGGTCGAGGCGATCGGCGATGTGCCGTTCTCGGTTGGTCCGATCGCGGTACTTGCGGTTGCCGTGCTCGGCCTTCTTGCGATTGCTGCCGCCCCCGATGTGCTGCTCCGGGCGGTGGGGACGTCCCGCCGTGTCACGACAGACGTATCTATCAGGAGAGCCGGCGCTCGCAGCGAAGTTGATCAAGCCCGGGCCAGGCGCGATGTGGTCATCGGCGGCCGTCGCGAGGCGGGCGATTTCTTAGTGCTCGAGCGGACCGCGCCGATGTGGATAGACCGCGATGACTTGCAGATTGCCCCGTACGGACGGGAGTGCCACGATGCCTGATTCAGGTGCCGGTGCGGCCGCTCATGGGCTGATCGTGTATGTCCCGGGACTGAACGAATCCGTCGACGCGTGTCGTCCGCTGCTGGACCAGCTGCGGACTGCTCCTGAGCTGTCCGGCTACGCCGAGCTCGTGTTCCGGAGGCACATCTCGACATTGAGCCGCGGCGCTCTGGCTGAGCGAGCGCACGAGCTAGCAGTCGCGATCAACGCGTACTGGTTGAGTGTCGGCCGACCTGAACGGATCACACTGATGGGACACAGTATCGGCGGCCTGCTCGTGCGGTACGCGTATTTGGACGCCGCTGGCGGGTTCGGCGCCACGCCTGATGAGTGGACCGCGAGGGTAGAACGCATTGTTCTGTTTGCGGCGCCGAATCGTGGGTACAGCCCACAGCGGCTGCCCTGGTATCAGCGATGGCTGCTGTCCACGGCGCTCGCGCTGCCCGCCCTCACCCGCGGCTTCGCTGGCACCGACGCCGTAGTTGGAGCGCCCTTCATCACCAATTTGCGTATCGAGTGGATCCGTCAGTTCCATGCGATGGCGAATCCGCCGCTGGTCGTCCAGGTGCTCGGCACCGAGGACAGCGCCGTGAGCCGAGCAGACAGCCAGGACGTCGAGACCATGCCCAACAGCGCCGCTGTCGAGATTCCCTACGCGGACCACGACAGCATCATTGAGCCGACCGCGCCCGACGAGGACGCGTCAGGCGAGCAGTTTCAGCTGATAGCCAGCGCCGTGTACGGCACACCGTCGCCCCCACCCGAGGCGACTCCGGTCGCCGGGGCTCAGTCAGGTGTCACCGACGTCGTGTTCGTGCTTCACGGCATCCGCGCCGACGCCTACGGCTGGGTGCAGTCGCTTAACGGCATCCTCGCCGGTCGGCCCGGTTTCATCATCGACCATCCCTCCTACGGGTACCTGCCTGCATTCAACTTTGCGCTCCCATTCGGACACGACAGGCAGCTGCGCCTATTCGGCGATTGGTATACGCAGATGCTAAGCACGTACCCCGCCGCTGCCTTCCAGTTCGTGGGGCACAGCAACGGCACGTACATCCTTGGCCGCTCGCTCACACAAGTGCCCACCATGCGATTCGACCGCGTCTACCTCGCCGGCAGCGTCCTGCCGCGAACCTACGACTGGGCCAATCATCCCAAGCAGGTGAGCACCCTCGTGAACTCGTGCGGGGGCAGTGATATCCCGGTCGGAATACTGTGCAGCGCCCTGCGCGGACTCGGAAGACGAGACCTCGGCGTGGCCGGCTTCAGCGGATTCGACGATCCACCCCCCGGCGACCAATTCGTCACCCTGCGCGGAGGGCACGGAGCGGGCCTCGCCAACGATCGGCTCCCCGCCGTCGCCGAATACGTGGCTACCGGCGCGACCCCAGTCCGCACGCCCCCCGCGTGGACAACCGCGCCCGCCAAATTCCTCTTTGCGCTTCTGTCTCGAGCCATGCCCGTGCTCGCAATATTCTTTGCGGTCGCTGTCGTCAGCGGGCTCATCATCGCGGGACTCTCCAGCACGTTTGCCCTGCTCCTCAGCCTGGCCGGCCTCGCCGCCGTTGCCCTCGTCTTACGGATTCTCTAGTGCGCAGACTGCGTCCGTTTCGCTGCCGTGCCGAGCTGCACCACGTCGGAATTCGCTCGGAGGTCCTGTGATCAACAGCACGCGCTGGATTTGCCGCCCAGTATTGGTATGGCGAGGCGCAATCGAGCACTTGCTCTGTGGTGTATTCGAGGGTGGCGGCACCAGTGAGCGCGGAGACCCCTGATACAGCAGCGGATTCTCGCGGTCCCCCGCAGTGCCTCGCGGTGTCCCTGAGGTGCCCCCGGCGGTGCCCCGGCAGAGGTGCCCCTGAGCAGAGGTGCCCCTAATCGGACAGCTTTCGAACCGACAATTCTATGCAGAAATGGACAGATTCGCCGCCACCGTCGTGGATGACTGCGTGCCTATGCTGGTGCGTTCTGTAACGGTCTGCCGGTGTGGTTGCGATCGTGAGGTGGCCGCTGGCCGGCAGTTCGTCAGCCAGGCCCACTACAAGGTGTGGCTGAGAGGAGAGCGGTTCGTGGGGCGGCACCTACGTCGGTAGTGCTCTGTGTGCCCATCTATTCGCTTCGTTCACTTGCCGATACGTCATTCTGCGCTGGTTGCTTCCTTCCAGGGCAGCGCCGTTCTGGCCAGCGCGCTGGGACAGCCCGAGCTTCTGACCCGCCAAGCCCGACGGCTGGAAAGATGGATCGACGCAGTCCACGCGCGACCGGTTCGAAGTTGAGCGCGATCAGGTCGAGCACCTCACGGATCGGTACCGAATCCAGCGCCGCGTCCCGGAAGACGGCAGCGTTGTTTACCCATCCGGCGGGGCTCCCCGCAGCCTGCGCGAGATCTGCGGCTTGTCCTGCAACCCGCTCATCCGCTGCGCTACCGGTGACTGCTGCTGGTCGTGACCGGCCGCTGTGACCCGTCGTCCAGGCCAGGGCGTTCGACCACCACTACCGCGTGGCCGTCGGTAGTGGCGGGAAGCTGGTCGGGAGGCCGCGGACTACGACCTGGTAGAGGGCGACCGGGTCGGGGAGGCCGCGGAGACGGAAGTCGCCGAGACTCCGGAAGCGTACGCCGTCGGGTGCCGACTCGCGCGCGGCGAGCCGCGCGTCGCCGGAGACGAGGATCTGCCCGCCGTGGGCAATCCCGCAGACCCGTGCCGTGGTGTGAACGGCCAGACCGATGTAGGCGGCGCCGCGGAGCGTCGGGTAGCCGCTATGGATGCCGGCGCGGACTCGTACCCGCAGATCTTCGGCCGGGGATCGTTCGCGGAGCGATCGCTGGATCGCGACGGCCGCCTCGAGGCCGGCCCGCGGGGTCTCAAACGCAGCGAAGAAGTCGTCGGCGCGCCAGTCGACCACCAGACCGCCTGCGGCCGACACCGCGTCGGTGAGCAGCGCACGGATGCCGTCGAGCAGCTTGCCGTACCGTTCACCCAATCGCTGCACCAGCGCGGTCGACCCCTCGACGTCGGTCATCAGCAGCGTCACGAACCCGGACGGCAGGGGGGCGGGGTCGCCGAGCGCAGAGCGCGCACGCTCCGAGCGAAGCTGCGCGGCGATGAACCCCACCGGGACGATTCGATACTTCCTGGCCGCCTTCAGCAGTCGCGTGCGGGCGCGGTCGCGGGCCGCCTCGTCCTCGAACGCAACCTGGTTGAACCGGGCCAGCGCGTTGCGGACGTGCGACGCGTCGTGGACCGGCAGCCGGCGCCTGCCGCGCGAATCGACGTACGCGAACGCGGTGTCCGGCAGCGTCGCGCGGTCGGCCGCATCGAGCCGAGCCATCGACTATCCCCCGCCCAGGTCGTGGACCGCGAGGCCGACCGCTATCAGGACGTCAAGCCGGGTCCCGGTCTGCCGGGCCAGGCCATCGAGGGATTCGGCGGGGTCGAACTTTTCCCAGCCGAGGCGGTCGAGGTACTTCCTGTGCGCCCTAAGCCACTCGACCCCGGGCTCGAAGGTGTCCGTGATGTCGACCGCGTGCGGGGTGTCGGGGGACCCGCAGACCCACACCGCACCGATGCCGTCCCGCTCAGTTCCCGCACGATCACCGGGCCCGGTCATCACCTACCACCGCGCTCTTCCAGCGCACGCAGGGCCTCGGCAAACGGCCGTTCCAGCCAGGCGAGGTGGTCGGCCTCGCCGTGATGGTGGTTCGTGAGCTCGTCGGACCTCCGGACCGCGGTGTGCCGGACGTATTCGCGGGCGCCCTCGACCAGGGTCCGGATATAGCTGATGCCTTCGGGGTCGGTCATCGTCCAGTCGCCGCCGCAGGCGACGTAGGCCGGCGAGGTGTGGGCGAATACCCGGCGACCCCATTCATCGAGGTGGTAATCGACACCGAACGCCCGACAGGCTATCCACGAGCTGCCCTCGATCCGCAATTCCTCGCTGATTTCGGCCTGCCGCCCGCCGTTGGCTTCTGCCCTCGCAATGACCTCGCCGTTACGCACAACCTCGAGCGAACGGAGCGGGAAGATGCTGCGCACCCCGGCATGGACGCTGACCGTTCCCGGCCCGGATAGCT
>DASXSF010000025.1:0-86685 GCA_036506155.1 Jatrophihabitantaceae bacterium
AAGGCGATCGCCGCCCTGCGCAAGCCGACGCGCAGCGCCTGGACGCTCAACGCGTTGGCACGGGCCGACGCCGGGCTGATCGAACGCGCCGCGGAGCTCGGCACGCGGTTGCGCGACGCCGAGCGGCGCCTCGACGGTGCCGCGCTTCGCGAGCTGTCCCGGGAACGGCGCGAGTTGGTCGACGCCATGGCCCGCGCGGCGTTCGCGGCAACCGGGCAGCATGCGCCGTCCGCGGCCCTGCGCGAAGACGTCAACGCCACGCTCACAGCGGCGTTCGCCGACCCGGAGGTCGCCGAACAGCTCGCGTCCGGGCGGTTACTGCGCGCCGCGCAGTGGGCCGGCTTCGGCCTGGACGCCGGCGCCCGCGCTGACCTGAGCGTCGTGCCTGCCGCCGCGCCGGCGCGTCCCGTCAAGGCGACCAGCCCTCCGCGGCCCGGACCCCCGGCCAAGGCGAAGCCGCGCGAACCCACCGCTGCCGAGCGAGCGCACCGGGAACGCGTGGCCGCCGCCGAGAAGGAGGTCGTCACCGCCCGCCGGCAGCTGGTCAAGGCCGAGACCGAGGCGGCCAAGCACCGCGACCGGGTGGAGGCGCTGGAGCAGCAGCTCGGCGACGCACACCACCGCCTCACCGAAGCCGGCCACCGGGTACGCGACGCGAAGGCAGATCTGCGCCGCGCCACGCAGCGGCTCGACCGCGCCACGTCTACGCGATGAGCGCTCGCGCGAAGAGCCCGCCGGCCGCGACGCGGCCCGCGTCGAAGGCGCGGGTGTCTTAGGAGCGCAGCGCCTCGGCGGTCTCGGGATTCGCCGGGAAGAACGACTCGATCGACAGTTCGGCGACCGTGACGTCGAGTGGCGTACCGAACGTGGCTATGGTGCTCAACAAACGCAGCTCCCCGACCCCGGTGCGTATGCACAGCGGCACCACCACATCACCGGAGCCGGGCACCTCGATGTCGGGCTTGTCGCCGGGATATTCGCGTAACTCGTCGAGAAGCTCGATCAGCCGCTGGTCGGCACTCGCTGCAATCTCGCGGCGCAGCCGCGCGAGCAGGTGCGCGCGCCACTCGCCGAGGTTGACGATGCGTGGCGCGACGCCGTCCGGATGTAGCGCCAAGCGCAGCACGTTCACCGGCGGCTCGAGCAGCCGGCGGTCTGCGCCGGCGGTCAGCAGCTCGAGCGTCGCGTTTGCGTCGACGAGGTTCCACGCGCGGTCGACCACGACGGCCGGGAACGGCTCATGCGCCTTGAGCACGAGCCGGATCGCCTGCCGAACAGCCGCCATCTGCGGTGCAGAAAGCGGTGCCTCGCCGTAGACAGGGGCGTAGCCGGCAGCCAGTAGCAAGCGGTTGCGCTCACGCAGCGGGACGTCGAGGCTGTCGGCCAGGCGCAGCACCATGTCGCGGCTGGGCTGGGAGCGTCCCGTCTCGACAAAGCTCAGGTGCCGGGTGGAGATGTCGGCCTCGATGGACAGGTCGAGCTGGCTGATCCGGCGGCGTTCGCGCCACTGCCGCAGCAACTCGCCGACGGGGGACCGGGACACCGTCGAGGTCATGCCGAGCTACGTTAACCACGCCCACGCAGCGCCGCGATTACCTTTCAGGTAAGGAGTCGAACAACATGGCCGAACTCGACTTTCTGCCGTGAAGATCGCCGAGCTGACCGACGCGGCCGCGATGCACGCTGCGGCAACCCTGTTGAACCGTATCTGGGGCACCGGCGACGAACATGTGGTGGACCCCGGCACGATGCGAGCGCTGGCCCACATCGGCAACTACGTCGCGGGTGCCTACGACGGCGACACCCTGGTCGGCGCATCGGTCGGATTCTTCGCCGCCGACGGGCACCTCCACTCGCACGTCACCGGCATCGCACCCGAGCACCAGGGCCGCGGCGTCGGGCGCGCGCTCAAGCGGCACCAGCGCGACTGGGCGCTGGCTCGCGGGCGCAGCGCGATCAGCTGGACGTTCGACCCGCTGATCGCCCGCAACGCCTACTTCAACCTGCACACGCTCGGTGCTACCGCCGTCGAGTACCTCCCCGACTTCTACGGCCCGATGCGCGACGCAGTGAATGTGGGCACCGCGTCCGACCGCCTGTACGTCGTCTGGTGGCTCGACGCCGAGCCGCCACGGGTCCCGGATCTCACCGACCAGGTGGCACTGCTCGACCGCGCAGGCGACCTGCCCGTTCCCGGACGCCGGGTCGACGGCGCGCTGACCGTCGCGATACCCCTCGACATCGAGAGATTGCGCGCGACCGACCCTGAGCTGGCCGTACGCTGGCGTATGGCGGTACGGGACGCGATGATGGACGCGCAGCAGCACGACTACCGCATCGCCGGGATATCCCGGGACGGCCGGTATCTCCTGGAGGCAGGCGCATGAAGCTCGAGGGCGTCGAACTGCGGCGTATCGCCGTTCCCTTGGTCGCCCCGTTCCGCACGTCGTTCGGCACCGAACTCGACCGAGAGGCGGTGCTCGTGCGGGTCGTCGCAACGGATGCCGAGGGATGGGGCGAGTGCGTCGCCGCAGCCCAGCCGCTGTACTCGTCCGAGTACGCGGACGGTGCGGCAGACGTGCTGCGCCGCTTCCTCGTGCCGGCGCTGCTCGCCCTGCCCGAGCCCGACGTGCACCGTGCCGAGCGGGCTTTCGCCCATATCAAGGGGCATTCCATGGCTAAGGCGGCCCTTGAGTGCGCGACACTCGACGCACAATTGCGGCTCGCGGGCATGTCGTTCGGTGCGTTCCTCGGCGCCGTGCGCGAAGCCGTCCCGGCGGGGGTGTCCGTCGGGATCATGGACTCGGTTTCGGAGCTGCTCGGCGCGGTCGACCGGTACCTGGATGCCGGCTACCTGCGCATCAAGCTGAAGATCGAGCCGGGCTGGGACGTCGCCCCGGTGCGCGCCGTGCGCGAACGCTACGGCAGTGAGCTGCTGCTGCAGGTCGACGCGAACACCGCATACACGCTCGCCGACGCGCGGCACCTGTCCAAGCTCGATGCGTTCGACCTACTGCTCATCGAGCAACCTCTGCCGGAGAACGACATCGCCGGGCACGCTGAGCTGTCCCGGCTTGTGCGCACGCCGATATGCCTGGACGAGTCGATCACCTCGGCGGCGGTCGCCGTGCACGCCATCAGCATCGGCGCGACACGGATCGTCAACATCAAGCCGGGACGGGTCGGTGGCTACCTCGAGGCACGGCGCATCCACGACGTGTGCGCGGCACACGGCGTGCCGGTGTGGTGCGGCGGCATGCTCGAGACCGGCATCGGGCGGGCGGCCAATGTCGCCCTCGCTGCGTTGCCGGACTTCATCCTGCCCGGCGACACGTCCGCGTCGGACCGCTACTACGCCCGTGACATCACCGACCCGTTCGTGCTCGAGGACGGGTACGTGCGAGTACCGTCCGGCCCAGGCCTCGGCGTCGAGCCCGACCCCGAGGCCCTCGACGCCGTAACGGTTTCCACCGAGTGGATCAGCGCCCAGGGGTGACCGGGTGACCCGTTTGCGGCCCCTTCCTATCCGATGATCTTGGACTTCTGGTCGAACGGCGACCAGAAGTCCAAGATCACGCGTGGGCTGGGGTGCGCAGAGAGGCAACTTACGAGCGCCCGGCCGGCACCGATTCCGCGTCGCGAAGCACCCGCAGGATGTTGCCGCCGGTGAGCGCGGCCAGCTCGTCCTCCGACCACCCGCGCTGGATCAGCTCGCCGATCAGCGCGGGGTAACGCGACGCGTCCTCCAGCCCGGACGGCATGATCGGGTGTCCGTCGTAGTCGCTGCCGATTCCGACGTGCTCGACACCCGCGACCTCGCGCACATGCTCGATGTGATCGGCGACGTCAGCCAGCGTCACCGCCGGACGTGGATGATGCACCGCCCAGCGGCTACTCGCCGCGACGTGTGCCGACCAGTCACGGGGGTCCTCGCCGCGAGCGACCATGTCGTCCATGACTGCGAGGTCCCACATGCGGTACTCGGCCGACACAAACGTCGGAACGAACGCCACCATGCAGATGCCGCCGTTGGTCGCGAGCGCTGTCAGCACCTCGTCCGGGACATTGCGCACATGGTCCACGAGCGCTCGGGCGCCGGAGTGGCTGAAGATCACCGGCGCGGCGGTCACCTCTAGGGCGTCGTGCATGGTGCCTGGCGCGGTGTGCGAGAGGTCGACGAGCATCCCGAGGCGGTTCATCTCGTGTACGACGTCGCGCCCGAACGGCGACAGGCCGCCCAGGCGCGGCGCATCGGCTGCGGCGTCCGCCCACGGCACGTTGTGGTTGTGCGTGAGCGTCAGATACCGCACGCCGAGCGCGTACAGCATCCGCAGCACGCCGAGCGAGGACGCGATCGAGTGGCCACCCTCGGCGCCGAGCAGTGATGCGATCTTGCCGCCCCGGTAAGCACGTTCTACGTCGTCGGCGGTGCGCGCAAGCGCCAGCCGATCCGGGTACGCCGCGACCATGTGGTGCACGAAGTCGATTTGCTCGAGCGTACCGATCACGGCTCGTTCCGCGGACCACGTGCCAGGTACGTAGACCGACCAGAACTGCCCGCCGACGCCACCCTCGGCTAGGCGCTCCAGGTCGGTGTGGTTGTGCGGCTGGCGCGTCCCGATGTTGCAGCGGGTCAGGTCGTACCCCACCTGCTCGCGCAGCGCGTAGGGCAGGTCGTTGTGCCCGTCGATGATCGGATGCGCGGCGAGAAGTTCGTGGGCGTCCACGCCCGCAGTATCACATCTCGCGCAGTGCGGCGACTCTGCGTTGCCGGCGCCGCAGGAAGATCGCGCCGGTCGCGAAGACCGGCGTTCGGACCTGGTCACGCAGCCAGTCGGCGCGCACCGGGTCGGCGTCGTCGAGCACCCACGGCAAGAACCGCGTGATGTCAGAACGGCCGACCTGCTTGCGTTGGCGCGCCTCGAACGCGGCCCACCACTCGGAGCCCAGGTGGTCGACGACGTACGGCAGCACGGCGCCCTCCTCGTGCTGGAGGTGTGCGCGCAGCTCGCCTCGCAGCGCGCCCATCGCGTCGGCGGCGCGCGTCGCGTCCTCGAATGTCGGGTAGTACGTGAGCGCGCGAATCATGGCCGACCGGCAGGCGCGCATCAGTGGTTGCAGCGCGGCGTGCTCGCCCTCGAGTTCGTCGAGCAGCTCGCCGGTGAGCGGGCACGCACGGCGCAGCGCCGGCCACAGGAACGTGTCCTCGGCCGTGTCGTGCTCGTGCAGGTATCTGTCCAGGTCGGCCCAGCTGCGGTCAAGCGCGTTGATCATGGCGCGGCGGCCCGGCCCGGCGTGCATGGACGCCAGCTGATGCAGCCCCTCCTCGAGACGATCAAGATCTCGGCGGATCGCGTCGTGGATCAGATACATCATTGTGACGTCAGTTCTTGACGTTGGTGTCATCCCGGGCATGCCTTACCGGAGCCCGGTATGCGCCGGTCTGATACGTCAGACCACTATGGTTGACGCTGCGTCCACGTGCGTGTACTCGACGCCATGCTCGCCGCTGATGCGGGCCACGTGGCCCTCCACGATCGACATCCCGTACTGGTTGAGCAGCGCGTCGTGGATCTGGATCGCCTTGGGTGGGCGTACCGACACGACGAAGTCCATCGCGTCGGCGGTGCTCGACCACGGCGCGTGGATGGGCAGCAGCAGCAGCCGCACCGGCTTGGTCGGAACGATCACGGAGTCGCCCGGATGGTAGATCGTCTCGTTGATCAGATAACAGTTGTTCTGTACCACGGGCACCGTCGGATGCAGCAGGCCGTGCTGGCCACCGAACACCTCCACACCGAAGCCGGAAGCCTCGAACCGCTCACCCGGTGTGACCGCGACGACCTGGTCGCCGAGGTCGAGGGCGGCAGCGAGATTCGGCGGCGCCCAGATGCGCAACCGGGGATCGGCCCTGGCGGCGGTCCGCACCCGGTCGATGTCGACGTGATCGGGATGCTCGTGAGTGATCAGCACCTCGTCGGCACTTTCGAGGGCGGCGTCCAGCTCAGAGAACATGCCGGGATCGATCACCAGCGTCTGGTCACCGTCATCGAGGCGTACGCACGAGTGGGTGAACTTCGTCAGCGTCGTCATGCCGCGTCACTCTCGAACATGGCTACGAGTCTTTCCATACGCCGCAATGTTTCCGCATCGCTGGGCGTATAGACCAGCATCCGGACGCCGGGGCGCGGGTTCAGCCAGGTGCTCACGGCTTCGAAGCGCAGCATGCCCACGTGAGGGTTGCGGAACTTCTTCGCCTTCGTGTTGATCGCGCTGACCTCGTGCTCATCCCAGATGTCGGCGAACTCCGGGGAGGCGGCACGCAGCCGGCGCAGGAGCGCCTTCCACGCCGGCTCCGCGACGTGCTCGGCCATCTGCGCGCGGAACGTTGCCGTCATGCGCCGGGCCGCCTCGTCCCAGTCGGTGATGGCGCGCCGCCATGCCGGGTCGGTGAACAGCAGCCACATGCAGTTGCGGTCCTCAGGCTGCAGGGCGTCGATGTCGCTGATCAGGTGGGTATACGCCCGGTTCCAGGCGAGCAGATCGTACTTGCCGGTCTGGACGCACGCCGGGAACGGCACGAACTGGTCGAGCATCGCCCGCGCTGCCGGCGTGAACTCGGCGCAGTCGGGCCCCATCGGCACTTCGCTGGACCCAGCGAGCGTGTAGAGGTGTGCCCGCTCGTCGCGGTCGAGCAGGAGAGTGCGCGAGATCGCGTCCAGCACCTGGGTGCTCACTTTGATGTCACGGCCCTGCTCCAGCCACGTGTACCAGGTGACACCGACCCCAGCGAGCTGAGCCACCTCTTCGCGGCGCAGCCCCGGCGTGCGCCGTCGTCCGTTCGCCGGCAGACCGGCCTGTAACGGGGTGAGCCGCTCGCGGCGGCTGCGCAGAAACGCCGACAGCTCCCGGCGGCGTATCTCGTCGGGATCGGTGACCAAGCTGTGCGGTGTGGCCATGAGCGTCACGTCCCTAGCGTGGAGCCGTCGGCGGCGAGCTGCCAGTTAGCATTTATACCTGGATAACCAGGCTCTGGTACCAGGTTAAGCCCGAGGCGCATGGTGGTCGTCATGACCGCGCAAACGGACCGGGCTCGTGAGGCCGAGATGCTCGTCGACGACCTCACAGTGCTCGCCGAGCCGCAGCGACCGACCGCCGCACTGAGCCCGATCGGGCTGATCGTGCTGCTGTGCGGGGCTTTCCTGCCGATACTCGACTTCTTCATCGTCAACGTCGCGCTGCCCACGATGGATGCCACGCTGCACGCGTCCGCGCCCATGCTCGAGCTCGTGGTTGCCGGCTACGGCACGGCGTACGCGCTCATGCTGGTGGTCGGCGGGCGACTTGGTGACGCGATGGGGCGGCATCGCCTCTTCGTCGCTGGCGTCTCCGGCTTCACGGTCTCTTCCCTGGTGTGCGGCATCGCACCGAACATCGGGGTCCTGATCGCGGCGCGCATCGCCCAGGGATTGTTTGCCGCGCTGAGCCAGCCGCAGGTGATCGCAACGTTCCAGTCCACCCTGGACGGTCAGCGGCGGGCACGCGCCATCGGCCTGTACGCGGCGGTCGGCGGCATCGCGGCGTCGGTCGGCCAGCTGGTCGGCGGCCTGATCGTGCATGCCGACATCGCCGGGCTCTCCTGGCGACCGATCTTCCTCGTGAACGTCCCGATCGGCGTCGCCGTGCTGGCCCTCACCCGGCGGTATGTGCCGGCAACCCGCTCGCCGCATCCCGCCTCGGTCGACCTGCCCGGGACGGCCCTGCTCGGTATCGCGATCGTCTCGTTGCTGATTCCGCTGACCGAGGGACGCGTGCTGCATTGGCCCGCCTGGATCTGGGCGCTGCTCGCGGTGTCATTCGCGGCGGCCGCGGCGATGGTTTTTGTCGAGCGTCGCACCGAACGCGGCGGGCGGACCCCGCTGGTGCCGCCGTCGCTGGTCAGCCTCCGTTCGATGCGCCGCGGGCTGACGCTGGCGATTCCGTTCTTCATGGGGTTCGGCGCGTTCATGTTCGTGTTCGCGCTGACCGTCCAGAACGGCCTGCACGAGAACGCCCTGCGGTCCGGCATCGCGATCACCCCGATGGCGGTGGCCTTCTTCGCCGGATCGCTGGCCGCGCCGCGCCTGCTGGCCGCGTATGGCCGGCGCGTCGTGGTGGGCGGACTCGGCTTACAGGCCGTCGGCCTCGTGTGGTTGATCGACGTTGTGCACGGCTCGTGGCCGCACGTCAGCTTCCTCTCGACCGTGGTCCCACTGGCCCTGGCCGGCGTCGGGCAGGCGTTCGCGCTGGTCGGGTTCTTCCGGATCGTGCTGGCGGACGTTCCGAGCCAGCTCGCCGGCATCGGCAGCGGCGTGCTCGTCACGATGCAGCAAGGGTCACTGGCTCTGGGCGTGGCCTCGCTCGGCTCGCTGTTCGTGAGCCTCGCGGACAGCAGCGGTATGCGGCACGCGTTCACCGTGGTGGTCGGCATCCAGGCCGCGATCGCAGTGGCCGTCGGACTGCTCGCGCTACGCCTCCCCGACCCCTCGTAGCGCTAACTGTCTGGCGGCGGCACCCGGTAGCGGTGCCCGGTCGGGCTGCTCCATTCGTGAGTGCGGTCGGGTCTGTGTGTGACGTGCCAGCCGGCGTCGTGCTTGGCGTTGTGGTGTCTGCTGCAAACGGGCGCGACGTTCGCGCCGTTCGTCTCACCGCCGTTGCCCCAGGGCTGGGCGTGGTCGAGGTGGCACAGCCTGGCTGGGCGTCGGCAGCCGGGAACGTGCAGGTGTGGTCTCTGGCGATGACGTGGTCAGTGAGGTTGGCGGGTGGCCGGTAGGTGCGGCGGCCGTAGTCGAGGAGCTGGCCGGTGTCGTCGGTGACCGGCCGCCGCCAGGTGCCGGTGGGGTCGGCGGCGAGGCGGCGGGCGAGGGCGGCGGTGATGGGCCCGTACCCGGCGAGGTGGGCGGGTTGGTCGTCGCAGCCGAGCAGCGTGCCCAGCGAGACGGTGACGTTGATCGCGGGCCGCTGCCCGTGCCGCTCCGGCAGGGCCGGGTCGCCTAATACCCGGGTGAACACGTCGACGAGCGCGTCGGCGCGGCGCTGGTCGGCGCTGCGGGCATCGGTCTGCCCGGACGCGAGGGAGTTGAGCACGGTCTCGATCACCGCGGCGCCGTCGGCCGGGCAGCAGCGCCCACACGTCGGTGACGCCGTCGTCGTGCGGGGTGAACACCACCCGCCGCTCGGCGACCGCGTCGGCGTGGCGCTGGTCGGCGCGGCGCGGATCGACCGCGATCACCGCCCGCCGCAGCGACGCAGCGAACTGCGACAGGGTCTGGTCGGCGGCCCGGGCCAGCACCCGCCGCTCGATCTTCGCGGTGGTCTGGGCGTCGAACGGGTTGACGGCTTCGGCGAGCTTCATCGCGTGCAAGTAGGTGATGCGCCCGGCGCACAGCAACTGCAGCGTGGCAGGAAGCCGATCCACCACGGTGCGGGCCACGGCAAGGCGCCGCTCCGCAGTCCCCGGCGAGAGCCGCAACGCGGCCCCCACCTGCTCGCGGGTGTAATCCACGACCTTGCTGCCCGACCAATCCAACGCGCGCCCGTCCAACGAGGCGAGCACCTGCTGCTGCGCGGCCTGCAACAGCGCGAGGTGCCGTTCGAGGGCGACCAGCAGATCCACCCGCCCGGCATCGGACAACGCCCCAACGTCGAGCAGCAGCAGCGCCGCCGTGTCCTCGCTACGGGGCAGGCTGGTGGCCAGTTCGGCGGCGACCGCGTCCGGCGAGACGAGCACGTCAACCTCCGAGACGGGCGGCACCTGCTCGAACATGTGTGCGAGTCTATCAACCACCACATGTGCCGTCTACCCTTATTCCATAAGGAGAATCCGCAAGCCGGCGACGCAAGAAACCGCCCGGACAACGACCCCGTCGCTGCCGTTCTAAAAGAAGACCCAAGCGCAGCCGAACCTGAGTCCTACTCCTCGTCGTCAATGTGCATTGCCGCCTCTTCGGCGGAGGAGGCGTAGCCGGCTCGCCCGACGTCAAACGCGATCGCGTCGGACTCCACGTCCGGATGAGCGCCCTCGTCCGGGGCGACCAGGCGCCCGACCCGCTCGTCGGGCTCGTAGTCCGACCACTCGCGCGATCCGACGTCCGGCTCCTCCTCGGTCAGCCGCTGCTCGAGCGACTCTCCGGCGCGCTGCTCGTCGGCAGTGGTTCCGTAGCGGCTGGCGCGCGGCTCACGATCGGGGGGCGAGTATCCGGCGTCCAGCGGGTCCTCGGTGTTGTCGCCGGTAAGTGACTCGGACGGGTCGATCTGATCGGCCCCCTCGAAGCCGCCTTCATAGAGGTCATCGCTCATACCCACCAGCCAAGCACGTCAGGCACGTGCGGGCGAACGGAACGGCGATCAGTTCGGCGTGATGCCCCATGTCCCCGTCCAGGCGCTGCTCGGCTCCAGCACCAGCAATCCGATACCGGTGTTGAACGCGTTCGCCGGGCACGTCATCGGCTCGACCGCGATCGCCGGGCCACCCTCGAGCTCCTCGTTGGTGTACACCTGCACGAAGCCGAACGCAGCGTCGTACCACAGGTGCGCGCCGCCGGAGGAGGTACGCACGTCCACCGCGCTCGGCCCCGGCGCGGTGAACGTGTCGTCCATACGCAGGGTCTTGAGCCGGCGCGCCTTGCCGAAGTCGTACGGGGTGCCCGCGACGTCCTGCGGGCCGACCGGCAGCTGGGCCTCGTCCGTGACGAACCGCTGCCGCGCCGGGACGTGCAGCGTCGTCTCGTCGAGCTGGTGTCCCCGAAGGCCTACGTACGGATGGAATCCTGCGCCGAACGGTGCCGGGCTATCACCGTGGTTGCGGGCCACGGCCGTCACGGTGAGCCCGTGATCCGGGTGTAGCGCGTACGTCACCTCGGCGCGGACCTCGAACGGCCAGCCCGTCTGCGGCGGGATGTCGCACCCCAACGTGACTGACGAGGGGTTGATCGCGACCGGCACCCAGCGTGCCCACCGGGCCAGGCCGTGGATCGCGTTTCCGCGGGCGACCTCGGTGATCGGCACCTGATACTGCCGGCCGGCAAACGTATACCGCCCGCCGCGCAACCGGTTCGGCCACGGCATGAGCACGGAACCCGCCCCATTGGGCGGCAGCTCGTCCTCGGCGTACGGCGCAACGACGTCCGCGCCCGAATGCGCGTAGCGGCGCAACCCGCCGCCCACCTCGACGGCAGTCAGCTCGTGCTCGCCCGCCGTGATCGTGAACTGCTTACCTGTCAGCGCCATCAGCCTCTATACCTCCGGGAAATGCTGGCCTCCAGCGGTTCGCCCAAGGTCACGTGCCAGCCACATGCCACAAGTAGCGGACGCCGGGGGCTGCTGCTCGGCGACCGTGGCCGTGACCGAGGCAGGACGTCGGTCAGCCCGATGCCAACAGTCCCACGCCCACGTGGCAAGCACTACACCGAGGCACTCCTGGAGATACGGGCCGTGTGACTCCAACTCGGTGCGCTACACGGCCACGAGGGCCTGAGGTTCGTCATCAACGTGCTCGACACCGGCGGAGCCGTCACCTGCTGAGGTACCCGAGGTCGACCTGGAGATGATCAAGGCTCGCACTAAATGGGCGTCGACGGCGCCCCAACGCGCGACGGCCACCGGTTACCTGTCAGTGGCACGCGTGGAGTATCTCCAGAACGACGGCACGGCCAGCGCCGCCACTATCACCACCGCCACGCAGGCGATGCCGCCGCCGACCCAGGAGATCGTCGCGGTGGTCGCCGCGCCCATGGCACCTGCGCGCAGATCGCCGAGCCGTGGGCCGCCGGCGACGACGGCGATGAACACACCCTGCATTCGGCCGCGCATCTCGTCCGGTGCGTACGTCTGCAGGATGGTCTGCCGGTAGACGGCGCTCACCAGATCAGCAGCGCCGGCCAGCGCCAGCAGTAGCACTGCCAGCCATAGCTGGTGCGCCAGCCCGGAGATGGCCACGCACGCCCCCCAAGCGACGACGGCGACGGTGAGTGCCACGCCCTGCCTGCGCACCCGCCCGATCCATCCGCTCGATACGCCGGCGAGCAGCGAGCCGATCGCGATTGCCGCGTAGAGCGGGCCGACCGTGCCGTGGAAGCGTTCGTCGGCGACCTCGGGATACAAGGCGCGCGGCATGGCCAGCACCATCGCCACGATGTCGACGCCGAACGACATGACCAGCACCGGACGTTCCGCAATGAATCGCAACCCGTCGACGACCGAGCGCAGCCCGGGCCGGCCGAGCGAGCCGTCCGGGGGTATGGCCGGCAGCCGGAGTGCGGGGTACAGCGCCGCCAGGAACAGCACGGCGTCAATCGCATACGCGTACGCGAATCCGTGGCTCAGCGACACCACCACCCCGGCGATCAGTGGACCGACCACGCCGCCGAACGTGCCGACCGTGAAGTTCAAGGTGTTCGCCGAGGGCACGAGGTCGGCCGGCACGATGCGCGGGATGATCGCGCCGCGGGTGGACGACGCGACCGCGAACATCGCGGACTGTACGACCACCAGGCCGAGGATGAGGCCGACGCTGCGCAGGTTGAGCAACGTCTGCACTAGCAGGGCCAGCGTCACCGCCCACGCGCCCAGTGAGGACGTCAGGTACAGCAGGCGGCGATCCACCGCGTCGGCGATGGCACCGCCGTAGAGGCCGAAGATCACGATGGGGACCAGTCCGGCCAGGCCCACCAGCCCGACGTACAGCGAAGAACGCGAGATCGCATACACCTGCACGGGGACCGCGACCTGAGTGAGCATCGCGCCGATGAACGCCGTGCCCTGTCCGAGGAGCAGCCGCCGGAAGTGCGGTATCTGCACGGGCCGGGTGTCGACCGCATGGCGACGCAGCAGGGACGTCGCCGTCATCCGCGACCTCCACAAGTGCGGCTCACGGGGCGAGCCGCTCGACTACCCACTCGCCGTCGACCATGCGGTGCCTTAGTCGGTCGTGCAGCCGGTCGTGACGTCCCTGCCAGAACTCGACGACGTCGGGCCGCAGCCGGTATCCGCCCCAGTCCGGCGGGGCCGGCACGTCAACGTCGACGAAGCGTGCCTCGACCGCACGCACCTCGGCCTCGAGCGATGCCCGCGACGCGATCACCGACGACTGCGCCGATGCCCAGGCCGCCAGCTGCGAGCCACGCGGCCGGCCGGCGAAGTATGCCTCGGTCTCGGCACGGGTGACCTGCTCGACGGGGCCGGACAACCGCACCTGGCGCTCGAGCGGCAACCAGGCGAAAACCGCTGCAGCGTAGGGGTTCTGTGCAAGATCGGCGGCCTTGGCCGAGCGGTAGCTGGTGTAAAAGACGATGCCCCGCTCGTCCAGTGCCTTGATCAGGACGGTGCGCACCGACGGCCGTCGGGCGGCGTCGACGGTGGCCAGTTGGATCGCGTTCGGCTCGACGACCGTCCCGCTGGCGACCGCCTGGTCGAACCATGCGCGCAGCTGCTCGAACCAGCCCACACGCGCCGCCGCGTCATCCAGCTCGGCGAACCCGTAATCACGACGGAGGCCGGCAGGATCGCTCACGACGAGTCATCCTCGCACCTGCGGCTCGGCGCCACAGCACACTGTGAGCAGAATGGCGTTATGGCAGACGACTACAGCCCCGGCCTCGAAGGCGTGATCGCGTTCGAAACGGAGATCGCCGAACCCGACAAGGACGGCGGGGCGTTGCGCTATCGCGGCGTCGACATCGAGGATCTTGTCGGGGCAGTCACGTTCGGGAACGTGTGGGCGCTGCTCGTCGACGGAAAGTTCGGACCCGGTCTGCCGCCGGCGGAGCCCTTCCCGATTCCGGTGCACACCGGCGACGTGCGGGTGGACGTCCAGGCCGCGCTCGCCATGCTTGCGCCCATCTGGGGGTACCGCGCCCTGCTCGACGTCAGCAACGACGAGGCCCGCGAACAATTGGCCCGCGCCTCGGTCATGGCGCTGTCCTACGTGGCGCAGTCGGCGCGAGGCATCGGTCAGCCGGCCGTGCCGCAGTCGCGCATCGATCAGTGCAGCACGATCATCGAGCGATTCATGACGCGCTGGCGCGGCGAACCCGACCCGATGCACGTCAAGGCCGTCGATGCCTACTTCGTCTCCGCCGCCGAGCACGGCATGAACGCGTCGACGTTCACGGCTCGGGTGATCGCGTCGACCGGCGCGGACGTCGCGGCTGCGTTGTCCGGGGCCATCGGCGCGATGAGCGGACCGTTACACGGCGGCGCGCCGGCCCGAGTGCTGCCGATGATCGACGAGGTCGAGCGGACCGGCGACCCCGACAAGCTCGTCGGGGACATCCTGGACCGGCACGACCGGCTCATGGGCTTCGGGCACCGGGTCTACCGCGCCGAGGACCCGCGTGCTCGGGTGCTCCGCCGTACTTGCCAAGAGCTGGGTGCGCCGCGCTACGAGGCGGCCGCAGCTCTCGAACAGGCGGCGCTTTCGGCGTTGCGCGAGCGGCGCCCGGATCGCGCGATCGAGACGAACGTCGAGTTCTGGGCCGCGGTCATCCTCGACTTCGCCGAGGTGCCGGCGCACATGATGCCGGCGATGTTCACGTGCGCACGCACCGGCGGCTGGTGCGCGCACATCATGGAGCAGAAGAAGACGGGCCGGCTGGTGCGGCCATCGGCCCGCTACATCGGCCCAGCCCCACGCAAACCCTCTGAAGTAGACGGTTGGGGCGATCTAGACCATACATGACGCGGTGAGTGCTTGCGCTATGGGCTCGCGCCCGATGCGCCGAAGGCGCTTTCCGTGGCACGTGGTGCCCGCCCTTAGTGGGCGGGAACTGCGGTCAATTGGCGCTGATATAGATGGCGACGGCCACCCGCGGGGGGTCGGGTGGCCATCGTTAATCGCGCCGCACGACGGCGCTTATTCGAGTGTGCCACGGCAGGGTTGTGATTCGCGTAAGGAGGAGGCGTGAGGACGCGGGGAGGGGACGTGATTCAGATCCCGGCTGACCTCAAGCCGGCGGATGGCCGCTTCGGGTCCGGGCCGTCGAAGGTCCCGGTCGGCGCCGTATCCGCGCTGGCGGGGGTGGGCGCCACGCTGCTCGGCACCAGCCACCGGCAGCCGCCGGTGAAGCATCTCGTGCGGCAGGTCCGCGACGGGCTGCGGGAGCTTCTCGCGGTGCCGGACGGGTACGAGGTGGCGCTCGGCAACGGCGGCTCGACGGCATTTTGGGATATCGCGACATTCAGTCTGATCCGCGAGCGTGCGCAGCACGTGGTATGCGGGGAGTTTTCCGCGAAGTTCGCCGCGGTCACGGCTTCTGCACCGTTCTTGGCCGAACCGCACGTGCTGCGCACCGACTACGGCACGGCTGTTACCCCAGGCTTCGAGCGCGGCGTCGACGCCTACGCGTGGCCGCACAACGAGACGTCCACGGGCGTCGCGCTGCCGGTACGCCGGGTGGCGCCGGACGCGCTGATGCTGGTCGATGCGACCTCGGCCGCCGGCGGCATGAGCGTCGACGTCTCGGAGACGGACGCGTATTACTTCGCCCCACAGAAGTCATTCGCGTCGGACGGCGGATTGTGGCTGGCCGTCCTGTCGCCCGCGGCGTTGGCCCGGGCTGGTGAGCTCGACCGTTGGGTGCCGCCGTCGCTCGACCTGCGCATCGCGGTCCAGAACAGCCGCGCCGACCAGACCTACAACACGCCGGCCATCGCCACGCTGTTCCTGCTCGTGCGCCAGCTCGACTGGCTGCGAGAGCTTGGCGGCCTGGCCTGGGCCGCCAAGCGCACCGCCGACTCGTCCGGGCGGCTGTATGCGTGGGCGCAGGCCTCGACTTATGCGGTCCCGTTCGTCGCCGACCCCGCGCGGCGCAGCCCGGTCGTCGGCACGATCGACTTCGACCACGCTGTCGATGCGGCGGCGGTCGCTGCGACCCTGCGCGCCAACGGGATCGTCGACACCG
Organism: Jatrophihabitantaceae bacterium; assembly: GCA_036506155.1. GTDB lineage: Bacteria > Actinomycetota > Actinomycetes > Mycobacteriales > Jatrophihabitantaceae > DASXRA01. Next base: position 15,939 of record DASXSF010000025.1, read on the forward strand.
AGCCGTACCGCGCGCTCGGCCGCAACCAGCTGCGTATCGGCATGTATCCGGCCGTCGAACCGGACGACGTCTCGGCGCTGACAGCATGCATCGACTACGTGGTCGAGCGCCTTTAGCAGCGTGCCGTACGGCGTTGCTAACGGGAATCGGCTTGTCGACTCCGTATGGTCGGCGCATGCGGGAGCTTCGTCTCGTCGGTCCGGGCGCTGACCGCGGCCACGTCGTCGTCGAGACGATGGACGGCGCGGAGCAATTCAGCCTGCGCATCGACGACCTGCGCCGCGTCCTGCCCGAGGAGAAGCCCGAGCCCTCTACGCCCCCGTCGATGCGGATCCCGCCGCGCGAGATCCAGAGACGCGTCCGTTCCGGCGAGGAACCGAACACCCTCGCCGAAGAGGCCGGCGTCTCGATCGACCGCGTGCTGCTGTTCGCGGCGCCGGTCCTCGACGAGCGGTCCCGGATGGCCGACGAGGCGCGACGTGCCCGCGCCCGGCGCTCGACGCCCGACGGCCAGTTGGTGAACTTCGGGGAGACGGTCGACGAGCGCTTCTCCGCCCACGGCATCGATCCGGCGTCGGTCCAATGGGATGCCTTGCGCCGCGAGGACGGCCAGTGGGTCGTCTGCGCGGGCTGGCGCGGTGGCGACGCCGAACGCTGCGCCGAGTGGTCGTTCTCGCTCGCGTCCCGAGCGGTGACGCCGCTGGACGAGACGGCCGCCGACCTGCTCTCCGACCGCCCGATCCGACCGGTGGTGAGCGCCGTGCCCAGCCGCCCGCAGGCGGCACGCACGTCGACCCCGGATGCGATCACCGGGCCGCTGCCGCTCACCGTCGACCGTCCCGCAGCCGGCGATGAGGAGCTGTTCGACACTGCTGAAGCGCCGCCGTTGCACGTCGTCGAGGAGACCGAGGAGCAGAAGGCGGCCCGGGCCCGCATCCCGTCCTGGGACGACATCCTGCTGGGCGTGCGCCGCAAGCGAGATTGACTCTGCCGCCAGCGAAAACAGTTCGCTCTGCGTCGGACCTGCGACGTAACGTCAGGCAACGTGGCTGGGGAGGACGCTTCGTCGCATACCAGCGCGGCCGGATCCGTTCGTACCCTTCTCCGGCTGCGCCGCTGGACCCCACCCCACCGCAAGACGATCATCGTCATGATCGCTACCGCGTGCGGCGCGATGCTCGCGCAGACGCTGATCCCCCTCGTCACCGGCCGTATCGTCGACGGCCCGATCCGCCACCACGACACCGGGGCGATCTGGCCGCTCGCCGGACTCGCCCTCGCCTTCGGGCTGGCCGAGGCGGTGCTGTTCTTCGTGCGCCGCTACGCGATGGCGCTGGCCGCACTCGGCATCGAGACCGACATGCGCCGCGACTTGTTCGCGCACCTGCAGCGCTTGCCCGTCGCATTCCATGACCGGTGGGCGTCCGGGCAGCTGCTCAGCCGGGCGAGCACGGACCTGTCGACGATCCGCAGGTTCATCGGCTTCGGCTTCGTGTTCCTGATCGCCAACACGATGACGACGCTCGTCGTCCTCGGCCTGTTGCTGTCCATCGACCCCCTGCTCGGGCTGCTGGTCGTGGCGGCGATCGCGCCGCTGGTGGCGTTCACCCGGAAGTTCGAGCTGCGCTACAGCCGCGACGCGCGGCGTGTTCAGGACCTCACCGGCGACCTGGCGACCTCGGTCGAGGAGTCGGCCCTGGGCATCCGGGTGATCAAGTCGTACGGGCGTCGTCCGCAGATGCTCGCCTCGTTCGCCAACGACGCCACGGCGCTGCGGCGCGCGGAACTGACCAAGATCGGCACGCTGGGGCGATTCTGGGCGGTGCTCGAGGGACAGCCGCAGTTGATCCTCGCCGGCGTGACCTGCGGCGCCGTGTTGGCCGCGGCGCACGGGACGATGACGCTGGGCCAACTCGTCGCGTTCCTCACGTTGTACCTGCGGCTCATCTGGCCCATCATTTCGCTGGGCTGGCTGCTGGCGATCACCCAGGAAGCGGCCAGTGCCGCGCGGCGGCTGTTCGAGGTGCTCGACACCTCGCCGTCAATCGTCGACCCGGTGCAGCCCGCGGCCCGGCCGGGTGCGGCGGCGGTGCGGTTCCACGACGTGCGCTTCCGCTACCCGGATGCCTCCGAGGACGTGCTGTGGGGCGTGAACCTCGAGATCCGCCATGGCGAGACGATGGCACTCGTCGGCGCTACAGGTTCGGGCAAGACGACGCTGACCGAACTCGTGCCGCGCCTGTATGACGTTACCGGCGGAGCGATCACCATCGGCGGCGTCGACGTCCGTGACATCGCGCTGGACGATCTGCGCACGCTCGTAGCGGTCGCGTTCGAGGAGGCGACGCTGTTCTCCGCGAGCGTGCACGAGAACCTCACCCTCGGCCGGCCCGGCGTCACCGATGACGATGTCGCCGAGGCGATCGACATCGCGCAGGCGGGCTTCGTGTACAAGCTGCCGTACGGTCTCGACACGCGCATCGGCGAGCAGGGGCTGTCGCTGTCCGGGGGCCAACGGCAGCGGCTCGCGCTTGCCCGTGCCGTGCTCGGCCGCCCTGCGGTACTGGTCCTCGACGACCCGTTGTCCGCGCTGGACGTGCAGACCGAGGCACAGGTCGAGGGGGCGCTGCGCCGGGTGCTTCGCGGCACCACGGCGCTCGTGGTCGCACACCGGCCGTCGACCGTGCTGCTGGCGGATCGGGTGGCGCTGCTCGCCGACGGCCGCATCACCGCCGTCGGCACGCACCGCGAACTGCTCGACACGGTTCCCGAATACCGGGATCTGCTCGCGCAGGCGTCCGAACTGGAGCCAGCGCCATGAGCAAGGCACCTCCCCGATTGCGCAAGAATTCCTCGGCTGAGACGAGGAATTCTCGCGCGATCTCGGAGGCTAGGCGCAACTGGCGCGGGCGGCTCACCGACGAGGCCGAGGCGGCGCACAAAGCGGAGCAGGTCCTCGTCACCGGCCGCCCGAAGCTGCACCGCGAGGCACGGCAGCTGCTCGGCGAGCTGGTGCGCCCGCACCGGCGGGCGATCGCGTTCGTCGTGGCGATCGTGCTGGTGCAGGTGGCGGCGACCATGGCTGGGCCGTGGCTGGTCGGGATCGCGATCGACCAGTCGTTGCCGCAGGCGCAGCACGGGCACTATGCGTCGCTCGCCGAAGTCACCGTGACCATGGTCGGCTGTGCGCTGCTCGCAGGCTGGCTGCGGGCGATCTTCGTCCGGCGCAGCGGGCGCATCGGCCAGGCGATCTTGTTCGACCTGCGACTGCGCGCCTTCGACCACACGCAGGCGCTGTCCGTGTCGTTCCACGAACGGTTCACGTCCGGCCGGGTGATCTCCCGGCTGACCTCCGACGTCGACACGCTCACCGAGCTGCTCGAATCCGGCCTGGACGGACTGATCACAGCCGTGCTGAACATCGCCACGATCAGCGTGCTGCTGCTGTTCCTGGACATGCCGTTGGCGGCGATCGCGCTCGGGTCGTTCGTCCCGCTGTGGTTCCTGTATCGGTGGTTCTCGTCCCGGGCTGCGGTCGCCTTCCGCCGCACCCGCGAGGCGGTCGCCAGCCTGATCGTCAACTTCGTCGAGACGTTCAACGGCGTCCGCGCGGTACAGGCGTTCGGCCGTGAGTACCGCAACGACCGGCTGTTCGGCGAGCTGAACCACGATTACCGCGATGCCAACCAGCGCGCGTTCCGGCTGTTCGGCGTGTTCATCCCCGGGGCGACCCTGATCGGAAACCTGGTCATGGTCGCGGTACTGCTTGTGGGCGGGTACCGCGTCGCCGACGGCGGGCTGGCGCTCGGCGTGCTGACCGCGTTCATCCTGTACCTGCGCCAGTTCTTCGATCCGATGGACGACGTGGCGGTGTTCTACAACTCGCTCCAATCGGCGACCGCGGCGCTGGAGAAGATCTCCGCGGTGCTGGCCGAGAAGCCGTCGGTCCCCGAGTCCGTGTCGCCCGCGCCTCTGGAACGGCCGATCCGCGGCGCACTCGACCTGGACGCGGTCGCGTTCGGATACCGCGCCGACCGCCCCGTGCTTTCCGAGCTCGACCTGCATGTCCCGGCTGGGCAGACCGTGGCGCTCGTCGGTGCCACCGGCGCGGGCAAGTCGACGATCGCCAAGTTGATCTCGAGGTTCTACGACCCGACCTCGGGAACCGTGCGCCTCGACGGCGTCGACCTGCGCAAGATCCGGGAAGCCGACCTGCGCGAGGCGATCGTGATGATCAGCCAAGACGGCTTCCTCTTCTCCGGATCAGTGGCCGACAACATCGCGTTCGGCCGGCCCGGTGCCGCGCGGAACGAGGTTGTCGAGGCGGCCCGCTCCGTGGGCGCGCACGAGTTCATTCGCGCGCTGCCCGACGGTTACGACACCGATGTGCGTAAACGCGGGGGCCGGCTGTCGGCCGGCCAGAGGCAGCTCGTCGCGTTCGCCCGGGCGTTCCTCGCCGACCCCGCGGTGCTGATCCTGGACGAGGCGACCTCGTCGCTCGACGTCCCGACCGAACGCCTTGTCCAGCGGGCACTGCGTACAGTGCTGCGCGACCGCACCGCGCTGATCATCGCGCACCGGCTTTCGACCGTCGAGATCGCGGACCGGGTGCTCGTCCTCGAGGCCGGACGGGTCGTCGAAGACGGCCCTCCGGATGTGCTGGTGGCCGAAGGCGAGGGCGACTTCGCCGCACTGCACGAATCCTGGCGCGACTCCCTGGTCTAATTCTCTGTGTGAACCGCGATGAGCGCTCGCGCGAAGAGCCCCGCCGCGGCGGCGCGCAACGCCGGATTGGTACGTTCGTCGCGATCGGCGACAGCTTCACCGAGGGACTGGACGACTTCCGCCCCGACGGGACCGTGCGCGGCTGGGCCGACCGTCTGGCCGAGCTTATCGCCGACCGCCAGGGCCGCGTCGCCTACGCAAACCTTGCGGTGCGTGGCAAGGTGCTCAGGCAGATCGTCGCGGACCAGGTCCCGTTCGCGATCGCCGCCCGCCCGGACCTGATCGCATTCTCGGCGGGCGGCAACGACATCCTGCGGCCCGGCTCGGACCCTGATGCGGCAGCGATGCGCCTCGAAGCAGCCCTGGCCGCGCTGTGCACCAGCGGCGCCCGCGTCGTGGTCGTCACCGGCATGGATCCCGGCCGCACGCCCGTGCTGCGGCTCGTCCGCGGCAAGGCCGCCATATACAACGAGCATCTGCGGGCGATCGCGGCCCGGCACGGCTGCGAGGTCGTCGACACGTGGGGGCTCACGCCGCTACGCGACCCGCGCGCCTGGGGCCGCGACCGGGTGCACCTCTCATCGCACGGCCACGAGCTCGTGGCTCGCCTGGTGGCGCTGCAACTCGGTATGGACGCGGGGGACCCGTACGAGGACTGGCCGGATCTCGCCGCGCCGAAGACACGGCGCGACGACGTGCAGTGGGCGCGCGAGTTCCCGTTGCCATGGCTGGGACGCCGGCTGCGCGGCCGGTCGACGGGCGACGGCTATCTGCCGAAGCGTCCCGACCTGGAGCCACTGCATGGCGCGTCGGAGATGGTGTACCGGTGACCCCGGACGCGGGCCGAATCCGCGAGGACGACCTGAAGCACGTGTTCCACTCGTGGGCGGCGCAGGCGCTGATCGACCCGCTGCCGATTGCCGGTGCCGCCGGCTCGTACTTCTGGGACCACGACGGCAACCGGTACCTCGACTTCTCCTCCCAGCTCGTCAACGTCAACATCGGCTACCAGCACCCGCGGCTCGTCGCGGCGATCCAGGACGCCGCCAGGGAGCTGTGCACGGTCGGGCCGACGTTCGCCTACGCGGCGCGAAGCGAGGCGGCCCGCTTGATCGCCGAACTGGCGCCGGGTGATCTCGACGTCATCCTGTTTACCAGCGGTGGCGCCGAGGCGGTGGAGTACGCGCTGCGGCTGGCGCGGCTGCACACGGGCCGGCACAAGGCGCTCGCCGCGTACCGCAGCTACCACGGCGGCACCGCCGGAGCGGTCACGCTCACCGGGGAGCCCCGGCGCTGGGCGAGCGAGCCGGGCATCCCCGGTGTCGTGCACTACTGGGGCCCGTACCTATATCGGTCCGCGTTCCACGCGACGACGCCGGAGGACGAGTGCCACCGTGCGTTGGCCCACCTGCGCGACGTGATCACCCTCGAAGGGCCCGCGACGGTGGCTGCGGTGATCCTGGAGACGGTGGTCGGGACGAACGGCATCCTGGTGCCGCCGGCGGGCTACCTGGCCGGGGTGCGCGGGCTCTGCGACGAGTTCGGCATCCTGATGATCGCGGACGAGGTGATGGCGGGATTCGGGCGCTGTGGCGAGTGGTTTGCAATCGACCACTGGCGCGTCACGCCGGACCTGATCACGTTCGCCAAAGGCGTGAACAGCGGCTACGTGCCGCTCGGCGGCGTGATCATGTCGCAGCCGATCGCGGACACGTTCGCCGAGCGCCCGTTTCCCGGTGGGCTGACCTACTCCGGGCACGCCCTGGCGTGCGCCAGCGCGGTCGCGTCCATCGGCATATTCAAGGACGAGGGTGTCGTCGATCACGCGCGCATGCTGGGCACCGACGTGATCGGCCCAGGGCTGTCCGAACTAGCCGCGCGCCACCCGTCGGTCGGTGAGGTCCGCGGGCTGGGCGCGTTCTGGGCAGTCGAGCTGGTGCGTGACCGCGAGACGCGCGAGCCCCTCGTCCCGTTCAACGCCGCCGGGGCGGCCGCTGGGCCGATGAACGAGTTCGCGGCGGCGTGCAAGCAGCGTGGCCTTTGGCCGTTCATCCACTTCAACCGCACGCACGTGGTCCCGCCCTGCACGATCAGCGCGGACGAGCTCCGCGACGGGCTCGCGATCCTCGACGAGGCGCTCACCGTAGCCGACCGCTACTGCGTCAACTGAGCGAAGGCGACCGCTGCTGCTGTGGCTACGTTCAGCGAATCGACGCCCCGGGCCATCGGGATGCGTACCAGCGTGTCGGCGGCGGCCAGCGCCGCGTCACTCAGCCCCGGACCCTCCGCGCCGAGCAGTAGCGCCCACTTCCGCGGCGCGACCACCGTACGCAGCGGTACAGCGGCTGTTCGCGGCGTCATCGCCAGCATCGCAAAACCCCGGTCGCGCAAGGATTTCAGCCCGCCCGGCCAGTCGTCGATCACCGCGAACGGCACGTGCAGCACGTGCCCCATCGAGACACGCACGCTGCGGCGGTAGAGCGGGTCCGCGCAGCGAGGATCGAGCAGCACGGCGTCCAAGCCGAATGCCGCCGCGTTGCGGAACAGTGCGCCGAGGTTCTCGAAGTCGTTCAGCCCCTCAAGGACGGCCACCCGCCGCGTCTCGGAAAGCAGAGTAACGGCGGAGCGCGGGGGAAGCCGGTCAGCCGAAGCGAGCACGCCGCGGGTCACATGGAAGCCCACGACGTCGGAGAGCATCCACTTGTCGACGACATACACGGGCGCGTCCACAGTGGACAGTGACGTGAGACGCTGCCGCAGTCCGACGACCGCCCGCACCCGATACGGCGACGTGATCAACCGCTTGACGGCGGTCACACCCTCGGCGATGACGATGCCACGCCGGTCCGGGCGCACGTCCGCGTCGGTCAGATCGCGGAAGTCGGCAAGCCTCGCGTCTCCAACGTCGGCAATCTCGATGAGCGGCATGATGGGAACTATGGACTACACGCATCTCGGACGCAGCGGCCTGACCGTGAGCCGCCTCTGCCTGGGCACTATGAACTTCGGCTGGGTCGCCGATGAGGCTGAATCGCACGCGACGATGGACACCGCCCACGAACACGGCATCAACTTCTTCGACACGGCCAACGTGTACGGCCGCGACAAGGGCCGCACCGAGGAGATCATCGGTGCCTGGTTCGCGCAGGGCAGCGGGCGCCGCGATCGCACCGTCCTTGCCACGAAGGTCTACGGCGCCACAGGCGACTGGCCGAACGAGAACAGGCTCTCGGCACTCAACATCCGCCGCGCGCTCGATGCGTCGCTCGGCCGGCTGGGCACCGACTACGTAGACGTCTATCAGTTCCACCACATCGATCGGTCCACGCCGTGGGACGAGATCTGGCAGGCGATCGAGGTGGCCGTCGCACAGGGCAAGCTGCTCTACGCGGGTAGCAGTAACTTCGCCGGCTGGCACATCGCTCAGGCGCAGGAAGCCGCGTGGCGCCGCAACTTCACCGGCCTGGTCAGCGAGCAGTCGCTCTACAACCTGTTCAAGCGCGAGGTAGAACTGGAGGTGCTGCCCGCTGCGCAGCACTACGGGCTGGGCGTGATCCCGTGGTCGCCGCTGAACGGGGGGCTGCTCGGCGGCGTCCTGCGCAAGGAGCAGGAAGGGCAGCGGCGGCTGCGCGGGCGCGCGCAGGCGACGCTCGACGCGAAGCGCCCCCAGGTCGAGCAGTTCGAGGCGCTCGCCGCCGAAATGGGCTACGAGCCGGGTGAGCTCGCGCTGGCCTGGCTGCTGCACCAGCCCGCGGTCACGGCGCCGATCGTGGGGCCGCGGACCCGCGAGCAGCTCGACGGCGCGCTGCGAGCGCTCGACATCGAGCTGGATGAGAAGGCGCTGGCCCGGCTCGACGAGATCTTCCCGGGGCACCAGCCGGCGCCCGAGGACTACGCCTGGTGAGCCGCCCCGAGCTGCCTCATCGCGATCGCCGTTGATCGTTCTCGCCATCGCCGGCGCATCGACCACGACCGGGCGGCAAGCAACGACAGCGCGGCGACCACACAGATCAGCCCGCCACCGATCATTCCCCACCTGGGGCCGAAGGCGCCGGCAACCCAGCCGATGATCGGTGCTCCGATGGGCGTCCCGCCCATGAAGCACATGAGGTACAGCGCCATGACGCGTCCGCGCATGGTGGGTTCCACGCCGAGTTGCACCGCCGCGTTGGCAGCCGTGGTGAACGCAAGCATGGCAAGACCCGCCGGAACGAGCAGTGCCGCCGTAGTTTCGAACGTCGGCATGGAGCCCGCCACCACCTCGATCACCCCGAAGGCCAGCGCAGCGCGCAGCAGGAACCGCGACGACGGCCGCCGAGTGCGCCGGGTGGCCAGGATCGCACCTAGGAACGCGCCCACGGCGAGCGATGTGGACAGCAAGCCGTAGCCGGTCGCGGTGCGATGGAACACCTGCTTGGCGACGAGCGCCGTGGTGATCTGGAAGTTCATGCCGAAGGTCCCGACGATGAACACCAGGACCATGGGCAGCAGCAGATCACGACATCCGAGGACGTAGCGCACCCCGGCCCGCAATTGCCCCTTGGCCCGCTCGAGCGGCGGCGCCGAGTACAGCTCGCCGGGACGCATCAGCCACAGGCCGGCCAGCACCGCGATGCTCGACGCCGCATTGGCGATGAACGCCCAGCCGGTACCGACAGCGCTGATCGTCACGCCGGCGATGGCGGGACCGACGATGCGGGCGCTGTTGAAGATCGTGGAGTTGATGCCGACCGCGTTCGTCAGGTCGTCACGCCCGACCATCTCGACGACGAACGACTGCCGCGTGGGCGTGTCGACGGCCGTGATCATCCCCAGCAACGCTGCCAGTACCAGCACGTGCCAGTACTGCACCACCCCGGCAACGTCGAGCAGGCCGAGTGCGAGCGCGACGAGGGCGAGCCCGGTCTGCGTAGCGAGCAGCAGCTTGCGCTTGTCGTAACGGTCGGCGAGCACGCCGCCCCACAGGCCGAGCAGCAGCGACGGCCCTAACTGAAGCGCGGTGACGATGCCGAGCGCCGTGCCGGAGTTGGTCAGCGTGAGGACGAGCCAGTCCTGCGCGACGCGTTGCATCCAGCTTCCGGTCAGCGACACCAGCTGCCCGGACGCGAACAGCCGGTAATTGCGCACGCCCAACGAGCGGAACATCTGGGTACGGATGGAGGATGCGGCGGTTGCTGTGGTCTGCCCCGCCCTCACAGCTCGGCCAGCTTGTCGAGCACCGGGATGACGTCGCGCAGCCGCGCCCGCTCGTCCGGCGTCAGTCGTGCGAGCCGCTGCGACAGCCACGCATCACGCTGCCGACGCTCGGATTCGAGCAGACGGGCGCCGGCGTTGGTAAGCACGATGATCGCCTGCCGCTTGTCGGTCGGATGCGCGTCACGGCGGACCAGCTCCTTGTCCTCCAGGCTGGCCAGTACCTTGGTCATTGACGGCGGCTGCACACGCTCGAACGCGGCTAGCTCGCCGGCGCTCATCGGTCCCTTCTTGCTCAGCGTGGCCATCGCAGAGAGCTGAGTGAGAGTGACGGACAGGTCGACGCGCTGGTTGCGCAGAATCCGGGTGAGGCGCAGCAGGGACGGACGAAGCGCCGCGGAGAGTTCGGCAGCGGTAAGGCGGCTGGTCAGTGTCATGTCACTACTTAGTTTATCTAACGAGTAGCCCGAGAGCCAGCTCGGCCAGTTCGGCGTCGCGCCGCGGCAGTGGGTCCCCGTCAACGGACGCGATGGGCACGATACCGCTGATACTGCTCGTCCAGAACGCAGCCGTCCGCCTCATGTCAGCTACGGTAAAGGCCGAAAGCCGGGTCGGACGGCCAAGGTCGCGCGCCAGGTCGAGCAGCGCGCGACGCGTCACGCCGGGCAGCAGGTCGTCGCGCAGCGGCGGCGTCGTCAGAATGCCGTCAGCGTCGAGCAGGAAGACGTTGCCGCGGCTGGTCTCCAGCACCGTGCCGTCGTCCGCGACGAACAAGGGCGGGCCGTCGCGCTCGGCGCCGGCGAGCACGCGGCGCTCGGCCCACTTGTGCCGCCACAGCCCGGTGCGGCCGGTGACGACATGCACGTCGGACGCTGTCGGGGGTTGGCCCGCCGGAGTAACGCTGAGCGTGATCTGCGGCGCGGTCAGCCGGATCGCGACCCGGCCTTGCGGCAGTTGGATCGCTCGAACTCGCGCCGCCAGGTCGGCGGGCACGCCGTACCCGTACAGTTCGCGGCAGGAGCGGTCCAGCCGGGCCAGGTGGTCGGCGAGGCGCAGCGGGACACCGTCGACCGCGAGGATCGTTTCGATCAGCCCGCCGGCGAGCTGCGCGGTCGTCGCCGCGATCTCCGGCTCGTACGGCCCCTTCGCGCCCAGCGCGCCGAGCAGCGGGGCCGCCTTGTCCAGGCACTCATGCCACTCGAGGACCGGGACGCTGTCAGCCGTGATGCCGCCGCCCACGCCGAGCTCGATCGTGCCGGCGGTGATCTCGAACGTCCGGATCGCGACGCTGAGCTCCATCCCCCAGAACGGGCTGGCGAATCCGACCGCGCCGGTGTACACGGCGCGGCGCTGCGCTTCGAGATCGGCGATGGCCCGCATCGCGCGCAGCTTCGGCGCGCCGGTCACCGACCCGGGCGGGAACGTGGCCCGCAGCAGCTCGGTACCGTCCGCGTCGACACGTGCGGTGACGGTGGAGACGAGGTGCCATACGCCAGGGTGTGGTTCGACGCTCAGCAGGTCGCTGACGTGCACCGTGCCGGTACGGGCGACCCGGCTCAGGTCATTGCGCATCAGGTCGACGATCATGACGTTCTCGGCCGCGTCCTTCGCCGATCGACGCAACGCGTCGGCCGACAGCGCTGTGCCCTTGATCGGCGACGTCGTGACGAGGTCGCCGCGCTGCCGCAGGAAGAGTTCGGGACTCATGCTCACCACGGCGCGATCGCCCGCATCGACGAAGGCGCCGTACGCCGGGCGCAGCTGCGCGGCCGCACCGGCGAACAGCCCCGCAGGCGTTCCGGCGAACGACGCGCCGAGCCTGGTGCAGACGTTCACCTGGTACAGCTCGCCGGCGCGGATCAACTCGATCGCCCTCTCGACGGCGTCGAGGTGCCGCGCCCGCTCGGCACCCCCGAACTCGCCCACCGTCCACTGTGGGCGCTCAATGGGCGCGTCCAGCACGGCGACCAGCTCGTCACGCAGGCCGGGCCGGTCGGCCAGCGCCTCGAACCACCACTCCCCGTCCCGCCAGCGGAGCACGCGCTCGTAGAACCCGAGGTAGGTGTAGCCCGGGTCGTATCCGACGAACCCGAACCAGCCGCCGCCGACGGCATCCGCGCCGCCGGGCGGCATGTGCAGCACGTCGACGTCATCGCTCACCCGCACCGGGTCGCAGGCAATGAGCGCGCCACCGCCGGCCCACACGCCCCACAGGCAGACCAGACCACGGCGGCCGGCCAGCCGGCGCACCATCTCGTCGGGCGGCGGCCCCGCGCCCAGGTACTCGACATGCACCCAAGTAGCCTGCCGCACGTGGCGAAGCGGGTGCTCAAGACGCCGCCAGAACCGGTGCAGGTGGACAGCCGGCGGGTCATCCTGATCGGCACCGCGATCTGGTTCGTCGCGTTCGTCGTGCTCCTGCCGTTCTACGACTGGCTGGGTCGGCACGGACATCACGTCTGGCTGTGGACCTGCCTCGCCGGCTGGATTCTCGGGCTGCTGTCGCTGCCGCTCATCCGCAAGCACCGAAATCAGGGCAGAACGCGCTGAACGTCTGCGCGTCGCTCAGATGCTCAGCTCGGAGTGTGCGCCGCAGCCGTACTCGACACTCACCACCCGGCCGTCGACGGGGGCCATCTCGTTGCCGCACGCCCCGAAGCCGGCGCGCAGGGAACCCGCGAGCGGCAAGAAGAACCCACACGTGCCGCAATGCGCCGGCGCGCTGCGGGCCATCGCGGCGTCCGGGCCCGCTTCTCCTGCCTGCCAGCGCTCGGCTGCATCGAGGCGACCTTCGCGGGAAAGCACACGTTCCCGCCCGACCCCGAGCTCGAACGCCACGTCGTCCACCTCTGGGTCGCCGGACGCTGTGTACGCCGCCACCAGCCGCCAGTCGCCGGGCTCGCTCGGCAGGATGTCGCCCGGGCCCAGGTCGCCCGGACGCAGCCGCTCGCTCCACGGCACCCACTCCGGTGCGAGCAACGCGCCGTCGCCGGGCAGCAGCACTACCTCGTCGACCGTGACCGTCTTGGACCGGGGCGCGCGCGCCACCGTCACCGCCCAGTACCAGCCGGTGTAGCCGGGGACCGATGCCGCGAACGCGTGCGTGGCGACCCGCTCGCCCTCGGCACGCACACCCAGGTGCTCGCCCACCTGGTCTCCGCCGACCTCGACTGCGGCGCCCCGCGCGAGGTCCACGGCAGCAGCGCACACCGAATCGCGTTTCACAGCTGCGGCGACCACGCGTCTATTGTGACGGACGCCCCCGTGCTACGGCAGGATGGGACCGTGGCACGACAAGACGACGATAAGCCGCGTGGGCGGTTTACGAAGTCTGGCCACACCACGCACGAGCCGCGCCGACAGCCGCCGCCGGGCTACGACCCGCGCTCCGGCCCGCAGCCCACCCGGCCCTACCCCAATCCGCCCGGGGCCGCCCGGTCCGGGACCGGTCAGGACGCACAGCAGCGCTCCGGTGGGTACGACACACCGACCTACCATCACATCCACCCGACACCGACGCAGCCGGGACAGGCTGCGGCAAAGGTCACCGTCACCCGCACGATCTTCGCCCGTAGCAACGAGTTCGCCCGTACCGTCACCCGCAAGGTGATCAACGCCAGCAAGGCCGGCGGCGCCGAGGAGTCGGGCCTCACGTCGCTGCTCTGGAACCAGGTCATGTCCTACGGCGCGGACGCGATGATCGCCGTCGCGCTGGCGACCACGGTGTTCTTCGGCGCCTCGACGCACGCCCAGCGCGGCAACGTACTGCTCTACCTGCTGATCACGATGGCGCCGTTCGCCGTCGTCGCGCCGGTGATCGGCCCGGCGCTGGACCGGCTCCAGCACGGCCGCCGCTGGGCGATGGCCGGCAGCGCGTTCGGCCGCGCCGTCCTCGCGGCGATCATGGCGCAGCACTCCGCCGAACTGCTAGTGCTGTATCCGTGCGCGCTCGGCTCGCTGGTGCTGTCCAAGGCGTACAGCGTGATCCGCGCATCCGCGGCGCCTCGTCTGGTCCCGCAGGGTATGACGCTCGTGGAAGCGAATGCCCGGCTGTCGATCTTCAGCCTGGGCTCCGGGCTGATCGGCGGCGCGTTCATCGGCCTTACCATCAAGGTCACCGGGAACTCGTATGCCACAGGACTGTGGGTCACGGCGCTCGCCTTTTGCGTGTGCGGCTACTTCGCGCTCCGGCTGCCGAAGCACATCGACGCGGTGAGCTCCGCGCCGCCGGCACGGGGGTCCCGCCTGACGGAGTCGGTCCGCATCTCTTTCAGGCAGCGGATGCAGGACTGGATGCAGCGCGGCCTCGTTCCTGCGGTGATCACCGCGCTACAGGGCCAGGCGATGCTGCGCTTCCTGGCCGGTTTCCTGCCGATCTTCCTGGCGTTCTACGTCGAGACGATCTACCACGGCTGGCAGGCGGCATTCGCACTCGGCGGCATCCTGATCGGATCCGGGGCGGGAAGCTTCATCGGTACGGGCATCGGCACCAGGCTCAAGCTCAGCCGCCCCGAACGAGTGATCATGATCTGCGGGGCGGTAGCCGCGGCGGCGTGCATCCTGACCGCGATCCTGTTCTCGATCCCGTTCGCGATCATGTGCATGGTTGTGAGCTCCGCCACGAACAGTCTCGGCAAGATCGCGATGGACGCGATCATCCAGCGCGAGGTTGACGAGTCGCTTCGCTCGAGTGTGTTCGCCCGGTCCGAGACGTTCCTACAACTGACCTGGGTGGCCGGTGCCGCCGTAGCGGTGGCGTTGCCGTCAACAGACGGATCGCTGGGATTCTGGGTGGCCGGCCCGATCATGGCGGCGAGCACGGTGTTCGTGTTGCTGCGCAATCGAGCGATGCGGCGCGCTACCTCGACGAGCAGACGGCCGCTGCCACCTGGCAATATCGCGCCCGGGCATCAGCAGCCGTGAGCGTTCTGGCGGTTGTCGCGGTCGAGGCGGAGCGTGACGCCATCCGTGATGCAGTTCCCGACGTGGTTGTTGCCGGCATCGGTCCGGCCGCCGCGGCGGCCGCTACCTCGGCGGCGCTCGCGGGGCGTCGCCCCGATCTCGTGGTCAGCGCGGGGATCGCGGGCGGGTTCGACGTGCCGCTCGGCACCGTGGTCGTGGCCACCCGGGTGGTGCACGCCGACCTCGGCATCGAGACCCCGTCCGGCTTCGAGCCTCTGGGCCCGGTGCTTTCGGTTCCCGCGGCGGACGCACTGGCTAAGCGCCTGGGTGCCCGCACCGGCACGGTGCTGACCGTGTCGACCGTCACCGGCACCGCGGCCACCGCCACAGCACTTCGCGCGCGCTACCCGGACGCGGTGGCTGAGGCGATGGAGGGTTACGGCGTCGCGAGCGCTGCGGCGATCTTCGGCGTTCCGTTCGCCGAGGTGCGTGCGATCAGCAACCTCGTCGGGCCGCGGGATCGCGCGGCATGGCGCATCCCAGAGGCTCTTACGGCGCTGTCCACTGCGCTCAAGGAGCTTTTCGCATGAAGATCGCGTTCTCACCATGCCCGAACGACACGTTCGTCTTCCATGCGTGGGTGCATCGGCTCATCGAGAGCGCGCCGCCGGTCGAGGTCACGTATGCCGACATCGACGTCACGAACACCGCCGCTGAACGGGGCGAGTTCGACGTGGTCAAAGTGTCGTACGCGGCGCTGCCGTGGCTGCTCGACGGGTACACGCTGCTGCCCAGTGGCGGTGCGCTGGGGCGGGGCTGCGGGCCACTCGTGCTCACCCGCGGCGATCTGTCCACTGTGAACGGACGTACCGTTGCCGTCCCGAGCGAGCGGTCTACAGCGTACCTGCTGTTCCGGCTGTGGGCGGCCGGCCGTCATCCGGCGCGCATCGACGTCGTGCCGTTCGCGCAGATCATGCCCGCCGTGCGCGACGGGCGCTACGACGCCGGGCTGGTGATCCACGAGGCGCGCTTCACGTATCCGTCATACGGGCTGACCGCCCTGGCCGATCTGGGCCAATGGTGGGAGCGCGACACCGGCCTGCCCATCCCACTCGGCGCGATCGTGGCCCGTCACGGGTTCGACACCGCCGCGCTCGCCGCCGTGGTGCGCGACTCGGTCGAGTACGCATGGGCACACCCGTCCGCGTCGGCCGGGTACGTCGCCGCACACGCCGACGAGATGTCGCCCGACGTGCAGCGCCGGCACATCGACCTGTACGTGAACGAGTTCACCCGCGACCTCGGCGACGAGGGCTACACCGCGGCGGAAACGCTCCTCAAGCGGGCAGAGGCTGCTGGCCTATCGCCAAAGTGCCCACCCTTGAGGTGACGACGGCGGGCTCAGCCACATCGCGATGAGCGCTTGCGCGAAGAGCCCGCCGGCCGCGACGCGGCCCGCGCCGAAGGCGTGGAGTGGCTCGAGGCGTGCGCCCCGTGCGGGCGCCGCCCGAGAGACACATCCGGCGGTCAGGTCAAGCGTCTAAGTTGTCGGCGAAGGCTCGCAGCAGGGCGGCGATCTTGCGGGACTCTCCCCGATCGGGGTAGCGGCCCTTGCGCAGCAGGTTCGAGGTCTGGTCGAGCATCTTGATCAGATCCTCGACCAGGGGCGCCATCTCCTCGGGCGGCTTGCGTGTCGCGCGCACCACGGACGGCACCGGATCCAACACCCGCACGGACAGCGCTTGGTTGCCTTTGCGCCCCTGTACGACGCCGAACTCGACCCGCTGCCCGGGCTTGAGCTCGGTCACACCGCTGGGCAGGGCATCGCGGTGGACGAACACGTCCTCGCCGCCGTCTTCGGCCAGGAAACCGAAGCCCTTGTCGGCGTTGAACCACTTCACCTTGCCGGTAGGCACCGGAGCTCCTCTCACAAACACAACTGAAGGCACCGCACCAGCGGTGCCTCCCTCACACAGATTACTTGCCCGGACGCGCCGCGGCGCAAGAAATCCCGGACATTAGTGTGTGCGGTTGGCACCGCTCTGCCCGAGTTGTCGGGCTGTCTGTCCACTGTGGACAGTCGCTCGCCGGAGCCGGAGCCGCCCCCGAGAGACATGGCAGACTTGTACGTTGCGATTCCGCCGTCCAGACAGGAAGGCTGCCCGATGCCAGGTGCCACGCCGAGACTCCCGGAGCTGTATCAGCCGCCGCGGGGCGCGGCCGCCGACGACTTCCACGTATCCGAGCTCGCCACCGACCATGCCGGCGCCCAGTCACCGTTCGGCGCGGACATCGAGTTCCCGCTGCCGTTCGAACGGCTGAACTACCGGCACCCGACCATTGATGAACTCCCCCACCTGGCTGGGTGACTGACACGTCCCTGTCCGACTGGCTGCGCCAGCGCACCGACGACGAGCTAGCCGAACTGTTGCGCCGGCGCCCCGACCTGGCGCTGCCGGCACCGGCCGACTTCGCCATGCTGGCCAACCGCCTGGGGGTCCGCGTATCGGTCCAGCGGGCCGTCGACGGCCTGGACGCGGTGCGCCTCGCCACCCTGGAAGCACTTGTGCTCACGGGTGACGCCGCCGAAGCCGCGGCACTGCTCCCCGGCATCGACGTCGACCTCGTATTGGATGAGCTGCGCGCCACCGGACTGGTCTGGGGTGAGCAGCACCTGGTCGGGGTGGTCGCCGATGCGGTGGGGCCGTACCCGGCCGGGCTGGGCCGTCCGGCCGACCGGCTGCTCGGCGCCGTCTCGGACGTGACGCTCGCACCGGTGCTGCGCACCCTCGGCCTGCCGCCGACGGGGCAGCCCCGCTCGGGGGCGGCGGTGGCGGCCGTGCTGCGCGACCGGAGTCGCCTGCAGGCGCTGCTGGCGGGGCGCGACCCGGCTGAGCGCGACGTGCTCGACCGTCTCGCCGCCGGTCCCCCGGTGGGCGTAGTTCGGGACGCGTTGCTGCCCGCAGTGATCGACGAAGCAGCCACGCCGCCGCACCGGCTGATCGCCGCCGGCCTGCTCGTCCCGATCGATACGCAGACCGTGGAGCTGCCCCGGGAAGTGGGGCTTGCGCTGCGCGGTGGCACCCCGTTCCCCTCGATCACCGCCATGCCGCCTGCGATCACTCTTGTCGAGACGGACGTCGACCATCGCGGCACCACCGCCGTGCTCGACACGCTGCGCCAGGTCGGCGCCCTCGCCGAGCTGTGGAGCGTGGCGCCGCCTCAGGTGCTGCGTGCCGGTGGCCTCGGCGTGCGCGACCTGCGCCGCGCCGCTCGCGAGCTTTCCGTGTCCGAGGATGTCGCGGCGCTGGTCGTCGAGATCGCGGCCGCCGCGGGCCTGATCGCCGCCTCGCACGGCATCGAGCCGGTATTCCTGCCGACGTCGGAGTACGACGCGTGGCGACGCCGCGAGCCGGCCCCGCGTTGGGTGGCGCTGGCGAACGCGTGGCTCGGCATGACACGCCAGCCGAGCCTTGTCGGGCAGCGCGACGAACGGGACCGGCTGATCACGCCGCTCGGCCCCGACGCGGAGCGCGGCACCATTGCGGCGCTGCGCCGTCAGGTGCTCGGCGTGCTCGCGGACCTGCCCCTCGGGACCACGCCGGCCGAGCGCGCCGATGTGCTGGCGCGGCTGGCCTGGCTCACGCCGAGGCGCGCTGCCGCCCAGCGCCGCCAGGCCGAGGCGATCCTCGCGGAGGCCGACGTGCTGGGCGTTACGGCCGCCGGCGGGCTCACCTCGTACGGGCGCTTCGTACTTTCCGGTTCTCCGTCGGCCGCCGACACCCTCGATGCCGCATTGCCCGAGCCGGTCGACCACTTCCTCGTCCAGCCCGACCTCACCGTCGTCGTCCCGGGACCGCCGACCGCCGAGCTGGCCGATGAGCTGGGCGCGGTTGCCGACCTCGAGTCGACCGGAGGAGCCAGCGTCTACCGGATCACCGAGACCTCCGTACGCCGCGGGCTGGATACCGGCCACACTGCGGCCGGCATTACGGCGCTGTTCGACGAGCACTCCCGCACGCCCGTGCCCCAAGCGTTGCGCTACCTCGTCGAGGACGTTGCCCGCCGCCACGGCGTGCTGCGTGCCGGGACGGCGTCCGCCTATCTGCGCTGCGACGATCCGGCGCTGCTCTCACGGGTGTTGGCTGACCGGGCTTCCGCACCGCTGGAGTTGCGGCGCATCGCGCCGACGGTCGTCGTCGCGAGCGCCCCCGTCTCGCGGGTGCTCGACGTGCTGCGCGAGGCCGGCTACGCCCCGGCGGCCGAGGCGCCCGACGGCGCGCTCGTGAGGCTCGGCAGCGACGCCCCGCGCGCCCCGTCGCGGCCCACGTCCCGGCTGGTGCGCAACCGGCCCGCCGCCGACCCGACAGCCGCCGCCGGAGAGCTGATCCGGCGGCTGCGCGCCGCCGAGAAGCGGGCTGAGATCACCCGCCGCGCTGTGCCGCCTGTGCCTGGAGTCACCTCGGCGGCGACGCTCGGCCTGCTGCGCGAGGCGATCCGTGGCGGGCGGCGCATCTGGCTCGGCTACGTCGACGCGCACGGCACGTCGTCGCAACGCACCATCGAGCCGATCTCGATGGCCGGCGGGACGCTGCGCGGGCACGACGTGAGCACCGGCCGCCTCGAGGCCTTCGCGCTGCACCACATCACCGGAGTCGGTGTACTCGACTAATCCGCCGGATGTGTCTTTCGGCGGCGCCCGCAGGGGGCGCACGCCTCAGGCCACTCCGCGCCTTCGGCGCGGGCCGCGTCGCGGCCGGCGGGCTCTTCGCGCGAGCGCTCATCGCTAGTCCCTGTGCACGGCGACGCCGGCCACGACCAAGGCGATGCCGGCCAGGTCGCGCGGCGTGGGCACCTGCGACAGCACGAGCAGCCCGATCACCGTCGCAGTGGCCGGCAAGAGGGCGAGCATCAGCGCGAACGTGGCACGCGGCAGTCGCGCCATTGCCAGCTGGTCCGTCACGTACGGAATGACCGACGAGCAGAGGCCGACCGCAATGCCCCACAGCAGCCAGACCGGATGCGTGAACGCCGGTACGGCCTGCCCGATCGCGAACGGCGTGGCCACCACAGCCGCGACCAGCATTGCCGCGCCGAGCCGGTCGAGCTTGTCACCGCTGTCCGCGACCTCGCTGTTCGCGATCCGGTGGCCGAGCAGCACGTACAGCATGAAGCCGGCGCAGTTGGCGAATGCGAACGCAAAGCCGAGCGGCTCGCCGCCCAGGCGCACGTCGGTCAGCACGAATACGCCGGCGATCGCCAGCACGAGGGCACCGACATTGCGCCGCCTCCGCGTGCCCGCGGCGGCCAGGACGATGGTGCCGAGGAACTCGATAGCACCGACCGTAGCGAGAGGCAGGCGGTCGATCGCCAGGTAGAACAGCGAGTTCATCGCGGCGAGGACGACGCCGAGCGCGAGCAGCAGGCGTCGCTCGTCGGGGCTCCGGAATAGCCGCCACGGACGCCGCCAGATGCCGAACACGAGCGCGGCACTGGCGATGCGGAGCCACGCGACGCCGAGCACGTCCACGTGCGCGAACAGCAGCACGGCGAACGATGGCCCGAGGTAGTGGAACACGGCGCTGACGAGGAAGAAGCACGGTGCCGGCACCCGGTCGGACCGGGACGGCCGGGAGAGCCGGGCGGGTGGTGACGGGGCCAGCTGCATGCAACTAGGGTGGCAAGCCAGAGCCCGCCAAGGAATCGCATTCTTAAGGCGAGGAGGCCGAAATGACTTCAGAGTCAAGGCAGACCGAGCTCGACGACGTGAACCGCCAACTCCTGCGCGAGCTCCAGGCCAATCCCCGCATCACCATGTCGGCGCTCGCCAGGCTGGTGGGCATGTCCGCGCCGGCGGTCACCGAACGGGTGCAGCGTCTGGAACGGTCCGGGGTCATCGCCGGCTACCGCGTCGACATCGACCCCGCCGCGCTCGGCATGCCGGTCGCTGCCTACGCGCGCATCCGCCCGGTGCCGGGCCAATTGCCGAAGATCGCAGCGCTCGCGAAACGCATGCCCGAGGTCAGCGAGTGCCACCGCATCACCGGCGAGGACTGCTTTCTCGTCAAGGTCCACGCGCCGACCATCGACGGGCTGGAGCAGATCTTGGACCAGTTCCTCGTGCACGGGACCACGGTGACCTCGATCGTCGTGGCGAGCCCGGTGCCAGCGCGCGCGCTGCCCGTGCCGTGACGGCGCCATGGGGCAAGATGGCGAGTATGGCGCGGGTGCTGGCGGTCGACGGCAACTCCCTGGTGCACCGGGCCTACCACTCGCAGGCGCGCACCGGCCACCAGACCTGGGCGGTGCGGGGGCTGCTGTCCCAACTCGTCACCGCCGTCGAGCGCGTGTGCCCGGCAGCCATCGTCATCGGCTTCGACGACCCGGACGCCAGCGTGCGCCGCGACACCTGGCCGCAGTACAAGGCGCAGCGGGCCGACAAGCTTTCCACCCTGGTCGATCAGCTGAGGTACGCCGCCGAGGTGCTGGACGAGCTCGGCGTCGCGGTGGTCGTCCCGCCCGGCCTGGAGGCCGACGACGTTCTCGCATCGGCGGCGCGCTTCGCCGCCGGTCAGGGTGCAAGCACCGTGATCATGACGTCCGATCGCGACGCGTTCTCGCTGATCGACGACACGACGAGCGTGCTGCGCATCATCGACGGCGGGGTTGAGGCATCCCCGTTGCTCACGCCCGCCCGGCTCACGACGCTGCTCGGGGTGCGTCCGGACCAGTACCGGGACTTCGCTGCGCTTCGCGGCGACGCGTCCGACAACCTGCCCGGGGTGCGCGGCATCGGCCCCAAGACGGCGGCCACCCTGCTGCGCGAGCTGGGCGGAGCGCAGGCGGCATTCGACGACGTGGCGTGCGGCGGTGAGCGCGTCGTCGCGGCGATCGGCCCGGCCGGGGCACGCCGGCTCGGCGCGCCCGGGGCCCGGGAGGCATGGCAGCTGAACTGCCAGGTCATGGCAATGCGCGACGACCTACCGCTTCGCCTCGACCTGAGCGGCGGCCGCGGATGCCTGCCGCTGGACCCCGCACCCGTGCGGGCGACGTTCCTGAGGCAGCAACTCACGTGGACCCTCAACGCCGCACTGCGCGCGCTGTGCGACCAGGAGCCACGCGACGCGCAGTGGCCCGATGAGCCCGTCGCCAACTGGGCGGCGCGCCCGCGGTTCGCGCGGCTCGCGCCCAAGGCGCATCAGCCCGCCCTGTTCTAGCGCAGCCAGCCTCACGCGAAGAACCCCGGCGCAGCTACCGTCGCCGGATGATCTTGGACTTGTGGTCGATATTCAGCCAGAAGTCCAAGATCACGCGGATGCAGTTGATGCGTCAGGCGCGGACGACTTCGAGGCCGGCGTCGAGGTAGCCCCGGATGGCGTCGTCGCCAGCCCCCGTGTCGGTCACGAGGACGTCGATCGACTGCAACGGGAACAGCCGGGCGAACGCGCGGTGCCCGAGCTTGGAGCTGTCCGCGACGACGATAACCTTGCGGGCGCGCGAGGCCATGAGCCGATTGATGGCCGCCTCACTCTCCTCGTGAGTTGTTGCCCCGGCGTCCAGGTCGATTGCGTCGACGCCGAGCACGGCGACGTCCAGCGACAGCTGCTCGAGGACGCCGCTGGCCAGTGGTCCGATCAGCTCGTAGGACTGCGGCCGGGCGACCCCGCCGGTCACTACGATCTTCAGGTGCGCACGTACGGCCAGTTCGGTGGCGATGTTCAGCGAATTGGTGACGACGGTGATGGAAGGGTTGTAGGACGAGTGCGGGTCGCCGCGCAGGGCCAGTGCGCGTGCCACCTCGGTCGTCGTGGTGCCGCCGTTCAGGCCGACGATCGTGCCCGCTCCTATCATCTCGGCGACCGCCTTGCCGATGCGCTGCTTCTCCGAAGCGTGCCGGGCGGCCTTGTAGCGCAGTGGGAGGTCGTAGGCGGCGTTGTTGCTCACCGCACCCCCGTGGGTACGAGTGAGCAGTTGCTGCCGGGAGAGCACGTCGAGGTCGCGCCGGATCGTGGCCGCCGAGACATGCAGCTCGGCTGCAGCCAGGTCGACGTCAAGGCTGCCGTCGCGCCCGAGCAGTTCCAGGATCGCACCCAGCCGTTCGTACTTGCCCATCTCGCCCCGTTCCCGGAGGCCGTTTCCTGCAAGACCAAGGATTGAGACAGTACGCGTCGTAGTGCCGTAAGAATGAGCATGCCCGCGCGATGAATTGGGAGCGCCCAGATGACGTTCGTCGAGGACGAGATCGCAAGCCAGCCTGACTGCTGGCTGGCCGCCACCGAGCAGGCCAAGTCGACGCCGCTGCCGGCCGCCGGCGAGCGGGTCGCAGTGGTGGGCTGCGGCACGTCGTGGTTCGTGGCCCAGTGCTATGCGGTGCTGCGCGAGCAGGCCGGGCTGGGCGAAACGGACGCGTTCGCCGCCTCTGAGGCGCCGATTGACCGAGCGTACGACCGCATCGTGGCGATTACGCGGTCGGGCACGACGACCGAAGTGCTGGACGTGCTGCGCCACGCGCCGGTACCGACGGTCGCCATCACCGCCGACGGCAGTACGCCCGCTGCGGACGCCGCCACCGACACTGTCGCCCTCCCGTTCGCAGACGAGCGCTCGGTGGTGCAGACCCGGTTCGCCACGACGACGCTGGCCCTGCTGCGCGCGCACGTCGGCGAGGACCTCAGCAGCGTTATCGCCGATGGGCGCACCGCCTTGACGAGCGAGCTACCCGACGGCGCGCTGGACGGCAGTCAGTTCACGTTCCTGGGCCGGGGCTGGACGGTCGGGCTGGCCAACGAGGCGGCGCTGAAGTTCCGAGAGGCGTCGCTGTCCTGGTCGGAGTCGTATCCCGCCATGGAGTATCGGCACGGGCCGATCAGCATTGCCGACGCCAGCAGCCTGGTGTGGATGTTCGGCGAGGCCCCGGACCGGCTGCGCGACGAGGTCGCCGGCACGGGCGCCATCTGGGTCGATTCGCTGCGCGACCCGATGGCGGAGTTGATCCGCGCGCAGCGGGCTGCCGTAGCACTCGGGCAGGCCCGCGGCCTCGACCCGGACAAGCCCCGTCACCTCACGCGCTCGGTGATCCTCGACCGGGCATAGGTTGCCGGTATGGAGTGCGTTGTCGCGCTGGACGTCGGCGGCACCTCGATGAAGGCCGCCCTGGTGGACGACGCCTACCGCGTGATCGCGTCCCGCCGCATCGCGACGCGACGCGAGGACGGCCCGGACGCTGTCGTCGAGCGCATCCTCGATGCTTCAGCCGACCAGCAGGCAGCCGCTGTGCGGCAGGGCTTCCTGGTTCGCGCAGCAGGCGTCGTCGTGCCGGGCATCGTCGACGACGGCGTCGCCGTCTTCTCGGCCAACCTCGGTTGGCGTGACGTGCCGCTACGCGAGCTGGTGCACAAGCGGCTCGGCGTCCCGGTGGCCTTCGAGCACGACGTACGTGCCGGCGGTCTCGCCGAGGGGCAGCTCGGCGCCGCACGCGGGGCCGGCGATTACCTGTTCATGCCCATCGGCACCGGCATCGCCGGGGCGGTCGTCATCGATGGCCGCCCATACTCGGGGCACGGGTACGGCGGGGAGATCGGGCACTTGATCATCGAACCCGACGGCCCGATATGCGGCTGCGGGGCGCGTGGCTGCCTGGAAGCGATCGCCTCCGCTGCCGCGATCGACCGCGAATACGCGCTGCGCAGCGGGCGGAGGGCGAATGGCCTGGTGTCAGAGCTCGTCGTGGCCGGCGATCCCGACGCGCGCGCCGTCTGGCAGCGCGCCGTCCGTGCGTTGGCACGTGCGTTGCAGGCATACGTGACACTGCTCGCTCCGGAACTGGTGGTCATCGGCGGCGGGCTCGCCGGTGCCGGCGACGTGCTGATGGAGCCTCTGGCCGACGCGCTCGACGCATTGCTGACGTTTCAGCGGCGTCCCCGCCTGGTGCGCGCCGAGTTGGGCGATCAGGCCGGCGCGCTCGGCGCCGCGCTTCTCGCGTGGCGGCTGGCATGACGCTGACGTCCACCGCCGACATCGTCGGCGACGCTGCCCGGGCCGGTGCCGGGGCCGGTGCGTTCAACGTGATCACGATCGAGCACGCCGAGGCGATCGCTCAGGGCGCGGACGCCGCCAGACGCAAAGCCATCCTTTCGGTCAGCGAGAACGCGGCGCGCTATCACGGCGGGCTCGCCCCGATCGCGGCAGCGACGCTGGCCCTGGCGGCAGCCGCCGAGATGCCGATGTCCGTGCACCTGGACCACGCGACCGACCCGGCCCTGGTCCGGGAAGCGATCGCCCTCGGCATCGGCTCGGTCATGTTCGACGCCTCTGCGCTCGACTATGCCGCGAACGTGGCGGCGACAGCGGCGGTCGTCGCGCAATGCCACGACGCCGGCGTCTGGGTAGAGGCGGAACTCGGCGAGGTCGGCGGCAAGGACGGCGTGCACGCGCCGGGCGCACGCACCGATCCGGGCGAGGCTCGTTCGTTCGTCGAGCGCACCGGCGTCGACGCGCTGGCCGTCGCCGTGGGGACGAGCCACGCGATGCTCACTCGTGACGCGGTCCTGGATTTCGACCTGATCGCGGCGCTGCGCGACGCGGTTCCGGTGCCACTGGTGCTGCACGGCTCGTCGGGCGTGCCGGACGACGGGCTGCGCCAGGCCGTCGCCGGTGGCATTGCCAAGGTCAACATCGGAACGCAGCTGAACAAGGCGTTCACGAGGGCTGTGCGGGAGCACCTCGGCGCCGATCCGAAGGCCGTCGACCCCCGGACCTACCTGGGCGCCGCCCGCACCGCGGTGGCCGGCGAGGTCGCCCGGCTGCTGGCTGTGCTGCGGCCATAGAACATCCCGCCTACGCGGCGGCGGGCTCTTCGCGCCAGCGCTCATCGCCGGCCTGTCGGTGCGATCTGGGAGAATGGCTCGACGTGACCGACGGACCGCTCATCGTCCAATCCGACAAGACCCTCCTGCTCGAGGTCGACCACCCGCTGGCGCCCGACGCACGCGCGGCCATCGCGCCGTTCGCCGAGCTGGAACGCTCCCCCGAGCATGTCCACACCTACCGGCTGACCCCGCTGGGGCTGTGGAACGCTCGCGCGGCCGGGCACGACGCCGAGCAGGTCGTCGACGCCCTGGTGCGCTACTCCCGCTACGCCGTGCCGCACGCGCTGCTGGTCGACGTTGCCGACACGATGGATCGCTACGGGCGTCTGCAGCTGGCCAAGCACCCGGCGCACGGGCTGGTGCTGATCAGCCTCGACCGAGCCGTCCTGGAAGAGGTGCTGCGTCACCGGAAGATCGCGCCGATGCTCGGTGAGCGCATCGACGACGACACCGTCGTGGTGCACCCGTCCGAGCGCGGACGCCTTAAGCAGGCGTTGCTCAAGATCGGCTGGCCGGCCGAGGACCTGGCCGGGTACGTCGACGGCGAGGCACACCCGATCGCGCTCCGCGAGGACGGCTGGCACCTGCGTGACTATCAGCGTGACGCGGCCGACTCGTTCTGGCACGGGGGTTCCGGCGTGGTCGTGCTGCCCTGCGGCGCGGGCAAGACGCTCGTCGGCGCGGCGGCGATGGCCCAGGCGCAGGCGACGACGCTCATCCTCGTCACGAACACCGTGGCCGGCCGGCAGTGGAAGCGCGAGCTCATGGCGCGCACCTCCCTGACCGAGAGCGAGATCGGCGAGTACAGCGGCGAACGCAAGCAGATCCGTCCCGTCACCATCGCCACCTACCAGATCATGACCACGCGCCGGAAGGGCGAGTACCGCCACCTGGACCTGTTCGACTCCCGCGACTGGGGGCTGATCGTCTACGACGAGGTGCACCTCCTGCCGGCGCCGATCTTCCGGCTCACCGCCGACCTCCAGTCACGCAGGCGCCTGGGCCTCACCGCGACGCTGATCCGCGAAGACGGCCGGGAGGGCGACGTGTTCAGCCTGATCGGCCCCAAGCGCTACGACGCCCCGTGGAAGGACATCGAGAACCAGGGCTGGATCGCCCCGGCGGACTGCACCGAGGTGCGGGTCACCCTCACCGACGCCGAGCGCATGAACTACGCGACCGCCGAGCCAGAGGACCGGTACCGCATCGCGGCGACGGCGCGCACCAAGCTGCCGGTGATCAAGACCATCGTGGACCAGCACCCGGACGAGCAAGTGCTCGTCATCGGCGCATACCTAGATCAGCTCGACGACGTCGCCGCGGAATTGGGCGACGTGCCAATCGTGCAGGGTTCGACCACCACCCGCGAGCGCGAGCGCCTGTACGACGCGTTCCGGGCCGGCGAGCAGCGCGTGCTGGTCGTCAGCAAAGTCGCCAACTTCTCGATCGACCTCCCCGAGGCGGCGGTCGCGGTACAGATCTCCGGGACGTTCGGCTCGCGCCAGGAAGAAGCGCAACGACTCGGACGCGTGCTGCGCCCCAAGCACGACGGCCGCCAGGCCCACTTCTACACGGTGGTCGCACGCGACACCCTGGACGCCGAGTACGCGGCGCACCGCCAGCGATTCCTGGCCGAGCAGGGCTACGCGTACACGATCACCGACGCCGACGACCTGCTGCGTCCCCTGTAGTCGTCATAGTCGTCCACGACCTGATCAGCCACCCGACGCGGCGATGAGCGCCGCGTACGCGTGCCCGCTGGCCTTGAGGGTGCGCCGCTGTGTCGCGTAGTCGACGTAGGCCAGGCCGAACCGGGGCCAGCAGCCGTAGTCCCACTCGAAGTTGTCCAGCAGCGACCAGACGAAGCAGCCCTTCACCGGCGCGCCCTGGGCGTGCGCTCGGCCTACCGCGGCAATGTGATCCATCAGGTAGGCAGTGCGCTCCGGATCCTCGACATTGCCGTTCTCGTCGGGACGATCGGCCCAGGCCGAGCCGCTCTCGGTGACGTAGACGGCGGGAACCTCGTAGTCCTTGGCCACCCGCATCAGCAGGTCCTCGAGGCCCTGCGCGTACACCTCCCACCCCAGCGCAGTCGTCGCGGCGCCGCGTACCGGAACCTGCCGGTAACCAAGCGTTGCCACGGCCGGGTCTGCGGCGATCTTCATCCGGAAGTAGTAGTTCAGGCCGAGGAAATCGGTGGGCGCCGTGATTGCGTCGATATCACCGGGCTGCTCGGGCAGGTCGACCGCGTAGAGCTCACGCATGTCGGACGGGAATCCCTTGCCGTACAAGGGATCCAGCCACCACCGATTGGTGTGCCCGTCCGCGCGCCAGGCCGCAGCGACATCGTCGGGCGAGTCGCCGTCGGGCTCGCACTGGCTCAGGTTCGCCACCATCCCGACCGCGGCCGGACGGGTGACCGCGGACCGCACGGCGTGCACGCCCAGCCCATGGGCGAGCAGCAAGTGATACGACGCCCGCACGGCGCTGCGCCAGTCGCGAATGCCGGGCGCCATCCGCCCCTCGAGGTGGCCCAGCCAGGCCACGCACAGCGGCTCGTTGATCGTCACCCAGTCGCTGACCCGATCGCCCAGGCGTCCGGCGACGAGCGCCGCATAGTCGGCGAAGCGCTGCGCCGTCTCGCGTACCACCCATCCGCCGGTGTGCTGCAAGGCGGACGGCAGGTCCCAGTGATACAGCGTCGCGAACGGGCGGATGCCGGCCGCGAGCAGGTCGTCGACCATCCGGTCGTAGTGATCCAGCCCTGGCACGTTCGCAGGACCGGCACCCGTGGGCTGTATCCGCGGCCAGGCCACAGAGAACCGGTACGCCTGCGCGCCCAGTTGCTGGAGCAGCGCGAGATCCTCCGGCCAGCGGCGGTACGAGTCACTCGCCACCTCCATCGTGTCCCCGCCCGCGATCGCGCCGGGCACGCGCGCGAAGTCGTCCCAGATGGACGGCCCCCGGCCGTCCGCCGTGACGGCACCCTCGATCTGCAGGGCCGACGTCGCGACTCCCCAGAGGAAGTCGGCGGGTAGGCCGAAAGGGTTGGTCATGTGGCCTCCGGGCTACTTGATCGAGCCGGCCGTCATGCCGGCGACGAGATACCTCTGCAGGACCAGGAATCCGACGGCGACGGGGATACTGACGATCAGCGAAGCAGCCATGACCTGGTTCCAGTACACATTGTTCTGCGTCGCGTACCCCTGCAGGCCGACGGCGAGCGTCCGGGTCGAGTCGTCGGTCAGCACGGAGGCGAACAGCACCTCGCCCCAGGCCGTCATGAACGCGTAGATGAGCACGGCGACGACACCCGGCACGGCCGCCGGAATCACCACCCGGATGAACGCACCCATCGGTCCGTTGCCGTCGACCTTGGCCGCCTCGTCGAGCTCGCGCGGGATGGAGTCGAGATAGCCGATCAGCATCCAGATCGCGAACGGCAACGTGAAGGTCAGGTACGTGATGATCAGCCCGACCCGGCTGCCGTACAACGTGATACCCGTCGAGTTGCCGATATCGACGAAGATCACGTACAGCGGCAGCAGGAACAGGATGCCCGGGAACATCTGCGTCGACAGGACGACGATCGAGAACACCTGCCTGCCGCGGAAGCGGTAGCGGCTGACGGCGTACGCCGCGACCAGCGCCACCAGCACCGATGCCACCGAGGCGAGGCACGACACGATCAGGCTGTTCACGAAGTAGCGCGCGAGCGGGATGGTGTGCCACATGTCGAAGAACGGCCGCACAGTAGGCCGGCTCGGCCACCATCGGAAGCTGCTCTGTACGTCCCGCAACGGCTTGAGCGATGTCGTGAGCATGACGTAGACAGGCAACAGGGTGAACGCCAGCAGCACGGCCAGCCCGATCCGGCGCGTCCACCGGAACCAGGTGGGTTCACGCATAGTCGTCACTCCTTGCGCGGAAGGCCGACAGGTAAATCCCGGTGACGAGGAGCAGGAATCCCAGCAGCAGCACGGACATCGCGGATCCGACGCCGAAGTTCCAGGTCACGAACGAACTTTGATAAATGTGGATCGAGATCAGGTCGGCCGCATGCGGCGCCGACTTGCCGAACAACGTGTACGGCGTGGTGAAGTCGTTGAACGTCCACAGGAACAGCACGAGGATCAGCACGCGATTCACTGGGCGCAGCATCGGCAGCGTCACGTAGCGGATCTGCCCGATGACTCCGGCGCCGTCGATCGCGGCCGCCTCGTAGAGATCGGCCCGAATACTCTGCAGCCCAGCTGTAATGATCAGAAACGCGAAAGGCCAGTTGCGCCACACGGCGACCAGCACCAGCGACACGAAGCTGTTGGGCCCGATCAACCA
Source organism: Jatrophihabitantaceae bacterium (assembly GCA_036506155.1). GTDB lineage: Bacteria > Actinomycetota > Actinomycetes > Mycobacteriales > Jatrophihabitantaceae > DASXRA01. The sequence continues at coordinate 45,965 of DASXSF010000025.1, forward strand.
GAACGGCCGACTGTGCATGAGGTGCAGGTCGTCGACGAGGATGTGATTCACCGCGCCGGTGTCGCGCTGCAGCATGAAGTTCCACGTGATCACCGCCGCGAACATGGGCAGCGCATAGGGGATCAGGAACGCGGTTCGAACCAGGCCACGCCCCCGGAACGTGTGCTGGGTGAACACCGCGCCCGCCATGCCGAACAGCCACGAGATCGCCAGCACCAAGGCGGTGTAGGCGAACGTCACCCAGAACGAGTGCAACAGCGCTTTGCCGGCCGCCTGGTCGAAGTTCAGTGCCACCCGGTAGTTGCCGGTGCCGGCGAATGGGGCGTGGCGCCAATCGTGGAGGTTGAACTGCGTGAGGTGCAGGAGGCTGATGAACACACCAACGCCCATCGGCACGATGTGGATCAGCAGTTCGAACAGAATCGCCGGCGCGAGTAGCAGGTAGGGCAGCAACTCACGCCTGGGGCGTCGACGCCGACGCGGCACCGGCGTACCCGGTGCCGCGACCCGCGTCGACCGCTCGACTGTGTCGACCACCGCGCCTCCTCGGGTGACGGGCGAGCCCGGGCCAGTGGCTCGCCCGCCACGTCGTGGCTTTCCGCTCAGCCGGTCAACTGTTGCTGAGCGGCCGTCAGCGCGTTCGCGATGGCCTGATCGGTAACGTTCTTCCCGGTCGCCGCGTCGGCGAACAGGTTGTTCATGGCGGTGCCGACGAGGGTCTCGTACTGGCTTTCCTGAGCAACCGCCGGCATCGGCGCGGCCGTGCTGCTCAAGATGCTCTTGAACGTGGCGACGGCCGGGGTCTGGAACGCCGGGTCGCTGTAGGCGTCGGCGACGGTCGGAAGCGAGCCGTACGTCTTGTTGAGCACCTGCTGCTCCGGAGTGCTGGTCATGAACTTCACGAACTGCAGGTCGGCATCCTGATGTTTGGAGCCCTTGAACACCGCCAGGTTGATGCCGGCCACGATGCTCGTCACCTTCTTGCCGCCCGCCGGCATCGGATCCGGCAATGGCACCGGCGCGACCCCGATGTCGGCAGCATCCATTCCGAGCTGTTTCAGGGAGCCCGCTGCCGCCTGCCAGATCACCATCGACGTCTTGCCGGTTGCGTAGTCGCTGAGTGCCTCGGTGCCCTTCGAGTACTCGGCATCACTCGGGTTGGTGATCTTGTCCTGCTGGATGAAGTCGAGGTACTGCTTGATCGCGGCGACGTTCTGCGGGGTGTTGAACGTTGCCTTGCCGGACGCGTCGAAGAATGCGCCGCCCTGCTGCTGACTGAGCGTGAACGCGGCGTGGATGTTCTCGCTGACACTGGCGCCCTCGATGGACAGGCCCCAGTGGCCATTCGTCGTGAGCTTCTTGCCGTCGGCGACGAGCTCGTCCCACGTCGCGGGCGGCTGGCTGATGCCGGCGGCCGCGAACTGCTTCTTGTTGTAGTAGAGGCCATAAGCCAGGCTGTACAGTGGCACGGCCGTCGGTGGCTTGCCAGGCGCCCCGGTTGCGGACAGGCTGCCGCTGAGGAACCGGTCCTTGCCACCGATCTTCGCCATCGTCGCGTCGTCGAACTGGGTGAAGGCGCCGGTGGCCTGCAGCGACGCCGACCAGGTGTTGCCGATGTTCAGCACATCGGGACCCTTGCCAGACGTCGTGGCGGCGAGGATGCGGTTGAGCAGATCCGACCACGGCACAACCTCGACGTTGACCTTGATGCCGGTCTGCTTCTCGAACGCATCGAGTCGTGGCTGCAGGATCTGCTTGTCGTTCTCCAGGCTGGTGCCCTGGTTGCTGGCCCAATACGTCAGGGTCGGATGACTGTCCTTGCTGCTCTTGCTGCTGCTGCATGCGGCGAGCGCCGCGGCCACCACGCCCACGGTGATCGCTGTGGCGCAAACCTTGATCAATCGCACGTGCGCTCCTTCCCGCGCAGGGCATCGCCGAGCCATAGGCGGCACGGCGGGAGACGTCAGGCAGGGATTGTTCACGCTTTCCTATAAGTGTTGAACAATGTGGCCCTGTGGGATGCTAAGGGTCAACGCCGCAGCTGTCTTCGTGTCCGTTCCGTTATCTGCAGAAGATCACTGAGCCGGCAGTGGCGAGCTGACTCGCGACTTACTACAGGGGTTGAAGTATCGTCTCGGCCATGCCGCAGCCGCCAAGGAGCACGAGGACTGTGCGCGATCTGCGCAGCAGCAACCAGTCCCGGGCGCTGTGGGACGTCTACCTCAACGGCCCGCTGACCCGGCAGGAGATCGCCGAGCACTCGGGGCTCAGTCTCGCGAGCGTGAGCAACCTGCTGGGTGCGCTGCTCAGACAGGGCGTCGTCGAGGAGGTCGGAGTCGAGGACTCGAACGGCGGGCGCCCACGCGCGTTGCTGCAGGTCAACCCCGAATACGGCTTCATCATCGGGGTCGACGTGGGCGAGACGGCGTTCCTGGTCGAGCTCTTCGACCTGGGCATGCAGGTGCGCGCCCGGCATGTGTCGACCGCGAGTCGCGAGCACCCGACGCCGGCCGAAGCGGTGGCGCGCATGCTCGACGGCATTCGGACTGTGACGGCCGAGTCCGGCGTCGACGCCGACCGGATCCTGGGCATCGGCGTCGGGGTGCCCGGCCTTGTCGAGCGCGGCGCGGACGCTATCGTCCACGGCCAGAGCATCGGCTGGAACGCGGTCCCACTCGAACGGATGCTGCGGCGTGGGACGGAGCTTCCGATCCTCATCGACAACGGTGCCAAGACGCTGGGCCAGGCCGAGCAGTGGTTCGGTGCCGCGCGGGACACGGACGATGCCGTCATCGTCTTACTCGGGATCGGTGCCGGCACCTGCATCATCAGCAACCGCCAGCTCTATCGCGGCGCGACGAGCAGCGCCGGCGAGTGGGGCCACACCACAGCCAGCGTGGACGGCCGGCCGTGCCGGTGCGGGGCGCGTGGCTGTCTCGAGGCCTATATCGGCGCGGGCGCGATCGCCGCCCGCTACGACCAGCTACGACGGCGGCGCCGCCGAGTCCGTTCGGCCGACCTCGAGCAGCGCATCGCCGCGATACTCGGCGCCGGCCCGGACGACGGCGCCGCTCGCGAGGTAATCAACGAGACCGTCAACTACCTGGGCGCCGGCATCGCGGACCTGGTCAACCTGTTCAACCCGCAACGCGTGGTGGTCGGGGGATGGCTCGGTCATGCGCTGACCGAGCGGCTGCTCACCCGGATCCGCTCTGCCGCCGGCAAGCACGCGCTGCACCTGCCGTATCGCCATGTCGAGATCGTCGAGGCGGCACTTGGCAAGGACGCTGTCGCACTGGGAGCGGCCACACTGCCGGTCGCCAGCCTGCTGGCGGGCGGCGCGGTCACGGGCGAGCCGTACGCGCGCACGCGAGGCCGCGCCGGGTTGCGAGCGGGGCGCTGACGTCCCAATCGATCAAGCGATCTCCGCGATCTGCTCCACCACTGAAATGTTGACCGGAGCGTAAACAAATCGCTGCGGGGGGTAGCGATACCAGATGAAGATCGCTATCGTACCCGCGTGCCAAGATCACGCCGCTCGCACGTGGTGCGGCTCATCGCAGCACTGTTGATCGTCATCGGGGCGCTGCCGGCGTGGCATGCCCCGGCGGCCCAAGCAGCACGATTGCAGAAGCTGTCCGGCTACGGGGGCGACAGCTGTAGTGCGCCCAGCCTGAGCCACATGCGGGCGTTCTGGACCAATACCCCATTCTCGTACTGGGGGATTTACATCGGCGGTGGCGACCGCGCGTGCGCACAGCCGAACCTCACTCCCTCGTGGGTCAACAGCGTGATCGCCATGGGCTGGGACCTGCTGCCGATCTGGGTCGGCCGGCAGAATCCCTGCACTAGCGGCCAGTCGATTTACTTCAGCCGCAACACGTCGACTGCGTACTCGCAGGGCAAGACCGAGGCGCTCGACGCGTACCACGCCTGGATCAAGCTGCAGAACGAGCCAAGTGTGCCGATCGACCTCGACCTGGAGTCGCCGTCGAACGACACGCCGACATGCCGGGCGGCGGCGAAGGCATTCGTGCGGGGCTGGGTGGACCAGATGCACGTCCCGCCCGCCCAGTCGGCCGGCGTGTACACCTCGACGTGCGGCGGCCATCTCGCCGACTTCGCGTCCCTCTCCCACCCGCCGGACTTCGCCGACGGCGCGCAGTGGGACAACAACCCGTCCACCCGTGCGTTCAACTGCGTGTCCAGCGTGAGCTGGGCGGGCGCGCAGCGGCACAAGCAGTACCGGGGCGGGCACAACCAGACGGAGAACCGCGTGACGCTGAACATCGACAGCCGTTGCGCGTACGGGCCGGTTTACGGCGCGGCGACCCGGCTGAACTCGAGCTCACCGTGTCACTGAGGGTCTTCGCCGCCGGCGGCGGCGTAGTCGTCACAGTGCTTGCCGGCTGTGCCGCCGCCCAGCCCGCGTCGCACCCGGCGCCGCCGCCCATCGGGGCCGCCATCAGCGCATCTGGCGTGGCCGGGGTCCGCAACGGCCATGCCGTCGTCTACGCCGTCGTCGGCCGCCGCTGGGCGACCGTGCCGCTCCCGCATCCGCCCGCTGCCGGCGCGAGCGTGACCGGCCACGGGGCGAGCATCTACGCCGCCCAGGTAGGCACCGCCGGGGTCACTCTCGACTCCACGCACGACGGCGGTCGCAGCTGGCAGCAGCGCCAAGTGGCCACGACCCCGGACGTCGCCGGTGTCTCGCTGGCCCTGAGCGCGGACGGGTCGAAGCTCGCGATGCTTCTCGACCGCTCGACGTCGGCCGGTTGCCGGACAGGCGAGCGTCCTGGTGGGGCCGGCGACAGCCGGTGCACTCGCCGTGCGCCCGGCGCCTGCCGCGGGCCAGGTCGCGTGGTGGCACGGGCGGCTGGCCCTGAGCGGCGGCGTGCTCTCGTCGCAGCTATATCTCGGCGACGCGACCGCGAGCAGCTGGCAGCCGGTGCCGGTGTCCGGGCAGGGGCTGGCGCCGCTGCGCAACGTTGATCCGACGACGCCGAGCATCGGCACTCCGGCGACGCTGCCGGACGGCGCGCTGCTGGTCCCGGTGACCAACCACGCCGGCCCGCCGAGCGTCGACCTGCTCGCCACGGCGAACGGCCGCGTATTCCGGTCGCTCGGGCGGGTGCCGCTGACCGGCGAGCTCGGCGGGGGGACGAGCTCGCCGGTCAGCGTGGTACCTGGCGCCGACATCGTCGTCTCCGACCCGAACACGCTGCGCTTCACCGTGGTGAGCAGTTCCGGCAAGCGCAGCTTCACGCCCAAGGGGCTGCCCGCGCCTCCGTCGACGTTGAGCTTCGAAACGCCGCAGCTGGGACTCGCGGAGGTCGACACTGCCTCCTGCGCTCAGGGCAAGACCGGTTGTACCGTCGGTACCGAGGTCTACGCGACCAGCGACGGCGGTGCTACCTGGCAATCCGCACCCTGATAGGCCGACACGGAGTACTGCGCAAGCCTGCGCGATGTTGTTGACTTTTGTTAGAGTGTGCTGGAAAGTGGCAGGGTCTCCTTGGGGCCCTCGAGGGCCATCGCCTACCAGCCCGGGGAGGGCCGCATGCTCGCACGCCAGCGTCAAGCCATGATCCTTGACGAGCTGCGCCGCACCGGGGGCGTTCGGGTCAGCGAGCTAACCGAGCTGCTCGGCGTCTCCGACATGACGATCCGTCGCGACCTGGAACAGCTCGCCGCCGACGGAGTGCTCCAGAAGGTGCACGGCGGGGCGGTGCTGTCCGGCAACGTGACGGAGGAGCCCGGGTTCGAGGCCAAGCGGGCGCTCGAGCAGCCGGCGAAGCGTGCGATCGCTGCTCGAGCGGCGCAGCTCGTCAAGCCGAGCACCGCAATCGCCATCAGCGCCGGCACGACGACCTGGGCGATGGCCCAGCACCTCGCCACGGTGCGCGGGCTCACCGTCGTCACCAACTCCACCGCGGTTGCCGACACGATCGCCTCGATGGGCGATCCCATGCAGCAGACCGTCATCCTCACCGGCGGAGTGCGCACCCCGAGCGCCGCACTGGTCGGCCCGGTCGCCGATCTGACCATCCGCTCGCTGCATGTCGATCAGCTATTCCTCGGCGCCCACGGATTCGACGGCCGTGCCGGCCTCACCACGCCGAACCTCGCGGAGGCCGAGACGAATCGCGCGCTGCTCTCGAGTGCTCGCCAGGTGATCGCACTCGTCGACTCCACGAAATGGGGGATCGTGGGCCTGGCTGATTTCGGGCCGCTGTCCGCCGTCGACGTACTGATCAGCGACGATGCCCTTCCCTTCGACGCGCGCAGCGTTCTGGAGGATGCCATCGACGAGGTCATCCTGGTTTCGCCCGATGCGCCCAGCGGCGTATGACGTTCCGGCAGTCGACGCGGCTCGCCGACGGGCGCGAGTTGCTCTATTACGACGAGCAGCCCGGAGTCGATCGCAGCGCACCTGATCGCCGCGACCTGCCGGCCACCGCAGCGTCGTCCCAGATCCGCTGGGATCCGCTGTTGCGTGCCTGGTCGGTGATCGCCGGGCATCGCCAGACGCGGACCTATCGGCCGCCGACCAGCGACTGCCCACTGTGCCCGTCTCGCGACGACCGGCTCACCGAGATCCCGGAAAGCGACTACGACGTCGTGGTATTCGAGAACCGGTTCCCATCGCTCGCGATGGGAGCCGACGAGCAGGGCCTGTCGCTCACCTCACAGGCGAGCGACGAGCTCGCAACGGACGAGTTCCCGTTCCGTTCGGCGCCCGGCATCGGGCGCTGCGAGGTCGTGTGCTTCACCAGCGACCACGCCACGTCGTTCGCCCAGCTGCCGCCGTCGCGGGCGCGCACCGTGATCGACGCGCTGGCCGATCGCACGACCGAGCTGTGCCGCATCGACGGCGTCGAGTACGTGTTCTGCTTCGAGAACCGCGGCGAGGAGATCGGCGTGACGCTGACCCACCCGCACGGGCAGATCTACGCCTACCCGTTCGTGCCGTCCCGGTTCGAGCGAGCCGGCGCGGTCGCGCGCAGCTACCGCGGCGAGAACGGCGGCTGCCTGCAATGCGCGATCGTTGCTGCCGAGCGCAAGGCGTCCATCCGGGTGGTGGCCGAGTCCGACCTGTGGACGGCGCACGTCCCGTTCGCGGCGCGGTGGCCGTACGAGGTGCGGCTCGTGCCGCAGCGCCACGTCCCGGACCTGCCCTCACTCACATCCGAGGAACGCGACGATCTCGCCCGCATCTACCTTGACGTCCTGCAGCGCTTCGACCGGCTCTTCGGGGGTGGCCGCACGCCCTACATCGCGGGATGGCATCAGGCGCCGGTGCACCGCGACCGGGACGTGTGGCACCTCGCCGCCGAGGTCTTCACCATCCGTCGGGCGCCCGGCAAGCTGAAGTACCTGGCCGGGTCGGAGTCCGGAGCCGGGGTGTGGATCAACGACGTCACACCGGAGGTGGCCGCCGCCAGGCTGCGCGGCGAGACCTGAAGCCCGCAGAATGTGCTGGTGCACGAAACGCTGGTGTTGCTCGGCCTGGCCATCACGATCACGGTCGTGGCCGGCGCATCGCGTCGGTTCGGCTGGCCCGCGCCGGTGCTGCTCGTGGCCGCGGGTGTTATCGCGTCCTACCTACCCGGCGTCCCGCGCATGGAGATCAACCCGGACGTGATCCTCGTCGGGCTGCTGCCGCCCCTGCTGTACGCGGCGGCGATTCGCACCTCCCTCGTGGACTTCAAGGCCAATCGGCAGAGCATCGCGCTGCTGTCCGTGGGCCTGGTCGGCTTCACCATGACGGCGGTCGGGCTGGTGACCTGGTGGGTGGTGCCGGCCGTGTCGCTCGCCGCTGCGTTCGCACTGGGTGCAGTGGTCGCCCCGACGGACGCGGTCGCCGCGACCACCATTGCCCGGCGAGTGGGGATGCCGCGGCGCATCGTGTCGATCCTCGAGGGCGAGAGCCTCGTCAACGACGGCACCGCCCTGGTGGCGCTCAACACCGCGATCGCGGCTATCACCGGCACGGTGGTCACCGGCAGGGTCGGCCTCGACTTCCTGATCGCCGCGGCCGGCGGCGTGGCAATCGGGCTGGTGGCGGCAGAGGCGCTGTCCCGAATCAGGAGGCACATACGGGATCCGGTGCTCGACACGTCCCTGTCGTTCGTGGCGCCGTATATCGCGTTCGTGCCGGCGCAGGCCGCGCACGCGTCCGGTGCCGTGGCCGTAGTCGTCACCGGGCTGGTGCTGGGCCACCGCGCGCCGGTGTTGCAGACCGCCGCATCGCGGATCGCCGAGACCACTAACTGGCGCACCGTGCAGTTCCTGCTCGAGAGCACCGTCTTCATGCTCATCGGGCTGCAGTTGCGCGGCATTCTCGACGATATCCACGACGCGTCGCAGGCGGTATGGAGCTGCCTCGCCGTGCTGGCTGCCACGATCGTCGCCCGCGTCGTATGGGTCTACGGTGTCGTGGCGATCTACAAGGCGGTCGCGCCGGAGCGTGCGTGGTCCTGGCGTGCCGCGGCGGTCGTGTCGTGGGCCGGAATCCGCGGCGTCGTCACGCTGGCCGCGGTGTTCCTCCTGCCGCCGGAAACGCCGGCTCGCGAACTGTTGCGGCTGATCGCGTTCGCGGTGGTGGCCGGGTCGCTGCTTCAGAGCCTGACCCTGCCGTGGCTGATCCGGCGGCTCGGCCTGCGCGGTCCGAGCATGGCGGAAGACGCGTTGCAGTACGCCGCGCTGGTGACCGACGCGTCGCGGGCCGGCACGGCGCGGCTGGACGAGGTGCGTGCCCCGGACGATCCGCCCGAGGTCGTCGAGCAGTTGCGCGCACGCACCAACAAACGCGCCAACGTCGCCTGGGAGCGGCTGGGCCGCCCGGTCGCGGAGCTGGAACCGCCGTCGGCCGCGTACCGCCGGCTGCGCATGCAGATGCTCGACGCCGAGCGAGGTTCGATCCTGCGGGCACGCGACTCGGGTCAGGTGCCGGATGACGTCCTGCGGGCGGCTCTGGCTGCCATCGATGTGGAGGAGTCGACGCTGGAGCGTATCGAGGATGCCGAAGCGCGGCTGGAGGACGAACTTGTCGCCCCGCCGCAGGTGGGTCTATGCGAGCACTTACGCGACGCGCCCCGCGTCGCCGTGGCGCGCACCCCCGAGGGCTGTGAAGAATGCCTGCGCGACGGCATGACGTGGGTGCACTTGCGGCTGTGCCTGTCCTGCGGGCACGTCGGCTGCTGCGACTCGTCGATCGGCAATCACGCCGCGAAGCACTTCGCCGACCTCGGCCACCCGGTGATGCGCAGCATCGAACCCGGCGAGGCCTGGCGCTGGTGCTACGTGGACGAACGCCTGGGCTGACCAACCGCGGCCCGCAGCGCCGCATACGACGCTACGAGCGCGCGTCGCTCCGCGGCGAGCAGTGGGTTTTCGAGGTCGCAGCCGGCGGCGACCCACTCGTCGGAGAGTCGCATCGCGACAACCCGGTGTGCAGCTGCCTCGGCGACCGCGTCGGGCGAGCCGTCGTACACGTAGGCGTAGAGCTCACGCAAGGCCCGGGCCAGGTCGTCCTCGCTCAAGCCCGGCTCGCGCTGGTGCAGCCGGTGCACCCGCCACCACTCCACCTCGCGCCGCGCCGCCTCCTGCGGATCGAGGCGCAACTGGCCGTCGGTGGCCACCAGCGCGTAGAAGCGGCGCATCTGTTCGCGCGCCAGGTCCGGATCGTTGTCCGGGAAAGGCGCCCAGGCCTGGTTGGCCCGCAGCACGTACCAGGCGCCGGCCAGCGTTCGAGCCCAATTCATCCCGAACCCGGCACGCACCATGCCGACCGCTCCGACGAGGAAGCGGATCCATTCGCGCCGGTAATACGCGGCCCAGGCGTCACATTCGCGTCGCCCCACCGCCACCGGGTCGAACGACCACGGACCGTGCTCCATGTGCTTCTCCCGATCCCTTCGGTTGGACGAGAATGCGGAAAACGACCCTGGGGAAGCAAGTGATCGAGAGCGTTATCGCCGACATGGACCGGCGGCGTGGCAACCTGCCCGCCCCACAGCTGCGGTACTTCCTGGACACGTACCAGCGCACGACGCGCGCGATCGCGGCGGCCATCGACGACGCCCGCTTCGAGGACCCGGACTGGGTGGAGCGCTGGGACGTCGCATTCGCGCGGCTCTACCTGGACGCGCATGACGCCGGCGACGCCGCCCCACGGCCCTGGCGGCTGGCGTTCTCGGCGCCGGCCGAGCTGCCGCCCCTCCGCCACGTGCTGCTCTGCATCAACGCGCACGTCAATTACGACCTGCCGCAGGCGCTACTCGCTGTCATCAGCGTCGGCGAGTTCGGTGACGCCGCGTTGCTCGACCGGCGGCGCCGTGACCATGAGCGGATCGACGGGGTACTGGCCTCGCGCGTCGGCGCTGAAGACGATGAGCTGTCGACGTTCGGCAAGTCCCTGCTCGACCGGCTACTCACGCCGCTGAACCGGATCGGCTCCAAACGCTTCCTGCGCGAGGGCCGCCAGAAGGTATGGCACAACACCGCCGAGTTGCACGCAGCGCGCGTCGCCGGCCCGGACACGTACCGTGCCCGGCTGGCCGAGTTGGAAGTACTCAGCGCGGCCCGCATCGCCGACCTGCTCGCGCCCGGGCAGGTGATTCTGCGCCTGGCGGTAGGCGGGTTCGGCGTTCTGCTGCCGCCGACATGACGAGGGACGGGCCCGCATAGGGCCCGCCCCTCGTCGATGGACTGCTCAGAAGTCCATGTCGCCGCCGCCGGGCATGCCTGCCCCGGCGCCGGCCTTCTCCTTCTCCGGCTTTTCTGCGACGACGACCTCGGTCGTCAGGAACAGCGCGGCGATCGACGCGGCGTTCTGCAGCGCCGAACGCGTCACCTTCGCCGGCTCGATGATGCCCGCCTTGAACATGTCGACGTAGGTGCCGTTCGACGCGTCAAGGCCGTTGTTGACCGGCAGGCCGCGCACCTTCTCGGCCACGACGCCGCCCTCGAGACCGGCGTTGACGGCGATCTGCTTGAGGGGAGCCTCCAGCGCCACCTTGACGATGTTGGCGCCGGTCGCCTCGTCGCCGACCAGGTCCAGCTTCTCGAACGCGGTGTCCGCGGCGTTGAGCAGCGCCACGCCGCCGCCGGGCAGCACGCCCTCCTCGACGGCCGCCTTCGCGTTGCGGACGGCGTCCTCGATGCGGTGCTTGCGCTCCTTCAGCTCGACCTCGGTGGCCGCGCCGACCTTGATCACCGCCACGCCGCCGGCCAGCTTGGCCAGCCGCTCCTGGAGCTTCTCGCGGTCGTAGTCGGAATCGCTGTTCTCGATCTCGCTGCGGATCTGGTTGACCCGGCCCTGGATCTGGTCCGCGTCACCGGCACCCTCGACGATCGTCGTCTCGTCCTTGGTGGTGGTGAACTTGCGGGCCTTGCCCAGCAGGTCAAGCGTGGCGTTCTCGAGCTTGAGGCCGACCGTGTCGCTGATCACGGTGCCGCCGGTGAGCACGGCGATGTCGCCGAGCATCGCCTTGCGACGGTCGCCGAAGCCGGGCGCCTTGACGGCGACCGACTTGAACGTGCCCCGGATCTTGTTGACGATCAGGGTGGCCAGCGCCTCGCCCTCGACGTCCTCGGCGATGATGGCCAGCGGCTTGCCGGTCTGCATCACCTTCTCCAGCAGCGGCAGCAGATCCTTGACGGCGCTGATCTTGCCTTCGTGGATCAGGATGTACGGATCGTCGAGCACCGTCTCGAGCCGCTCGGCGTCGGTAACGAAGTACTGCGACAGGTGGCCCTTGTCGAAGCGCATGCCCTCGGTGAGCTCGAGCTCGAGGCCGAAGGTGTTGCTCTCCTCGACGGTGATGACGCCTTCCTTGCCGACCTTGTCCATCGCCTCGGCGATGATCTCGCCGACGGTGGTGTCGGCGGCCGAGATCGACGCGGTCGCGGCGATCTGCTCCTTGGTCTCGACGTCCTTGGCCTGGTTGCCCAGTACCTCGGACACCGACTCGACGGCCTTCTCGATGCCGCGCTTGAGCGCCATCGGGTTCGCGCCGGCGGCCACGTTGCGCAGGCCTTCCTTCACCAGGGCCTGGGCAAGCACGGTCGCGGTGGTGGTGCCGTCACCGGCGACGTCGTCGGTCTTCTTCGCTACTTCCTTGACCAGCTCTGCGCCGATCTTCTCCCACGGGTCCTCGAGTTCGATCTCCTTGGCGATGCTCACGCCGTCGTTGGTGATCGTGGGGGCGCCCCACTTCTTCTCCAGCACGACGTTGCGGCCCTTGGGCCCGAGCGTCACCTTCACTGCGTCGGCGAGCGTGTTCATACCGCGCTCGAGGCCGCGCCGAGCGTCCTCGTCAAACGCGATCAACTTTGCCATGCGGTGTCGTCCTTACCTAGGTTGATGGACTATGCGGCGCTCCGGCGCGACGCCCGCGACGGACGGCGGTTTCCCGCCTCATCAGGCCGGCTGCGCTGGCACTCAGCCTAGCCGAGTGCCAAGTCGGTTCTAGCACTCGGGTGGTGCGAGTGCAAGAAGGGGACACTGGCGCTGTGGGCTCAGTGGGGTGGGTGCTGCACGTCGACCTCGACCAGTTCCAGGCTGCGGTCGAGCGGCTGCGGCGTCCGGAACTGTCCGGGCGGCCGGTGATTGTCGGCGGCAACGGTGACCCGACCGAGCAACGCAAGGTAGTCACCTGCGCGTCTTACGAGGCGCGGGCCGCCGGCGTTCACGCGGGGACGCCACTGCGCGCGGCCTTGCGCCGATGCCCGGACGCGGCGTTCCTGCCGCTGGATGCGGCCGCATACGAGGCGGCCTCGGCGCAGGTGATGGCGATACTTCGCGGTTTCCCGGTCGACGTCGAGGTCTGGGGATGGGACGAGGCGTTCCTCGGCGCAGCGCGTTCCGATCCGGAGGCGCTGGCCCGCGAGGTGCAGCTCGCGGTCGCCGAAGCCTGCGGCTTGTCCTGCTCGATCGGGGTCGGCGACACAAAACTGCGCGCCAAGCTGGCGACCGGATTCGCGAAGCCCGCCGGCATCGCCCGGCTGGACCGGCACAACTGGATGCCGGTCATGGCAGGCCGGCCGACCGACGCGCTGTGGGGCGTCGGCCGGCGCACCGCCGCGAAGCTCGCCGCGCACGGGATCGGAACGGTGGGACAGCTTGCCGCGGCGGACCCGGCGTCCCTGGCCGAGCGGTTCGGGCCGACGACCGGCCCCTGGCTGCGGCAGCTCGCACTCGGCGGAGGTGGCGGCCGGGTGCACAGCGAGCCGCGTCCGGCCCGTTCCCGCAGTCACGTGATCACATTCCCCCGCGACCTCACCGATCGTGCCGAGATGGCGCAGCGGCTGGAGGACATGGCTCGCCGCCTCACCGCCGAGGTGGTCGCCAACGGCCGGACGGTGCGCCGCGTCGCGACGACGGTGCGCACCGCGACGTTCTACACCAGATCGCGCATCACCACGCTGACGGCGCCGACGCAGGATGCCGACACGATCTCGCGCGCCGCCGTGGGCCTGCTGGACCGGTTCGATCTCGACCGACCGGTGCGACTTCTCGGCGTGCGCGTGGAGTTTACGGTTGATCGGTGACCGTTGGCCTGGAATCCGTGCGCGCCGCGTACGGGGAGCTGCTCGCGCACACCGACGGCCTCGACGAGGACGCAGCGTGGCGGCCGACCGGCTGTACCGGGTGGACGGTGCGCGACCTCGTCTTCCATCTGCTCACCGACGCGCAACGGGCTCTGGTCGCGCTGGGCACGCCTGCCGACGGTGTTGCTGATGTCGACGCGGTGAGCTACTGGCGGGCGTGGCAGCCCGGGACGCCCGGCGCGCAGGCCGGCCGGCGGTCGATCCGGATCATGGCCAGCGTCTGGACTGATACGAGTGCGCTCACGGCGCTGTACGGCGAGACCGCCCGGGCGGTTCTGGTGCAGGGGGCTCGGGTGGACGGCGCCGCCCTGGTCGCGACGCAGGGGCACGTACTGACCGTGGACGACCTGCTCGCGACGCTGGCGGTCGAGGCGGCCGTGCACCACCTCGATCTTGTCGCGTTCTGCGACGGCCCGGGACCTGGTACCCACAGCCTCGCGCTCGTGCGCGCGACCCTGGACGGCCTGCTCGAGCGGGCCGCGCCCAAGGATTGGGACGACGCGCGCTACGCCTTGATCGGCACCGGCCGGGCGCCTCTGACTGACGCCGAACGCGCCGCGCTGGGTGCGGACGCGGCGAAGCTACCGCTGTTCGGCTAGTGGGTTCACTCGGCGAGTGAACGGGGCGAGCGGGCGCACCGCGATGGGCGCGGCCAACAGGTCGCCGAGTTCGAGCTGCAATGCGCGGAAGAAGTCGTGCTGAAAGTGGTCGCGCACAGCGCCGGCGTCGGCGAACTCCTCCCACACCCACACCAGGTCGTCGTCGCCGGGGTCCGCGGCGACCGCGAACAACGTGGTGCCCGGCTCGCCGTCGAGCGTGTTGACGTAGTTGCCAAGAACGCGCAGCAGCTCGTCGCGTTTGCCGTCCTGGGCCGTCAACTGCAGCAGCGCACCGAAATCGCTCATGATGTGCCCAACGCCCGCCGCAGCATCACGGATTCCCGAGTCGCGCGGCCAGCATCTCCCGGGCAACCCGGCCCTGGGCGTCCTGGAACGCGCGCAGCGTCGGCAGCCCGGGCGGTGCCGGCCGTAGCGCGCGGGCGGTCAACATCCCGGCGATCGCCGCGAGCAGCGAGTCCGCGGCGCGCGGGCCATCGGCCGCCGCGACGGGATGCCGGGCAAGCAGCCAGTCCAGATCGGGGCCTCCCTGCATTCGCACACTCGGCGCCAACCCCGCCACGTCCAGCAGCGGCGCACCGCGTGCGCCCCACGGCCAGTCGACGAACACCACCTCGCCGTCGGGACGGATGAGCATGTTGTCGGCACGCAGATCCAGGTGCAGCAGCGTCTCACCGGCAGCGGCCGGCCGCCACTCGCTCTCCAGGGCGATCAGCTCGCCGAGGTGGTCACGCGCCCACTCGTCCAGTGTGTCGGCGTCAGCCGTCGACCAGGAGGCGAATTCCTCGGCTGTGTCGGCATCGTCGACGACGCGCGGCCAGTCCGGAACCGGGCAGGGCGTCAGCGTCTCGTGCAGGCGCACCAGCGAAGCCATCACGTGCTCGAGTTCATCGGTACGCCACGGCATCGCCGGATGCCGGCCCTCGACATCCTCGTAAACGAGGGCCACCCAGTCGTCATCGTCGTGAACGCCGATAAGCCGCGGCACCGGAACCCCGGCCGGAAACGCGCCGGTCAGCCGCGCCTCAGCGCGATGCATGTCCGGCGATTCCGGGTTGGTGGCTGCGCTGACCGCCTTGACGAAGACGCGTCGTCCGTCGGCCAGCCGCAACCGTGCGGCAACACCCGGCGAGAAACCGTGCGGCTGGGTCTGCGCGCCGGCAATCGCGGCACCGGCAAGCGCGGCGACGGCGGCTCGCACGTCAGCCGGCAGTTCGGCCCAGTGCAGCCGCTTGCCCTGCGCGGCGGGAGCACTCACTGCTCGATCGTCTCTCCGGCAGCAAGGCGATTGGCAAGAACCCCGGGTCCCTGCGGTTCACGGACCGGCGGACCGCAAAAGCAATCGGTCCGATCCGCAGGAGCGGACCGGACCGACCGTGTGCCGTTGTGGTTCAGTTGACGATGCGCACACCGTCCGCCTGCGGGCCCTTGGGGCCCTGGGCGACCTCAAACTCCACGCGCTGGCCCTCGTCCAGCGACCGGTAGCCATCGGCCTGGATGGCCGTGTAGTGGACGAAGACGTCCTGGCCGCCGTCTACCGCGATGAAGCCGTAGCCCTTCTCGTTGTTGAACCACTTGACAGTGCCCTGTGCCACGTGCACTCCTTGCTAGGGGCGTCTGGCACCACCCGTCGTAGTGCCAGGGTCTTCGCTCCTCGGTCCCGCTGTCACTGCAGTGCACGTGCGGCGTGCTTGCCCACGTGGTACTCCAATGGCCGAAACACTCGTAACTACGACCAGGCCCGGACGGTACACGGCCCGCCGCAAAAGGGCCAGATACCGCAGCGCTCAAACTAGGCGCTTTGCCATGTTCTGAGACGTGACCTCGTAGCCAAGCGACTCGTACAGGCTCCGCGCCACAGCGTTCGAGCCGAACACGTTCAGCCGGAGGGACGTCAACCCGTGGCGCCGGCATTCCTGCTCGGCGAGCAGCATGATCTCGCGGCCGTAGCCCTTGCCGCGGTGGGCTTCGTCCACCTCGACGTCGTATATCCACCCCGCCCGCGCACCGTTCGGGCTGTGGGTTGCGAGCCAGAGCAGACCCACCGGCCGGCCGGCGTCGTCCACCGCGGTGAACAGCAGTTGCCCGTCGGTGTGTATGCCATGAGGGAGCAGCTCGTCCGCCTGCTTCGTGGCCTGCCGGAGGGCAATACCTGCGGGCAGACCGCGTGCGCCTGCGATGTCGGCCGAGTAGTGCTCGAGCAGCCGCTCCCGGAACGCCGGGTACTCGGCCTCGGTCATCGGCCGGAGCGCGACGGTCATTTTTCGCTGTCCAGCGAGGCCATGCCGGCCGGGTTGTAGCGCTCGCCGGCGGCCGCGCCCGATGGGACGGCCCGCTCGATCGTGCCGAGCTCGTCCTCGGTCAGCACGATGTCGAGGGAACCCAGCGAGTCCACGAGCCGGTCACGGCGCCGGGTGCCGATGAGCGGCACGATGTCCTCGCCGCGGGTAAGCACCCAGGCGATCGCGAGCTGCGCGACGCTGACGCCCTTGGTGCGGGCGATCTGCGCGAGGGCGTCGACGAGGCCGCGGTTGTGGGTGAGGTTGTCGCCCTGGAAGCGAGGGCTGTGCGCGCGGAAGTCGGTCGACGTGAACGTCCGCGGCAGGGCGTCGCTGATCAACCCGCGGGACAGCACGCCGTACGCGGTGATGCCGATGCCGAGGTCGCGGCAGGTGGGCAGGATCTCGTCCTCCATGCCACGCGAGAGCAGCGAGTACTCGATCTGCAAATCGCAGATCGGGTGCACCGCGGCCGCACGGCGAACGGTCTCGGCGCCCACCTCCGACAGCCCGATATAGCGCACGTGCCCCCGCCCGACCTGCTCGGCGATCGCGCCGATCGTCTCCTCGATCGGGACGTGCGGATCGAGACGTGCCGGGCGGTAGATGTCGATGTAGTCGGTGCCCAGGCGGCGCAGCGAGTAGGCGAGGAAGTTGCGCATGGCCACGGGCCGGCCGTCGAAACCGCCGTACTCGCCATCCGGTCCGCGTAGCCCACCGAACTTGACGCTGAGCAGGAAGCTCTCCCGGTCTCGTTCGGCGACGGCGCGTCCGATCAGCATCTCGTTGTGTCCGGGGCCGTAGAAGTCTCCGGTGTCGAGCAGCGTGATGCCGGCATCGAGCGCGGCGCGGATCGTGGCGCCGCTCTCGGCGTCGTCGGCGGCACCGTAGGCCCCTGACATCCCCATGCACCCGAGACCCAGCCGGCTGACGGTCGGGCCGTTCTTGCCCAGTTCTGTCATTCCCCTAGCTTGCCCCCTGCGTTGATCACGAGAGCAGGCCGGCCGCGCGCATGCCCGAAAGTGTCGGCGGTATCGTGGCGGTGGGTGCCACGCGTCCGGCCACGGCGTCCAGGGTCTTGAGGCCGTCGCCGGTGTTGTAGACGACCGTCTCGGCGGACGTGTCGAGCTGTCCCGACTCCGCGAGCTTGCGTAGCACCCCCACGGTCACGCCACCCGCGGTCTCGGCGAACACCCCCGTCGTCCGGGCAAGCAGCCGGATGCCGTCGCGGATCTCGTCGTCGCCGACATACGCCACCGCGCCGCCCGTGGAACGCACGGCGTCGAGCGCGTACGGCCCGTCCGCAGGGTTGCCGATGTTGAGCGACTTGGCAATGCCGCTGGGCCGTACCGGCCGCACGACGTCCCACCCGTTCTCGAAGGCCGTCGCGATCGGAGAGCATCCGGCAGACTGCGCCCCGAACACCCGCCACGAGGATTCGGGCACGAGGCCCGCCGCGACCAGCTCGCCGAACGCCTTGTTGATCTTCGTGAGCATCGCCCCGGACGCCATCGGGGCCACGTACTGCGCAGGCAGCCGCCAACCGAGCTGCTCGGCAACCTCGAAGCCGAGCGTCTTGGAACCCTCGGCGTAGTAGGGACGAACGTTCACGTTGACGAAGGCGGTGTTCTCGAACTCGTCCGTCTCCGACAGCTCGCTGCACAGCCGGTTGACGTCGTCGTAGGAGCCCTCGACGGCAACGAGCGTCTGCCCGTACACCGCGGTCTGGACGACCTTCGGCGTCTCCAGGTCGGACGGGATGAACACGATCGAGGGCATGCCGATGCGTGCTGCGTGGGCAGCCACGGAGTTGGCTAGGTTGCCTGTCGATGCGCAGGCAATGCGCTCGAAACCGAGCTCACGGGCCCCCGTGATCGCGACCGAGACGACGCGGTCCTTGAACGAATGCGTGGGGTTGGCCGAGTCATCCTTGATCCACAGCGGTGCTGTAAAACCGAGTTCGTCGGCCAGCCGATCGGCGCGGACGAGCGGGGTCATGCCGGTTCGGGAGTCCACTCGGGTTTGCGGATTCTGGCCGACCGGCAGTAGTCCTGCATAGCGCCAGATCGAGTGTGGCCCGGCGGCGATCTCGTCGTGCGTGACCCGCGCGAGGGCGTCCTCGTCGTAGCCGATCTCGAGCGGGCCGAAACACTCGAAGCAGACGTGCTGCGGGCCGAGCGGGTACTCGGCGCCGCAGTTGCGACATACCAGCGTGGAGGCAGGTGATTCCAGTACAGCCGTCATGGCAGCGCGAGGCCCTTCTCCTCATCTTTCCCGGACGCGGTCGCGCCGGGACGGAATTGGCACCTGCTGCCGCGGCCTCGCAAGGTTCAGGAGCGAGTCATCGCAGTGGTTGCCGGGGCTTCATTGGGCCGTTCCCTCTGCCCCTCTTGATGAGCGGTTCTTCAGTTGTCGCGAGTCATTCTTCCACACGCGATGAGCGCTCGCGCGAAGAGCCCGCCGGCCGCGACGCGGCCCGCGCCGAAGGCGCGGAGTGGCTCGAGGTGTGCGCCCCCTGGTGGGGCGCCGCCGAGAGACACGAACCGGCGGTCAGGAATAGTCAGTGGTGAGCACCACGACGATGGGCCCGGGGGGAAGCTCCGGGAACTTCTCCTTCACCCGCTTGATCGCGGGGAACTGCTGCTGCAACTCCAGCGCTGCCTGCTCGTTGGCCGGATCGCTCGGGTCGTAGTAGGCGCATGTGGACAGGATGTCGTTGAAGATGTTGCCGACGGAGGTGACCGTCCAGCCCGCGGCTTCGAAACGCTGCTTGGCTTCATCGGCGAGGCCCCCGATGGACGTGTTGTTCAGCACTACGAGTGGGACCGAATGCGTCGCAGCCGAGCGCGTGGAGCCAGGTGTTGAGGACTGCGCGGACGGTGCGCCGGATGACGGCCTTGGCGTCGGTGTCGCGGTGGCTGTCACGGTGGCCGTCGCCGTGGTTCGCAGCGAGACCGGCCGCGCCTGGCGTCCGTTCGGGTGGCGGAGCGCAATCACGGCCACCACGGCCACCGCCACGCCGAGCACAGCGAGGACGGTGCCGCCGACGCGGTCATACCTGCGCCGGGGCGGCGGCGAGGGTACGCGGCTGGTCATAGTTAGCCGCAGGATAACCCTCGCCGGTCAGTACCAGGTGGGACACGACGTACGACCGGCGGGTTCGTGCCCGTCGGCGCGCGCCTAGACGTCGATGCCCAGCCGGCGTGCGGAGCGTTGCCGCTGGCGACTTGCGCGCAACCGCCGCAGCCGCTTGACCAGCAGCGGATCGGTGGCCAGGGCGGCGGGTGTATCGATCAATGCGTTCAGCACCTGGTAATAGCGGGTCGCCGACATGTCGAACAGCTCGCGAACCGCCTGCTCCTTGGCGCCCGCGTACTTCCACCACTGCCGCTCGAACATCAGAATCTCGCGATCGCGTCGCGTGAGGCCCTCCGCCCCCGCTTGTTCGCCGGCCGGAGTCTCGGCAACGGCCGTCACGTCGTTGGCGTCGGCTGAAGCGTGAGCGGACTCCATGCTGCGCGCTCCCCTTCGTGTCCGGGCCTTGATCGGTGCTCACCGTAGCTGACCGAACCGGTGCGGCTGGCGGAGCCAGTCAACCACGGCGTGTCGTGTCAATAGGGGATTGGCACGCTGTGGACGGCGAATCCTGTTGTCCACAGATTGCCGAGACGGGTTTCTCCGCGCTACCGGGCACGGCACCGTGGGGGTCATGGCAGTGCTCCCTGACACTGCGGCTCTGGAGGCCGTGGCCCGCCACATCGGCGGCCATGCCGACGACCTGCGCAGCCGCGCCTCGCGCCTCGCGGCTGCCGCCGAGGGTGTCCGGTGGCATTCCACTGCGGCGGTGGCGTTTCGCGGCGATGTGCACGACCTCGCGTGCCTGTTCCGCCGCGCCGCCGGCGAGGTCGACGAGGCTGCGCACGCACTTCGGCAACATGCGGCGACGGTGCGTCGCGCCGAAGCTATCGTGCGCGCGGCCGAGCGGACGGCAATGGCGACGCTCCACGGCGTTGCGCACGTCCTGGGGCTGTGACATGCGAGCACGGACGGCGGGATCGTGATGAGTGGCCCGGTGTCGGTCCGGGGTGGGGCCGACGGCGTCGAGGCCCACTACGACGACATGACGGCCGCCGCTCGGCTGTTCGGCCGTGCCGCCGGTAGCACCGGCGAGGCTGCCCTGGCCTTGCACGGCTACCTCGTGCACCCAGATGTCGTGGCGTCCACGGTGCTCGACCCGGGCGGCGCCGCGCAGTTCGCGGCTCGGCTGCTCGCCGCGTTGGACGGGCCGAACGGGATCACGTGGCTCGCGGCCCGATGCACAGTCGTCGACGTGCGCCTGCGTGCCGCCGCCGCTGCCTATATCGCCGCGGACCGGCTCGACCAACGCATCACGCCCGAGGTCGATGCGCTGCTACACGCGCCGGCCGCCGTCGCCGATGGGGTGGCAGCCTTCGGTCGGGGCGATCCGAGTTCAGCACTGCAGCGGCTGCTCACCGACGACCCCGAGCTCGCTGACCTCGCGATGGGCGCAACCGCCGGCGTCCTCGCCGGGGGCTCACTGTCCAACGGCACCCGGCTGCTGTCGCGCGCATTCGACGACGGTTCGCCGCAGGTCACATCGCTCGGCGACGACGCGGCAGCCGACACGGCCGGCCCGCCGCGCAACCTGCGCGATGTAGTGGCCGGCCTGGCACGCCGCGATCTCGGCCAACCAGGCGAGATCGACGTGCGGCTGCTCGACGGCGCGGACGGCCGCCGCCGCGTGATCGTCGACGTGCCCGGCACCAAGGACTGGTCACTCGCCGGCCGCAACAGCGACGTCACGAGTCTCGTCACGAACATGCGCGCGATCGCCGGTGAGGTCACCACGTACGAGCGGGGCATTGTCGACGCACTGCACTGCGCCGGCGTCCAGCCGGACGACGACGTGCTGCTTGTCGGGCACAGCGAGGGAGGAATGGTGGCGGTCGACGCGGCGCGGCACCTAGTGGCAAGTGGCGAGTTCCACGTGTCGCACGTCGTGACGGCGGGCGCGCCGATCGGGCTGGTCGCCGGGGGTGTCCCAAGCGACGTGGACGTGCTGGCGATCGAGAACGAAGGCGATGTCGTGCCCCATCTCGACGACGCGCCCAATCCCGACCGCGTCAATGTCACCACGGTCACCGTCCATCACGACCACGGCGCAATCCTCCCCAATCACGACGTCGGCGCCAGCTACGTACCGGGCGCGGCCGACATCGACGCGAGCGACGATCCCTCACTTCGCGCCTACCTCGCCGGGCTCGGCGCCTACCTCACGGCCGCGACGGTGCACACCCGCGGGTACCTCATCAACCGGAGCTACCCGTGACACCCGTTGCCGGCGGACTCGTTCGCGAGCACGATTCCCGCCATGCACGGGCTGATGCAAGACCTGCCGCTCACCGTCAACTGGCTGCTCGCCCGCGGCGAGCAGTACTTCGGCGCGAAGACGGTCACTACGCGCACCGCTGCCGGAATCGAGCGCATGACGTATGCCGAGCTGGCTGCCGGGGCCCGCCGAGTGGCGGCGGCCCTCGACTCGCTCGGCCTCGGCGCCGACGCGCGGGTCGGTACGTTCGCGTGGAACACCGCGCGGCACACGCAGCTTTACTTCGCCGTGCCGGGCAGCGGCCGTATCCTGCACACCGGCAATCTGCGCTACGCCCCCGAACAGTTCGTCTATACGGCCAATCACGCCATGGACGAGGTGTTCTTCGTCGACCGGTCGTTGTTGCCCTTGTTCTGCGGCTACCTGCCCAGACTGGACACCGTCAAGCACGTGATCGTCATGGACGACGGCGCTCCCGCCGAGATCCCTGATGACCCGCGCATCCTGCACTGGGCGGAGGTCGTCGACGGCGCGGACGAGGTCGACTTCAGCGACCGCGTCACCGACGAGAACCAGGCCGCCGCCATGTGTTACACGACGGGCACCACCGGCAATCCCAAAGGCGTCCTGTACAGCCACCGCTCGACGTGGCTGCACTCGTTGGCGTCGATGAGCGCGGGGGTCTTCACCATCAGCGAACGGGACACGATCCTGCCCGTCGTGCCGATGTTTCACGCCAACGCGTGGGGCCTGCCGTACACGGCCGTCATGGCCGGCGCGTCGCTGGTGATGCCGGGGGCGGATCTGTCTCCGCCGGCGATCATTGAGCTGCTCGAGGCGGAGCGGGTCACCGTCGCAGCCGGGGTGCCGACGATCTGGATGGCTCTGGTGCCGTACCTGGACGGGCGCGACCTGTCCCATCTGCGCACCATCATCTGCGGCGGATCGGCTGTGCCGAAAGCGCTGTCCGAGGCGTGGCGTACCAAGATCGGCCTGCCGATCGCGCAGGCGTGGGGCATGACCGAGCTTTCGCCGCTGGGCAGCGTCGCGTACGTGCGCAGTGAGTTCGACGGGCATTCCGAGGACGAGAAGGCGGAGGTCCGCGCGACGGCGGGCATTGCCGCGCCCGGGGTCGAGATGCGGGTCGTCGATCCTGGCACGCGCGAGGTGCTGCCCTGGGACAACACGGCGGTCGGCGAGCTGGAATGCCGCGGTCCATGGATCGCCCGGCAGTACTACCGCACGGACGAGCCGGGCGAGCAGTTCTCGCCGGACGGCTGGTTGCGCACGGGCGACGTAGGGGCGATCTCGCCACTGGGATATCTGCGCCTGGTCGACCGGACGAAGGATCTCGTCAAGTCGGGAGGCGAGTGGATCAGCACCGTCGAGCTCGAGAACGAGATCATGGCGCATCCGAAGGTGGCCGAGGCGGCCGTGATCGCGGTGCCCCACCCGAAGTGGATGGAACGTCCGCTTGCCTGCGTGGTCGTCAAGCCCGGTGAAGAGCTGACCAAAGAGGAGGTGCTCGACTTCCTGCGGCCGAAGTTCACCAGCTGGCAGATGCCCGATGACGTCGCGTTCATCGAGGAGGTGCCGAAGACCAGCGTCGGCAAGTTCTCGAAGCGGACGCTGCGGGATCGGTTCGCCAATTACCAGCTACCCACCGCCTAGCCCGCCCGGCTGCGTCGGCGGGGGCCACGACCCTCGTAGGCTTGCGACGTGACCTACCTAGCCGCGCAGAGCCGCTACGACGAGATGACCTACCGCTGCTGTGGGCGCAGCGGTGTCAAGTTGCCGCTGATCTCGCTCGGGCTCTGGCACAACTTCGGCGACGACCGGCCGCTCGACGCGCAGCAAGCCATTCTGCGCGCGGCGTTCGATCGAGGCATCACGCACTTCGACCTGGCCAACAACTACGGCCCGCCGTACGGCAGCGCGGAGCTCAACTTCGGTCGCGCGCTGCGCGAGGACCTCAGGCCCTATCGCGACGAGCTGTTCATCTCGACCAAGGCCGGCTGGGACATGTGGCCGGGCCCGTACGGCGAGTTCGGGTCGCGCAAGTACCTGCTGGCGAGCCTGGATCAGTCGCTTGCCCGTATGGGCCTCGAGTACGTCGACGTCTTCTACTCGCACCGCTTCGACCCGGACACCCCGCTCGAGGAGACGATGGGGGCACTGGACGCCGCGGTTCGCCAGGGCAAGGCGCTGTATGCCGGCATCTCGTCGTACTCCGCGCAGCGCACCGCGGAGGCAGCCGACATCCTGCGTGAGCTGGGCACGCCGCTATTGATCCACCAGCCGTCCTACTCGATGCTCAACCGCTGGATCGAGGGTGGGCTGCTGGAGACGCTGGAGGAGGATGGCATCGGTTGCATCGCCTTCTCGCCGCTTGCCCAGGGCATGCTCACCGGCAAGTACCTCGACGGCGTGCCGGCGGACTCTCGGATGGCGGAGGACTCGTCGCTGTCCCGCGAATTGCTCACTGAGCAGAACGTTACGCACATCCGGGCGCTGAACGACATCGCAAAGCGCCGCGGCCAGTCCCTCGCCCAGCTAGCGCTGGCCTGGTGTCTTCGCGATCCGCGCGTGACGTCGGTGCTGATCGGTGCGAGCAGCGTCAGGCAGCTCGACGAGAACCTCGGCGCGCTGCGCACGCTGCACTTCGACGACGACGAGTTGGCCGAGATCGACAAGCACGCCGTCGAGGGCGGCATCGACCTGTGGCGGGCAAGCGCCACCTCCTAACCCCGCCGGAGGTGTCGCTCCGGCACCGCCCCCGAGAGGCGGATGCCTCGCGCCACTCCGCGCCTTCGGCGCGGGCCGCGTCGCGGCCGGCGGCTCTTCGCGCGAGCGCTCGTCGCCCGCTGGGTGCGTTCCCGAAGGCCGCCTTCCGCTATTCCACCCGAGCGCTCATCGCTGCCGTTAGAGATAGCGGGCCAGCAGGCTGAGGTCGGCGTCGCTCAGGCGGTCTGAGGCTGTGTTGGCCTGGTGCCAGTACGGGTAGAGCAGCGGCAGGGCGCTCACCTCATCGAGCCGTTCCCGCTCGTCCTCAGCGAGCTGCAGCGATGCGGCGGCCAGGTTGTCGGCCAGCTGCTCGTCGGTGCGCGCGCCGATTATCACCGACGTGATGCCCGGCCGGCCGAGCGTCCACGCGAGTGCGACCCGTGCCGCGGAGGCGCGGTGCACGGCCGCGATCTCGAGCAGCACCTCGATCGTGTCGTAGAGCTTGCCCTCGTCGTAGACGGGCGGCTCGTCCCAGCCGGCGAAGCGGCGGGTGCCCTCCGGGTTGGGGTCGGACCGACGGTACTTGCCGGAGAGCAGACCGCCGGCGAGCGGGCTCCATACCAATATGCCCAGCCCCTGGTCCAGGGATAGCGGCACCAGTTCGTACTCGGCGTCGCGGGCCTGCAGCGAGTAGTAGATCTGCTGGCTGACGAACCGGGGCAGGTTGTTCCGGTCGGCAACGCCGAGCGCCTTCATCAGCTGCCAGCCGGCGTAATTGGACGCGCCCACATAGCGCACTTTGCCCGACTGTACAAGGGAACCCAGTGCGCTGAGGGTTTCGTCTAGCGGGGTCTGTCCGTCCCACTCGTGCACCTGGTAGAGGTCGATGTAGTCGGTGCCGAGTCGGCGCAGTGACGCCTCGCAGCCGCGTATGACGTGGTGCCGCGACAGGCCCGCGTCGTTCGGGCCGTCGCCAACTGGCATGCGGACCTTCGTCGCGATCAGCACGTCGTCGCGCTTGCCGCCGAGCGCCTGCCCGAGGATCTCCTCCGAAACTCCGGCCGAGTACGCGTCCGCGCTGTCGAACAGGTTGACGCCGGCGTCAATGCACATGCCGATCTGGCGTTTCGCACCGTCGACGTCGGTTGTGCCAACGGCGCTCGCCCAGCCCACGCCGCCGAATGTCATCGTGCCGAGGGTGAACGCCGAGACGCGCAGTCCCGATCTGCCAAGCTGACGATATTCCACGAGTTGAGCTTATTCAGCCGGGTAGCCCCGTGCGCTACGCGGCTCGGTGGGACCTTTTCATGCCCCGGCGTGCGGCGGCGAGATCGGCAGGCTCGAGACCGAGCATCTCGGCGAGGACGCGGAACTCGTCCGCGTCGGATGCGCACGCTGCCACGACGCGTGCTGCCCGCATGCGACTCTCCGCGTATTGCGCGGCCTCTGCGTCGGCGCGTGCCGCCTCGGACTCGGACATGTGCTGGCCTGCCCAGGCCTCGATACGGCTCGTCATGCCTCCATCCTCCCCCAGGTGCCGACATGATTAACCGTCCGCTTTCGGCGAACGTCAGGCACGAAGCTGCCGGGCAGGAGGTTGACCGAGCGAGTGGGCGTCGCGGCGCAAGCGCCACAGCCGGCGACGAGCGCCCGCGCGAAGAGGAATGAGACAGCATGAGCGACGAATTGGACGCCTACTCCGCGACGGTGGTGCGCGTCGCCGAAACGGTGCTGCCGAGCGTCGCGAGCCTGCGAGTGCGCACCCGGCGCGGGCAGGGCGCCGGAAGCGCGAGTGTGATCACCAACGACGGCTTCCTGCTGACAAGTGCGCACGTCGTCGAGGGTGCCGACGGCGCCGAGGCGGCGTTCGCCGACGGCACCGAGGTCCGCACCGACGTGATCGGGCGTGACCCGCTCTCCGACCTCGCCGTGCTGCGCTCGCGCGGAGCCGTGCCACCGGCCCTCACGCTCGGTGATGCCGCCCAGCTACGTGTGGGCCAGCTCGTCGTGGCCCTCGGTAACCCCCTAGGGCTGGCCGGCAGTGTCACGGCCGGCATCGTTTCCGCACTCGGCCGCTCGTTGCCCACCCGGGCGGGCCGCGTCGTGGACGAGGTGATCCAGACCGACGCGGCGCTCAACCCTGGCAACAGCGGCGGCGCGCTTGCCGACAGCACCGGCCGGGTCGTCGGCGTCAACACCGCCGTGGCCGGCGTCGGTGTGGGACTTGCCGTGCCGATAAACGACACCACCCGGCAGATCATCACCACGCTTATGCGCAACGGCCGGGTGCGCCGTGCCTGGCTCGGCGTGGCCGGCGCGCAAGCTCCGCTGCCACCCGCGCTCGTCGAGCGCCTGGGACGCCGCACCGGCATGCGGGTCGCCCAGATCATCGAGGGCAGCCCCGCCGCCAAGGCCGGACTGCGGGTGGGCGACGTCCTCGTCGCCGTCGACGGGGACCCGGTCGTGACCACGACGGCACTGCAGCGGCGGATGGTCGAAGACGCGATCGGGCAGCGGCTGGAGATCACGGTCTGGCGCAACGGCGCCCTCGTCGACGTCATCGCCGTGCCGCGGGAACTGGCGGACGCTTGACGCCAATGACTATGTCCAACTAGACATAGCAGCGCCTCAGTAGGCTCGGCCGGCCAAAAGGAGGGCCGTGCACGACGATCGCCGATGGACCGCTCCGGTGCTGCTCGCTGCCGTCGCACTGGGTGTGGTTATCGCCGCGGTGGGGTTGGCGTCCCGGCCGTCGCTTTCTGTTCCGCGCCCCCATGGCGCTGACCCGCATGCCACCCGAGATTGGGCGCTGTCCGTCGCATTGCTCCTGCTCGGTGTCGCGCTGCTCGTCCGCGCTCGTGGCCGGCCCCGCTACCAGGCGACGACCTACCGGCTCGTCGGCGCGTGCCTGCTCGTCGCCCCGCTGCTGCTGGTCAACGTCGTCCGGGCGACCCGGCTGCCGCACCCCTCCACGCCCGGCGGGTTTTTCGGACCCACCAGCACCACGGGGACGGCGACGGCGGCGACGCCCGCGACCAGCGCGGCAACGCAGCCCGGCGTGGGGCACAACTTCCGGTTGGGGGGCGCCGCGTCGACTGTCTCGTTGCTGTTGACGCTGGCGGCATGCATGCTCCTCGCAATCGTCGCGTTCCGGGCGATGCGCCGGCCCGGCCGGCACGTCGCCCCCAGGATCCTCGAAGCGCCGCGCGACGCCGACGATGTGCTCGCAAGCGCAACGGCCGCCATCGCACTGGGCGGTGATCCACGCGGGCGCGTGATCGCCGCGTACGAAGCGATGGAAACGGCGCTCACCGGCGAGGGCGCGCCGCGCGGTGCCCCGCAAGCGCCGTTGGAGTGGATCGCGGGCCTCGCCGAATCCCACCCGGCGGCTGTCGCGCCGGCGCGGGAACTCGCGGAGATCTTCGAGCGCGCTCGCTTCCGGAGCGCCCCCGTCACCGATGCGGACGCGGCACTAGCGCGGGCGGCGCTTGACCGGCTGCGTGCCACACTGGCGGTGCGGCAACCGTGAGGTGGCTCGTCTTGCCCGTGCTCGCCAGCGCGTTCGGCGTCATCGCCGCGAGCGTGCTCGCCGGGCGGTCCGGCCTGCTGATCTCGCTCAGTATGGTCGCGGCCGTGCCGCTGCTGGTCGTGTTCGCCGAACTGTTCCGTGCGCCGGTGCCGGCCACGCGGGCCAAGCGCCAGCCCGCCGACGACGGCTGGCAGACGTTCCACGACATCGCCGCGGAACTCGGCTGGGCCAAGGTGTCACGGCGGCACTTCGATCGGACGCCGCGGCACATGTTGCAGCGCGTGGCTGCCGCCGCGCTCGACGACCGCGCCGGCCTCGACTTCTACTCCGCCCGCGACCGCGGGCAGGCGATCGCGCTCATCGGTCCGGAGCTCTGGCCGCTGCTCGATCCGGAGCGGCCGCCGTCCACCGACTCGGACGCGCCGGGCGTCGACCCGCGCACGATCGACCGCCTGCTGACCCGATTGGAGAGCCTGTGAAGTTGGACGAGACGCGCGAGGTCGTCATCCGCGCGCTGGACGAGCTCGAGCGCGTCATCGTGGGAAAGCGCGACGCCGTCGAGCTCGTCCTGCTGACCGTGCTGGCCGGCGGGCACGTGCTCATCGAGGACGTGCCCGGCACCGGCAAGACGCTGACGGCCCGCTCGATCGCCCGGGTGCTGGGACTGGACTTCGCGCGCGTGCAGTTCACCCCGGACCTGCTGCCCAGCGACCTCACCGGCGCCGTGGTGCTGGACCCCGCGACCCGCGAGCTGACGTTCCGTCCGGGGCCGGTGTTCACGAACGTACTGCTGGCCGATGAACTGAACCGCACCCCGCCGAAGACGCAGGCGGCGCTGCTGGAGGCGATGGGCGAGTACCAGGTCTCCAGCGACGGCGTGACGCGGCGCCTGCCGGAGCCGTTCGTCGTGCTGGCCACCGACAACCCGATCGAGTACGAGGGGACGTTCCCGCTGCCCGAGGCGCAGCTCGACAGGTTTACAGCTAGGCTGCGCATCGGGTATCTCGCCGCTGCCGACGAGTCGGCGATGGTGCGCCGCAGCCTGGGGCACGCGACCGACCCCGCGACCCTGCGCCCGCTCACCGACGCATCAGGGGTCGTTGACATGGCCGCGTCGATGGACCGCGTCGAGGTGCACGACGACGTCACCGACTACGTCGTCGCCCTGGTCAACGCCACCCGGGCGCATCCGAGCGTCGAGGTAGGCGCGAGCCCGCGCGGTAGCCTCGCGCTTACCCGGCTAGCGCGGGGCGCCGCGCTTGTGGCGGGCCGCGACTTCGTGACCCCCGACGACGTCAAGCGGGTTGCGGTGGCGGCGCTCGGGCACCGCATCACGGTCAAGGCGGAGCTGTGGGTGCGCAACATCACTGGCGACGCCGTCGTCGAGGACGTCCTTGGCAGCGTGCCCACCCCGGCGACCCGCCCAGCGGCACGCCGGTCAGCGCCGATTTCCGACGCGCAGTGGGCCCGATGACCCTGGTTTGGCGGCTCTCGCCGGCGGCGCGGGGCGTGGCGGTGCTGGTGGCCATGACGGTGGCGGCAGCGCTGATGACAGGGCGCGGCGAGCTGCTCGCGCTGGCCGTGCCCGGCCTGCTCTGGTTAACCGCGTCGCTGCGGGCGTCCCGGCCGGCGACCACCACGATCCGGGCGCACCTGGACCCGCCGCGAGCGCCCGAGGGGAGCGAGGTCGAGCTTGCGCTCGCCGTTCCGGGCGATGGCCTGGAATACCGGGGTGAGCTATTGCGCGGCAGGTATGAGACCAGGCGCGTGGATGCGACGGCGTGGCGGCTGCGCACGCCGGTTTGGGGACGCCATCCGGTGCGCGTAGCGGTGTACGTCTCGACGCCCGGCGGTGCGTGGCGGGCCGTCGTGCGCTTCGCTGTCACGGTCGAGGTGACGCCGCGTGGGGTTCCCGGCACGGCAGCGCTGCGCGGCACGGTGCGCCGGCCCTCGTACGGCGAGCGTGCGGCGCGTGTGCCGGGCGCCGGCACGGAGTTCCTCGACGCCGCGGAGTGGACGCCGGGAATGGCGCTGCGCCGGGTGCACTGGGCGGCCACGCTGCGCACCGGGGACATGCACGTCGCGCGGATGGCCGCCGACCGCAACCAGGACGTGCTGCTCGTCGTGGACGCCCGGACCGAGGCGGGGCCGCTCGGGGCCAGCACGGTCGATCGGGCGGTGCGCGCGGCGGTGGCACTTGGCGAGGCGCACCTACGCGCCGGCGACCGGGTGGCCCTGGCCATGGCGGGCGTGCGGCTGCACTGGGTGGCCCCGGGCTCCGGCACCCGGCACCTGGTCCGGATGATCGACTGCCTGCTCGAGCACCGCAGCGGCGCGGCCGTCCGGCGCGCCGACATCGACCGCATCCCGGCGCGGATCCTTGTGCCAGGTGCCCTCACGATCTGTCTTACAGCAATGCTGAGTGAAGAGTCGTTGCGGCTGATCGGGGACGTACGGCGCCGCGGCCACCCGACGGTGGTCGTCGACGTCCTGGACCGCGAGCCTCCGGCCCGTCGGCGCGTGGGCGAGCAGCAGGCGCTACGGACCTGGCGGCTTTCCCGGGTGGCTATCCGGCAGCACCTGTCCCGGCGCGGCATCATCGCAGTGTCCTGGCCGGCGGACGCCTCGCTGCCCGCGGCGCTGCGCCCGCTCGCCGTGCGCCCGATCGGACTGGGGCGATGAACGTGCGCGTGACGGGCATGCGCGCGGCGCGGCGCGCGGCGCGTCGGCTGACGACGATGCAATGGCTGACGATCGGGCTGGGCGTGGCGGCGGCTGGGCTGGCCGGCATTCAGTTGACACCGATCTCGGCGGTGGTCGCCGGTGTGGTCGGGACGGCCGCCGCTTTCGTGGCCGTGATCTATGCCAGCGCGATCGCGACGTATGTCGTGCTGGGCGTGGTGGTTGTGGGCCCGGCGATCCCCAGCGAGCGGCCGCCGGTATGGCAGCTCGTGGCGCTCGCCGTGGTAGTCACCGGATTCCTGCTGGCGCCGGCCGGGCGTGGAGCGTGGCTTCCCGCTGCGGCGGGTGTGCCACTGGCCGGCGCCGTCGCTGTGCTGGCTCAGCACGTCTCGCACGGCACCGCTGTGTATCTGATCGGGGTCGCCGCGCTGATCGCGGCGTTCCTACTGGCGCTGCTGCCCGGCGTACTGCGCCAGAATGGCCGTCATGACGCTGCCAGGTAGCTTTCGCCCGCCTCTGGACGATATCGAGCCGATTGCCCCGGTCGACGCGTCCGAACGGCTCACTGCGACGCTCGTGCTGCGGCGGCGCGCCCCGCTGCCGCCGCACGTCCGCCTCAGCGCAACCGAGTTGGCCACCCGGCACGGTGCGGACCCGGCCGATGTCGACACGGTGGCCTCAACGCTGCGCGACCTCGGCATCGACGTACTCGGTGTCGAGACCGCATCGCGCCGGGTGCGTATTGCCGGATCGGCAGGTGTGCTGAGCAGCGTGTTCGGTACCTCTCTTACGCAGGTCCGGCGACCGGATCGGATCGAGCACCGCTACCGCGAGGGCGAGCTGTCACTGCCAGGACCGCTCACGGGCATCGTCATCGCAGTGCTGGGGCTGGACGACCGTCCCCAGGCGCAAAGCCACTTCCGCGCCGTCGCCCCCGCGGCCGTCACCACCAGCTACACCCCGCCGCAGCTAGCCCACATCTACTCCATACCTGACAGTACGGATGGGGCCGGCCAGACGATCGCGATCATCGAACTGGGCGGCGGGTACGTCCAGTCCGACCTCGATCACTACTTCGGCGGCCTCGGCCTCGCCACGCCGGACGTCAGCGCGGTGGGCGTCGACGGCGCCGACAATCAGCCCACCGGCGACCCCGGAAGCGCCGACGGCGAGGTAGTGCTCGACATCGAGGTAGCTGGCGGCATTGCACCGAAATCCAGCCTGGTTGTGTACTTTGCGCCGAACACCGACGCCGGATTCCTCGACGCGGTAAGCACCGCGACACATGCCGATCCGACGCCGACCGCGATCAGCATCAGCTGGGGACAGAGCGAGGACGCGTGGACCGGCCAAGCGCGTTCCGCGGTGGACAGCGCGTTCGCCGACGCTGCCGCGCTGGGCGTCACGGTCACCGCTGCGTCCGGCGACGACGGCAGCAGCGATCGGGCGGGCAGCGGCGTGCATTGCGACTTCCCGGCGTCGAGCCCGCACGTGCTCGGCTGCGGCGGCACGACCCTGGACGCCGACCCGTCCACCGGCACCGTATCCAGCGAGACTGTATGGAACGGCGGCTCTGCCGGTGGCGCCACGGGCGGCGGGGTGAGCGGCACGTACGGAGTGCCGTCGTGGCAGGCGAACGCGGGCGTGCCGGCGCGTGTCGGTGGCGGCGCCGGCCGGGGGGTGCCCGACGTCGCCGCCGACGCGGACCCCAGCACCGGCTACCAGGTGTACGTCGACGGCCAGGCGATGGTGTTCGGCGGGACGAGCGCGGCGGCACCGCTCTGGGCGGCGCTGGCCGCCCGGTTGGCGCAGTCGCTGGGCCGCCCGACCGGGTTGCTCCAGCCAGCACTGTACGCCGGCGTACGGGCCGGCCAGCCGGCACCGGGGTTCCGCGACATCACCTCCGGCGACAACGGCGCGTACTCGGCCGGCCCCGGGTGGGATGCCTGCACCGGACTGGGCTCCCCGGAGGGCACCGCCCTGCTCGGCATCCTGCGCAGCCCCTGACCCTGACCCTGACCCTGACCCTGACCCTGACCGATTGAGCAAGGATCTCTTGTCTCAGACGAGGGATCCTTGCTCAATCGGGGTGGGAATCGAGGTTAGAAGTCCTCGTCGAAACCGACCGATCCAGGTACCGCAACCTGGTATGCCGAGACTCGCCGCTCGAAGAAGTTGGCGAGCTCCTGGACGTCCTGAAGATCCATGAACGCCAGCCGGTTGGCCGCCCCGAATTCCGGCGGCATGCCCAGCTGCGCGAGACGCCGGTCGGCCACGTACTGGAGGTAGGACGTCATATCGGAGAGCGGTAGTCCCGGGACGCCCGGCCCGAGCAGGTCCTCGGCGTACTGCACCTCGCACGCGACTGCCTCGACGATCATCTCGCGCACGCTTGATGTCAGCGCCTCGTCGAACAGGTCTGGCTCCTCGCGACGCACCGTGTCGACGACGTCGAACGCGAACGCCATGTGCATCGACTCGTCGCGGAACACCCAGTTGGTGCCGGATGCCAACCCGGAGAGCAGCCCGCGGGATCGCAGGAAGTACACGTAGGCGAAGGCGCCGTAGAAGAAGAGCCCCTCGATACAGGCCGCGAAGCAGATCAGGTTGAGCAGGAAGGCACGGCGGTCGTCACGGGTGCGCAGCTCGTCCAGCCCGAAGATCGAGTCGATCCACTTGAAGCAGAACTCGGCCTTGCGACGGATCGACGGGATGTTCTCCACGGCTGCGAACGCCTCGAACCGCTCCCGCTCGTCCGGCACGTACGTGTCGAGCAGGGTCAGATAGAACTGGACATGCACCGCCTCCTCGAACAGCTGCCGCGATAAGTACAGCCGTGCTTCAGGCGCGTTGATGTGCTGGTACAGGTTGAGCACCAGGTTGTTCGCGACGATGGTGTCGCCGGTGGCGAAGAACGCGACGAGCCGGTTCACCAGGTGTCTTTCTGCAGGCGTCAGGCGGGCGAGGTCCTTGAGGTCGGAGTGCAGGTCGACCTCCTCGACCGTCCAGGTGTTCTTGATCGCGTCCCGGAACCGCTCATAGAACTGGGGATGCCGCATCGGCCGCAGCGTGAGCTGCATCCCCGGATCGAGCAACCGTCCTGGATTGCGCAAGAATCGCTCGTCTGAGGCGAGGGATTCTTGCGCAATCGGGGGACGCCGGCCGTTCACTGGCAGGCCTCGCACGACTCGGGGTTCTCCAGGCTGCAGGCGACGGTGCTTACCGTCGCTTGCTGGATGCGCGTGGCCGGGCGCGAGCGCAGGTAGTACGTGGTCTTCAGCCCGGACTTCCAGGCGTACAGGTACATCGAGCTGAGCTTGCCGATGGACGGGGCGCTCATAAACAGATTCAGCGACTGGCTCTGATCGACGAACGGTGCCCGAGCTGCGGCGAGATCGATCAGCGCCCGCTGCGGCAGCTCCCACGCGGTCCGGTACAGCTCGCGCACGTCGGCCGGCAATGCCTCGATCCCCTGCACCGAGCCGTCGGCCCGCTTGATTGCATCGCGGATCTCGGGCGTCCACAGGTCGCGTTGCTTCAGGTCACGGACGAGCGCGGTATTCACCTGAAGGAATTCGCCGGACAGCGTCTCCCGCTTGAACAGGTTCGACACCTGCGGCTCGATGCACTCGTAGCAGCCGGCGATCGATGCAATGGTGGCCGTGGGTGCGATCGCGACAAGCAATGAGTTGCGCAACCCCGTTCTGGCAATGCGCGCGCGTACGCTGGCCCATCGCTCGGCCTGGCCGAAGCTCGCACCCCACAGGTCGGGCTGCAACTCGCCCTGCGCCGCTCGTGTCTGGGCGAACGCCGGATGCGGTCCGAACCGCTCAGCCAGGCTGGCGGACGTCTCCAGGGCGGTCAGAAACATCTCCTCGGCGACACGCGTCGACAGCTCCCGGGCGGCTGCGCTGTCGAAGGGCAGCCGCAGCGCGAAGAACACGTCCTGAAGGCCCATTACGCCGAGCCCAACGGGTCGCCATCGGGGATTGGACGTGGCGGCCGGCGTAGTCGGGTAGTAGTTGATGTCGATGACGCGGTCTAAGAAGGTAACGGACGTGACGACCGTTTGGCGCAGCTTCGCCCAATCAAGGCCGTCCGGCCCGAGGTGGGCTGCGAGGTTCACCGAGCCCAGGTTGCACACGGCTGTCTCGGAATCTGATGACACCTCGACGATCTCAGTGCACAGATTCGACAGGTGCACTGTATTTCCGGGCGCGCCGGTTTGGTTGCACTTGGCGTTTGCCGCGTCCTTGAAGGTCATCCAGCCGTTGCCGGTCTGGGCGAGCGTCCGCATCATCCTGCCGTAGAGGTCGCGGGCGCTGACCTGCCGCACGTACCGGCCGTCGGCCTCGGCGCGCCGGTACGCCTGGTCGAACGCCGAGCCCCACAGGTCGGGCAGTTCGGGCACCTCGTCGGGGTCGAACAGCGACCACGTCTCGTCCGCCTCGACCCGCCGCATGAACTCGTCCGGGATCCAGTTCGCCAGGTTGAGGTTGTGCGTGCGGCGCGCGTCCTCGCCGGTGTTGTCGCGCAGCTCGAGGAACTCCTCGACGTCGGGGTGCCATGGTTCGAGGTATACGCAGGCCGCGCCCTTGCGCCGGCCGCCCTGGTTGACGGCCGCCACGCTAGCGTCCAGCGTGCGCAGCCACGGCACGATGCCGTTCGCCTGGCCGTTCGTTCCCCGGATCAGCGCCCCCCGCGAGCGCACCCGGGACCAGGAGATGCCGATTCCACCGGCATATTTGGACAGTCGCGCGACCTGCGCGTACCGCTCGTAGATGGAGTCGAGCTCGTCACGCGGCGAGTCGAGCAGGTAGCACGAGGACATCTGCGTGTGACGGGTGCCGGAGTTGAAGAGGGTCGGCGAGCTCGGCAGATAGGCCAGCGACGACATGAGGCGATAGAAGCCGATGGCCTCGGATGGCGATCTCGACAAGCCGCATGCGACCCGCAGCAGAAAGTACTGCGGTGTCTCGATCACCAGGCGAGTGCGCGGATGGCGCAGCAGGTAACGGTCGTAGACAGTGCGCAGCCCGAAGTACTCGAAGCGCCGGTCTGCTTCGACTGCGACTGCGTCGTCGAGCTTGCGCGCACTGTCCTTGACCAACGCCGCCGTATCATCGCCGATCAGGCCCTCGGCGTGGCCGAGCTTCACAGCCTGGCTGAACGACGCGATGCCCTGCCCGCGCACCTCCTTGCCGATGTAGCCGGCGAGCAGGCCGGCGGCCAGCTTCGAGTACTGCGGCTCCTCGCCGATCATCTCGGCGGCGGTCTGGATCGAGAGTCGGTCCAACTCCGCGGTAGTGGCCCCGTCGTAGAGGCCGCTGATCGTCTTGGTCGCGACCCGCAGCGGGTCGACATCGGAAAGCCCACCCGCAAAGCGCTCCACGGCACGGACGATCTTGTTCACGTCGACCGGCTCGGCGTCGCCGTTGCGCTTGCGGACGCACATCGTCGGGCGCTTCGGTGCCTCGGTCGTGGTCATACGTCCTCCTAGAACTGCGGCACCGGCGCACCGCGGCGTGTTCGTGCACAGCGTCGGATGGCGCGCCGTCGTCTGGCGGCCCGCTGATCGGGTTTCGGACAGCACGCAGCCGCGCGCGCATCGGCGTGCCCGGTCTACGCCGACACCCCTGGATGAGGCGCCGGATCAGTGTGTCGACTACCATATGTAGGGGCCACGACAAAGGCACGCACCACATCTAGTTCGGCGTGTCGCGGCCGCGGCGGGGGCGTCTCCGGCGCCCGTGGACCGCTGCCGTGATCTTGGAGTTCTGGTCGCCATCCGACCAGAAGTCCAAGATCACGCGGATTTCGTCGACGTCGGGACGCTAGCTGGGCAGGCCGCGCCAGCCGTCCGGATCGACGCCGCCAGGAACCGGCGCGGCAGGGTCGTAGGGCGCGCGGGTAAAGACGAAAGTGCCCACGTCGAGGTGGGTGACCCGGCCGCTCGCATCCCGCCCGATCCGCAGCCGCTCCCCGGCGTAGTAGCCCTCGAGGCCGGTCCAGGTGCCGTCCGGTTCGGGACGGAACCGGGACGCTCGCCCCGAACCGCGCAGCGGTTCGAGCCGCAACTGCCGGTCGGGGAGGAGGTACACGCCGTACCCGGTCGGCCCCCAGTACCAGGCGCCGGTAAGGGCGAGCAGCTCGTCGTCGAACGTCTGCACCGGATGCCACGGCGGCGGCAGCGGCGGCTCGTGCGACGCGACGATGCCGATCAGCTCGCCGGCCAGGCTGCCGATCTGGATGCCGGAGGTCGCGTTTGCCAGGGCGATCGCGCCGAGCCGTTCCTCGGCGCTGATCCACACCGCGGCGAGGAAACCGGGCATCGACCCGGTGTGCCCGACCAGGGTTCGGTCACCGTCGTAGAGCACTTGCATACCAAGGCCGTACCCCTGGGTACGTTCCGTGCTTGCAGAGGCCGGCGCGCGCATCTCCTCCAATGTCTCGAGTCGCAGCACAGCCGGATCACCCTCGGCCAGGAAGCGCACGAACCTGCACAGGTCGGTGACCGTCGACCAGAGCTGGCCGGCCGGCGCCATCGGCCCGGCGTCCTCGGCCGGCTCCGGCAGCAGCACGTCCGCCCAAGGGTGAACCGCCCACCCGGACGCGTGCGGCTGCTGCGGCATGAGGGTCGTGCGCGTCATGCCGAGCGGCTCGAGAATGTCGCGCCGCAGCGCCTCACCCCAGGGCGTGCCGCGAAGCTGCGCGACCAGCGCCCCGAGTACGCCGAAGCCCGGGTTGGAGTAGTGGAAGCGGCGCCCGGCGGGATGGCGCAGGAGGTCGGCGCCCAGCGCATCGGACAGAGCCGGTACGCCTGGTACCCGCTCCCACCACGCTCCGGCGGACTCGGACGCCAACCCCCCCGTGTGCCCGAGCAGTTCGGTGATGCGCACATCGCTCACGGGCGTCCCTGGCAGGTGCTTGCCGAGTGGATCGGCGAGGTCGAGCCACCCCTCGTCGCGCAGCCGCATCACCTGCACCGCGACGAATGTCTTGGAGATCGACCCGATGCGGTACTGCGTGTTGTCGCGCGAATCGCCGACCGCACCCCATCCGCCCGTCCAGACCGGCGCGCCGTCGCGCACGACCGCGCCGACGAGCGATGGAGCGCGTCCCTCGACCTGTGCGGTGGCGATCCGGTGCAGCAGGGCGTGCCGAGTGGCGGGGAGCAATTCGCTCATGCCACGAAACATAGCCGGGCGGAGAAAACAGGTTGCCGCGACGGGAACGCCGCTGGGACGGTCGTCGTCATGGCGCTCGAGATCGTTGCGGTAGATCCGGACGATGCGGCTCGCTTCGAGGCGTGGCGGGCTGTTCTGGAGGCATCCCAACGCGTCGAGTACGGCGACGAGCACGCCGTCCATTCACTGGACGAGGTCCGCGCAAGCTTCCGCGACCAGCGCTATGAGCGGCGCCTGGCCTGGGCCGCCGTTCGCGACGGCACCGTTGCCGGACACCTCGACGTAGCACTGGCCCTGACGGACAACACGCACCGCCTCGACTTCACCGTTGCGGTGCACCCTGAGCACCGGCGCCGGAGCATCGGCAGCGCGCTGCTCGAGCACGTCGAGCGGATGGCCCGCGCAGAGCACCGCGCTGTGCTCGGCGCGGAGTCGGATGTCGCGACCGGGCACGACGATCCGGCCGCGGGCTTCGCCGCACGGCACGGCTTCACGTCCGCCCAGCGCGAGCTGCGCAGCCGGCTCGTGCTACCGGTCGACGTCGCGGCCGCCCGCGCCGAGGCGGAGAAGCATGCCGACGGCTACGAGGTGCTGACGTCCTGGGACGGCATACCCGACGAGTGGCTCGTCGACCGGGCGCTGCTGTCGCAGCGGATGAGCACGGACCCGCCGATGGGCGCCCTCGACTACGCGGAGGAGGCATGGGACACCGAGCGGGTGCGCCGCATCTTCGGACTCGCCCGCGAGCAGCGGCGGCGTGTCGTGGAGACGGTGGCGCGCCACCGGGCGAGCGGCCGGCTGGTCGGCTACACGACGATCGGCGTCGCCGAGCACACGCCCGACGTTGCCTACCAGTGGGACACGCTCGTCCTGCATGCGCACCGAGGGCACCGTGTCGGGATGCTGCTCAAGTCGGCGAACCTACAGGCGCTGCTCGCCGAATTGCCCGGTGTGCGCTGCGTCCACACCTGGAACGCCAACGAGAACGAGCCGATGTTGCGCGTAAACCGCGCATTGGGCTTCGAGCCGATCGGCCAGATGACGGAGTGGCAAAAGACGATCAGCTAAGGGCGCTGGCGTCGGGTGGAACGTCCACCGCATGCTCGCGCAGCGCGTCGAGCGGGACGACGTCGAGCGCCCGCTCGTTCGTCGCCTCCAGGACGACCGGTGCGGCTACACCGGCCTCGTAAGACGCAAGCCATCGCAGTGCAACCACGCACCAGCGATCGCCGGGCCGCAGCCCCGGAAAGCGGAATTCGGGACGCGGCGTGCTCAGGTCATTGCCGATCTGCTGCTGGTGCTCAAGGAACTCCGCGCTGACAACCGCGCAGACCGTGTGGCTGCCGATGTCATCCGGGCCGGTGCTGCAGCAGCCGTCCCGGTAGAAACCGGTCAGCGGGTCGGCGCCGCACTCCGCAAGCGGGCCGCCCAGGACGTTGCGCTCTGCCGTCACCTGAGACAGCATCACACGACGGCTCCCG
The DNA here is from genome assembly GCA_036506155.1 of Jatrophihabitantaceae bacterium. Lineage (GTDB taxonomy): Bacteria > Actinomycetota > Actinomycetes > Mycobacteriales > Jatrophihabitantaceae > DASXRA01. The sequence continues at coordinate 85,431 of DASXSF010000025.1, forward strand.
GCACCCGCGTGAGAAACGCCGAGAAACGCTGGCCTGTAGCGGCCCACGCCGGCGGTGTGGTGTCCGGTTCGTCGGGCCCGTGGCAGCGTTTTGGCAGACTCCGCTAACCTGCGTCGCACGATGACACGAAAACTCTCGCTAGAAGATGCGCAGTGGCGCGCCGAACAGCTGCACGACGACCTGTCCCGGATCGCCGAGCGCGACCCGGAGCAGGAGGTGCAGGGCCTAGCGCTGCCCGTGCTGGACGCGTGTTTCACCGCGTTTCGAACGATGCCGCAGGTGGCGGATGACCCGGTGCTCAGCCGAATGATCGACGTCTTCTCCGCCCAGACGATCGCGGCCGGTGAGCCTATCCGCGCGGTCGATGCGCTCGTCGTTGTCGGGCAGATCATCGCGGTGATCGGCAAAGTGCCGCCACATGTCGGCTGAGCCGGCCTAACAGGACATGACGGCGTCCCGCTCAACCTTCGGGCGGGACACCGTGTCGATGCGGGTTGTTACTCGTCGCCGCGCAGCCACCTCTCCTGCGGGATGCCGCCGCTGCGGTGTGCGGGCTCCTGCTCGCGTCGCCGCGCGCGGCGCGGTGCCGCCGCGAGCAGCGCGTGTGCGATGGCGAGCAGCGCCGCGTTCCCGGGCGTCTCCTCGGTGGCACGGATGAGCCGCTCAGCCTCGGCGTAGTGATGGCGGGGTGGTCGTGGTTGGGTTGGCATCGGGTCGCTCCCCTGGTCTAGTCAGGCGGGGTTGATCAAGTGCCGGCCGTCCGTGTTCACGCACGGCGGCCGGTGCGCTAGCTACTCGATAGGCCCGCCTGCCGTCCCGTAGATCGCCTGCCCGACCCGCTCGGCCGCGTCGCGGTCGGATCCGGGCAGCACGTGCGCGTACGTCTTGAGCAGCACCGCCGGGTCGTGCCCGAGGCGAGCCGCAACCACATGCACCGGCACGCCCGCGCTGACCAGCACGGTGCCGGAGGTGTGCCTCGTCCCGTGAATGGTCAGCGACGGGACGTCCACCCGGGCGACGAGCCTGCCGAACCGATGACTGACCGCGTCCGGGCTGAGCGCTTCGCCGAGTTCGTCGACGAACACGTGCTCGCCGCTTACGTAGGCCTCGCCCGCGGCCAGCCGCTCGGCGGCCGTCGCGGCACGCCAGCGGCGCAGCGTTGCCGCGGTGCGCGGGTGGATCTCGACGCGGCGCGCCTCGTCGTTCTTCAGGCTTCCCTCGACGATGCGCCGCTCGACCAGGACGCGGTTGCGCC